>JAZQVD010000001.1:0-75470 GCA_045631665.1 Alloprevotella sp.
TCGTTGTAGACGACAACGTTGATAGGGTGCAGGTGTACAGATGGTGACATCATAGCCGAGCACTACTAATTGCCCGAAACTTTCACCGCATTTGAGGTGGATGTACTTAAGGCGTTGCTTTATTCGAAAAGAACAAAAAAAGCCAAGCAAGATTCTAAAGCAAGGCGAGTAGATGAAGTTGTAAGATATGTCTAAACTATTTCCGGTGGTTATAGCGTCGGGGTTCCACCTCTTCCCATTCCGAACAGAGAAGTTAAGCCCGTCCGCGCCGATGGTACTGCGTATAGCGGGAGAGTAGGTTGCCGCCACTTTTCAGAGAGGTTCTTCAGAATTTTGAAGAACCTCTTTTTTTTGTTTATACAAATCTATTCTCGTAAGAATTTTTATCGGAAATTTTGAAACTTTTTCTTCCCTTGTGCATATGCAGTTATGAATGGCCATCTAAATAGCAACTAATTCTAACTGTAAATTACTCATCACATTATGGATTTAAGCATAAAGAGAACAATAATTACAATTACTACATTGTTGATGTCAGTAGCCTCACTCGTGGCGCAACAGGCGGAACCTGTGCGTGCCGTAATCGTTTCGGGAAAGGATTCTACCTGGTATGCCCGTCAGGCAGAGGCTTGGGAGGCAGCGGTAAAGAAGCACCCGAAGTCGGAGGAGGCTTGGCGCAACCTGTTTTATGCGAAGTATTATTTGAAGTTTTGGTATAATGGTGTGCAGGAGCAGGTAACGCCTGGCACCTCCGTACTCGAGCGCATGGAGCAGGCGATTCCCGAGAGTTTTACCTACAACTTATGCCGCTACAAGATTTCTATGGCGCACAACTCGGAATTTGCGGAGCGCGCCCTTACGATGATTCCCGACAATGTGGACCTTGAAGCGGTGGCCGACCTTTTGGGTTACCTTTGGCGCACAAGTGCGGACCTCGACAAGGGGGAGCGGGGCGCGCAATTCAACGAAATGCTGAAGTGGCAGTATGAGGGTGGCTACTATCCCGACTTTGCCCTGCGCTACAACTACAATCAGTTGGAGGGCATGCCCGAGAATGCCATTTATGTGGGACATGGCGACCTCGACCTCTTTTCCAAAATTATGATGCAGAGAGCGATGAACTTGCACAAGGATAAGTTCATCGTGGTAAGCTCCTTCCTTTTCCTCCCCAACTATCGCGACGGTATCTGTAAGCATCTTGGCATCCCGCCTTATGAAATTGAGGCGTCGCAATTCCGACTCTCCAAATTCATTCACTACTTGAGTGAAAATACGGACAGACCAATTTATATGAATGCCTCAGTACCCTATAATTTGGAGTCGTCTTCAAGCCAGGAAATCAAGGAGTTTTGCGATAACCTCTATCAAGAGGGGCTTTTATTGAAGTATAGCACCACGCCTTACGACAATGCAACGGCGGCGCTGCGTGCCTTTGAAAAGTATCACTTGGAGTACCTCACCGAACCCCGTTTTCGCACGGAAACTTACTGGAAGGGTAGCGAAAAGTTGCAGGTGAACTATGCGACGCTCCTACCTAATTTCATTCAGCGCTTTAAGTCGGCGGGCGATATGGCGCGTGCGCAGAAGTTGTACCGCATCTTGCGTGCCTCCATTACGAATACGCAGTTGGACGAACCTACAAAGCAACGCTATCTTCTACATCTTGAAAATTTCCGCCCATGATACGCCTCTTCCGTAAGACCTCGCTCACCGCATTGACCGATGAGCAACTGATGAGTAGGGTGGGAGAACGGCAGGATGAGAAGGCGTTTGACGAACTCTATTCACGCCATGCCCGAAGGCTGATGGGATTCTTCCTGCGTGCCTTTCGTTACGACGAGGACGAGGCTGCCGACGCCTGTCAAGAGACCTTCATGAAAGTGTGGCAGGCTGCCGAGCAATTCAACCCCACCTCCGCCTTCCGCCCCTGGCTTTACACCATCGCCTACAACCTTTGCCGCTCCCGATTTCGGCATTCGGAGCAAGTAGAGCGCTATCGTGCCGAACAACTTGCTACTACGGCTGACGAATATACCGATGCGTGCGAACTCCAACTGGATAACGCCACCCTGCAACGGGCTTTGTCTGCCGTATTAGAAACATTGCCACAAGAGAGTCGCACTCTTTTTGCCCTTCGCTTTGAGGAAGAACTCGGCATTGCCCAAGTGGCGCAAATTCTTGGTATTCCCGAGGGCACAGTTAAGTCGCGCCTTCACCGCCTACTCAACCTTTTGAAACAACAACTCCACGACTATGAATAAATTCGAGAAACAAATATCCGCCGCCGCCCGCTCCTTGCGCGACAAGCAGAATGCCGCCCTCCGCGTTCCCACACCTCCCCGCGTGAGTGCCACTAAAACGGCGCGCCCCCTCATGTGGTGGACAGGCGTTGCCGCCGCCCTCTGCGTGGGTTACTTCTTGGGCGTAGCGTCCCCCTTCCGCGCTCCCGAAACTCCCGCGCCCCTTGCGCAACTCCCCAAGTCGGAAATCCTGCACGACACTATTTTTACCACTATCCGCGACACGCTTTTCTTGGAGCGCGAAGTGCCCGTCTACATCCCCGCCCCAGCAGAGAAGAACCTTGCCGTCGCCCTCCCGCAAGCAGACTCCTTGCAAACAAAAAACTCCACTTCTTCCGAGCAGGAAGTGGGTAAAAGTATTTTGGACGACACCATTCATTATGCATTGCTTGTCTCTATGTAGTAAACCCATTGGCTAAATTAAAGAGGGTGTGTCAATCAATTGACACACCCTCTTTAATTATATTAGTTTGAATTTAGTATGGCGTCTGCCAGTTCCTCCATTGCGGGAAGGTCTTCTGCTTTCATGCGGGCGCGGATGGTGACCATGGGGGCAACGATGTCGAGGTTTTTCATCTCGAGGAGCATGTTGCGCATGACTTTTCCTGCGGTGGGTGCCCAAGAACCGTTTTCGAGGATGCCGACGCGGCGATTTTGGTAGTTCTTAATGAGCAACTTATGGAGAAATTCGTGCATGGGCGGGAAGAGTCCGGCATCGTAAGAGGAGGCGCAGACGATGAGTTTGCTCATGCGGAAGGCGTCTTCTACTGCCTCCGCCATATCGTCGCGTGAGAGGTCGGCGATGGATACTTTTGGCGCACCCTTTTCGCGGAGGATTTCAGCGAGTTTGTGGGCAGCCTTTGCCGTACCGCCATGAATGGAGGCGAAGGCAATGAATACGCCCTCTGTTTCGGGTTCGTACTTGCTCCAAGTGTCGTATAATCCGATGTAATAACCGAGGTTTTCGGTAAGGATGGGACCGTGGAGCGGGCAGATGGTCGTGATGCTTGCGCCGGCGAGTTTCTTGAGCAACGCCTGCACTTGCACACCGTATTTACCGCAGATGTTGAAGTAGTAACGGCGGGCTTCGCATGCCCAATCCTCTTCGTGGCAGAGCGCTCCGAATTTACCAAAGGCGTCGGCGGCAAAAAGGATGCCTTCGCTCTCCTCAAGACTCACCATAACCTCTGGCCAGTGGACCATGGGGGCGAGGAAGAAGCGCAGGGTGTGCGTGCCGAGCGCGAGGGTGTCGCCTTCGCCAACGGCGATGCAACGCTCCAAGAAATCAGCCCCTTCGAAGAAGAGCGGGAACATTTGAATGGCTTTTTGCGTTGCCACCACTTGAAGATTAGGATAGCGCTGCGCCACCTCTGCTACGAGCGAGGCGTGGTCGGGCTCCATGTGTTGCACCACAAGGTAGTCGGGCGTGCGCCCTTCAAGGGCCGCTTCAAGATTTTTCCACCATTCCTTGCCCTTGCGAGCGTCGACGGTGTCCATAATCGCCACCTTCTCGTCAAGGATTAAGTAAGAGTTGTATGAAATTCCGTTGGGGATGATGTACTGCCCCTCAAAGAGGTCGAGGGTAGTATCGTCTACGCCGATGTATCGGATGTTTTTTGTGATAGTCATGATATATTTTTTTAGTTAAGTTAGTTGATAGAAAATAGTAGGTTGGTGGTTACACGTATTAGTAATCATACCCCCTCCCCTCCTACGGCGGTTTTGACTTTCGCTTCACTCAGTCTTCCTCCTTCTCGTAAGGCATAGTCCAAACAAGTTTGCCCTCTGCTCTTACTTCGTGCGTCGGTTCCCCCTATCTTAAGGGGAGAGCGCCATGCGGAGTGTGATCGCTTTGCAGCCTTGCGAATTTACGAAAAATCCTTGACAGGGCAGTCCTCCAAGTAAAGATATTTCCACAAGGGGGCAGCCATGAGGGCTTGTTTGATTTCGTCGTTGAGCAGGATGCGCATGAGTTCTTCCTTTGTGAGCAGGTGAACGGTGATGTCCTCTGTGGCTTCAAGGTGTTGGGAAGAAAGTTTTTCTACGCCCTCTGCCACGAAGCAATAGGTGAGGTTGTTTGTGGTAGAAGGGTTCCCGCAAATGACGGTCAGGAGTTTCCATGTGCCGCCACCGTATCCCGTTTCTTCCATCAACTCACGGCGCGCAGCTACTTCGGGCGACGCATCCTCGGGGTCGATACATCCGGCGCACACCTCGTATGCCGTTTGGCGCAAGCCGTGGCGGTATTGGCGGATAAGCACAAAGTGCCCGTCGCGGGTGCGGGCAATGACATTCACCCAGTCGGGGTATTCCAACACATAGTGTTCGGGATTTTCCGTACCGTCGGGCAGGCGCACATGGTCGCGACGCGCGGTGAGCCAGGGGCGACGGATGAGGTATTCGGAGTGGAGGATGGTCCAGGGTTGGGGATCTTGTTTCATGGGGGATAGATGAAGGGGGAAAAGGGTGATTTTCGGGGGCGTTTTAACCCCTAAGAAATGGGTTTTGTAATGCGTTGAAAATCTATAGGGTTTGGGGGGCGAAAATTATTAGTAACCTTTTTTAAAATATGTTACTAACAATTTTTTTTTATGTTACTAATAATTTTTACGAATATAGGTTTAGTTTTTTTGAGAAGGGGGTTGCGGTTCTCAAAAGCACGTTGCGCTACACTTTCCAGAAAATGTTGTTACGGTACATCCCACGCAGGATGAACAGCAAGACAATACCGTTTCCGAAGGTAAGGAAGAGGGGGTAGTAGTCGCCGAGGTAGGGTTGGAGTCCGTAACTTACGGAGTGAACCACGCCACGGAAGTTGATGCATTCGCCAATCATATAAGCGGCAATGGCGTTCATGCCGTACCACTTGAGCCACTCGAGTCCGCAACGGTATTCTAACACATCGATGACATAATAGAAGAGCGCCAGGAGCAGGTAGCAGTAACCGCCCGTGACGAGCGTCATCGAAGAAGTCCAAAGGCGCTTGTTAATAGGCAGGACTTCGCCCCACAGATAACCGAGAAGGAGGAGGGAGCAACCCACGCACATCAGCACGAGGGCGATTTTTGGTTTCGAGAGTTGCTTGTTGCGGATAATCTGTCCGGAAAAAGCCCCCAACATTGTGGTTGCGCCGAATGTAAGTGTGCTCCACACCCATGTGTAAGACGGGTCGCCACGGAAACCTCCGAGCACAGCGGCATCAACGAGGTTGGCGAAGTTGCCCTCCTGCGTGTAGTCGCCCGTAAGCATCATAGGGATGGCGTAAATAATGAGCAGGGAAATCGTTGCGGCCACCTGCATGCGCACAGAGAGCGTGAGCATCAGCACGGCAGCGATTCCGTAACCCAAACCTATGGCTTGGAGCGTGTTGGTGTAGAGTGTGAAGTGGTGCCAATTGAAAGTGAGCAGTCCACCTTGGACTACCATCCCCAGGATGAAGAGCAACACCACGCGCTTCAAGATTCTGCGCCACATCGCTGCGCCCTTGTTCTCCTTACGCAAGGCAAAGGGCATCGACACACCCGCCATAAACATGAAGAGCGGCATGACGAGGTCCCACATGCGGAGACCGTCCCACGCGGCATGGTCAAAGTGGTATGCCAAAGTGGTTGTCCACTCGGCATCAGAGACGGCGGCGAGCGAACTAACTACTGGCCCTACGAAGAGTAGGAGGAAGAGGTCGAAACCACGGAGTATGTCGAGCGAGGCGAGGCGTTTCATTGAGGAGGTTTGAGGTTATTCGGTTTTGAGTGGGGGAGGGTCTTTAGGGTCTTAAAGGTCTTTAAAGTCTTTAGGACTTTGCCTTAAAACCTTAAGACCTTTTAACCTTATCCCCTAACTTACATGATATATTTCAGCATGAAGACAATAGCCAGGAGTATTGTTGCCAATGATACATTTTTCCGCTTGCCACAGATAAGGTTGATGAGCACATAACTTATGACGCTCAACACGATACCCTCAGAGATGCTGTATGTTGCAGGCATGAAGAGTATGCAGATGAAGGCAGGAATTGCTTCGGCATAGTCGTCAAAATTCAGATCTTTTATCGCGCTGAGCATCATTACCCCAACAAGAACGAGCACAGGGGCTGTTGCTGCACCAGGAACTGCAAGGAAGAAGGGAGCAAGGAATAAGGAGAGCAGGAAGCAAACCGACGCGGTAAAGGCTGTAAGTCCTGTGCGTCCGCCCACGCCTACGCCAGATGAACTTTCTACAAACGTGGTGATCGTACAACTACCGAGTATTGCTCCAGCAGTAGTTCCGAGTGCGTCAGCCATAAATGCCTTTTTCATCTTGCCCATTTTTCCGTCCTTAATGAGTCCTGCTTTTCTGGAAACCCCAACGAGTGTGCCGATAGTGTCAAACATGTCGATGAACAAGAAGGTGAACACCACGACTGCCATTTCCTTGGTGAAGACTTGGGCGAAGTCAAACTTCATAAAGATGGGTTCGATAGAGGGAGGGGTATCAACAATACCCTCAAACTGAGTTACGCCAAGGGGAATGCCAATCAGCGTTGTCGCAATAATACCGATGAGAAAACCTCCTTGTATCTTCCATACCAACAATACGCCCGTAATAACTATCCCAATAAGCCCGAGCAAAGCGGAACCTTCCGTGATGTTCCCTGTGGTAACAAGGGTGGATTCGTGGTTGACAACGATGCCGGCATTCTGAAGTCCAAGAAATGCTAAGAACAACCCAATCCCTGCTCCGATAGCTTTTTGGATAACTTCAGGAATGGCGCGCACAATTTTTTCGCGCAGATTGCTGATGGTAAGAAGTATGAAGATGAGCCCCTCGATAAACACGGCGGTCAAGGCAAACTGCCATGTGTAACCAAGGGTGATGCACACGGTATAGGCAAAGAAGGACGACAACCCAATGCCCGGGCCTAACACGAAGGGTAGCTTTGCGTAGAATGCCATGACCATTGTGGCAAACACGGAACTGACAATGACCGTAGTGAAGAGTGCACCCTTATCCATGCCCGTTACGCCGAGTATGTTGGGCACGAGCGCCAACATATATGCCATAGTGAGGAAGGTTGTTACCCCCGCAAGAATTTCGGTGCGTACATTGTGCTGCTGGGGGTCAAAACCAAAGAGGGTGGTGAGAAGGTTTTTCATAGTATGATAAATGTGTGTGCTTAATAATCATTGAAACTGTGCGGAGAATTAGAATTCCCACTTTACTGCAAGGGTGGGGATGGCGTAGAACCCGTTGAAGAGGGCAAAGTTGTTAGAGAGTTCCACTTCTGTACCCACACTCAAATTAAAGTCTTTGTCTGCCCACTTAAAGCGGTTGAAATTCAGCCACAACTGAGGTTCAGCGATGAAAGTATAGTCGTGAGAATTGCCCGCACCATCCGTGTGCTTCTCGCGCCAGAAGTCGGCGAAACCCGTGAATGAGAGTTTGCCGTCGAGCATGTTGAGATACCATGTTGTAGTCAACTGGAAGTTGTGGCGCTCCGAGTTTCCGCAGATGTACTTATACGAAGGAGTGAACGTCCACCCCTTGCTGAAGTCCTTTGCGTCCCAACAGTAAGTAGCACCTACGAGGTAGGCATCCTTAATGTAGTTGAGACCGCCGTTATACTCGAGGTGGAGCGAAACGGGCGCCTCCCAAAACTTCAATTCACGGGCTATTTCCCAATAAGCAGACTTCACTTCGTTGTCAGCATACTCCATATCAACAAAGAAGAAGGTGCTGCCCCACTTGTCTGCGCGGAACATTTCAACGGTAGTAGTCAATTCAGGACGCGTAGGCATTTCATCGTAAAGGTGACGGCCAAAGTCGTAGTGCATTTGGATATTCTGTGCTATAGCAGCGGTGTTCATCACAGCGAGAAGCGCAAGTGTGAGAAATATTTTAAATGTCTTTTTCATAGTTAGTGGGTTTGAATTTACCGGGAGTAGTGTATGAATTTCTGCAACCATTTGGCAGACACGTCCCGCCGTTGGGCATAATCCAAGAACTGTTCTTCAGAAACGGATCCTACATTAAAATACACCGCTTTGGGGTGTGCAAATATAAGACCTGAGACCGCCGCGTGCGGAATCATCATGCCACTTTCGGTGAGCGTAATGTTTAGTTCCTTGAAGTGTAAGATATTGTCGAGCAAGAAGTTTATGCTCATGTCGGGCAGTGAGGGATAACCCACTGCGGGACGGATGCCCACGAGCGGTTCTGTTAAAGGTTTTCCCCACTCCGTATGCAATACCTCATGGTGTAACCTTTCAGCGGCGGCTTCGGCAAGGCGGTCTGCCAAGGTCTGAAGCATCATTTTCTGATATGCTCCCAATTCCTGTCCCAACTGAGGGGCGTGTGTGGCGGTGGCAAAAACGCCCAAGCGATTCCCAATGGGATGGTTCTTTCCCACTGGTGCTAAGTAATCAGCCAAACATCGGCACACCTCACTGCCCTTGTCGCACTGCTGTTGTCGTAAACAGGGGATGCGCAGGGAGGTGTCGGAGCGGTAGAGTAGGAGGTCGTCGCCCTCGCGTGCGGCATCCACCACCATAGCTCGCGCTTGGGTATGCGCCCCCTGCTGCTCCATTTCAGAGAGTGCGGTGAGCGCCTCCGCTTTCAAGTCTTCTGCCTTTTGTGAACTCATGGCAGCGCCCTTAAATCCCCATGCGAAAAGAAAGTGAGGCCAATTAATGAGCGGAAGCAAGTCGGAGGGAGAATAACTTCGGTCAATCATTGTTATCTGTCAAAGGTAACGCGCTGTCCCTTAGGTGTATTTTCGAGAATCTCACCCTTGTCGTAGACCAACGCCCCGTTGCAGAAAGTTTGTTCAACCTTCCAATCAAAAGTCTGCCCTTCAAGCGGACTCCAACCGCACTTGCTTTGGATGCAGTCGGTTGTCAAAGTCCACGGAGCATAGGGGCGCACCACAACAAGGTCTGCCTTATAACCTTTGCGTAAGTAGCCGCGATCTTTTAGGGAGAAACGCGCTGCGGGGTTATGACTCATGAGCGCTACAAGTTGCTCAAGGGGAAGCACACCCTGGTTGACGAGTTCCAACATAGACACAAGCGAGAATTGCACCATAGGCATGCCCGATACCGCCGAGAGCGCACCGCCTTGCTTCTCTTCAAGCAAGTGGGGAGCATGGTCTGTGGCAACGGTGTGTATTTTACCGTTGGTTAATGCCGAGCGAAGGGCTGCGCGGTGGGACTCATCCTTTACGGCAGGGTTACACTTGATGCGTGTACCGAGTGTCGCGTAATCTTTGTCGGTAAAGACGAGGTGGGGGATACACACTTCTGCCGTGATGTTAGGAGCGGTAGGATTGATGAGTGAGAGTTCTTCCTTTGTGGTTAAGTGCGCCACATGGAGCTGGGCATTATATTCTTTTGCAAGACTCACCGCCAATTGTGTAGACTTGAAACACGCTTCGGCAGAACGAATTTCGGGATGATATTCTACCCCAGGTTCTCCGCCAAGTTGCTCTTTGAGGCGCTGGGTATTCTCCGTGATGACGGTCGTGTCTTCGCAGTGCGTCATGATGGGGAGTGTGCAGTTTGCAAACAACTCTCGCAACGCCGCTTCCTTATCTACAAGCATATTTCCCGTAGAAGAACCCATGAAGAGCTTCACGCCGCAAGTAGTTTGAGGGTCAAGCGCTTTGACATCCTCAAGATTGTCGTTTGTTGCCCCGAAGAAGATGGCAAAGTTAGCGAGGCAGTGCGCAGCAAAGTGCTTATTCTTATCTTCGTAAGCCTCCATGGTTGTTGTCTGCGGCACGGTGTTGGGCATGTCAAACACTGTGGTCACGCCTCCTGCAATGGCAGCACGACTTTCACTCGTAACATCAGCTTTGTGTGTCAAACCCGGATCGCGGAAGTGAACATGGCAATCTATAACGCCCGGAAGCAGGTAGCAACCAGTTGCGTCGATAATATTGTCGACTTTGGGAAGTGGGGCATTTGCTTCAAAAACTTCAGCAATGCGGTCGCCCTCAATCAGCAGTGCTCCGCTGAAGGTGCGCCCTTCGTTGACGAGGGTAGCGTTTATGATTAAGGTAGTCATGGTAGGTGAATTTTAAAAAGAGAAAGGAGAAATGAAAAAGGAGAAAGACCATGCGGTGGTGTTAGTGCACCCGCTGTTTTCTCCTTTCCCCTTTCTCCTTTAATAATTATGCTTTGGGTTTAATCTTTCCGAACATGGAAGCGAGGCGAAGCTTGATCACTCCGAAGAGGGCTTCGCTGAAAATGCCGCCGCTCATCTTGCTGGTACCCAGTTCGCGGTTTACGAAAATCACGGGTACTTCCTTAATCTTGAAGCCTAACTTGTAAGCCGTAAACTTCATTTCAATCTGGAAGGCATAACCCTTAAAGCGGATGGCATCAAGGTCGATAGTTTCAAGCACCTGACGACGGTAGCACTTGAAACCTGCCGTAGTGTCGTTGACAGGAATGCCCGTAACGAGTTGCACGTACTTAGAAGCGTAGTAACTCATGAGCACGCGTCCCATAGGCCAGTTCACCACATTTACACCAGTGATGTATCGCGAACCGATAGCTACGTCGTAACCATTGTCGCGCACTTCCTTGAGAAGGCGGGGCACATCCTTGGGGTCGTGACTGAAGTCGGCGTCCATCTCAAATACGAAGTCGTACTTCTGCTCAATCGCCCACTTAAAACCGGTAATGTAAGCCGTGCCGAGGCCTAACTTACCCGTGCGCTCAATGATGTGGAGGCGGCCCTTGAAGTCGCCCGCCATAAGTCGCTTTACGATGTCGGCAGTGCCGTCGGGCGAACCGTCCTCAATGACAAGGATGTCAAAGTTATCCTCAAGCGCCATCACCGCACGGATGATAGCCTCGATATTTTCTTTTTCGTTGTAGGTAGGAATGATTACAACACTCTTTCCTGATTCCATAGATTCAAACTTATACTGATTAACTTGGCAAATTTACAAAATTTGTGCGAGAGTACGCCTGCTGTGCCCTAAAAAATGCACTTTCTGCCTCCACAAATACTGGGGCAAGGGGCTAGTGTTTTTACGGCAGAAATTATTAGTAACCTTTTTTAAACTTCATTACTAACAATTTAAATTAGGTTACTAATAATTTTCACTACAATAGGTTTAGTTTTTCAGCAGGCAGACGTATCCCTCTCCGCGAGGCAGAAAATGGCGGTGGGGAGTCTTAAAAAATACAATTTTTCTACCCCTCTGCCAACCTTTTCCAATTCTTTACTCGTAACTTCTCAAAATGTGCTACCTTTGCCGGGAGAAACTAAATAAACTCATGATGAATATGAAAAAAATCCTCTTTACCTTGCTCGCAGCAGTGGGTTGCACCGCCGTTTCTGCGCAGCAGTATGAAATCAAGGGTACAGCGCCCCGCGGTGTGCTCAAGGTGTTTTTGCGCAATTTCGAGTCACAGCAGGTTGACTCAACTTTTGTGGCAGATGGCAAGTTTAGTTTTAAAGGCAATGCTGAAGGAAAAATCTTTGGTCAAGTGAGTGCAGAAAGTGCTCGTAGCCTTTACGTTATTCTTGATGGAAACGTGACGATTGATTTGGCACAGGGAACTGCCACCGGCACTCCCGAAAACGACGGTCTTACGGCTTGGTCTACTAAATTAGAAACTCCCGTGAATACTTTGAGGGGCCTTCAGCAACAGGCACAGAACTTGCGTCGTGAGGGTACTGCTACGGAAGAAAAGATGCGTGAACTTTCTGCGAAATACGACTCTGCAATGGCGCAAGTGGTTGGTGGCATGAAGCAGATGTGTGAAGAAAACATGCAGATGAAATACCCCGCACTTTACCTCGGACTTTTTGGTACATACCTCGGAAATGATGTCCTCGTAGACCTTTCGGAAAAGCAGCCTGCTTATTTCCAGGTGTCGTTGCTCCATCGTTTGACAATGGCCATCAAGGGTTGGACACTCCAGAAGGAGGGTGCTGAGGTCGTTGACTTCGTTATGGCAGACACAACGGGCGTAGAGCGCCACTTGACCGAATTTGTGGGCAAGGGCAAGTATGTGCTCGTTGACTTCTGGGCAAGTTGGTGCGGTCCCTGCCGTCAGGAAATGCCCGAAGTGAAGAAGATTTATGAACAGTATAAGGACAAGGGTTTTGATATCGTAGGCGTGTCGCTCGACAATAATAAGAAGGCGTGGACGGGTGCGATTAAGAAGATGGAACTCCCTTGGCACCACATCTCTGACCTCAAGGGTTGGAACTGCGAGGGTGCTGCAATTTACGGCATCAACTCTATTCCAGCCACCATCCTTTTCGGGCCCGACGGCAAGGTCGTTGCTTCAGGTCTTCGCGCACATCAGTTGGCGGAGAAGTTGGCGGAAGTGATTAAGTAAATGAGAACGGAAAAATGATAAAGGAGAAAGTTAATCCGGATTAGGTTTCTCTTTTGCGTAAATCCCGCATGGGCTTTCTCCTTTCTCATCCCTTCTTTATAAATTTTTTAACTATGCTTCAAAATTCTTTCCTTCGTGCCCTCATCGTGCTGGGCATTGGCATTGCCCTTGTAGGATATGCCGATGTAGCGCTTCGATACATCGTTCAAGCCCTTGGTGTGTTGTTTATCATACCCGGATTGGTTACGGCATTCAGCGGAATGGCGAAACGTGAGGAGGGGCAGACTATTCCTGTACTTCCCCTTGTTACGGGAGGCGGAAGCGTGTTGATGGGCGTAGTGTTGCTGCTCATCCCCGACTTCTTCATCAGCATTCTGCTTTACCTGCTTGCTGCGTTGTTACTCTTGGGCGGAGGCATGCAAATTACGCAACTCGTAATGATGCGCCGCAAGGGAATGAAGAGCAGTGCGGTGTATTACCTCTTCCCTGTAACCGTCTTTGTTGTAGGCCTTTACATCCTGCTCTATCCAATGGAAACGGCTACGCTCCCCTTCCTCTTCATTGGCTATGCTGCAATCCTTTATGGCGTAGTCGAACTGCTTACGCTCATGCGTGTGGCATACTTTAACCGCAAGGTGCGCATGATGGAAGAGCAGGAGGCGCAGCATGAAACAGTTGCTCCCGAGCAACAAACAGAAATCGTTGAGGCAGAGGTTGTGGAGGTAACCGAAAAACCTTAAGCGTAAACCCTTATTTTACGCTAAATGGGTTACCCAAAAATGTAACAATTTTTCGCACAACTTGTGCCGCTCTCCACGCCCGACCTAAAAATTGGGATTTGCATTTCGCTCAAAAATGTATTATCTTTGCATAGCAGAAAGGGAGGCATTATCCACACGGGTAATGCCTCTTTTATATTCTCTTGATTGTCAGTAAAATACAAATCATAGTTTTTGCTGAATACACGGGACTTTGTTAAAACTATTAGTAACCTTTTTCAAATTAGGTTACTAACAATTTCAAAAAGGTTACTTGTAGATTTTTCTGCGTGAGATGTGTGTGTTAATTTTTCTTAAATAAAGTTAAACTTTTTAGGGCAAAAGTCTAAAGACAATAGTCTAAAGTTTTGAATTTTTGGTCTGAGATTTTAATTTTCTCAAACAAAGACCAACGCGCCTCAAAATACGCAAACTATGACCCATTATATCAACGTTTCTAACGATTTCAGGGGGCAAAAATGAGTCAACCGCCTGAAAATCAATAGTGGCTTGCTTTTTAGAAAAATTGCGCAAATAGAAATGTTAGAATGGGGAGTTGGGTAAAGATTGGTGATTAACCTTTGGATACAAAGAGTTTGTGGATTTATTCAGAGCAACAAAAAATAAGCTGAATTTCCAATTGGAAGTTCAGCTTATTATATGTTTATAGAAAGTGCTTTTTACGCAAAGAGGCGGTTCATCACCTGTCCACTAATCTGCAGGAGCGAGATTTCGCAAATCTTTGTGCTGTATTGTGCGTCGAGTAGGCGCTCGCGGGCGCTGAGCAGGTTTTGTTCGGCTTGGCGCATTTCGATACCCGAGAGGTCACCGAGCATGAAGCGCTCTTGTGCTGCTTCGTATTGCTCTTCTGCAGCGCGGAGGTTTTCTTGTGCAAGTCCGAGGAGCTGGTGGTTGTTGATATACGACTTCCAAAGGCGCTCCAACTGTGCGCGGAGGGTGAGTTCAAGGTCTGCCGTGGCGAGGCGTGCTTGCTCGATTGCTACTAAGGCATTCTGTCGCTCGCGCTTGCGCTGTCCGTCAAAGATTTTCATACCTACGGTCACGCCAATCTGACCTCCCCATTGGTGACGCTGCAAAGAGGGCGTTTGAGGTTGGTTGTTGTACGTATAACCATAGTTTGCCGCCAACTTTACATAGGGGAAATCACGGCTCTGCACGGCTTTGTAATCCAACTCAGAGAGGCGCTCCGTAGAGGCAGCCGCAATGAGGCGCGCATTAGAGCGAAGCATGGCCTGTTCAAGCGTGTCGATGCTGATGGCTGAGAGTAGGGAGATTGCCGTGTCGGTGGGGTTGATGATGTAAAAGCCGTAGCCGTCGGAGAATTGCGCTGCCGAACCCATGAGTTCCTGAAGGTCGACATAAGAAGTGATGAGCGATTCATGCTGTGAGAGCACCTGTGCGCTATCGGCGTTGAAGTCAACCTCAGCACTGCGAAGGTCGAGGCGCGAAGCACTACCTAATTTGTAGCGCTCACTTACAATGCGCAGACGCTCACGCGAAAGTTCGAGCGACTCGCGGAGGTTTTTCATGCGCAGGCGTTGGCGCACCACATTGAAATACGCCGTAGCGCCTTCAGCCACAAAATCTTCAATAGCAATGCGCGTTTGCACTTCGCTCTTGCGCTGAAGTTCCTTGAGGCGCTTGTAATTTGTCTGGATTTTAAACCCATCAAAGAGCGTCCAGTCGGCATTTATCTGCGCTCGCGCTGTGTGTGCCAATTGATTGGTGTTCGTAGAGGTTACACCGCCTTGTTTGGTTTTTGTAGAGGAGAGATCTCCTGTATATCCAGCCGTAGCGTTGACGGTAGGCAATGCCCCCGCATTTGCAAGGGTTGCATTGTTTTCCGCCACCTGCTGGTCAAGGCGCACAATCTGAAGCTCGTAATTGTGCTTCAACCCACGGTTAAGGCATTGGCGCAGGGAGAGCGTCAGGCTGTCCGTCTGTGGTTGCGCCGTGGCGGTGAGTGTCGCGAGGGCGAGGGGGAGTATGTTGATAAGACGAGGCATTTTTAGTTTAGGTTATGAGGTGAAAGGTTTTTAGGTTATGAGGGTGCCATTCGGACTGCACAGTCCTTGCACCCTTCTAACCTTATACCTTATGACCTTTTCTTAATAAATAAGTAGATGGCAGGCACTACATACATTGTGAGGAAGGTAGAAATGAGCATACCGCCCACTACCGCCGTACCCATGGCTACGCGTCCGGCAGAACCTTCTCCGTTGGCATAAACGAGGGGGAGAAGACCGAGAATGGTAGATGCTGCCGTCATCAAGATGGGGCGTAGACGCTGCACGCAGGCGCTGCGGATGGCTTCGTGGAGGGGTTCGCCAGCCTCAAGTTTCTGATTGGAGAATTCCACGATAAGGATACCGTTTTTCGCCACAAGACCAATCAACATGATGATACCGATTTGCGAGAAGATATTCATTGTCTGGTCTCCGAAATACATGAAGACGAGAGCGCCGAATACCGCCAAGGGTACGGTGAGCATGATGATGAAGGGGTCGCGGAAACTTTCAAACTGCGCTGCCAAAATCAAGTAGATAAGCAAGATGGCAAGACCGAAGGCGAAGAGCAATGACGAACTACTTTCGCGGTATTCCTTCGAGTCGCCCGAGAGCGCTGTGCGGAAGGTGTCGTCGAGCACTTCGGCTGCAATCTTATCCATTTCGTCAAGGCCTTGACCAATCGTGTAACCCTCTGCCAACGCTGCCGAAACCGTTGCCGAAGCAAAGCGGTTGTAGCGGTAGAGTTTCGGAGGAGCAATGCTCTCCTTGAGGTCCACGAGGTTTTCCATCTGAATCATTTTCCCCGCTCCGTTGCGCATGTAAATGGCGCGCAGGGCTTCGGGAGTATTGCGCTGCTGACGGTTGATTTCACCTACGATATCGTATTGCTTACCGTTCATATAAAGGTAACCCATACGCTGACCGCTCAATCCGTATTGGAGTGTCTGCGCCACATCCTTGGTGTTCACGCCAAGCATATTTGCCTTTTCGCGGTTCACACTGAGTTGCAATTCAGGCTTTGAGAACTTAAGGTCCACATCCGACATTTGGAAGGCAGGATTTTCGGTTACCTTCGTCATAAACTTGGGCAACACTTCTTCCAACTTCTCAATGCTCTGCGCTTGAAGCACGTACTGAATAGGCATACGACTTCGGCGTCCGCCAAAGGTACTCTGCTGCTGTACGAAAGCACGAGCGTCGGTCTTGCTGCGTACGGCACGCGAAAGTTTGTCGGCTACTTGCATCTGTGTATAGTCGCGGTCGGCAAGGTCCTTAAGGGTAATTTGAAGGTTGCCCCCACCGCTGGAAACGCGTGCCGTCACAAACTTGGCGTCGGGCACAATGCTGTCGACAAGGGCGCGTACATCTTCCGTATAGTCGCGCATAAACTCATAGGTCACGCCTTCAGGTCCGCTGGTGCGCACTGTAATTGAAGAACGGTCTTCAAGTGGCGCCATTTCAGAGGGAGTCGTGTTCCACAAGTAAATGGCGGTGCCGAATGCTGCCACCATAATGGCGATGGCAAGGTAACGGCGGTAGAGGAAGGAGTTGAGCGTGCGCAAATAAAGGTTGTTGAGGCCTTCGAAGAAGGGTTCCGTCTTGCGGTACAACCAATTGTGTTGCTCGCGGCGCTTCAATAATTTTGTGGCAAGCATCGGTGTAAGCGTCAATGCCACGAAGGTACTGATGATTACGGCACCTGCGATTACGAAACTGAATTCGCGGAACAATCTTCCCGTTGTTCCCTCCATAAATACGATGGGGAAGAACACGGCAAGCAGGGTAATTGAGGTAGAGATGATAGCAAAGAAAATTTCCTTCGCCCCTTCAATACCCGCCTCAAAGGGGCGCATTCCCTTCTCAATACGGTTATAGACATTCTCGGTCATCACAATTGCGTCGTCCACCACAAGCCCTACGGCAAGCACTACCGCCAACATCGAAAGCACATTGATGGAGAAGTCGCAGAGGTACATGATGAAGAAGGTACCGATGAGCGATACGGGAATCACGATACAGGGTATCAAGGTTACGCGCCAGTCGCGCAAGAAGAGGAAGATGATGAGAATTACGAGGATGAAGGCTTCGTAAATAGTTGTTTCTACTTCCGCAATGGAGGCACGGATGAAGCGCGTGTTGTCAAAACCGTAGTCAAACTTGACATCTTCGGGCAAGTCTTTCTTCATTTGCTCCATGCGCTCATACACATTGTCGGCAATGTTGATGTGGTTTGCACCAGGTTGGGGAATAACGACCACGCTGACCATGGGCACGCCATTCATCTTCATGTAGCTCTTCAAGTCGCGCGGACCAATTTCTGCAATCCCCACATCCGAGAAGCGCACAAGGCGACCTGCGTCTTCCTTAATTACGAGGTTGTTAAATTCCTCCGTAGTGTGGAGCTGTCCGAGTGTACGGATTTCAAGTTCCATCTTGTCGCCTTCAATAGAACCCGAGGGGAGTTCCACATTTTCACGGTCAAGGGCACTCTTGATGTCCATCGGCGTGATGGCATACCCTGCCATTTTCACAGGGTCAAGCCAAAGGCGCATGCAATAGCGCTTCTCACCCCAAATTTCCACGCTACTTACTTCGTGGATGGTTTGGAGTTGCTCCTTCACGGTGAGGTCGGCAATTTCAGAGAGTTCGAGTAGCGAACGCTTGTCGCTCTGAAGCGCCACCATGAGGATGGGCGAAGCGTCGGCGTCGGCCTTTGAAATGGTGGGAGGGTCGCAGTCGTTGGGCAACTTGCGCTGTGCACGCGAAACCTTGTCGCGCACGTCGTTTGCCGCAGTTTCAAGGTCCACGGTGAGTTCAAATTCCACCGTAATGCGGCTCATACCCTGCTGACTCACACTTGTGAGCGAGCGGATGCCTGGAATCCCGTTGATGTTCTGCTCAAGGGGTTCCGTAATCTGATTTTCAATAACTTCTGCGTTTGCACCCGGATAGGAGCAAGTCACAGAAATTATTGGATTGTCCACAGAGGGAAATTCGCGCACCCCAAGCGACACATAACCCACGGCACCAAACAGCAAAATAATGAGTGTGAGCACCGTGGCAAGCACTGGGCGGCGTATACTTAATTCGGAAATGTTCATGTTTTTGAGGTTTAGAGGTTAAAGGTTTTAAGGTTATGAGGGGCATTCGCACTGCACAGTTCTCACAACCTAAAACCTATAAGCGTAGCGACCTTTAACCTTAATTTATTTTATGATTTCCACCTTCATACCCATGCGCAACTGCATTGTGCCACTGGTAATCACGGTGTCGCCCACTTCAAGGCCCGAGATAATCTGCACTTCTTTGTCCGTACGCAAACCCTTCTTGATTTCTACGGGTTGCGCCGTACCATTGCGGTAGAGGAACACCTTGTCAATACCCATTTCAGAGATGATTGCTTCCGAGGGCACGGCAAGTGTATTGTTAAAGTGCTGCGTAGTGAGCGTCACCTGCACATAGCGTCCAGACATGAGCGCGCGACTCGCATTGTTATAAAGCGCACGAACTGTGTAGGTGCGCGTGTCGGTATTTACACGAGAGTCTGTGGCATAAATCGTAGCAAAACGCTTTTCAAGGTCACCTTCAACGACGAAACTCAAAGTGTCTCCCGCATGAAGGTTGCCCGCATAGCGTTCGGGTACGGCAAACTCAATCTTCAGCACATCCGTAGCCGTCAGCGCCGCAATTGCCTCCGAGGGACTCACATATTTCCCCACACTGACTTTACGCAAACCAATTGTGCCGTCAAAGGGAGCGCGCAATTCTGTCTGCGCTATTTGCGCCTGCACCTGTTCTATCTCAGCACGGAGCGAAAGCAATGCCGCTTCAGCTTCCTGGAAGGCTTCCTTACTCACCGCCTCCTTCTCAAGCAGAATGCGTTGGCGACGCAAGCGGTCTTCCGTCAATTGTTGCTGCGCTTGTAGGCGACGCAAGTTGGCTTGCAACGTAGCGTCGTTAAGTTTTGCCAGAAGTTGTCCCTTTTGTGCGCGCTGTCCTTCGTTGAAATAGATGTCGGTAATCTTCCCCGAAGTTTCAAACGAAAGATTTACCTCTTCATTGGGCAGGAGCGACCCAGAAATCGTCATCGCGTCCGTCAACTTTCGCGGTTGCATCACTTGCGTGCGCACTTGCAACGCCTGATTGCGCGCCTTTCCGGCAGGCGCCGCCTTCAAGTCGGCATTTTCCTGAGGCACAAAGGCATTGTAAGCCATAAAAACGAGTCCAATGCCGATAATGCCCACCGTTGTCCAGCGGAACAACAACTTAATTTTTGCTTTGTCCATAGTGTGTGGATGGTATAATTTTTATTTGATGATTTTCAAGTGAGAAAATACGAATTTGCTCCTTGCAAATTTATAAAATTTTGACGTAAAAACGACGAATGTTTCAGGGATTTTGGCAGAAATTTTAGGTGGAATTATTCACAAGTAACGAAATTCAAAATCCATCTCTTGGAAATCCGTTTTCATTACTTAAAAATATCTCAAGAACAGATGTGAAAATATCCCCTTTATATTAAAGGAGGTATCACCGAATTTTATAAATTTGCAG
Organism: Alloprevotella sp.; assembly: GCA_045631665.1. Lineage (GTDB taxonomy): Bacteria > Bacteroidota > Bacteroidia > Bacteroidales > Bacteroidaceae > Alloprevotella. The sequence continues at coordinate 19,980 of JAZQVD010000001.1, forward strand.
GATAGAATATTCCCCAACCAATACGTTGTAAGAATGATAATGCCCTTAATGACTCCTGTTGCATTGCCCGAGCGCAGGGTGCAGATTGCTCCGCAGTCGCGCCTGGTGCTGCTCGGTTCGTGCTTCGCCACGCATATCGGCGCTCGCCTCCGAGGGGCAGGGTTGCGCACGGAGGTAAACCCCTTCGGTGTGCTTTACAATCCCGAGAGCATTGCGCTTGCGGTGGATGCCTTGCTGGATGGTGAAGTGCGGGAGGATTGGCTGTTCTACGGGCGCGATGAGATGTGGCACAGTTGGCTGCACGCTACAGAATTTTCTGCACTTGATAAAGACACTTGTCTGGGACGGGTGGAAGAACGCTTCACGGCGGCACGCGAAATGCTCTTGCAGGCGGATGTGGTGTGCTTTACTTTTGGCACCAACCGCGTGTACGAACACGAGGGCAGGGTAGTGGGGAATTGCCATAAGCAACCTGCTGCGGAGTTCAAAGAGTGCGCCCTTTCGGTCGGTGAAATTGTGGAACGCTGGCGCAAGCTTTTAGGGCGCCTTCACGAAGCGAACCCGCAGTTGCAGGTCATTTTCACCGTGAGTCCCTACCGCTACGCCAAGTATGGTATGGTGGAGAACCAACGCGCGAAGGCAACGCTACTGCTTGCTGTGGAGCAGTTGGTGGAGGGGGAAAGATTAAAGGTGAAAGGTGAAAGTTTAACGGGGTGCGACATACCCGAAGTTTATTACTTCCCCGCCTACGAAATCCTGCTCGATGAACTTCGCGACTACCGCTTCTACGCCGAAGACATGCTTCATCCCTCGGAACAGGCGGTAACCTACATTTGGCAACGCTTCACTTCATGGGCATTCACGCCCGAGGCGGTGAAGTTTTCTCAAGAGTGGGAACGCACGGAGCGCGACCTCGCACATCGCCCTCTAAACCCCGATTCGGAGGCGCACAAAGCGTTCCTCAAGAAAGCATTGGAGCGGCGCGAAAAGCTCAAATTATTATTGCTTGATAATTAGAAAACTATAAGTACTCCTAAAATGGCGAAAATTATTAGTAACCTTTTTTAAATTACATTACTAATAATTTTTCTTAGGTTACTAATAATTTTTTACGGAAATAGGTTTAGTTTTCAGCACCCCTATTCCGCACCTATAAAAATCCCTTTTTCGGAGGTGAATATCTCACGAAAATCCGCACGCAATTCACCCCAATTCTGCAATCCTTAACGTCATGACGCTCGAAAAAGTAGCCACCCTTATCGGTGCGCGCATATTTGGAAATACATCCGACCGACAGGTCGATTGGTTGCTGACGGACAGTCGTTCGTTGGCCTTCCCCGAAACTACCTTGTTTTTTGCGCTCCGCACGCGTAGTGGCGACGGCCACCGCTATGTGGCAGACTTGTACCGCAGGGGTGTGCGCGGTTTCGTTGTTGGGCAAGTGCCCGCCGATGCTGAGCGCCTCTTCCCCGACGCCGTTTTTCTGCTCACGGTGAGTCCGCTTAAGGCACTGCAACGCCTTTCAGAGCGCCATCGCGAGGAATTGCAACTCCCCATTATTGGCATTACGGGGTCTAACGGTAAGACGGTGGTTAAGGAATGGCTTTACCAACTCCTGGCGCCCCACCGTCGCGTGACGCGTTCACCACGCTCGTACAACTCGCAGATAGGTGTGCCCCTCTCCGTGTGGCTCTTGACACCGCAAACCGAAGTTGGTATTTTCGAAGCGGGAATTTCTCAAGTGGGCGAGATGCAGGCGTTGCGCGCCATAGTGCAACCCACCATCGGGATTATGACCAATATTGGCGAGGCGCACCAGGAGAATTTTGAGACGAAGGAGGAAAAGTGCTTGGAAAAGATGGCGCTCTTCCAAGATGCCGAAGTGCTGATTTATTGTGCCGACGATGCTATTGTGGCAGGCGGTGTGGAGGCTGTAGGTTTCAAGGGACGTCGCATTTCGTGGACACTTGAGGGGCGCAGTGAGGCTGCCGTGCAGGTAAGTGCCGAGCAGGTGAGCGCGCATGCCACTCGTGTTACATATACCTTTGAGGGCGCAACGCACGCATTTGACCTTCCCTTTATTGATGCCGCTTCGCTTCAAAATGCCCTCCATAGTCTTTGCGCTTGCCTGCTGCTGGGACTTTCGGCAAGTGATATTGCTCAAGGAATGGCGGCACTCGAACCCGTTGCGATGCGCCTTGAAGTGAAGCAGGGCGTACGTGGTTGCATGATTATCAACGACTGTTACAACTCCGATATAAATTCGCTCGACATCGCCCTTGACTTTGCTGCGCGTCGCTTTGCGCAAACGGCGGCACAGCGTCGGGTGCTCATTTTAAGCGACATGGAGCAGACGGGAGTGCCGCCCCGTGAACTCTATGAGCGTGTGGCGCAGATGGTGGCGAGTCGTGGGGTTGATTATATAATAGGTGTGGGTGCGGAAATTGCTGCCGCGCACGCCTGTTTCTCTCAACCGAAACGCTTCTTCACTTCGGTAGAAGCGCTGATGGAAAGTGGTGCGCTCTCGGAATTGAACGCCGATGTGGTGCTGCTTAAGGGTTCGCGCCGTGCGGGTTTTGAACGCTTGGCGGAGGCACTTTCGCAGAAGGTTCACGAAACGACACTCGAGGTAAACCTTGAGGCGGTGGCGCAAAACTTAAATTATTACCGCTCGCTCTTGACGCCCGGCACGAAGATGGTGTGCATGATCAAGGCTTCGGCATACGGTTCGGGCGCTGTGGAGATTGCGAAGACGCTGCAGGAGCGTGGCGTGGATTATTTGGCAGTTGCTGTGGCGGACGAGGGAGTAGAACTCCGCAATGCGGGAATTACGGGCAACATCATCGTGATGAATCCCGAGATGAACTCCTTTGCTACGCTCTTTGCCCACCGCCTGGAGCCCGAGGTGTATAGTTTTGGTTTGCTTGAGGCGCTCATTCACGCCGCCGAGCGAGAAGGTATCACGAACTTCCCCGTGCATATTAAGTTGGATACAGGTATGACGCGCTTGGGCTTCCATCCTGAGCATGATATGGAGCGTTTGATTGCGCGCATGAGTCGTCAGACGGCGCTGCTGCCCCGCTCCGTGTTCTCTCACTTCGCGGGAACCGACTGTGTGGACTTTGATGCTTACACACAGCAGCAGTTTGAGGCGTTTGATACTGCCAGTCGCCGCTTGCAGGCGGCTTTCCCGCACAAGGTCTTGCGCCACATCTGCAACAGCGCAGGCATAGAACGCTTCCCCCAATATCATCTCGACATGGTGCGTTTGGGACTTGGGCTTTACGGCATTTCTCCCGTTGACAACCGCACTATTTATAATGTGGCGGCGCTTAAAACGACGATTCTCCAAATCCGTGAGGTGGAGGCTACTACCACGGTGGGGTATAGCCGTCGCGGTGTGTTGAATCGCCCTTCTCGCATCGCCGCCTTGCCTATTGGTTATGCCGATGGCTTAAACCGCCGCCTCGGAAACGGTCGTGGTTACTGCTTGGTCAACGGTCAACCCGCGCCTTACGTTGGGAATATCTGCATGGACGTATGTATGATTGACGTGACCGACATCCCTTGCAACGAGGGCGATAGTGTGGAAATCTTTGGCGATAACCTTCCCGTCGCTCAGTTGGCTACGTGGCTCGAAACGATACCCTATGAGGTGCTGACCTCAGTGAGTGAGCGCGTGAAGCGCGTTTATGTAGTGTAGGGAGTTAGTTCCTACAGAAAAAAGCAACGATGCAGGGGCGCTCCCAACTGGGGAGACCGCTGTGTCGTTGCTTTTCTATTTGCCCAACTTTGATGATAAATTAGTCGCTGCTGAAAATCAAACGTTTAACTCATTTTTGCACCCCGAAATCGTTAGAAAAGTGGATATAATGGGGCATGGCTTGCGTATTTTGAGGCGCGTTGGTCTTTGCTTGAGAAAATTAAAATCTCAGACCAAAAATTCAAAACTTTAGACTATTGTCTTTAGACATTAACCCTAAAAAGTTTAACTTTATTTAAGAAAAATTAACGCGCACATCTCACGCAGAAAAAATTACAAGTAACCTTTTTGAAATTGTTAGTAAGATAATTTGAAAAAGGTTACTAATAGTTTTCACTAAGTCCGATGTTTTCGGCGAAAAATGTGGTTTATATTTTACTGACAATCAAGCAGATAAAAAAGAGGCATTACCCGTGTGGATAATGCCTCCCTTTCTGCTATGCAAAGATAATACATTTTTGAGCGAAATGCAAATCCCGATTTTTAGGGCAGGTGAGGGGATGGGAGCGAGTTGTGCGAAAAATTGTTACATTTGGGGGTGGGGCAGGTAGTAGGAGAAAGAATTGGTTTTGTAATCCTGCCACCCGAAAATAAGACAATAAGATAACTGTTTATCCAAGAACTCATCAACATCCCCCCTCAGAGGGGTATGACTCAATAATTTATATTGGGTAAACAGTTATGTTATTCTAAAAAAATAAGATGCACACCGCCCGAAGGTAGATGTGCATCTTATTGTGTATAAGGTGTGGCGCTTTACTTCACCACCACCTTCTTGCCGTTTTGGATGTAGATGCCGCCCTGAGTGGGTTGCGCAATGCGGCGACCGCTGAGATCGTAAACAGCTTGCTTGGGAGTGACGGTAATAGTAGGAGCGTTAATCGCTGTAGTCTCCTTGTCCTGAAGGTAATAGAATGTAATCACGCCGTCTTCTTCAGAAATGTCATAGATAGGCTTTTCTAACATGCCGCCAGTATAGAGTGTTGTAGCGGGAATGGACGTAGAGGTGAGGTTAAAGTTCTGAGCAATACCGGGATAGAGGTCGCCCTTGTAGTCGTTCCATCCCTTCTTCGTACCATAGTTTTGCTTGAGATTGTCAGCAGGTACGTAGCTCATTCCTGGGCGAGTTTCTGAATTGTTCGGACCATTGTTTTTCCACGCTGAGGAACTGTAGTTGACATGAAGCACGAGCATGCCTGTGCCCAAGAATTTGGGGTGCCAAGTCGAGGGCTGGCGATTCTCAAGAAGGTAATATTCTGCCTCATTAGCTGGGTTCTTAATCATGTATGCCTTGGGCGTATCAGTCTCAGCGTCAATGCAGTGGAGATTAACTTCACCCTTCATGTCCTCAGTGAGTTCGGTGACATCTATCCACCCGAGGAAGCTGCGCTCATAGGCCGTGTAGGACACAGGAGCATAGCCGTCGTAGGCGTATTGCCCGTAGTCCATGATTGACCATAAGTCCATTGTCAAAAGTTCTTCGGCAAGGCGACTATCCGTTCCTGTATAATAAAAGTCGGGGAGCCCGAGTGCGTGGCTGAACTCATGGCAAAAAATGCCAATGCCGTCAATCTGAGCAGAAGTCGGAACGGGGAACCCTTCATTATCTACAGAGGGTTTCCCTTCGTCATCGTAGTAGTACTGAAAGAGTTCATTACCAACGAAGTATGACTTGAATTTAACGCCCCCGATAGTTGTGTTGCTCAACGTAGAATAGTGCGCCCAGAGGTAGTCTTCACATCCCTTTTCAAAGGCAGAGTGCTCACCAGGACCAGCATAGTAGATGCTCACAAGGGGCACTTCGCCGTTGGTTAAATACTTGCTGAAATCAACTCCCGCGTCGGTCGCCTTCTGAATAGCTTCCTTCACCAAGTCACGGCGCTTCGCATCAATGCTTCCGTTAGAGGCGTTTTTGCCATAGTAAGCGTAGCCATTGTCTAAGGTTACAGACGCCACTACGTCGAACGAGGGCACAAAGAGTCCGAACGACTGCGCTTCGTAAAAGTCTTTCACGCTGCCCACCGTGTTTATCTCATCGGCATATCCCTTTTCGTTAAAGAGGCGTGTGAGTTTTTGGGGAGTTGTACCCTCAGTAAATTTCTTATCCTTAAATTCCACCATGATTACGGGGATAGTGGGCGCGCCAACTGACTTCACACTACCATTTGCCGAGACACCGTACGTGCCAAGTCCGTTAGCGTTAGTGGCAGCAGCATTACGCGTTTGCTTTTCAGTGACAGGTGTAAACGTGGCGCTCAATAATTCAGCAACTTCTGCTGAAGAAGTTATGAACGCACCAGACTTTGCCACAACTTTAGAGGCAGAGGCAAGCGTAGACGATGCTACTGCGCGACCGTCCTGCTCAATAACATAGCAGAGGTCGCCCTTGTCATTTGCCAAAAGGGGCATGCCGTTCTCAAGGGTGTACATCACGAAGTGCCCATTACCGTGTTTGCTCACAGTAAGTAACTCGCCGTTGCTTTGCTTGTGCGTAAAGGTGCGACGAAGTGGGGGAGTTGCTATTGCCAGTTGCGCAACGAAGAGCGTAAGGAGGAGTGAAAGTGTAATTTTCTTCATATCCAAATTATAGTATTTCCTGCAAAGGTACAAAATCCTTTTTAATGCAAACGGCATTGTATTAAATAATTATATGAGTGGCAGTAAAACGAAGCACTTGGGTTCATTTTGTTAAAATTTATTTAACCAATTCGGAATTTCCAATTATCTTTGCAATCCATGACTATTTAATTTTTAACCCTCCATACTTATGGACCAATTTTTCTATTTTGGAATCTTAGCGTTCCTCTTCCTCTTGGCAACATTTGATTTGTCAATCGGTGTGGCCAATGACGCTGTAAACTTTATGAGTCCCGCCGTTGGGGCGCGAGTAGCGAAGTTTAAGACCGCACTACTTGTAGCCGCTGTAGGTATCTTTGTCGGCGCCACAACATCAAGTGGTATGATGGACATTGCTCGACACGGGATTATGCAACCGCAACATTATTACTTGGCGGATGTGATGTGCGTCTTCCTCGCAGTTTCGGCAACGGATGTCATACTCATGGACATCTTTAACACCCTCGGACTTCCCACTTCAACTACGGTGTCCATGGTGTTCGGACTCTTCGGGGCAACTACAGCACTGGCATTGACAAAGATCATTGGCGACGGCATGTCGTACGGTGACCTTATCAATACCGACAAGGCTTTGACGGTGATTATCAGTATCTTCCTCAGCGTGGCTATTGCCTTTGTCATCGGTTTGATAGTGATGTGGATTTCCCGCGTAGTCTTCACCTTCAATTATAAAAAGAATTTGAAGTGGGGTATTGCCGTATTCGGTGGTGCAAGTATCACTTCAATTTTCTACTTCCTCCTCGTGAGCGGTTTGAAGAACTCAACGCTTCTCATCTCTATCAATCCCGAATGGACGCCTGCCTATATGGACGAGCACAAACTCGTAATCCTTGGTGTGTGCTTCGTAGTGTTCACCGTGTTGGTAGAAATACTCCACCTCTGTAAGGTGAATATCTTCAAACTCATTGTGCTCTTCGGTACATTCGCCCTTGCCATGGCGTTTGCAGGTAATGACTTGGTGAACTTTATCGGGGTGCCTCTCGCAGGTCTTGAATCTGTTTTGATGTGGGCAGACGCGGGTTATCCCGACCCTGCAACATTTGAAATGGATGCCCTTGCGGGACCCTCTACGCAACCTTTCTTCGTGGGCGCTAAACCTTGGTTCTTGGTGGCAGCAGGTGTGATTATGACTGTTGCTATTATGACCTCAAAGAAGGCGCGTCGTGTGATTGAGAATACTAACAATTTGAGCCGCCAGGACGATGGTGAAGAAGTATTCTCAAGTTCAAAACTCGCCCGTAAGACCGTGCGCAGCGTCCTCACTTCTACGGCGTTCGTAAGTCATTATGTACCCAAGAAGGTTACTGATTGGATCAACAGTCGCTTCAATACGGAAGAAGCAATTCTCGACGAAGGCATGGCGTTTGACCTTGTGCGCGCCAGCGTAAACCTCGTGTTGGCGGGTCTCTTGATTGTAATTGGTACAAGTCTTAAGTTGCCCCTCTCTACAACCTATGTAGCCTTCATGGTAGCAATGGGTACAAGTCTTGCCGACCGTGCTTGGGGCCGTGAAACAGCAGTTTATCGCATCACGGGCGTAATTACCGTAGTCGGTGGTTGGTTTATCACAGCAGGTGCGGCGTTTATTCTCAGCCTTATCATTGCCAGTTTGAACTACTTCGGTGGCATCATCGCCATGGTGTGCGTCGTGGGTGTTATTGCCTTTGTGCTCATCAACAACAACCGCAAGTTTAAGCAGAAGCAGCAGGAAAGCGAGAATGTCGATACACTCTTCCGCCAATTGGTGCGCTGTCAAGACAAGCAACAGTGCTGGGGTATGCTCCGTCAGCATGTTACAAACACGCACAACGAGATTATCACTTCCGTACTCGGCATTTACTCACAAGTAATCTCAGGTTTGGTAAATGAAGATGTGCGCCGCTTGCGCGAAGCCCAGACACGCCTTGAAGAAACCCGTGCCCTCTGGAAGCGCTACAAGCGTAAGGAGATTTTGGGTATGCGTAAGATCAGTCAACTCCAGGCGGTAGAAAAGAACACTTGGTTCCACCTCAGTTGCAACAACGTTTCGCAGATGCTCTACGGTTTGAAGCGTATGGCAGAACCCATTGTGGAGCATGTGGACAACAACTTCAACCCGCTTGAAGACGCTTATATTAAGCAACTCCTGCCGCTCAGCGAAGATATTGAGAACTACATCCGCCGCGTTCAGGGAATGATTGTTTCAGGCGACTTTACGCGCTTCGACGAAGGCATCGTTGAGGGCAACGCGCTCAAGTCGCGCATCTCAGATATGCGCCATAAGTTGCAGCATGAGATTCAGCATCAGGATGCCAACATCCGCATTGCGTTGCTCTACTTGAACACCCTTCAGGAAATTCAAGAATTGACCTCAACCCTCCGCCACCTCCTCCGCTCTTCAAAGCGCTTCCAGGAGTAACGGATGTTGCAGGGATTATCTAATTGATACGAACCCCAAAGTTTACGCAAAAAACTTTGGGGTTCGCTTTGTTTTGTGGGGCATGAGTTTCGGGGAAAATAGGGGGTGAAATCCGTGCGTTTTTATCCCAAAATCGGGGTGCTTAAAGGGAGAAAATGTGCTTTTTTAATGGCTTGGTAATCAGTATGCCTTTTGAGGCGAAAATGATTAGTAACCTTTTTTTAATTATGTTACTAACAATTTAAATTAGGTTACTAATAATTTTCACTACAATAGGTATAGTTTTTGCGAATACTATTTCAAGGCATTTTTCAAGTGGTGTAAAAATACGAGCATCACTACTTGTCATACTGTTAGAAAGTGTTAAATTTGCAAGGTTTATCACACTCCAAAATTTCTCAGCACAATCGTGGCAAATTTCCAACTCCATTCTAAATATCAACCTATGGGCGACCAGCCCGAAGCAATCCGTCAGCTCACTGAGGGGTTGCGCAACGGTGTTGGGGCACAGACGCTGCTCGGTGTGACGGGTTCGGGCAAGACTTTTACGATTGCCAATGTCATTGCGCAGATGAATAAGCCCGTGCTGGTGTTGAGTCACAACAAGACGCTGGCGGCGCAGCTCTATTCGGAGTTTAAGGGTTTCTTCCCCAACAATGCGGTGGAGTATTACGTAAGTTACTACGATTATTACCAACCCGAGGCCTATATTGCGGCGACGGACACGTATATCGAGAAGGATTTGGCCATCAATGAGGACATTGATAAACTCCGCCTGGCAGCTACTTCCGCCTTGCTCTCAGGGCGTAACGATGTAGTGGTAGTTTCCTCTGTTTCTTGTATTTACGGTATGGGCAACCCTGCTGCTTTTTACGAGAATGTCATTGAGTTGCAGGTGGGCAAGGTGCTTGCACCCGAGGTATTGCTCCGTCGCTTGATTGATGCCCTTTACACGCGCAACGATGTGGCGCCACAGGCAGGAAATTTCCGTGTGAAGGGTGACACGGTGGACATCTATTTGGCGTATGCCGACGAGATGATTCGCGTCAGCTTTTGGGATAACGAGATTGACAGCATTGAGCAAATTTGTACTACTTCGGGCACGCGCATGGCGGTGTTTAACGAGTATAAAATTTACCCTGCAAACCTCTTTCTCACCTCAAAGGAAACGCAGGAACTGGCTATTCGCAAAATCCAAGACGACTTGCTCGTGCGCCTCGACGAACTCCGTGAAGTGGGTAAGGAACTGGAAGCAAAGCGATTGGAGGAGCGCGTGACGTATGACATTGAGATGATTCGCGAACTGGGGCACTGCTCTGGGATTGAGAACTATTCGCGCTATTTTGACGGTCGCGAACCAGGGACACGCCCGTATTGTTTACTCGACTTCTTCCCCGATGATTTCTTAATCGTCATCGACGAAAGCCATGTGAGTGTGCCGCAAATTTCTGCGATGTACGGCGGCGACCGTTCGCGAAAGACGGCGCTTGTAGAGTATGGTTTCCGCCTCCCTGCGGCTTTGGACAATCGCCCCTTGCGTTTCGATGAATTTCAAGAGTTGGCAAAGCAAGTGATTTACATCAGCGCTACGCCCGCCAATTATGAGTTGGAACAGAGTCAGGGCATCGTGGTTGACCAAGTGATTCGCCCGACAGGACTTCTTGACCCTCCGATTGAAATTCGCCCCAACGATTGCCCCGTTGACAATCTGATGGAGGAAATTCAGGTGTGCATTGAGCGCGGTGAGCGTGTGTTGGTCACTACCCTTATGAAAAAAATGGCGGAAGAACTTTCGGAATATCTTCTTGACCATGGCGTGAGTACGGCGTACATTCATAGCGATGTGGAAACGCTTGAGCGTGTGCAGATTATGGAAGATTTGCGTCGCGGTATCTATCATGTGTTGGTGGGAGTCAATCTTCTTCGCGAGGGATTGGACCTTCCGGAAGTGGCACTTGTTGCGATTCTTGACGCTGACAAGGAAGGTTTCTTGCGTGATACTCGCAGTTTGACGCAAACGGCAGGGCGCGCGGCGCGAAATGTAAATGGGCGCGTCATTATGTATGCCGATAAGATTACAAAGTCAATGCAGCAAACGATTGACGAGACGGAGCGCCGCCGCATGAAGCAGATTCGTTACAACACGGAGCATGGTATCACGCCGAAGCCCATTGTGAAGGACTTTAATACTACCGAACTTTCAGCGCTTAATAAGAATGCTGCCGAGCGTAGGGTAGAGCGCATGGGTTACTTGAATCCGACTCCCGTAGTTCAGGTTGCTGAAACGGCTGAGGCGTATGGAAAACAGAAGGAGGAACCCCGCGAGCAACGCATCGAACGCCTGCGCAAGCAGATGAAGGAGGCCGCGGCGAAGTTCGACTTTATCCTTGCGGCGCAGTTGCGTGACGAACTCTTAATGCTTGAGAATGAATAAATAATCCCTAAAGCGTAATGCTACAATTCTTAAAAAACTGGACACTGCCCGTGGCGATGGTCGTCGGTGCTTTGACCTATTTCATATTGGCGAATGTGCCGCTTTTTACCCCCATTAAACCTTACATTTTAGTGTTGGTGGAGGAACTACAACCCATTTTGATTTTCACCCTGCTCTTCGTGTCGTTCTGCAAAATCGATCCGCGTCAAATGCGCTTCTGCAAATGGCACTTGTGGGCGTTGCTGATTCAAGCAAGTCTCTTCCTGGCGTGCGTAGGGTTCTGTGCCTTGTTCCCAGAATCGTTGTGGAGGGTAGTGGTTGAGGGTGCGATGCTCTGCTTTATTGCTCCGACGGCAATTGCTGCGGTGGTGGTAACTTCAAAACTCGGTGCGCGCCCCGAAAGTCTTGCGGCATACATTGTGCTTGCCAACTTGCTCACGGCAATTCTTGTGCCAGCAGCAGTACCTCTAATTTACCCCGAACACGGAGGTACTTTCTTCAGTTCCTTCCTGCTCATCATGAGCCGAGTGTTCCCCTTGCTGCTCTGCCCCTTTATCTGTGCGGTCATTGCGCGTAAGTTCCTAAGAAAATGGGTGGAGCGAATGAATGCGCAAAAGGACCTTTCCTTCTACCTTTGGGCAGTAGCCTTGTCACTCGCTATTGGAATTTCTACGCGAAGTCTTGTCAACAGCACGGTGCCCCTCTTCTTCCAAATTGCGATTGCCACCGCCTCACTCCTCTGCTGTGTGCTTCAATTTACAATAGGCAGAATGATGGGGCGCCGCTTCAACGATGAAATTTGTTGCGGACAAGGCATGGGGCAGAAGAACACAATCTTCGCCATTTGGTTAGGCTATACTTTCTTAACCCCCGTAAGTTCTATCGCCGGCGGTTTCTACAGCGTGTGGCATAACCTTTATAATTCTTGGCAACTTTATAGAAAGTGCAAGCAGCAGGTGTGATGTAAATTTCTGCATACTATCAAAACGAGCAACGGCTGAAATCCAAATTAGGACTTCAGCCGTTGCTCGTTTATGGTAGTCTTGAACAGTTAATCAAGTTCTCCGCTCTCGTTCTCCTTCTTGATTTCTGCAGGAATACGGAATGCTGTGTAGAGTTCGATGAATGCTGCGATGCAGAGTGCTACCTGCCATTCGTCACCTCGGAAGGGGGCGATGTAATTCACCTTCATGATAAACATAATGCCCGCTGCGATGAGCAGGAATGAGGCAATGATTTGCTGGCGACGCAAGCGGATGAGCGCAGGGTTTCTGCCTTCGTAGCGCTGTAGGAGTTGCATGCAACCAAATGCCACGGCTCCACAAGTATAAATGTATGCTGCGTAAGTAGTAAGCGAAGGTTCCATCGGCATAATTGCACCAATGAGCATCAGTACGCCACCGAGGTTGTAAAGGATTGCTTGAAATTTTGTGAGTTCTTTCATAGGAAATTTTTATTCAATGATGTAAACATCTTCATCAGGAGTCTTCATAAACAGGCGCATTCTCGCCACTTCTTCTACCACCTCTGGGTCGTTTTGAAGGGCACGAAGTTCGCGCTTGTCGGCTTCAAACTGGTCTTTATACGCCTGAATTTCTGCGCGCAGGGCTTCATTCTCCTGTCTGATATTGTAGCGACGAAGCAAACTATTGGTGTCGAGCACGCCGATAATAAGGGCAAACAGCAAGAAGGTCCAAATATATTTGTACCGCCAAATCCATGTGCCTATTTTTGAGAAGAATGTTTTGATGCGCATAGTAAGAAATAGAGTAGGGGAACTTGTAAAACCTTAACCGGAAGGTCACGCCTCCATTCTGCAAATTTACAACTTAATCTCGGATTTCCCCACCTTGATAGGGGAGTAATAACAAAAAAACAACCGCTTCGTGTGAAGCAGTTGCCTTTCTTTGGGTGCCCGATGGGACTCGAACCCACGACATTCAGAACCACAATCTGACGCTCTAACCAACTGAACTACGGGCACCATAGTTAGTGTCTTTCTTTCCGAAAGCGATGCAAAGGTATGAACTATTTCTGAATTAGCAAAGGGTTACTCGCCTTATTTTTGTAGAATTTTGCGAAAAAGATGTATAGTGGGGAGTTTTGAAAACTGACCTTGTCAAAACAACCTCTGAGGTGCTTAAAACGATTGCCACCATTAGCGCCACATTCTCCCTTAATGTGGGTCGCAAATCTATTGCTAAAAAAACTAAACCCTTTGTAGTGAAAATTATTAGTAATGTAGGAAAAATTATTAGTAAGATAATTTAAAATACATTACTAATAGTTTTTGCGGTGTCTGTGCAATATTATTTCATCAAACCCTTGGCTGCTTCAAGCGTGTTAAGCATGAGCATGCAAATGGTCATAGGGCCTACGCCTCCGGGTACGGGGGTGATGGCTTCGCAGAGCGGTGCGACTTCAGAGAAGCATACATCGCCACAAAGGCGGAATCCGTTGGGGCGTGAAGCATCGGGTACGCGCGTTGTACCTACGTCAATTACCGTAGCGCCTGGTTTTACCATGTCTGCCGTAACAAATTCGGGGCGACCGAGGGCGGCGATGAGAATATCCGCACGGCGACATTCCTCCTTGAGGTTTTGCGTGTGGCTATGTACGACTGTTACTGTCGCATCTCCGAGTTCCTTTTGAAGCATTAAGGAGGCCATGGGCTTGCCCACGATATTGCTGCGCCCGATAATGACACAGTGCTTGCCGCTTGTGGGGATGTTGTAACGGCGGAGGAGTTCGAGAATGCCCTTAGGAGTCGCCGAGATATAACATGGGAGACCGATAGAAAGTCTGCCCACATTGATGGGGTGGAAACCGTCAACGTCCTTGCGGAAGTCAATGGCTTCGGTAACGCGTTGCTCTGAAATGTGCTTGGGCAAAGGGAGTTGCACGATGAAACCGTCTACATCGTCGTCGTTATTAAGTCGCGCCACTTCAGCAAGGAGGGTTTCTTCTGTAACGTCAGTGTCGAAGCGAATGAGTGAGGACTTGAATCCACAGGCTTCGCAAGCGAGCATTTTATTTTTGACATAGGTTTCGCTACCTCCGTCGTGGCCCACAAGGATTGCCACAAGGTGCGGACGCTTCTTACCTGCAGCAACAAGCGCTTCCACTTCGGCCGCAATTTCTTGTTTAATCTGTGCGGCAGTTGCCTTTCCGTCTATGATAGTCATAAGATTTTCTTTGAAAAAATAAAAGTGCGGAATCACCGTAGGGACACCGCACCCATTTGTATGCTAAAACTTTAACGTCTCATGCCTTGCATCTGCTGCAGCTGCTGCATCTGCTTCATTTGAGACATCATGTTTTTCATATTTCCGCCCGTCATCATCTTCATCATCTTACGCATTTGGTCGAACTGCTTGATGAGGCGGTTAACATCCTGAATGCTTGTGCCCGAACCCTTTGCGATACGCGTTTTGCGAGTTGCCTGGCGCATCAAAAGGTCGGGATTGCGACGTTCCTTGGGAGTCATAGATTGGATGATGGCTTCGATAGACTTGAAAGCGTTATCGTCAATATCTACATCCTTAAGCGCCTTGCCCACACCGGGAATCATAGAAGCGAGGTCCTTGATGTTACCCATCTTCTTGATTTGCTGAATCTGATTGTAGAAGTCTTCGAAGTCAAACTTGTTCTTCTGAATCTTCTCCTGGAGCTTGCGCGCTTCCTTTTCGTCAAACTGTTGTTGCGCACGCTCAACAAGCGAAATGATGTCGCCCATGCCGAGGATGCGGTCCGCCATACGGCTGGGATGGAACTGGTCAAGCGCTTCCATCTTTTCGCCTGTGCCGACAAACTTAATGGGCTTGTTGACAACAGTGCGGATAGAAATTGCAGCACCACCGCGAGTGTCACCGTCCAATTTGGTGAGAACAACACCGTCGTAGTTCAAGCGGTCGTTAAATTCCTTTGCCGTGTTTACAGCGTCTTGACCGGTCATCGCGTCTACCACGAAGAGCGTTTCATCGGGCTGACAAGCGTCCTTAATTGCCGCAATTTCTTGCATCAATTCCTCGTCGATGGCAAGGCGACCCGCTGTGTCGACAATAACAGTGTCGTAACCCTTTGACTTTGCTTCAAGAACACCTTCGCGAGCAATCTGAACGGGATCTTTTGACTCCAAGTTCATGTAGATAGGCACTTCAATCTGCTCTGCAAGCACGCGGAGCTGCTCAACTGCCGCAGGACGGTAAACGTCACACGCTACGAGAAGGGGATTGCGGTGCTTCTTGCTCTTCAAAAGGAGGGCGAGCTTACCCGAAAGGGTTGTTTTACCCGCACCATTAAGACCTGCCATAAGGATGACTGAGGGGCGGCTCTGAAGGTTAAGTTCTGCCGTTTCTCCACCCATCAATTGTGCCAATTCATCGTGCACAATTTTGATAATCATTTCCTTAGGCTTTACGGAAATAAGCACATTCTGACCGAGCGCCTTTTCTTTAACCGTGTCAATAAAGGTTTTTGCAACCTTGTAGTTTACGTCGGCTTCGATAAGTGCGCGGCGCACATCTTTGAGGGCTTCGGCAATGTTGATTTCGGTAATCTTGCCTTCCCCCTTAAGTATTTTGAATGATCTCTCTAATCTTTCGCTAAGACTGTCAAACATAGTATGTTGTGTAATTTTTAGTTTCGTTTAGAATCGTGTGTTTCGGCGGTTATTTACTTGAAAGTTCTTCCCAGAAACTGTCAAGGTCGTCGCTCAATCCCGCCATGAGTTCGCCATCAAGCACGATGGTGTCATCGTCAACGAGGTAGAGGTCGCAAATCGTTTCGTGGTCTTCATCCACAAGCACGAAAGAGTAGGGCTTCAAGATGCAGAGGTTTTCAAGTTCCTCCTTGTGCTCCTGAATTGCCTTGAGCAACTGCTGTTTAACGATGTCGTAGAAGTTTTCATTGTGGTAGTTAATCCACTCTTCCACCACGCAACGCGTAATCTCGATGTCCTCGTCATTGAACACGAGCAACTCACCGCTTTCTGGGTTAACCTGTATATGAATATCGGTCAAGGGTTGATTTTCAAGTTCAATCTTGAATTTCTGCGCCACCTTTTTGAGGGCGCGTCCGATTTGCTGAAGCGTGTGTTCGCTGGTGTTCATAGTTATGAGAATTTAATTTGTCGTGCAAAGTTACTACATATTTTTGAAACTTTAACTCATCGGACTAATAAGTTACGCACGGAAGTGGGGATAGTAGCCCGAAAAACTATATCTATTTTCGTAAAAACTATTAGTAACCTTGTAAAAATTATTAGTAATGTAGTTAAAAATATGTTACTAACAATTTTCCCTATTTAAACCATACTGATTTTTAAGTGGTTATAAAATGCAATTTTTACCCTTGAAGATGCTCGTTGCAGTGACTTGAAAAATACAGGAAAAAGGGTGTGGTGCAACAGGTGAGGGGACGGTAGGGGAAGGGCACAAAAAAACTCCGCCACGAGGGACGGAGTTCTCTATTAACTTTCGCTGGGGAAGCGCAAAAATTACTTCTTCACTTCTACTGCTTCAACTTCCTGAACGGGTTCTTGCTTCTTCTTTGCAAGGTATTCGGGAAGGTTGAGACCTGCCATGTCAAAGAGTTCGTTGAGGGGAGGTACGCTCTGCATGAGTCCAGAAACGAAGTTTGCAGTAGAACCCTTGCCGCCGTTAGCACCCTGACCGCTGTCCCAAACAGTAACGTGGTCGATGTTAATACCCTTAACGGCTTCAACCTGAGTCTTAACGAGTTCGGGAAGCTTTTCAAGCAAGAGCAACATGTAAGCCTTGTTGGCATCTCCGCCTGCTGCTTGCACCATCTTGTCGTAACCGGCTGCCTGCTTGGTAAGGATTTCATAGAGACCCTTAGCTTCTGCTTCCATCTTCGCATAGATTGCGTCGGCTTCACCCTTTGCGTTTACGCGCTTCTGTTCAGCTTCAGCTTCAGCGGCGATGATCAAACGCTGCTTTTCAATTTCCTGGGGAACGATGACGTTTGCGGTTTCTGTACTGCGTTCACGTTGTGCACGCGCCAATTCTGCGTCGCGTTCAGCTGCGTATGCTTCTTCAAGAGCCTTAGCCTGTTGCACCTTTTCCGCAGCACTTGCCTTGCGCTGTGCTTCAGCTTCGCGCTCACGGCGGAATGCTTCAGAATTAGCGATTTCTACCTTCGCTTCATTTTCACCCTTAACGGCCTGAGCGTTGGCTTCTGCAGTACGAATACGAGTTTCTCTTACGGCTTCTGCCTTACCGATTTCACCGACCTTTTCCTGTTCTGCTACGCGTACCTTCGCTTCGTTAATAGCGCGCGCTGCGGCTTCACGACCGAGGGCTTCGATGTAACCAGACTCGTCCTTGATGTCCGTCACGTTTACGTTGATGAGGCGAAGACCAATCTTCTTCAATTCAACTTCCACGTTAGCAGAAATCTGTTCCAAGAACTTGTCGCGGTCGTTGTTCAATTCTTCAATACTCATGGTTGCGATAACCAAACGGAGCTGACCGAAGAGAATATCACGCGCCAATTCCTGAATCTGAGTGGGAGAAAGACCCAAGAGGCGTTCTGCTGCTGCAGTCATGTAGTCGGGGTCTGTAGAAATACCCACTGTGAAGCGGCTGGGAACGTCCACGCGGATGTTCTGGCGGCTCAATGCGTTCGTAAGGTTCGCATCAATTGAAATGGGGATAAGGCTGAGGTAAGCATAGTCCTCAACAACGGGCCATACAAAGGCACCACCACCGTGGATACACTTTGCAGAAGTTTTACCCTTGCTTCCGTAGATGACAAGAATCTTGTCGGAGGGACAACGGCGGTAGCGATTCAAGAGCGTTACGATGGTGAACACAATAATCACCGCGATAATAATAACAAGTTCCATAAGTTTTAGAAATATTAAAAATTAAATATTTGTATGTCTTGACTTCTTGATTATGAGAGGCGAGCGGTTACGAGCAAAGTGCCTTCACCAGCGTTGCCAATGATGTCTACAATTTTTCCGGAGGGAATCATTTCGTCGTCGTTCGTTACGGCGTTGTATTCGCGTGCCACACCGTTAAGACTTACGGTCACTTTTCCCTTTCCATTGCGCTTGGCAGGAATGCGAAGGTACACTTCCCCCTTCTTACCCACAGCTGCTTCCATGCGCACGGCGCCATTGCTCTCAAACTTCATCAGTTGCTTGAAAATAAGGATGAATGACGCCACGAAGAAGCATCCGCAAGCGACTGCTGCGAGAATCAAGAGCGCGTCTTGGGTAATGACATCGCGGAAACTGATACCTGCCCATCCGAAACCTACAAAGAAGATGATGATATTCTTGATAGAGAATAGATCCATCCCTGTGGCAGCATCTAAACCGTCTGCCGAGTCAAAATCTACGTCCATTTCAACATCGCCTATTCCGCAAAGTGAAAGGATAAACTGAACTACCATAATTGTCGTGCTGATAAGGGCGCATCCCCAAAAGATTTGCATCAGCGTAGGAAGTTCTGTGTACAAATTCCAATAGTGTTCCATAATCATTAAAAGTTTTAGTGCTTAAGGTCTTAAGTTTAGTGTAAAAGTGTTTATAACCTTGTTACTGCAAATATACAAATAACTTTGATTTGCAGAGTGTCAAATTGTAAAAACAGTGAACTTTTATCTGCGCCCACCGGCATAGATAGCGAAAATAGCAGGGATTTTTCCTAAATCGGGGAGCCCCTTTTGCTTCCATTCCTTAAGCGTCATTGAGCGGATGTATTCCTGCTCCGTCGTAATGCCTGCCGCTACGCAGAGTCGCGTTTGGGGTGCGCAGGCTGATAGAATGTCGGCAAAGAGTTTCGCATTGCGGTAGGGTGTTTCGATAAAGAGTTGCGTTTGGTTCTCGTGTATCGAGCGCTGCTCGAGTTGCTTAAGGCGCTTGCTGCGGTCGGATGCGTCGATGGGCAGATAGCCGTGAAAGGCAAAACTTTGTCCGTTAAATCCGCTCGCCATTACTGCCAAGAGAATAGAAGAGGGACCTACGAGTGGCACAACCTGATGCCCCTCGCGCTGAGCGATGGCTACGATATCCGCACCTGGATCAGCCACGGCGGGACATCCTGCTTCGGAAATTACACCTACCGACTCGCCACGGCGAAGCGGTTCTAAATACTTGGAGAAGAGCGCTGCGTCGGCGTGCTTTCCCATGGGGTAAAACTGAAGACTGTCAATGTCAATCGACTTCTCTACTTGCTTCAAGAAGCGTCGGGCGGTGCGCAACTCTTCTACGATGAAGTGGCGCAAACCGAGTATCACTTCTTTATTATATGCGGGCAACACGCGCTCATGCGGTGTGTCGCCAAGGGTTACGGGGATGAGGTATAAGGGCATTTGGTAGTGAGTAGTTAGGAGTGAGTAGTGAGTAATGCCTTGCGGAGTGAGGTGGAGACTGTTATTGCTTGTTAAGGCCTGTTACTTCCTGTTCGGCCTATCCTCTGTTACCTCCTGTTAATCAACCGGCTTACAATTCCGAAAACACTTTCTTCCCCTTTGCATAGAATTGCCAGAGAATACTGAAGTCTGTACGCTCGGGGAGTGAGGCGTTGACGGTTTTCTGCAAGTTCTCCGTGCGTTGAGGCGTGAAGTCGGGGCGCATGCGCTTGTACTCCTTGCGCGCTTTAAGGACAGCGCGGAAATTTGCAAAGTCAAAGGTGGCAAGGAATTTGAAAGCCGCCACATAATCTAAGATTGCGCGCGTTCGCATCACCGAATGGAGTTCCGCTTCGGGGAGGTTCTTGTAAAGCATCAAGAGGTTGTTGCGGAAGTTGAGGAACGTCTTGCGCGGATTCCCCTGGTCAAGCGTCCCACCTCCCACATGGTATGCCACACTTTGGGGTACGCACACAATGCGTCGGCCGCGGTTGCGCAAGCGCCAGCACAAGTCGATTTCTTCCATGTGTGCGAAGAAACGACCGTCGAGTCCGCCCGAACTTACCCAATCTTCGCGGCGTACCATCAAGGCGGCACCCGTTGCCCAAAGCACGTCGCAGACGCTGTCATACTGTCCGTTGTCCTTCTCTACCACCTGAAAAATTCTGCCTCGGCAATAGGGATAACCGTAGTGGTCAAGAAAACCACCGGCTGCCCCAGCATATTCAAAAGTGTCCTTCTCGCGCTGACTCAAAAGCTTGGGTTGGCACGCTGCAACTTCCTTATTTTCTTCCATGTAGGAGAGTAGGGGGCGCAACCACCCTTCGCTCACTTCTACATCCGAGTTGAGCAGGAGTAAGTAGGGATGACTGACCTGCGCAAGGGCACGATTATAGCCTTCTGCAAAGCCATAATTCTGGTCAAGTACGATAGTTCCAACTGTGGGGAACTCCGCCACCAACATCTCTAACGAACCGTCGGTTGAAGCGTTATCTGCCACGATAACATCCGCCAATTCTTCGCTGAAGCGCACCACCGAGGGCAGAAACTGGCGCATCATCTCCTTGCCGTTCCAGTTGAGGATGACTACGGCAATCTTCTTTTCTGTCTTCATGCTTGTGTTGCCCATAAAGTTTCTTGGTCTTCAGTAAATTCGCCGAGTCGCACCACGGAGAGCGTATTGTCTGTCGCTTCGCAGCCTTCTGCTTGCGTCACTTTAATATAATTATCTGTAAATCCGCTCAATGGCGCACCGCTCTTGGCATGCTCCCAAAGCACGGGGCGGGTTGTTCCGATGTGAGCGGCATAGTGTGCCTTGCGCTTCTCTTCAGAGAGTTCGATAAGGCGCTGACTGCGCTCGTGCTTGGTTTGTGCATCTACTTTGTAGGGAATTTCGAGTGCGCGTGTGCCAGGGCGTTCGGAATAAGAGAACACATGGAGTTGCGAAATCTCAAGTCCCTTAATAAAATTGTAGGCCTGTTCAAAAAGTTCGTCCGTTTCGCCACGCATTCCCACGATGACATCCACCCCGATAAAGGCCTCGGGCATTACTTGCTTGATGTAGGCAATGCGTTCCGCGAAAAGGGCGGTGTCATAACGGCGACGCATCAACTTAAGTACCTCATCGCTACCACTTTGCAAGGGAATGTGGAAATGCGGCATGAATTTCTTCGACTGCGCACAGAAGTCAATAATTTCTGTAGTGAGCAAGTTGGGTTCGATTGAGGAAATGCGGTAACGCTCAATGCCTTCCACAGCATCAAGTGCCTTGACAAGGTCAAAGAAAGTTTCGCCCGTCGAGCGACCAAAGTCGCCGATGTTCACACCCGTGATTACGATTTCCTTGCCCCCCTCTTGCGCCACTTCCTGTGCTTGCTTGACAAGACTTTCCACCGTGCCGTTGCGACTCTTTCCGCGCGCCATAGGAATGGTGCAGTAGGTGCAATAATAGTTGCAACCATCCTGAACCTTAAGGAAATAGCGCGTGCGGTCACCGTGCGAGCACGAGGGAACGAAAGTAGAAATCTCGCGCGTAGGCACGGCAATCGCTTCGTGGCATGCTTCGCCTTGTGCAAGCGCAGTCTTCTTCGCCCAACGCTCTTCGATAAGGCGAATCACATCACCCTTATGCTCCATGCCTACAACGAGGTCCACGCCCTCAAATCCCGCAATCGCATCGGGTTGTAACTGCGCGTAGCAACCCATCACCACAACGAACGCACCAGGGTGCTTGCGCGTGAAGCGATGAATCGTTTGGCGGCACTTAGAGTCGGCCGTGTCGGTCACACTACAGGTATTGATGATGCACAAGTCCGCCACCTCGTCCTTCTCTGCCATCTGCATGCCACGCAGGCGCAGGGCGTCTTGAAGCGAAGAGGTTTCCGCAAAATTGAGTTTGCAGCCCAAAGTGTGGAAGGCCGCTTTTTTATTTAATAGAGGAGAATACACAATATTATATATAGTGAGGAGTTTGTAGTGAGTAGTGAGTAATGCCGTGCGGGGTAGGGGGAGTGTTATGACTCGTTAAGGCCAGTTCCAGTCTGTTCGACTTTTGCTTGTTAAGACCTCTCCCTGTCTGTCCAGCTTTTTAAATCCAGTCCCCGCCCTCATTCTTGCTACAAAATTACTACAAAAGATAGACACTACCCGTATTTTTGACCACGAAATATTTGTCCCATTTTTCGTAATGTGTTGAGGATGTTTTATTTATTTGCAAAATCAGTTTAACAAAATAGGGGGTTATATTGTTAAATTGTTAAATTTTCTACAAAAAAGTATAATTTTTCAACGGATATTTTTTTCGGAATAGAAAAAGTCTGTAATTTTGCACCGTTTTAATAGGACAATTAATTGTATCACTTTTAAAAATTAACAAAGAAAATGAAGAAGTTGGTTTTCATGTTCGCTGCTTTCGCTGCAGTTTCTTTCGCTTCTTGCGGTGGTAACGCTACTCCTGCTGCTGAAGTTGCTACTGATTCAGTTGCTGCTGACACAGTTGTTGCTGACACAGTTGCTGCTTAATTATCAGCCAAGCGAAAGACGTGTTAGCTGAGCGATAGCCGAGCATAGACACGTTTAGAGCCCACAGGTGTTCCTGTGGGTTTTTTTGTGCTTCAAAAACGCATATTTATACGTGCGCCAACGCCCAATATACAGTTGCGAAAAACTACAATACTTTTTGTAAAAATTATTAGTAACATAATTAAAATTATTAGTAACCTTTTTTAAAAAACATTACTAATAATTTTCGCCATTTTAACCTTGTTGATTGTCAGGGAATTACAAAGTTGATTTTTTACTCGTTCCTGACTGCATAAAATACTGAAAAAATATACAAAGTTTGACTATAAAATAAGGAGGTAATATAGGAGTTGCCTATTTTTTATTGCTGGTCAGTAAATGCCTGTAACTTTCAGAACATGAATATGTTGAAGGAATACAAGTCCCCCTTTTATATTCTCACGCAAAGTTCGCAGAGAACACAGAAACTTTTGGATCAACTGCTATATCGTTTCAAAAAACAAATGGGGAGTGCCATCTCGGCGCTCCCCATTTCCAAAGAAAGATATTGTAAAGATTATTCAGCGTCCTTCTGTTCGTTTTCAGCAATGAGCTTACTCTGGATGTCGCCAGGAACGAGTTCGTACGAAGCAAACTTCATGATGAATGAAGCGCGTCCACCAGTGATTGAACTCAATGTAGTTGAGTAAGTTGACATTTCCTTCAAGGGCACCTTTGCCTGAAGTTTTTCGTAACCGTTTTCAGAGTTCATACCCACGATCATACCGCGGCGTCCCTGAAGGTCACTCATCACGTCACCCATCTTGTCGGCGGGCACGAATACTTCAACGTCGTAGATGGGTTCGAGAATCTTCGGACCTGCTTCGCGGAATGCCTGACTGAAGGCGTTGCGACCAGCGAGCATGAACGAGAGTTCGTTAGAATCTACGGGGTGCATCTTACCGTCGTAAACCACTACGCGCACGTCACGAGCATAACTACCTGTGAGCGGACCCTGTTCCATACGGCTCATGATACCCTTAAGAATTGCGGGCATGAAGCGTGCGTCGATAGCACCACCCACAACGCTGTTGATAAATACCAACTTACCGCCCCATTCAAGGTCAATTTCTTCCTTACCCTTGATGTTCACGCGGATTTCCTGACCGCCGAAGGTGTAAGCAGTGGGGTCGGGCATGCCGTCCTGATAGGGTTCGACGATGAGGTGTACTTCACCAAACTGACCTGCACCACCCGACTGCTTCTTGTGGCGGTAGTCGGCACGCGCGGCCTTTGTGATGGTTTCACGATAGGGGATGCGCTGCTGGTAGAACTCAATCTGAATCTTATCAATGTTTTCAAGGCGCCACTTCAAGGTACGCAAGTGGAATTCTCCCTGACCGTGTACGAGAATCTGACGCAACTCCTTGCTCTGTTCTACTTCCCAAGTGGGGTCTTCCTGACGCATGCGAGTGAGGGCAGCCATCATCTTTTCAGTATCTGCTTCGTTCACGGCACGGATGGCGCGGGTGTACTTCGCATTGGGATACTTAATGAAGTTGAAGCGGTGCTCACAATCCTTTGCGTTGAGCGTATTGCCTGTGCGCACGTCCTTAAGTTTTACCGAGCAACCGATATCGCCGGCAGAGAGTTGTTCCACCTTCTCACGGTTAGCACCCGAGCACACGAAGAGCTGTGACATACGTTCCTTCGAACCGCGATCGGCATTCGTAAGGTCGTCGCCTTCCTTGAGCACACCGCTCATCACCTTGAAGTACTGCACTTCGCCAATGTGAGGTTCTACGCCAGTCTTGAAGAAATATACAGATGTGGGAGCGTCGGGAAGGGGCTTCACTTCTTCACCGCGAGTGTTGTAAACGGCGGGCATTTCATCAACGTGGGGCACTACATTGCCCAAGAATTCCATCAAGCGACCTACACCCATATCCTTGCCTGCGCATACGCAGAACACGGGGAAGATAGAGCGTGTCACCATACCCTTGCGGATACCTTCGCGCATTTCATCTTCAGTGAGGTATTCTGTTTCGAAGAACTTTTCCATCAACGCTTCATCGTTTTCAGCCGCAGCTTCTACGAGCGCCTTGTGCAATTCTTCCGCCTTCGCCTTTTCGCTTTCGGGGATATCTTCAATTGTGGGTTCGCCACCCTCTGCTGCCCAAGTCAACTTCTTCATCAAGATGATGTCAATAAGCGAGTTGAAGTTAGCACCGGGATTCAAGGGGTACTGAACGGGAACTACCTTTGAACCATAAATTGTCTGCAAGTCCTCAAGAATTTGGTCGTAATCACACTTGTCGTCATCAAGCTGATTTACGAGGAAAATAACAGGCTTCTGCAACTTTTCTGTGTAACGGAAGTGGTTTTGAGTTCCTACTTCAGGACCAAACTGACCGTTAATAAGCAACACAGCCGTGTCGGTTACGTTAAGCGCAGTCAAAGCAGCACCAACGAAGTCATCACTACCAGGGCAGTCAATGATGTTCAACTTCTTGCCCTTCCATTCAGTGTGGAATACTGTTGAGAATACAGAGTATCCGTAATCGTGCTCAACAGGGAAGTAGTCACTCACGGTATTCTTCTGAGTGATACGTCCACGACGACTAATCTGACCACTATGATAAAGCAACGACTCTGTCAAAGTGGTCTTACCCGATCCATCATTACCAAGCAGGGCAATGTTCTTAATTTCTTGAGAATTGTAAACTTTCATGGTATTTACTTTTTACAATTAAATAGGTTAGTAAATCTTGGTACTTGCTTCGAGGGCGCTTCGCCAAACGCGCAGTGTCCCAAAAACGAGCGCAAGTTATGAAGAATATTTTACTGAGCAAAAGAGAGTGAGTATGTTGTACAACATAACTCCGACCGCCTCTTTCCTCCTCCCCATACAATACCTCCACGCATGAAGCACATTTGGTGGACTCAAAAATGTAACAATTTTTCACCTCTTGAAGCACCCGGTAATCAGCGTGCTAAACATACCTAAAACTATTAGTAATATATTTTAAAAAAGGTTACTAACAATTTTTTTTATGTTACTAATAATTTTCACTACAATAGATATAGTTTTTTTAGCAATGGATTCTTGTTAAATTTTAAGCAATGATATAGGAGTTGACCCAAATTTAGAATCTTGTACTTTAAATGACGCTGAAGGCGTCACCGCTCAATAACCGGGGCGTGCGCCTTGGCGTACCCCCGGTACTGAACACGCGAGAATCGCACCCTGGAGGGGTGCCCGAGGGGTAGGATATGTAGGGTGATGGGGCACTCCTTGCCTCCTTTCGGTCAGCGACCGTTGGTTCAGAGTGCATTCATTGGGATGTACCAACCGTGGGTACTCGCTTTGCTCACACCCGCGGTTACTGAGCGGAGACGCCTTCAGCGTCTATAGCACGCTTGGGTCAACTGCTATATCGTTGCCAAATTTTAAGCGCAACGCTGTTGAATATTTTCGACCAAAGGAGTAGATTTGGGCTTATGGAGGTTAGCACATATATTATAGGTGTGGACAAAAGAACATAAGAACAAAAGGACAAAAAGTTCTCTGCATTCCCTTGCCCCTTATGCTCTTATGTCCTTCTGTCAAAAAAACTTCAGTGCCTGCCGTGCGCAGAAAAGCGAGTGGCAAGAACTACTCTTCTTGCAAATTGCACAAAACTATGCAATCTGTGCATAGCAAAATGTTATGTTTTGTTGACAAAATGTAAGTGAAACTTAAAATTTTGCACAAAAGTTTGGTGGGTGTGCAAAATAGGGCGTACCTTTGCAACGGTTTTTAACAATTCACTATTTACAAATGAAGAAAATCGTATTAACCTTTGCAGCTCTTGCTGCTACAGCTACCTCATTTGCAGGTGGTCTTCTTACAAACACAAACCAGCACGCTGCATTCCTCCGCAACCCTGCTCGTCAAGGTATCATCGGTATCGAAGGTGTGTACACTAACCCCGCAGGTGTAGCATTCATGCCTCAGGGTTTCCACCTCGGTGTAACTTGGCAGGCTGCTATGCAGAAGCGTCAGATGAACGCTTCAAACCAGTTGTTCATGATGAACGAAAACAATCGTAGCATGAACCGTTTCTTCGAAGGTGAAGCTACAGCTCCCGTAATTCCCTCAATCCAGGCTGCATACGTTATCAACGACAAGTGGTCAGTATCTGCAAACTTCGCAGTTGCTGGTGGCGGTGGTAAGTGTGAGTTCAACAATGGTCTTCCCATGTTTGAAGAACTCATTGGCGGTGTTGTTTTCAAGAATGGTGGTACTTCATATCAGATGAATCAGAACCTTACTGGTGAACAATATTTCTACGGTCTCCAACTTGGTGCTACTTACAAGGTGACTGAAAACTTCTCAGTATTTGGTGGTGTACGTGGTATCATGGCTAATTGCGCTTATGAAGGTGCTATTGCTAACATCAAGGCGAATGGTCTTACTGCTGCAGAATACTCTGCGCTTTCTCAGCAGGCTGCAGGTGCTGCACAGCAGTATAAGGCTGCTGCTGAACAATATCAGGCTGCTGGAATGTTGGCTGAAGCTCAGGCTGCTGCTGCTCAGGCTGCAGACTTTGCCGCTAAGGCAACACAGGCTGGTACAACAGCTGTGCTTATTTCAGACTACAAGCTCGATTGCAAGCAGGACGGTATCGGCTTCCAGCCCATCATTGGTGCTAACTTGAAACTCGGTAAGTTGAACATCGGTGCGAAGTACGAATTCCGTGCGAAGATCGAACTCGAAAACGAATCTAACAATAGTGCAAACCTCGTAGCTCTCGCAACTCAGGTTCCTGCTGTAGCAGTTTACGCTGACGGTGCAAAGGTTCGCTCTGACATCCCCGCCCTCTTCACTATCGGTGCGCAGTACGAAGTTGCTGACAACATCCGTGCGATGGCTGGTTTCAACTACTACTTCGACAAGGACGCTAAGGGTTCTGCAACAGCTGTAAGTGATGACACTTATGAAATCACTCTCGGTGCGGAATGGGACATTGATGAAAACTGGACAGTAGGTCTCGGTGGTCAGCGCACTCAGTACGGCTTTGACGACAAGGACATGACTGACACAGGCTTCAACATCAGCTCATACGGTCTTTGCGTAGGTGGTGCTTACAAGTTCAACGAACAGTTGAAGGTGAACTTCGGTTACATGCACTCATTCTATGATGACCACAAGTTCACAAACGCAAACGGCACTGCTTGCAACTACACTCGTAAGAACGACGTAGTAGGCGTAAGCTTGGACTTCAAGTTCTAATTGAAATAGTTTGTTCTGCTTATACAGGAGGCAATCCCTTGCGGGGTTGCCTCCTTTTTTGTGCTTCGATGTAAGGAGTTCGCATGTTACTAACTGTAGTTAAAAAGTTAATATCAGCACTAAATTTGGAATTTTTACAATATTTAAGTAATTTTGCAGAACTTACCAAGATTGTACACTGGTAGAGTTATCGTGCGCGCGTAATATATAATATATGTGTATATATGTGTGCACATAGAGTTTGGGGGAATAAGTACCCTATGACATACTCAGTACACAACCCATTAGAAACAATTTACAAACAATTTATTTATTAACTTTATTTAATCACTTATGAGAAAAAAATTAGCTTTGCTAATGGCCTCGCTGTTTCTGATAGTCGGGACGGCGTTGGCTCAGACGCCCGTTCTGAAATTGATGAGTGGGCAAATTGGCAACAGTTATCCTCTTGCGCTTTCCGATGAAGACGCAGCGAAGGTGTTTGCTTTAGAGGACTTAACTGTGGCCGTGAAGGTGAATGCACGTACGTTTACGAAAGAAACTCGTATGGCATTGTTCTGTACGTCTGACCCTAATGAAAACGTGAACAGTGGTGGGTTAGGTAAAAATTCACACTATGTGGCTTATGGGCTGAGCGCAACAAGTGATAATCCTGCTAAAGGAGCTATTGGATATTTAGCTTCGTGTAAACTTGGAGACCGCTTTACGAAGGGTGGCATTGAAGCTAACTCACAAGAAGTGGTTTTGGTGTACGTGATCAATCCTTCCAATAATACATATAAAATGTATATCAACGGAGTGGAAAATGGTTCATGGGTCAACGCACATACAGACGGATTTATGGAAGGTTACGAAATCGCCACTCCTAAAATGGTAAAAGCAGACTATACTAATGCAAAAATTTACCTCGGCGGTGCAGTGAAGCCCAACAATCCAAATTTTGAAATGTTCAATGGTACTATCACTGGTGTTGAAGTCTATAACGGAGCTCTTACAGCAGAAGAGGTAAAGAATGTATTCCCCCCTGTAACAGGTAAGGTATATCAAATTAAGAACTTGCATGATAGTTATCATGTGTACGACGCAGGTACTGCGTTGAAACCTGTAGCTCCTGCAAATGTTGATATTAACAATAAGAGTCAACTTTTGGTGCTTGGGAAATCTGCTACAGCGGGCAAATATACATTGCGCAATGCAGGTACCAAAGGTTATATGAAACCTGGGGGTACGTGGACTACAAGCAAGGATTTGACTGATCTCTACATTGTAGAAAACACTCTTTCCGGAGTGACGCCCTACTTTAATATATCAAGCGTTGCTGACGCTGCAGGTAGTACCAATCTTCACTGTTGGTCCAACACTACAAATGCTATCAATTACGCTGGTAATGGTGGCGGTTCTAAGTTTGCTTTCGTTGTTACGAATGTAACTGTAGCAGAACTCGCAACTCTTGCAATCACTAATGATTTGAATCCTCTTATCACTGAGGCAAATGAGTTAAAGAGCAATACTGCATTAACAGGTACAGCTGAACTTACAGCATTGACAACAGCGCTTACAACTGCCAATGGTTTGACAAGCAGTCAAGATTGGGATGCAGTATTAGATGCAGTTGATGATTTGACAGAAGCTATTCAGAATGCTGAAGCATATATTGAAGCAAATCCTAATGCTCCTGTTGCTGAAGCAACCGACCTCTATGCGTTAAAGAGTCCTTCGGGTACATATTTCAACTTTACTAAAGTGCTTCCCGAGCCTAATGCTGCTGAAACCTATGCATCTTTCCAGGATGAACCTTCGTTTGTTTATAAGAAGAGCGATGCTAACGGTTTTTACTTCCAAAGTCTTGAGGATGAAAGTAAATATATAGGTTATCAGACAACAGGAACCTATTGGATTACTACAACCCAAAAGTCTTATTGGACAATCTCTGAAGTTGATACAGACGGTCTTGTAGAGTTTACAAGAATTCAAAATGTAAAAGGGGAAGACACGGTAGTTCGTCTCGGTCATGATGGCAACACCAATAAAGGAACAGGTATCTTTACCAATGTAGGTACTGATTGCAACAAGTGGCAACTCATCCCAGCTTACCCCATTACTGTTATATATATAAATAATGGTAATGATGAAGAGATTGATAGAGTGAAGGTGGGTGTTTTTGCTAACGGAACTTATATTGTTGATACAAAGAATATGCCAGTTTTGTCATGTGTGACAAATAAGGGAGAAGAAATTGTAGAAAACGGTGGCGTTTACTCAATCCAATCTGTTCAAGGTGCTACAGAAATAACTGTTACACTCAACGTTGATAAGTATGCAAGTAGCAATCCTACAATCACAGACGATGAAATTGGTACTGTAAAGGATTATGGCCAATATTTGAAAGCTTTGACATTGGGTAACACATCAATTCTTTCTGGTGCTACAGAGCCCTCTTCAAAGAACGACATGCATGTGGTGATTACCGATAAGGATGTTTTGGTTGTTCCTGGTGAAACTTATTCATTTACACTTACCTTCCCCAAAGAACAAACCAATCAGGCACTTGTCGCTAAGGTTTGGATGGACAAGGACGGTGATGGTGTTTACGAATCACTTCTTAGCACCACAGGTACACCTAAGACGTATAACGACTTAACAACTGTTCAGTTTACAGTTCCCCAAGATGCTACTTTAGGCGAAACTCGTATCCGTCTTCGTTTGGATGGTGCTTGGGCTGTTTCAGAAACTGCAGATGGTGCAACAAAGCGCATGGTATATGACATCGCTGTTAAAGTTGTAGATCAGATTGTAACCAAGAATATTACTTACAACTTCATCTATAATGGTAGTAATATTGGTACGCAGACTCTCACTGGTATTGTAGGCGCAAGTTTCCCCCTTCCTACACAGCAGTTCAAGGTGGTTAATGAGTTGCTCTCATTCGTTCTTCCTGAAGGTAAAGTTGAGGAAGGTACTTCTGAATATGATGTAGAAGTGCGTATCAGCGATGAGGACTTCCCCACACCCACAACTATTACAGACGGTCAGTTTGCTAACGATACGAAGTGGTACTTCGCTACATTGCGTAGTGAATACATGCAGTACAACGGTAGCAACGAAGTTGTGACAACAGCTGTTCACGGCTTGACAGATAAGGACCTCTTCACTGTAGTGGGTAACCCCGCTGACGGATACCATATTTATAATAAGGCTCTCGGCGCTACAAAGGCTATTTATAGCAATACTCCCAACAACCTCAATAGTGTGCTTGAGTTGAACACTGCTCCTAATGCAGGTTGGTCTGTTACAACAAATAGCTATGGTGGTTTCTCATTCTATAATACTTATAATAGCGCAAACTATTATTTGCATGAAAAGGATAACCACTTGAAACACTGGTCTAGTGAAGATGCTAAGACAGACGGCGGTTCTAACCTCATTTTCGAACCTGCTTACGAATTCACTGTGCTTATTGGTGAAGTTCCTGGCAGTGTAGATGCTGAAGCGAAGTATAGAGGCCAAACTGCTTTGACAAACAACGGTAAGTTGTTGCTCCCCAGAGCTGACTTGGACCTCTTCACTGCAAAGGATATCAGTGGTTACACTTGGGCTTATATCGTTGATGAAAGTGCGAAGACAATTTCTCTTGCTTACACAACAGCAGCAACTGAAGAAAATCCCTCAGCTGTAGTAAACCTCCTCGCTCGCGTTGGTGGTTGGGATGTTGTTGATAAGTTCAAGTTTGTTCTTGACCCCTCTATCAACTCTAAGCAGGAAACCTTTGTTATTGGTTCTGAAGGTGATAAGATTTTGATTAAGGGTACTACCCTCAGTGCCTTGACAATGGGTCTCGGTTGGTACTTGAACAACATCGCACATATTAATATTGCGTGGAACTCACTCAACGAAAAGACGGTAAGCGGTGCGCCTTATGCAGACCTTTCTGACCTTCCTGTTCCCACAGGCGAAGAAACTCGCTCTTCAGACGCGAAGTACCGTTACTACTTGAACACTTGTACCTTCGGTTACTCTATGACCTCATGGACATGGAAGCGTTGGCAACAGGAAATCGACTGGATGGCGCTTCACGGTATCAACATGCCGCTCCAACTCGTTGGTCTCGAAGAAGTATGGCGTACCTTCCTCACCATGGAGGACGGCAATGGTAAGCGCAAGTACGGTTACACAGACGAAGCAGCAAAGGCATTCGTTGCAGGTCCCGCATTTATCGCATGGTGGGCAATGAACAACCTCGAAGGTTGGGGGGGTACTGCAGCTGGTTCAAAGAGCGGTTACAACAACTTGGCTGGTGCCGGTGGTGTTCAAGACGATGCTTGGTATGCACGTCAGAAGGAACTCGCAGGTAAGATTGTAGGTGCACAGCGTGCACTCGGCATGCAGCCTGTACTTCCCGGTTGGTCGGGTATGGTGCCCACAAACTTCGCTACGAAGTCGGGTTATGCTA
Source organism: Alloprevotella sp. (assembly GCA_045631665.1). Lineage (GTDB taxonomy): Bacteria > Bacteroidota > Bacteroidia > Bacteroidales > Bacteroidaceae > Alloprevotella. The sequence continues at coordinate 52,319 of JAZQVD010000001.1, forward strand.
CTCGTGCTAATGGTGGCAAGTGGGCTGGTGACTTCGTGCGTCCCCTCCTCCTCAGCGTCAACAATGCAAATTATGCAGACATTGCAGCTGACTACTATGCTTGTCTTGAAGAAGTAATGGGCGAAAGCCAATATTACTCTATGGACCCCTTCCACGAAGGTGGTGGTGCAGGTACAATGGAAGACTACGAAGCGCTCTATGCTGCAATGGAAACGGCTAAGCCAGGTTCACAGTGGGTGATCCAGCAATGGCAGTGGAGTGATACTCAGAAGTACTCTTTGACCGCTGTACCCGCAGGTAAACTCGTCGTGCTCGACCTCTTCTCTGATGGTTCACCCGCATTTGACTCATACAACGGTTATGCTCCTCAGGATGCCGTATTCTGTGCTATCCCCAACTTCGGTGGTCGCTCAGGTTTGATGGGCCGTTTGCAGAATGTCACAGATAACTACTTCAAGTTTAAGGGTAAGTATGCAAGCATCAAGGGTATCGGTACTGCTCCTGAAGCTATCGAACAGACTCCCGTTACTTACGACTTGATTTACCAGCTCCCCTGGATGGGTAGCAAGCCTGATGTAGCTGCTTGGGTTGACAACTATGCTTATGCGCGTTACGGTAAGAACAACAGCATTGTGAAGGAAGCTTGGAGTTTACTCCGTCAAGGTCCCCTCAACTATGGTGCTGATGGCATCCAAGGTCCTGTAGAAGATGTTTGGGCTGCTCGTCCTAACCTTAGTGCAAATCCCGCTAGTTTTTGGGGTAAGACAATGAACCATGCTATTGGTACTTACAATAAGGACCGTCATCAGATGTTGATTGATGCAGTTTACAAGCTCATTGATCAGGAAGACGAACTCGCTTTGACAGATGGTTCTGTTTACAAGAGCAACTACTTGTACGACCTTGTTGAGTTTGGAGGTGCAGTAATGGCTGACTATGCTTACTACCTTTTGAAGGGAATTGCTGATGCAAAGGGTTCTGATGACGAACTTTATCAGGCTCGTAAAAATGCTTTCCTCCAACTGATCTTGGATATGGATGCCTTCAGAGGTACGAACCTTAACTTCCGTCTCGGTAAGTGGACACAAGAAGCTCGTGATGCTGCGGATGAAGTTGAAGGTGCTACTACAGCTACTCCCGATTGGTATGAATACAACAATGCGCGTACTATCTTGACGACTTGGTCATCACCCGGTACAAACTTGAACGACTATTCATACCGTTCATGGCAGGGTCTCTTGAAGGACTTCTACTATAAGCGTTGGAAGCACTACTTCGACAACGACTGTACTAACGGTGAATACAAGTACTTCGAATGGAACTGGGCACATGGTAAGGTACACGAAGTTGGACAAACAGACTTTAGCAATGTAGACCTTACTGCAGAACAGGATGGTCATACTTCTAAGTACACTCGTGAACCCGAAGGCAACACTATCGAAGAAGCTAACGAAATGCTCGGTAAGTACATCATCCCCGTAGTGAAGGCGGATGGTAGCGTGTACTACGCTTACCGTTACCTCACAAACGATGAGATGGCTTCTAAGGTGGCTATTATGGCTACTGCTGGTGGTAAGTTGAACCTCACAGAAATCTTCAAGGTTGACCTCACTGGTGCTACTGTTTCTGGTGACTTTGCTACTATGGTTACTGACAATACATTTGCTGATTTCAGCAATGTTGTGGTTAAGTCAGATGCAACAACTGGTTCACACGCTGGTGTAATTACCTTGACTGACGGCACAGTACTTAAGTTCAATGTGGTATTGGCGAAGTTTAATGGTGTTTACCAAATCAACTACCAAGACAATGGTGATAAAGCAGTCTTTGTAGGTTACAATTCAGACAAGGACCATGCAAACAATGTAGGTTATAAGTTGATTGCACAGGGCACTTATGCTCCCTCTGCTGATTTGGATAAACTCTTTACAGTTACTCCCTCTGGTGCAGGTTATACACTTTCTGCACAGGGTAAGTATCTCAAGGCTCCCAACCTTGGTGCGTGGAATCATGTAATGTTCTCTGACAATAAGGCTGATGCTGGTGTTTACCTCTTCGAGGAAACTAGCAATGGTTCTAACACTTATAAGTTCCGCAATCCAAGTACTGAAGACAATATTAAGTATATCAACGACTATGATAATTTAGTATTTGGTAATGATAAGGCTGGTAAGGAAAACCTCTCAACCTTCACCCTCACCGAAGTTACAAGCTTCAATGTAGCCTTCGCTGACACTCTCGCTACTATCAACTTCCCCTTCAATGTAGTGATGCCTGAAGGTATGACGGCTTACGACATTACTTCAGATAAGCTCAACTACGGTAGTGGTAGTGCTTCTGCTTACGCAGTTTTGCAACCCATTGCAGCTGCAGGTGAAGTGCTTTTGGCTGGTACTCCCGCAATTGTGAAGATGGAGGCAGCTACTTACACCTTCCAGATTCGTTTGAACTCTAATGGTGCGAAGACATCTTTGGATGGTTCTATCCTTAAGGGTAATTTCGTGAAGGAAACTTTGGTGACAAGCAACGAACACAATAAGTTTGTTCTCAATGCCGATAAGTTTACTGCAATCGAAGCGGAAACAGAGATTGCAGCTAACAACTGTTGGGTACAAGCAAATGTTGATGTTCAGAATATTGTGTTGTCAAATTCCAATGTTGCTGACGAAACGGAAAACAACATTGTTGCTATTGATGACTGGTTGTTCAAGTATTCAGATGCAGCGAACGGTATCAAACTTATTGATGCGAAGGTTGTTGGTGATGGTGGATTGGTGATTGAAAATCAATACACTATCAATGGTAAGACTCAAAAGGTTGTTGCCATCTCGCCTGACTTCTTGCACGGCAAAACAGAATTGACTTCTATAACATTGCCTGCTTCTCTCACAAACCTCGGTTTCCGTGAAGTTGAACCTATGTTTAAAGGTTCTTATAAAGGACAAGTGGGTGATGGCGCGACTTACGATGGTTCTACTCTTGTAGGAGAAGCAATAGGATTGAATCGTGAATTTCCATTCCCCATTGATCCAGATACCAAAAAAACTTATGAGGTGAATGGTAACTTTGCATGGAAATTGACATTGGATGTTACCATAGATCCAACGAAAAGTACTAGTTACAATAATTGGGGTTCTGCTATTGTCTCTTCCCAGTCAAATTCGCTTGCCGATTATTATAATGGTTACATGCAGATCTATTTGTGGCAGGACCTCCAGCATATCGTTGTAAAGGTTGACAATAACGATGACCGCTATAGTTATAGCCTTCCTGAATTGGATGGAGAAGGTAAAGAAACAGGGAACTTAGTAACCCTCAACCACTTCAAGTTCGAATTGGAACACGACGGTGCAGGTGGTTATCAGGTAGTCATCTACTATGACGATGGTAGAGCGAAGATGTATAATATCTCTGCAGGTCAGGGTAAACTTAACCCGTTTAGCAGTCTTTGGTACTCATTGCCTGAAGGTATAAGTGTAGATGTGACGTTTGAAAAACTCATTAGCCAGGGATTGTTCGTGGGTTGTACAAACTTGCATGAAATCATTGTTGATCCCGCTAACCCCACCTTTAAGAGTTGCAATCATGGTGTGCTTTACGACAAGAATGGTTACTATGTGATGCGTATTCCTGAAGGTGGTACAGACCACTATGAGATCCCCAGTAAGGTTGTGAAACTCTACGCTGGTTCGTTCCATGGTGTGAGTGCAGATATCGTGCTTCACTCTAACCCGCAGATTGGTGTGGTTAAAGGACATGAAGATGCTGTAGAAAACGCTAAGTTCTACCTTTCTTTGGACGATAAGGACAACACTATTACTGAAAATGAAACTGGTTATGGTGGTGCACGTGACTTCATTTCTACGAACAATAACACCTACCAGTCTGCACGCTACAAGCGCGCTCCGCTTTCTGCTGGTAAAATGGGTACAATCATGTTGCCCTTCGCTCCTACGAATGCAATGGGTAAGTATGACTTCTTTAGACTCATTGGTGGTGAGGAGAGGTGTTTGGTATTCTCTCAAGTAGATGAGTTGGAACCCAATACTCCTTATCTCTATAGATTGAAGGAAACCCCTGGAGAAATGACGACCGAAGAAGGACTTGATGTGTTTGAAGCGTCAGGATTCACTGTTATGACACATGCCAAGTACGATCCCCAAGATGAAAAGCCTGGTTCATATAGAGCATTAGGTGCTTTGGTGAATTTCTATATTGACACGAATACAAATAAGACAGAAAATAGTATATATTACTACCTCAGTGCTACATCTGGTAAGTTCCATCGTGTTACAGAGAGACTCAACTACCGACCCTATCGTGCATATTTTGTAGTGACTCCTGAAGATCCAAATCAGGTTGCAGCCGCTCCTGCTCGTCTCAGTCTCCGTTTGCTCGATGGCACGACTACGGACATTGATGCTTCAATCGTAGAAGGCATGGAAACTCCTGTGTACTACGACCTCAGCGGTCGCCGTGTGTTGAACCCCGGAAGCGGTGTGTACATCGTTAATGGTAAGAAAGTATTTATCAAGTAAGTTCCTTCGTGATATGGTTTTTCCCTATGAAGGGTAAACTTAAAAATCTTGAGCGCAGCGAAGCATTCATTCGTTTACGCATGCAGTGCTCCGCTCGCTCAGAACTTTATGATAAAATGATTTTATGAACAAATTAAATTAGATGTATATGCAAAAGAAAGTATATGTAACTCCTAACTTTGAGGTGTACAACATGGAACCCGAATCTATGTTGGCTAATAGTCCTAAGCTTGAAGGAGATGATTATTTTGGTGATGATAGGGGATCTAATGATGCCAATGATTCGGCAACTCGAAAGAAGCAGTATGGTTTCAACAGTGCTCCCTGGGAGTAATAAGCATTAAGCTTTGTGGTATAAATGAAAGGGCGTTGTGTCGGTTGACACAACGCCTTTTTTTGTTCTGCTCCAACCGTCCCACGAAGGGAAGGTTGGAGCTTACTATTTGCACCTGCTATCCGCCGGGTATTGCGGAAAGCATACCGTAATTTGCGGCTTTTACAGGGCGTAAAATGTAATACTTTGGCAATGATATAGCTGTTGACCCAAATATAGTTTTTAAAAACTACGACAGAGGATTTAACCATCCGAAATGCCCCCGTAGGAGGGCACACTTGCCTAACTGCGGGTGAGCATGGCGAACCTGCGGTTGTACTATACGAACGAATAAATCTATCGGTCCCCGTAGGAGGACCCACAGCACCTGGATTTGCTACAAATTGCTTTAAGTTATCCGGTTGTTGTGGGTCCTCCTACGGGGACCGATAGAGAAACTCGACTGTTATCTCTAATCCGCAGGTTCACTGCATTCACCCGCGGTTATGCAAGTGTGCCCTCCTACGGGGGCAATGCATGCATAAATTATAGATGGGTCAACTGCTATATCATTGCCTAAGTTTTTGATGCAAGAATATGAGGGTATATTATCACCTAAAATTATGTTCTTATGTCTTAAACTCTTTTGCCATTCAGATGGAGTAGTTCTTGTTTTAAAAACTTGTCGCCAAAATCCCTTAAAATCTCTTCTGTTTTCATGGTTCTTTTCCCCCGTCCTGTGGCCGTTAATTGAAACTTTTTTTGTAAATTTGCAAAGAATATAAGACTGACTATAACGACATTCTATAATGGAAGATTTTGAAAAGAAGGGCGCTGAGTATTCGGCGAGTAACATTCAGGTTCTTGAAGGTTTAGAGGCGGTGCGTAAGCGCCCTGCGATGTATATTGGTGACATCAGCGAGAAGGGTTTGCACCACCTTGTTTATGAAACTGTAGACAACTCTATCGACGAAGCGCTTGCAGGATATTGTAAGAATATTGAAGTAACTATCTGTGAGGACAATTCTATTGTTGTGCAGGACGATGGTCGCGGTATCCCCGTAGATATGCACCCCAAGGAGGGTCGCTCGGCCCTCGAAGTCGTAATGACTGTGCTTCACGCTGGTGGTAAGTTTGACAAGGGTTCTTATAAGGTTTCTGGTGGTCTCCACGGTGTGGGTGTGAGCTGTGTGAACGCACTTTCTACACGCATGCTCTCGCAGGTGTTCCGCGAGGGTAAGATCTATCAGCAGGAATATGCAAAGGGTAAGCCTATCTATCCCGTTGAAGTGGTAGGCGTAACAGACTTGCGCGGTACGCGTCAGCAGTTCTGGCCCGACGGTGAGATTTTCTCTACAACAGTTTATAAGTACGAAATTCTTGCCAACCGTATGCGCGAATTGGCATACCTCAATGCCGGAATCCGCATTAAGTTGACCGACTTGCGTCCTGATGAAGAAGGAAATATCCGTACGGAGACTTTCTATTCTGAACTTGGTTTGCGCGAATTTGTGCGCCACATCGACTCAGGTCGTACGCGCTTGATTGACGACGTAATTTATTTGAACACAGAGAAGAATGGCATGCCCATCGAAGTGGCTATGATGTACAACACTTCATACTCTGAAAACATCCATTCTTACGTAAACAATATCAACACGATTGAAGGTGGTACGCACCTCGCGGGTTTCCGCACTGCGTTGACACGTGTGTTGAAAAAGTATGCCGAAGAGACGGCTCAGAAGCAGATTGAGAAGGCGAAGATTGAAATCTCAGGTGAAGACTTTCGCGAAGGTCTTACAGCAATCATTAGTGTAAAGGTGGCTGAACCTCAGTTTGAAGGTCAGACAAAGACAAAACTCGGTAACTCGGAAGCTGCTGGTGCTGTGAACCAGGCTGTGGGTGAAGCGCTCTCTAATTATCTTGAAGAGCATCCCAAGGAAGCCAAGATGATTGTAGACAAGGTTATTCTTGCTGCTACGGCACGTGTGGCTGCTCGTAAGGCGCGTGAAAGCGTGCAGCGTAAGAGTCCTCTTGGTGGTGGCGGTTTGCCCGGTAAGTTGGCAGACTGTTCTTCACGCAAGGCAGAGCAGTGTGAACTCTTTCTCGTCGAAGGTGACTCAGCGGGTGGTTCTGCAAAGTCTGCGCGCAGTCGTGCAACTCAGGCGATTCTTCCCCTTCGTGGTAAGATTTTGAATGTCGAAAAGTCAATGTGGCACAAGGCATTTGAGAGCGATGAAGTGAATAATATTATCACGGCAATGGGTATTCGCTTTGGTGTTGACGGTGAAGATTCTAAGGAAGCGAACATTGAGAAATTGCGTTACCACAAGATTATCATCATGGCCGATGCCGACGTTGACGGTCACCATATCGAAACGCTTGTGATGACACTCTTCTACCGCTACTTCCCGCAACTCATTCGTGCCGGTCACTTGTATTTGGCAATGCCCCCGCTCTACCGTTGTAAGAAGGGTAAAGTGGATAAGTATTGTTACTCTGATGAAGAGCGCGATGAATTTATCCGCGAGTATGGCGATGGTAACGAAAATTCAATCACACTCCAGCGTTATAAAGGTCTTGGTGAAATGAATCCTGAACAACTTTGGGAAACAACTATGGACCCCGAGCGCCGTATGCTCAAGCAGATTACTATTGAAAATGCTGCCGAGGCAGACTACATCTTCTCTATGCTTATGGGCGAAGACGTAGGTCCCCGTCGCGACTTCATCGAAGCGAATGCAGCGTATGCAGAAATTGATGCGTAATATATAAGGTGGGAGGTTTTAAGGTTATGAGGGATTAATGGTCCTTGTAGACTTAAAACCTCCTTATTTTTTACGAGATGAAGGGGTGATTTTCTAGATTGTCTAGATTTTCTAGATGTTCTAGATATTCTAGAAATTCTAGATGATCTAGATTCTCTATAGACACCCCATGGTCTTTCACCCTTCACCTTTCACCCCCTCCTCCTTTCCCTCATGGTTCTCAACTACATCTGGATAGCCTTTTTCCTTATAGCCTTCGCCATAGCAGTGGTGAAACTCTTGTTTATGGGTGACACTGAGGTGTTTCCCGCCATTATCAATTCTACTTTTGATACATCGCGAACTGCCTTTGAAATCTCGTTGGGGTTGACAGGGGTGCTTTCCTTGTGGCTGGGAGTAATGAAAATAGGCGAAAAGGGCGGTGTTGTGGATGTTTTGGCGCGCTGGTTGAGCCCTGTGTTCTGTAAGTTGTTTCCAGAAATTCCAAAGGGGCATCCTGTGGTGGGAAATATCTTTATGAACATCTCGGCGAATATGTTGGGACTTGATAATGCCGCCACCCCATTGGGACTCAAGGCTATGGAGCGCTTGCAAGACTTGAATGAAAAGAAGGATACGGCAACGAACTCCATGATTATGTTCCTCGTAATCAACACTTCGGGCCTGACAATCATTCCCGTAAGCATCATGGTGTATCGCGCACAAATGGGGGCGGCAAATCCTACAGATATTTTCATTCCCATCCTGCTTGCCACCTTCATTTCTACCCTCGCAGGGATTATTATTACCAGTCTGTATCAGCGTATTAACCTGTTGAATCGCACCTTGTTCTTGGCGCTTGGCGGTATGTCTGTCGGCGTGGCAGCATTGATGTGGGGCTTCAGCACAATGGACTCGGCAATGATGAACCTTGTAGGAACCACAACTGCTAATGTTCTTCTGTTTGGCATAATAATTGCATTTATTCTTGCAGCCATGCGCCGTAAGGTGAATGTCTACGATGCCTTTGTGGAAGGCGCAAAAGAAGGGTTCTCTACAGCGGTGCGCATCATTCCTTTCTTAGTTGCAATCCTTGTTGCCATTGGTGTGTTCCGCGCTTCAGGGGCAATGGATTGGTTGATTGGTGGGGTAGAATGGCTCGTAAATGCCTGCGGTCTGAATACAGACTGGGTAGGAGCCCTGCCTACTGCGATTATGAAACCCTTAAGCGGTAGCGGTGCGCGCGGTATGATGGTAGATGCCATGACTACTTACGGCGCAGATTCTTTTGTCGGTCGCCTCTCCTGTATCTTCCAGGGCAGTACAGATACCACCTTCTATATTCTCGCTGTATATTTCGGTAGTGTAGGCATCCGCTACACGCGTCATGCCGTAACCTGCGGCTTGCTCGCCGACCTTTGTGGCGTTATTGCTGCGGTGGGTGTGTGCTACTTATTCTTTGGGTAATGTTATAGATTCTATAGATGCTATAGAAACAATAGATATTATAGAATTTATAGACAACCGCACTGGGTAGTTTCCCCTTCCCCCGTTAAACGTTAAACTTTCATCGTTCCTCCTTTCCCCCTCCATGCTTCGTTCCCTCTTTAAAGACACTGCAATTTATGGCCTGTCAAGCATCATCGGGCGCTTCTTGAATTACCTGCTTGTGCCATTGTATACGCATCAGATTACTGCTGCGTCGGGCGGTTATGGGGTAATTACGGAAGTGTATAGTTATGTGGCAGTGTTGTTTGTGCTGCTTACTTTCGGGATGGAAACAACCTTCTTCCGCTTTGCGAATAAGGAGGGTGCTGATGTGCCAAAGGTGTACAGCACGGTGTTGCTTTTGGTGGGTGGAGTAGGACTTTCATTCGTAGCAATCGTTACAATTTTCATCGATTCCATCGCAGGTTTTATGGGTTACGCTACCCACCCAGAGTACATTTGGATGATGGCAACCTGTGTGGCGATTGATGCCTTTCAGAGCATACCCTTTGGCTATTTGCGCCTGCAAAAGAAGGCGATGAAGTTCGCTTCTTTGAAGTTGCTCTTTATTGTGCTCAACATTGCAGCAAACTTGGCGTACTTTGTAGTGCTCCCCCATTGGTTTGATTATACCTTCGAGGTGGGTTATGTGTTTGGCATCAACTTGGCATGTACGGCGCTCATCACCCTCTTTTTCTTTAAAGAACTTACGGGCTTCCGTTACACCTTCGACCGCAAGATGCTTCGCCCGATGTTGAACTATGGCATGCCTATCTTGGTGTTGGGCATCGCGGGAATTTTGAATCAGACTGCCGACAAAATGATTTTTCCCCATCTTGTTGAGGGGGCAGAAGGGCGCACACAACTTGGTATTTACGGGGCATGCGTGAAGATTGCCATGATTATGGCGATGATAACCCAGGCATTCCGTTATGCTTACGAACCCATTGTTTTTGCAAAAGGTGGGGCGCAGGACATGGGAAAGGCTATGAAGTTCTTCCTCATCTTTACCCTGCTTGCCTTCTTGATGGTGGTAGGATATACCGACATCCTTAAATTTATTATTGCCCCCGATTATTGGGACGGCCTTCGTGTCGTCCCTATCGTTATGGTGGCAGAAATTATGATGGGCGTTGCCTTTAACCTCAGTTTTTGGTACAAGCTTATCGACAAGACTATGTGGGGACTTTGGATTTCTTTGGCAGGGTGCGTAGTACTCGTAACCATAAACATTCTCTTTATTCCCACCTATGGTTATATGGCTTGCGCTTGGGCAGGTGTGGCAGGTTACGGCACCTCTATGCTTCTCAGTTATTTCTTAGGACAGAAATATAACCCCACAAATTACCCCTTGAAGGAGATTGGAACTTATGTCGCAATGACTGCCCTCTTCTTCATCGGCATGCATTATTCTGCCCAATTCATCGGGGAATTGTGGCTCCGCTTATTGGTAAATACAGGCTTGATTGGCGCTTATGGCGCCCATGTCGTTTATCACGAATTTTTGAAGAAGAAGTTAGGCGCTTTTAGGTAATCCTGGGCATTCCTAAGCAACCACCCCGCACGGTCCTTAAAACCTCAAAACCTTATAACCTCCCAACCTCATAAATAATGATTCACACCCTCCCCAACGGACTTCGCATAATTCACGAACCCTCTGACAGCGCAGTGCTTTATTGTGGCTATGTTGTCTGTAGCGGTACGCGCCATGAGGCTGATGCCGAAAGTGGCATGGCACACTTTGTGGAACACATGACTTTTAAGGGCACCGAGCGCAGAAAGGCGTGTCAGGTAACGGGAACCCTGGAGCGTGTGGGCGGTGATTTGAATGCTTCAACGAGTAAGCAGGAGACCGTTTACACCGCTGCTGTTTTGAAAGAGGATGTGGCGCGTGCTGTAGATTTACTTTCGGACATCGTCTTCCACAGCACTTTTCCCCAACACGAAGTGGAGCGCGAGGTAGAGGTAATTTGTGATGAGATTGACAGTTACTTGGATGCCCCTGCCGAACTTATTTTCGATGAATTCGAGAGTATGATTTTTGCTGACGCACCCCTTGGTCGCGACATCTTGGGGAATGCCGAGAAACTCAAAACATATACCACCGCAGACTTCTGTCGTTTCGTGGATAAGCATTATGTGCCTGAAAATTGTATCTTCTATGCCTATGGAGATGTTGATCCCAAGCGCTTAATTCGACTTGTAGAAACGGCTACGGCTGATGTGCAAAATAGTCCAAAACCTTCGGTGGAATCGTTGAAAACAAATTACGAACCCAAGACTATTGTGCGTAAAAAAGGTACACATCAGGCGCATGTAGTGATTGGTGCTCCCGCCTTTGGGGCGAATGATGAACGCCGCTTTGGAATGTTGTTGCTCAATAATATATTGGGTGGTCCGGGAATGAATTCGCGCCTCAATGTTCAAGTGCGTGAGCGCGCGGGATTGGTATATTCTATCGACAGTTACCTTTCCACTTATCCCGATACGGGAATGTGGAATGTCTATTTCGGTTGTGACCCACACGATGTGAATCGCTGCTTGAAATTAGTGAAGAAGGAACTCCGCAAGTTGGCAGAAAAGCCTTTAACCGTATCACAATTGCGCGCCGCACAGAAGCAGTTGAAGGGGCAAATCGGAATTTCGTGCGACAATCGCGAAGGCTACGCCCTTGCCCTTGGAAAGACTTTCGCCCATTACAATGTGCACCGCGATGTCAACAATCTTTATGAAGAGATTGACCGCCTTACGCCCGAGTTACTTCAGGAGATTGCGCGCGAAGTTTATGCTGAAGACAAACTTTCGACCTTGATTTACAAGTAAAAGTAACGCCCGCCCCCTAATAGGGAGCAGGCGTTATTATATTCCGCACGGCGCTCTCCATCCGGAAGTATTTATTCATCGTCCTCCTCATCCTCCACTACCTTCTGCTGTTCCTTCGGCCAATTCACCAAAAAGACTTGTTCGGAAGTGCGGGTGAAGGCCGTATAAAGCCAGCGGAGGTAAGAAATATCTGCCATGTCTTCAGTAAGGTAGCCCTGGTCGATATAGACATGCTCCCACTGACCGCCCTGTGCCTTATGGCAAGTTACGGCATAGGCATATTTCAGTTGGAGGGCGTTATAATATGGGTCTTCGCGCAATTTCTTCATGCGCTCCCGCTTTGAGGGGATGTCAAAATAGTCGTCGTAAACGGCTTGGAAGAGTTTTTCGCTCTCCTCATGCGTCAGCGATGGCGACTCCGAGGACAAAGTAGAAAGCAGTACGCGACACTCAATTTCACTATCGTCATAGTCGGGCAGGCGCAGGGTGGCATCGGCAAAGTTAAAGCCATACTGCTCGTGGATATTGCTTAAGCGCACTACTTCCAGGATATCCCCGTTTGCTAAGAAGTCGGGCAAACGCATTTCTCGGAGTTCGTCGGGGGTGCATCCGCGTCGCGCTTCAGTGGTCCAGTAATAATTGTTTTTCACCACCATTACCATATCCCCACGCGTCAGCACGTCCTCGCGGTCGAAGATGCGCGCACGAATTCCATTGTTATAAATGTTCGCACGCTTGTTGGAGCGCGTCACAACAATCGTGCCCTCCGAACCATATTCGCGATAACTCGTAACGAGAGCCTCAATGAGTTCGTTGCCAGGGAGAAAGCGCACTTTGCCCCGTTGAGACCCCGTAATTTGTGGGAGACAAAAAGCCTCTTCCGAGATCAATTCACGCAGATGAGTGGCATTGTGAAGCACCCCCGAGCGCGAATCCTGACGCACCACCTCCGTGAGGTCCGCCTCATAGACTTCCATGCCGTAATAGCGCATGGTTTCAGCACGAAGGGCGGGACTCTCATCCTCACCCACCGGAGGAAGTTGGGCGGTGTCGCCCACAAAAATAATTTTGCAGTTCTCCGCCTCAAACACAAATCGCAATAAGTCTTCCAACAGGCTTCCGCTACCAAACATCCTGCTTCCACCGTCGCCCGTAGCAATCATTGAGGCTTCATCCACAATGAAAAGTGTGCCTTGATGCTTGTTATATCCCAACCCGAAGCGCGTGTCCTCGCCGTTAAACGTCTGCTGGCGGTATATCGCCTTGTGAATGGTGTATGCAGGGGCTCCAGCGTGGTGAGAAAACACCTTTGCCGCGCGACCCGTAGGCGCAAGGAGCACCACATGGCGTCGCATTTCTTTCATCACCTTCACGAGCGCACCCACAAGGGATGTTTTCCCCGTTCCGGCGTACCCACGCAGAATGAATACCGACTGCTCGTTTTGCGCCGCAAAGAAATGCGCCAACCCCCTTACAGCATTTTGTTGGCAAGCCGTAAGGGGGTGGGGGAAGTGGGATTGAATGCGTTCGAGCAGCATTGTGAGGGGGAGGATTATTGAATTGCGTCCAACATCTTTTTGAGCACGACGGTCGCTGATATTTCGCGGTTTGCCGCTTCGGGAATTACGAGCGAGCGAGGTGATTCTATGACGTCGTCGCTCACGATAACATTGCGGCGCACGGGCAAGCAGTGCATGAAGTGTGCGTCGTTGGTTACCGCCATTTGGCGTTCCGTCACCGTCCATGAGCGGTCTTGGCAAAGAATCTTACCATAATTTTCGGGGCAAGTCACACCGGGGCAACTCCAGTTCTTTGCATACACAAAGTCTGCGCCTTCAAACGCCTTCATTTGGTCATACTCCACACGAGCATCGCCTACGAAGAGCGGGTCAAGTTCATAACCCTCGGGATGTGTCACTACGAGGTCCACATCTCCCGCACGCATCCATTCCGCAAAGCTGTTGGGCACCGCCTGTGGGAGTGCCTTGGGGTGGGGTGCCCATGTCAGCACCACCTTGGGGCGCTTCGTTTCCTTGTATTCCTCAATGGTGATGAGGTCAGCAAGTGCCTGAAGGGGGTGTGCCGTAGCGCTCTCCATAGAGAAGACAGGCTTGCCACTATACTTGATAAACTGGTTGAGCACATGCTCCGTGTAGTCTTCCTCTCGGTTGGTGAGGCCCGCAAAAGTGCGTACGCCGATAATGTCGCAGAACGAAGCCATCACAGGAATCGCTTCCAAAAGGTGCTCGCTCTTGTCGCCGTCCATAATCACGCCGCGCTCCGTCTCCAATTTCCAAGCGCCCTGATTTACATCGAGAACGATGACATCAAGTCCCAAGTTGCGTGCCGCCTTCTGTGTAGAAAGGCGTGTGCGAAGGCTGTTGTTGAAAAACACGAGCAGAGCCGTCTTGCGCTTGCCAAGATGTTCAAACGCGTAACGGTCTTTCTTAATATCCTTTGCCAAGGCAAGCGCATCTGAAAGGTTGCCGAGGTCTTTAGCGTAGAGAAAAGTTTGCATATCTGTTGAGTTTTTTAGGTTACAAGGTTGTGAAGTTTTAAGAATCCCCATCCGGACGGCGCTCTCCCCCTGTTCATCGGGGGGGCGACGCACGAAGTAAGAGCAAAGAGCAAACTTGTTTGGACTATGCCTTACGAGAAGGAGGAAGACGAGCGAAGCGATGTCAATTGGGACCGCTTTGCGGTGAGGGGGTGCTTATTAAGGCTGTTAATGAACCCCAAAAGTACAACTTTACCCCCACATATTCCGCATAAATTCGGGTAAATCTTCTGCCGCCCCTGCATCCTCAAAACGAAGTCGGACATATTTCAAATTAAGTGCCGAATAATTTCAACGAAGTCCGACTTAGTTTTTCCTATTAGGGATATCGTTTGCAGCAACTCTTTGGCGACTTCTCCAACTCCCTTAACAAAAAATAACAGGGCACTCCTTTTCCGTCTTGTCGAAATGTTGTATTTTTGCTCTTGTAACTTAAATGAGTATATGATTATGAAGAAGCAAATAATGATTCTCGTAGCGCTCCTCGTAATGGTAGCGTTTGGTACAAATGTTTCAGCTCAGGCGCCTGAAAAGAAGGCTGCTGTGGTGAAAACGGTAGATACAAAGGTGGCTGGCAAGGACATTCTTGCCACTATCGCCAAGAATTACGAAGGCAAGGTGGTTGTCATCGACTTCTGGGCAACTTGGTGTGGTCCCTGCCGTCAGGCGATGAAGTTAATCGATGAAATCAAGCCCGACCTCCAGAAGAAGGGCGTCGTGTTCGTATATATCACAGGCGAATCTTCACCCCTTGAAAAGTGGCAGGGCATGATTGCCAACATTGAGGGCGAACACTACCGCTTGACCAACAAGCAGTGGGGCGAACTCTGCGGTGGATTGGGCCTTCTCGGTATTCCCTCGTACATGATTCTGAATAAGGACGGCAGCACTGCCTACGACAACTTCAAGACTGGCGGTTATCCCGGCGGCGAAGTGCTTCAGAACCAAGCAGAAGTGGCTTTGACAAAGTAAAACAAGCAATAAATGAGGGTGTGTCAACAGTTTTTGGCGCACCCTCTATCTTCAATATGAACAACAGAGTATTGGTGGCGATGTCGGGCGGAGTGGATAGTTCCGCCGTCTGTCTTTTGCTTCAAGAGCAGGGGTATGAAGTGGTGGGAATGACGATGCGCGTTTACGACCTCCCCCGCCAGTTTGCCGAGGGCAGTGACGCGCCCGACTTTATCACAAGTGCGCGCCGCTTGGCCCAAGAGTTGGGCATCGAGCACCATGTGGTGGATGTGCGCGACCGATTTCGTGCTTCCATTGTCCAGTATTTCCTCGACGAATACCGACAGGGGCGTACGCCCAACCCCTGTGTGCGCTGCAACCGCGACTTTAAGTTCCGCCTGCTCCATGATTTGGCGGACGAACTCGGTTGTGATCGCATGGCTACGGGGCATTATGTCAAGACCGTCAGTCATGCGGGCAACGATTACCTCCTCATGGGTGACGATGTGCGCAAAGACCAATCATACTTCCTTTGGCGCGTGCCACAAGCGACGCTTCGCCGTTGCCTTTTCCCACTCGGAACGATGGAGAAGACGGAGGTGCGTCGCGTACTTGCCGAACGCGGATTTGAATGGCGCGCCAAGCAGGCTGAGTCAATGGAAGTGTGCTTCGTAGAGACCGACTACCGCGATTTCCTGCGCGAACAGTTGCCCACACTTGCCGATGAAGTGGCAGGAGGCTTCTTTGTGGATGCCGCAGGTCGCAAACTCGGTCAGCACCTCGGCGTACCTTTCTACACCGTTGGGCAGCGCAAGGGTTTAGGTATCGCCCTCGGAAAACCCGCCTATGTGTTGCGCCTCAATGCTGAGAAGAACACCATCGTTCTTGGCGATGAAACCGAATTGTTGACCCAAGCATTCTTTGCTGAAGACGCCCAATTCGTCGATGAATCCGAGGTTTTTGCTGCGCCCGACCTTATGGTGCGCGTCCGATACCACTCACAACCCGTACCCTGCCGCATTGAGCGACTTGAAGACGGGCGCCTGCTCTTTAAGACCGAAACTCCCGTCAGCGCCATTACCCCCGGACAAAGTGCCGTGCTTTATATCGGCAATCGCTTGGTGGGCGGTGCGATTATTGGGAACCAACGCGGCATTGGGGCTTACTTGGCGAAATAACCTCTTCGTATTAGAACTAAAAAGACTTAATCGTCCCCTGCGTTGCGACATGTCGCGACGCGCTTAACCCATTGAATATGAAAACCCTCCTATACATCCATGGCTTTGGTTCATCCGGCTCGTCTGGCACGGTGATGATGCTGCGCCAAATGCTTTATCCTCATGGCGTAAAGGTTATTGCGCCCGATCTTCCCGTACTTCCTGCCGAGGCCATCGCACTCTTGCGCAACTTGGTGGAAACGGAAAATCCCGACCTCATTATCGGCACCTCGATGGGCGGATTCTATACCGAATTGCTCCGAGGTCGGAAGCGCATATTGGTAAATCCGAGCTTCAAGATGGCGCGCATGCTCACCTTCAAGGGAATGGGGCGCTATCCTTTCCTCAATAAGCGCGAGGATGGGGCGAAGGATTTTAAGGTGGACAAGCAAATGATCGACCAATTCAAGGCTCTGGAGAAGGAATCCTTTGCAAAAATCACCCTCGAGGAACGCAAAAATGTCCACGCCTTCTTTGGCAATGCCGATAAGATGACGGCGGAATTTCAACCCCTCTTCTGCAAGCATTATGGTAAGGAACAATTTGCCATTTTTGAGGGGGAACACCGCCTAAACGACGCTATTTTGAACAGCGTAGTGCTGCCGTTAATCAAGGAACTCTTATCCATCAATTAAACTCCCTCCCTCATGACTCCCCTCAGTCTGTACGAACTGAACTGCGCCATAAGCGAAGCCATAGAAGCCAATTTCAACGACACCTATTGGGTGGCGGCGGAATTGAGTGAGGCACGCGTGGCAGCCAATGGGCATTGCTATGTAGAGTTTGTGGAGAAGGACGAGAGCGGAAGCAACATCGTGGCCCGAGCACGCGGAAATATTTGGCGCAATGCTTATCAGAATATTGCCCAGCGCTTCCGAATGACTACGGGAACCGACCTCCAGGCGGGCATGAAGGTGCTCTGTCAAGTCAGCGTGAACTTCCATCCGCTCTACGGCTATTCTCTGACAATTTCGGACGTAGATCCTACCTACACACTCGGAGATATTGCGAAGCGCAGGCAAGAGATTTTAGAACAACTCGAACGCGAGGGCATTTTAGAGGGAAACTTAAACCTGCAACTCCCACGCCCCCTGCGCCGCATCGCGGTAATTTCAAGCAGTAAGGCAGCCGGTTTTGGCGACTTCCAAGACCAGTTGGCGCAATCGGGTTATCCTTTTGAATGTACCCTTTTTCCCGCCATTATGCAGGGTGAACAGGTGGAGGAAAGCATTATCCGTGCCCTCCAAGCGGTATGTGCCGACGCCCAGCAGTGGGATTGCGTCGTGATTATCCGCGGTGGTGGTGCCGCTGCCGACCTTTATGGTTTTGAAAGCCTGAACTTGGCGCGCGAAGTGGCATGTTGTCCGCTCCCCATCCTTACGGGAATTGGGCATGAGCGTGACGAAACGGTCATTGACTTTGTGGCAAACACGCGCCTCAAGACTCCCACCGCCGTAGCGGCATTCTTGATTGAGCAACGCCGAAATGAGGTAGACTTTGTGGCAGAACTGGAGGCGCGCCTCTACACTTCCGCCCAGCGTTTCCTTTCTCGGGAAGAGCAAAACTTGCTCATGCTCACCCAGCAGTTACGCCTTCTCGCACATCAGGCAACGGCGCAAGAGCAAGAGCGCTTGGCACAACTCCGCACCGCCCTTTCGCTCCTCGCAAAGCAGACACTCCGCACGGAGCATCACCAACTCTTGCTTCTTGAAAAGAGCCTGCAACTCGCAGATCCCCAACGCATCCTCTCCCTCGGTTATAGCGTGACCCGACTGAACGGAAAGGTAGTCACCAATGCCGAAACTCTAAACCCAGGCGACCTTTTGGAAACGCAATTAGCACAAGGAACTGTCACGACAAGAGTTGTGTAAGACATAATCAAGTTCCTCTCCCGCATGGTCCTCAAAACCTCATAACCTTACACCTCAAAACCTCAAAAATGACTTACACTCAAGCCACCCAGCGCCTGCAAGAAATCGTTGCATCTCTTGAATCGGGCACGCTCGATATTGACAAACTCGCGGTTCAAATCAAAGAGGCGCAGCAGTTGCTTGCGTTCTGCAAAGAGCGCCTCACTGCCACTTCCCAAGAACTTGAAAACATATTGAACAATGAGCAAGAATAAACTCTCTAAGTTTGCCGACATGGCAAGTTACCCCCACGTGTTTGAAGCCCCCTTTCAGGCGCTCGACACTGAGGCACAGTTTGAATTGAAGGGCCATTGGCACGAGCGCTTCTTTAAAAACAACAACCCCATCGTACTCGAACTCGGTTGCGGTCGCGGAGAATACACCGTGGGGCTCGGACGCCTTTTCCCCGACAAGAACTTTATTGGCGTAGACATCAAGGGTGCGCGCATGTGGACGGGAGCAACGGAAAGCCTTAAGGCGGGCATGACCAACGTAGCCTTTTTGCGCACAAACATCGAGTTCATCCAGCGCTTCTTTGCCCCTGGCGAAGTGGCGGAAATCTGGTTGACCTTCTCCGATCCCCAAATGAAGAAGGTGACCAAGCGCCTTACTTCTACTTACTTCATGGAGCGCTACCGCGGCTTCCTGCAAGACGGCGGCCTTATCCACTTGAAGACCGACAGCAACTTCCTCTTTACCTACACCAACTACATGGTGGAGAAGAACAACTTGCCCGTGCTCTTCAAAACCGAAGACCTTTACAATATGCTCGCTACGGAGACCGACGATGAGGTGAAGCAGATTCTCGGCATCCAAACGTATTATGAGCAGCAGTGGCTCACGCGTGGTTTGACCATTAAGTATTTGAAGTATCAACTTCCTGCGGCGGGCGAACTCGTAGAACCCGAGGTGGAAATTGAACTCGACGACTACCGCAGCTATAACCGCTCAAAGCGTTCGGGATTGGAAACATCAAAGTAGGCGACGGTAAAATTCCGCGCCCAAAAACCGCGATTTCATCGCAGAATTTCGGCAATTTTTATGCCTCAAAATAGCCTTTTAATCCCTATTGGAAATCAGTGGGTTAGAAGTGGGTAAAATTATTAGTAATGTATTTCAAAATATGTTACTAATAATTTTTTTTAGGTTACTAATAGTTTTCACGAAAATAGATATAGTTTTTCGTGCCTATAGGCGGGGAGGGGATTGTTGAACCTATCAGACAGTTCTCCCCCCGTTGCTCAATTCGTAAATTATTTTTACTTTTGCCCCAAGTTTTGATAACTCTTAAATCTACCCCTGCGTTATGTTTCAGTCGCGCACGTTCCAAGGTATCGCCTTGGGTATGATTGCCGCCGTATGTTACGGCTTGATTCCTACCTTCACGCTCCCCATTTCGGGAGAGACGGGTGGCGCTCACGCACTGAGCGACCTCTCGGTAATGTTTTACCGTTTCATCTTTGCTGCCTTAGTGTTGGGCGGAGTCATGCTGTTTAAGCGTTGTAGTTTCCGCATCACGCGCGAAGAACTTGCCACGCTCATCTACTTGGCGTTCCTCTCCGACGGTGCCGCCCTCTTCCTCATCGCAGGTTACCCCTACCTTTCTTCGGGAGTGGCTACTACCATCCACTTCCTTTACCCCGTGA
Source organism: Alloprevotella sp. (assembly GCA_045631665.1). Classification (GTDB taxonomy): domain Bacteria; phylum Bacteroidota; class Bacteroidia; order Bacteroidales; family Bacteroidaceae; genus Alloprevotella. The sequence continues at coordinate 72,509 of JAZQVD010000001.1, forward strand.
TGATTACGCTCATCATGGTGACGTTTTACCATGAGGCGCGCAAGTTGTCAACCTTCCTTGCCGTGGGGTTGGCGGTGGTGGGTGTCGGTGTGCTTTCTTATCAACCGGGGCAGGGCATCAATGTTCACGGCGTGTTACTTGAGTTAATCTCCGCCTTCTGTTACGCCTTCTATTTGATACGCGTAAACCGCTCGCGCGTGCAGAATATGGACGGACTCAAACTCACCTTCTACGTCATGGCGATTGGCGGTTGCATCTTTGGGGCAGAGGCCTTCCGACAAGACTGTCTGCAACCGCTCACTACGCAGGTGCAGTGGGCAAACATCTTTGCGCTCGTCATGATTTGTACGGTGGTGACCAACCTTTCACTGGTGCTCTCCGTGAAGCGCATTGGTTCTACGATGACTGCCGTTCTCGGTGCGCTCGAACCCCTCACGGCGGTGGCGCTCGGGTGTTTCTTCTTCAACGAAGCATTTACATGGTATGTGGGAGTAGGAATCGGGATGATTCTCCCCGCCGTACTCATTATTATATATACGCGCACGCGTAAGGCGACTGAAAAACCGCTCCCGCCGACGCAATCTTAGGCGGATTTTGTGGATTAGTGTGCCGTGATGTTGGTCGGAAAGAAAAAAAATCCTTAATTTTGCAAAAATTTGTTTCACGTAATCCGTAAAATAGAACACTCCGCCGCTTGGAAACCTTTAAAATTGACATAGATAACGTGCTGCAAAGCAAGATGGGCGCAAAGGCAAAATGGGTGCCCCGCTTTGTGGTAAACTGGTTGAAGCGCATTGTGCATCAGGACGAAATCAATAAGTTTATTGAGCAGGAGGGTGACAAGCAGGGTGTAGAGTGGATTGAGGATTGCTTGAAGCATTTGGACACGAAGGTCGTTGTGAAAGGTGCGGAGAATCTTCCCGCCGTTTCCGACCCCCGCCGTTACACCTTTGTGAGCAACCATCCCCTCGGGGGCTTGGACGGACTTGCTTTGGGTGCAGTGATTGGGCGTAAGTATGAAGGTCAGGTGAAATATTTGGTCAACGACCTGCTGATGAACTTGAAGGGGCTCGCTCCGCTCTTCATTCCCATCAACAAGACGGGTAAGCAAAGTCGCAACTTCCCCGCCATTGTTGAGGCAGGCTTTGCGAGCGACAACCACATCATTATGTTTCCCGCCGGCCTTTGTTCGCGTCGCACGAATGGCGTAATTCGCGACTTGGAGTGGAAGAAGACCTTCATTACCAAGAGCATTGAAACGCAGCGCGACGTAGTGCCCATTTATTTTGAGGGAAGAAATTCTGACTTCTTCTACCGTCTTGCCAACATCAGCAAAGCGCTGGGCATCAAGTTCAACATCGCGATGCTTTTCCTGGCAGATGAACTTTTCAAGAATCAGCACAACACTTTCACCGTGCGTATCGGCAAACCAATTCCCTGGCAGACGTTCGATAAATCGAAGTCCCCAATCGAGTGGGCGCAACATGTCAAGGAACAAGTTTACGCAATGCAGAACTGTTAATATTGCTCCAATACTAATGGAAGAAATCATACAACCTATTGCCAAGGAACTGCTCATGGCGGAACTCACGCCGGAGCGTCGCTTGCGCATTACCAACAAAAGCAATAACGAAATTTACATCGTGACCTATCATCAGGCGCCCAATGTCGTACGCGAAATTGGCCGCCTGCGTGAGATTGCGTTCCGTGCCGCAGGGGGTGGAACAGGTAAGGCGTGCGACCTTGACGAATTCGATACGTGTGAGCATCCCTACTACCAACTCATTGTGTGGGACCCCGAAGACGAAATGATTCTCGGTGGTTACCGCTTCCTTCCTGGTACGGAAATCGAACTCGGTGAGGACGGTCAGCCCAAGTTGGCGACAAGTCACATGTTTAAGTTCTCGCAGGACTTCATTGATAACTGTCTTCCCGACACGGTAGAACTCGGCCGCTCCTTCGTGACCTTAGAGTATCAAAGTTCCAGCAAAATTGGTAAGGGACTTTTCGCCCTCGACAACCTTTGGGATGGTCTCGGAGCACTCACCATTGTCTTGCCCAACATCAAATACTTCTTCGGCAAGATGACCATGTACCCCTCGTTCCACCGCCGCTCGCGCGATATGATTCTCTACTTCCTCAACAAGCACTTTGGCGACAAAGATGCATGGGTTATTCCTGAAAATCCTGTCGTACTCGATACGCCCGTAGAAGAACTTGCTGCCGTGCTTTATGAAACCGACTTCAAGGCGGATTACAAGATTCTCAATACCGAGGTGCGCAAACTCGGTTTCAACATTCCCCCGCTCGTCAATGCCTACATGGGCTTGAGTCCCACGATGCGCGTATTCGGCACTGCCGTAAACCACGACTTCGGCGAGGTAGAAGAAACCGGCATCCTCATTGCCTTCGAAGAAATTCTCGAGCAGAAGCGCATCCGCCACATCGAGTCTTTCGCACACAATCACCCCGAAGCCATCGAGATTTTCCGCAGTTATTTCTTGAACAAGGAATTCAATTGCGATGCGCCCCTGGCATAGTTATCTCTTCAGCACACAATATATATTATATAAGTCAAGTAGTTTCCCAACAGAGACTACTTGATTTTTGTTTTATGCCCCCCTCCCTCCAAGGAAAACCCCATCGAAAAAAAGTAATTAGTCTCTTCCCCTGTTCATAGAGATAGTACCGCCGCAGGCGGGGAGGGGGTTCTAAAATACAGGATAGCACGCAAATTTGCTATCCCCGCCACCCAAAACACCTCAACTATTCCCCAAAAAATCCAAGAAAACTAATTTTCTTCAAATTTTTTTCTCTAAACCCTTTGCCAAAACAAATCTCTGTTGTACTTTTGCACTCGCTAACGAAAACAGAACGGTTAGCACACGATCTTTGAAAGATTTTCATAAACTTTTTGTAGAGAAGTACAAGATACAAACATTGCAACGAAAGTAGCAAATTA
>JAZQVD010000002.1:0-7176 GCA_045631665.1 Alloprevotella sp.
AGCATATCCAGGTGCTGTGGGTCCTCCTACGGGGACCGATAGATTTATTCGTTCGTAGAGTACTACCGCAGGTTCGCCCTGCTCACCCGCGGTTATGCAAGTGTGCCCTCCTACGGGGGCATTTCGGATGGTTAAACCTCTGACAAAAGTTTTTTTACTATATTTGGGTCAACTGCAATATCATTATCTTTTTTAATAACCGGCAGAAAAAAGTTGGGCGCATAAGTCAATTTGACCTATGCGCCCAATGTATTGATAAAAAGTTTATGCCAACTTTCCGTAGTGACGGCGTGATGCTTCCTTCTGGCGGTCGAGCGAGAAGTTGCTTACGCGCTTGAGGTAACCGATGATACGTGTGAGGTAGTCCACATTCTTAGAACCGCAATGGGGACATTCCTTGAGGTAGCGCTTATCGATTTTGCCACAGTCCTTACAGAGCGTGTTGGGGATGTTGAAGGTGAAGTAATTACATCCTTCCTTTGAAGCAATGCGGAGGAGCTGGCGGTATTGCGCTTCGCTGAGGTGCTCTTCGAGGTTGAGGTGAAGGGCAGAACCACCTGTGAGGTGTTCGATGTACTTGCGTCCGTGGAGGCGGAACTTCTCAATCACGTCCGTGTTGGGGTCTTCCACCACGTAGAAGTAAGAGTTGTAACATTCACGGGGCACGTAATAACCGTCTTCGCGGTCCCAACGCGCATGCTTAACGCCTACATTCTCAGCAGGAATCATTTCGCAGTTGAAGAGCACGTCCTTTGAGCGGTACTGCTTGTTGTACTTTTCAATGAGCGAGAGGATGTTCTCAACAAATGTTGCGTACTCATCGTTGTCAGAGATGGTAAGACCAAGACTTTCTGCTGCTTCCACCATACCGTTTACACCAATAGTGAGGTACTGGCGCTTGATGTTGATATAACCTGCGTCGAAGAGGGGGAGCATACCCTTGTTGAGGAGGTGCTTGAGGTTTTCGTTATACGCCATCTGCACCTTGTGCACGAGGTCTACCACTTCGTTGAGGAAGTCTGTGTAGGGACGACCTTCGCGTGTTGCCTGCTGCACACAGCGGTTGAGGTTGATGGTAAGTACAGACTTAGAACCCGTGCTCACACCGCCCGCTCCGAGGGTGTAAGAGAAACCATTGTCTTGAATTTCATTGCGGAGGCGGCAGCATGAAGCGAGTGAGTCGGCATTGTCACTCATGTAGGTAAAGAACGAGTGGCCCTTGGCATACATGCGCGCGGTAACGTCGGCGTATTCCTTATCCTTCACATCGCCGTTTTCTGTGAGGAGCGCCATTGTTTCAACGGGGAATGTGAGCACCGTCTTCGTGCGTTCCTGGTTGAACCATTCCATGAAGCGTTGCTGCAACCAACTTACGCCGTTCCAGTTAGGCTGACTGCCATCGGGGAAGTAGAAGTTGCCGAAGATGCTTTCAAAGTAATACTTATCGTAGTAAGAAATGTTCCAGAACACGCTCTGGAAGTTGCGCGCACCAGTGGGCTGGTTGATTGAGTAAACAATCTGTTCGAAGCAGTCGGTTATCACCTTATCAATCGTGCGCTGGCGCAACGACTTGTCTGCCTGATCCTGTGCGCGGAGGTAGTAATCCTCGCCGTATTCCTTCTCAAGGAAGTAGTTCATATACATGATGAACTCGGGCGTGGCACAAGCACCAGAGAGCATGCTTGACACGATGAACACCATATTCACGAAACCGCCACAGAAGCTCTTGAGGTTGCTGGGAGCCGTAGAGTTACCGCCCACGGTCTTTGTACCGTTGAGCAACCAGGGGTACATGGTGATAGACGCGCAGTAGTTGGCGAGACTTGTCTCGTCGTTCTTATAAATATAGTGGTTCTTCAAAAGGTAGATGTAACGGTCGGCCACTTCCTTACCATACATTTCCTTGATGCGGTCGCAAAGCAAACGGCGGTTGAGGCGGATGAAGCCCTGCTTGGGAAGTTCGCTGATGAGTGTAGCGATGTTCTTGTTTTCCACATTCGCATTGGCGTCATACTTTGAACCCGTTGCTGCATTCGCCGAGTCGCAGTAGTCCATAAGGAAGCGAAGTTTGTCAGCCGTTTCACGGTCTTCCATGTGGCGCTGGCGGTAGAGCATAAATGCCTTAGCAGCCTTAAAGTGACGCTCTGCCATGAGGGCAACTTCCACTTGGTTCTGAATGTCTTCAACGCTCATGCCGTTGCAGAACATCAAGTGGTCAACAATCTTGCTAAGTTGCTCAGCCGAAATGTGTTCGCTCACATTTGAAAACGCCTTGAGGATGGCGCTCTTAATCTTCTCGAGCGAGAACGACTCTTGTGAACCGTCGCGCTTGGTGATAATAAAATTTTCCGTAGACATAAATTGGGGAAGATTTCAAGGCAGTGGAAGTTGATTTTTGGAAAACTTCTGATAATTTTCTAAAACCGAAGTTCCACCTTTTGTGTAACTATTATAATTTTATGAATATACATTATTGAGAAGTCGTGCCGAGCGAACATGCGACACTCTTTAGGGCGTCTGAGAAAGAGGGATGCGGCCGTGAAGGCAAACTGCTCTTTACGTAAAAAACCGCCTCAAACACCCGTCAACACTATGAATTACAAGCACTTCCAAATATTTCACCACGCTATTAGAAGAAAGATTTAATCATCCCCACATCGTGCGACACGGTGTTAACGGATGCAAAAGTACGGGTTTGTTTTAGAAGAAAAAAAGATTTTGCTGACAATATTTATGAGGAGTATAATATTTTTATTTACCAAATATTTCAACTATTATTTTTGCGATTTTGGAAAAGTTTTTACTTAATGACTCTCTAAGAGTGGCAGGAAATAGTTTTGGCAATGATATAGGTGTTGCCCCATCTGAAATTTATGAATGCATTGCCCCCGTAGGAGGGCATTTCGGATGGTTAAATCCTCTGACAAAAGTTTTTTACTATATTGGGGTCAACTGCTATATCGTTTCCTAAAAATATGTGCTAACTTTGTCGACGCTTCGGGGCGACACTTTATTCTATTCGGTCGCACGGTGAAAACCGGCGTCCACCGAATTGAAAGTCAACCGCCTACGCCGCTGATTATACTAACTCAATAAGACCACGCCATGTTACGCTCCGTTATAGGTTACCTGCTCCCCCTCCTCTGCCTTTTGTCATGCACGGAAGACGTGGGTACAGAATACGCACAGGTTCCAGCATTCCTGCGCGTGCAACCCGTAAGTGCGGTGCAACCCCTGAATGCGGCACTGAATAGTCCGGGGGTGTTTTGCAAGGTGACCTTCTCCTCAAAGTTTTACCACTTTGAGAACAACCACGGGCAGAGCACGCAGACCAATCGCACGGCACTCGACGCTTATGGCAAGCCGCAGTGTCTGAACGGTTTCATCATCGGGATGCCTAACGTGCCCGACCTTTCTGGGGTGATGCAACCCGTAGCCTTTGACCTCGCCTGCCCTACCTGTTTCAACAACGCCTTGATTCAGCGCTCGCTCACCCTTAACACACAAGGCGAAGCCCATTGCTCGCGGTGCGAAACCACTTACGACCTCAACAACATGGGATTTCCGAAAGACGGCCCCGGCACAAACGTCCTATTGCGCTACCACGTGCAGTACAGCAACGACGCTATGGTCGTGAGAAACTAACAAACTTTCATCTACCTCCCTTTGAAACTTCAACAACTCTCCATAGGCTACCCCCACAAGGTGATTGCGCAAAACATATCCGCGCAATTATCTGAAGCATCGCTCACGGCGCTCGTCGGTGTGAACGGTGCGGGAAAAAGTACCTTGTTGCGGACGCTCACAGGAGAGCAAAAGGCATTGGGAGGAGCATTAACATTACATGGTAAAGCGCTGAACGACTACTCCCGAGGCGAGCGCGCCCGACAGATTGCCGTGGTATTGACGCAGAAAGTAGAGGCGCAGCAACTCTATGCCGAGGAGGTGGTAGCACTCGGCAGATTGCCCTACACAGGACTGACGGGAAGCCTCTCCAAAGCCGACCGCGAGCACGTCAGTCACGCCATTGCCCTTGCAGGTATTGAACATTTGCGCCAGCGTCGGATGGGTTCGCTCTCCGACGGCGAACGCCAGCGCGTCATGCTTGCCAAGGCGCTCGCACAACAGACGCCCTTCATCCTCATGGACGAGCCCACCGCCTTTCTTGACTACCCTTCGCGCACGGAGACGTTTATGCTCCTGCGCAAGTTGGCACACGAGGAGCGGAAGTCTATCCTACTTTCCACGCATGACCTTGACCTGGCGCTGAAGTGTTGCGACCAAATTTGGTTGTTAGACAAAGGCACACTTCAAGCAGGCACTCCCCAGTATTTTTCTCAAACGAAGGCGCTCGACGGCGCCTTCTCCACCCCCACATTCCAATTTGACACCACTAAAATCCTCACCCTATGACCGTTTGCATTGCTGAAAAACCCTCTGTGGCGAAAGACATCGCCCGCATTCTCGGAGCCACCGCCCAGCGCGACGGTTACTACGAAGGGAATGGGTATCAAGTGACCTGGACCTTCGGACATTTGTGTGAGCTCAAGAATCCCGAAGACTACACGCCGATGTGGAAAAACTGGAGTCTCGGCGCGCTCCCCATGGTGCCCGAGCGCTTCGGCATTCGCCTCAAAAACGACAAGGGCATAGAGCGCCAGTTTGCCACCATCGCCAACCTCTTTTCTAAAGCCGACTGCATCATCAACTGCGGTGACGCCGGGCAAGAAGGGGAACTCATTCAGCGCTGGGTAATGCAGAAAGCCAGCGTAAAATGTCCCGTGAAGCGCCTTTGGATTTCCTCAATGACCGACGAAGCTATCCGCGAGGGATTTGCCAATCTCAAGGCGGCGGAAGAATACAAGTCACTCTACGAAGCAGGGCTCTGTCGCGCCATCGGCGACTGGCTTTTGGGGATGAATGCTACGCGTCTGTACACCATGAAGTACCTTTCCAACCGCGCGAAAGGGCAGCCCGTACTTTCCATTGGGCGTGTGCAGACTCCCACCCTCGCACTCATTGTGAAGCGTCAGGAGGAAATTGAAAACTTCAAGCCCGAACCTTATTGGGTGCTCACTACGAATTACCGCGACACAACGTTTACCGCCGTGCTTCAGACGGAAGAAGAAGAGGCTGCCGAAGCGGCGAAGCAGGGACAGGCGAATGCCAACAGCGCAGTGCGTCGTGGTTTCACTTCTGAGGAAGAAGGGCGCGAGGCATTGGAGAAGATTCGCGACGCCGAGTTTTTCGTGACCTCCGTAACGAAGAAGAATGGCACAGAAGCCCCTCCCCATCTTTACGACCTCACTTCTCTTCAGGTGGATTGCAATAAAAAGTTTGGCTATTCCTCAGACCTCACGCTCCAACTCATTCAGAGCCTTTACGAAAAGAAACTCACGACCTACCCCCGTGTAGATACGCGCTTCTTGCCCGATGATGTGTACCCCAAGTGCGGACAGATCATGAACGGCATCTATGCTTATTACAAGGAACAGATTGACCCCCTGCGCGGAGCGGCACTCCGTAAGTCGAAGAAGGTGTTTGACAACAGCAAAATCACGGACCACCATGCCATTATCCCCACAGGCGAGGCGCCACGCACCATGACCGACACCGAGCGCAATGTCTATAACCTCATAGCCCTACGCTTTATCAGCGTCTTCCATCCTGATTGTAAATTCCAAACGACTACCGTACTCGGAGAGGCGGCTGAAGTGCCCTTTAAGGTAACGGGTAAGGTGATTGTCGAACCCGGTTGGCGCACGGTCTATGCTTCTGATAAGGAGAAGGACAACGAGAAGGTGCAGGAGGAAAATGCGGAAGAAGAACGCACGCTCCCCGTCTTCACAAAGGGAGAACACGGTCCGCACGTCCCCGACTTGGCGCAGAAACAGACGCAACCGCCCAAGCCTTACACGGAAGCCACCCTCTTGCGTGCTATGGAAACAGCGGGTAAGTTGGTCGATGACGTCGAACTCCGCGAGGCGATGAAGGAAAACGGCATTGGCCGCCCCTCTACCCGCGCCGCCATCATCAAAACCCTCTTCTCACGCGAGTACATCCGCCTGCAGCGCAAGTCGATCTTTGCCACGGAGCGCGGTGTGCAACTCATCGGACTCATTAAGGAAGAACTCCTCAAAAGTGCCGAACTCACGGGTCGTTGGGAGAAGAAGTTGCGCGAAATTGAGCGTCAGGAGTACGACGCCAAGCAGTTTATTGACGAACTCAAGGCGATGGTGACCGACATTGTCCGTCAGGTACTCTCCGATAATACGAACCGCCTCACCGCCATGGCGACTCCCGCCCCCGATGCCCTTGCCCACCTCAAGGCAAAGGCAGATAAGAAGGAGCAAGAGGAACGTGCCGCCCAGCAACCCACGGAGAAGAAGCGCAAGATTATTCGCGAGGGTTCCGTGTGCCCCGTTTGTGGCGAGGGCAAGGTGATTAAGGGCAAGACCGCCTACGGCTGTTCGCGCTGGAAGGAAGGTTGCGACTTCCGAAAGCCTTTCAAGTAGTCGCAAACCCCATTCCCGCCCCTCAACATCCGTTGCGAAAAAACTATGAAACGATATAGCAGTTTACCCAAATTTGCTATATGAATCATACCCCCTCCCCGCCTTTGGCGGTTTTGACTTTCGCTTCACTCAGTCTTCCTCCTTCTCGTAAGGCATAGTCCAAACAAGTTTGCTCTCTGCTCTTACTTCGTGCGTCGGTTCCCCCTATCTTAAGGGGAGAGCGCCATTCGGAACGCAACCGACCCCTTATACCAAGTAAACACAACGGGAATCTCTTCGTTTGAATTGTTTTAACGGAAGTATCAAACTAACTCTCCCCTTAAGATAGGGGGAGGGGACCGCTTTGCGGTGAGGGGGTATGAAAGCATACCTTGGGGTCAACTCCTATATTATTGCCAAAAACTATACCTATTGTAGTAAAAACTATTAGTAACCTTTTTAAAATTGTTAGTAACATAATTTAAAAAAGGTTACTAATAATTTGGCAATAATATAGGTGTTGACCCATCTGAAATTTATAAATGCATTGCCCCCGTAGGAGGGCACACTTGCCTAACCGCTGGTGAACGCAGTGAACCTGCGGATTAGGGATAACAGTTGAGTTTCTCTATCGGTCCCCGTAGGAGGACCCACAACGACCGGATAAGTTAAAGCAATTTGT
>JAZQVD010000003.1:0-25909 GCA_045631665.1 Alloprevotella sp.
AAATGCAATTTACTACACAGAGGTTTCAATCCCTTACCGCCTAAAATCTCAAGGACAATCTTCAATTTATCCTCCTTACTGTACTTCATAATAGAACCGATACCAAATAGTTTTATGTCTAACTTTTTGGGGGCGGTTCAAATAGGGGGACAAAGACCGATAGATTTATTCGTTCGTATAGTACCACCGCAGGTTCGCCCTGCTCACCCGCGGTTATGTAAGTGTGCCCTCCTACGGGGGCAATGCATGCATAAATTATAGATGGGTCAACTACTATATTATTGCCTAATTTTTACCGTCCTACCCCCCTGATTTATACGCTCTATTTTTGAGCAAAATAGAAGGCACCGAAGCCCAACGCCTCAGTGCCTTCTATTCTATAAATCACGCCCCACATCCTTCGGTCGGCACCCCGAAAATCCGTTTCGTAGTGCCACCCCCCGTAGGGCAGATTTCCTATTGTCGGAAAGTCATCCGCCAACGCGCGTGGCAGGTTACTTTACCAAAACCTTCTTACCATTCACGATGTAAACACCGGGAGCAGTCATATCATTTACCTTACGACCTGAGAGGTCAAAGATAACCTTCTTGCCCTGTGCTACCTGAACACCCTCAACGCCTGTAGTTTCAAAGCGGAACTTAAATCCATTCGCGCCCTGTACTGATGCGGGAAGCGCATATGCGGGAAGGTATGCCTTATTCGCATTGTTGAGGAATGCACCGGCATTCATTTCTGCCTTGTAAAGACCTACTTCACCGTCAACCATGCTCAACACATAAGCTTCAACAGCTATATTTGTGTCTTTAGTAGTACCAAGAAGTTTGTTATCTGCAACAGCAGGAGCATCTTCTTCAGAAGCAACAAAGTCATAATCACCTTCAGACGCTTCAATAATTACACCTGTATTTGCAGGAAGAACGTCTTCAATCTCTGTCATTGAAACATACCCATTGTTGACTTCTGTCACAGCATAAACCTTTACATCGGCGGGAATTGCTGCTGCAAAATCCAAGAACAATGTTGCATAACCAGCAGACGTAACTTGAAGAGGGTGGATAGGAGTTACCTTTGTGATATACAACTGCTCTTTTGTATTGTAAATAGCAACAATACCTTCAACGTCACACTTTGCAACATCTGGCAAAGTCAAAGCAAAACGATTGTACAAAGCATAGGTATCTTCGCCCTGTGTAATAGTTGTTCCTGCAACATTTACTGAAACACCTGAGAGTTTCACAAAACGACCTTCGTATTCTGCATAATTTCCCTTGATGTCATCAATTGCAACTTCTGTAGGTTCAACAGTAACAGTTGTTGTCTTAACATTGTGGAACTCAGCACTTGTAATTTGGTGCATATTGCTATACGCTGTTGATGTACCTAAGATATAACCTGCAGTAAACTTTGTACCAACAGCGTAGTAAGCACCGCTATTATAGAGGTTAATACCAGTTGTTTCGTTCTCAATAAATAAATATTGACCGCTATTTACAGTAACAACTGCGCCTGTAAGATCTACAGCTACAGTAACATTACTACCGGCATCATCATAAGCAGCCTTTGCTTCAGCGATTGTCAAAACCTCAATCTTGGTAAATGTAGCTTCTGCTACAGAACTCTTATTACCTTCAGCATCCTGTGAATATGCAGATACAGTTTTTGTTTCAGTGATAGTCAAAGCACCTGTATATTGAGCATAATCCTCACCGTTCGTAGAATAGTAAAGTGTTGTACCCTCTGCGTTATTTGTAATCTCAACAGTTGTAGAACCTACAAATGATGTTGAAGAAGTTATTGAAGGTGTTGCGATAACAACTACATTCTCATCAACAGAGTAAGTAACCTCAATCGTTGCAATTCTTCTATGACCACTTGTTCCGCCAATAGTAAACACAACTTCATTAGAAGCGCCAGACCATTTATTTGTAGAGAATGTACCAGGACTTGCAGTTATAGCATTAGTACCTTCCCCTGAGGCAAAGGTAAACTCAATGTCTGTAATTGTAACCCCTCCTGCACCCGCAAAAGTAATGGTGTTACCACCATACGCACGAATAGCGCTACCAGTTGTATAGTATTTAGGGGCATTACTATTTGAACCTTTATCAAAAGTAGCGGTTACATCCCCAAATATCAAACTTGCAACTGCTTCACCATTTTCATAACGCTGTTCTGAAGCTACAATTGTATAATTTTTCGCATCAGGATCAATTGCTGTATATGTAGCACTCACAACCTCACTGGTGAGTTCATCTTTAATTGCAACCGCTTTTACAGTTGTTCTCGCAGTAATCTCAAACGGTGCTTTGTAAACAACACCATTTACAGCAGAAGGAGTTGACTCGTCTGTTGTATAATAAACAGTTACTCCTTCGGGAATATTCGTAATCTCAACATCCATTGAGTTGACGAAACTGCAAGACGCTGTAAGTGTTGGAGCATCGGGAGCAACAGGAGTTTCAGGGGTTTCGGGGACTCCAGGATCACCACCACTTACAGTTTCTACTGTCAAAACAATAGTCTTTATACGCAGTTGTGTATTTGAAGTATTCGCGTTTTGAATCATCAAAGTGTTAGATGCTTCAATACCTGAAATTGTCATCTCATTAGAATCCCAACTACCTTCAACTAAACTACTACCATCTACACTGTATTTTACAGTTGGGGTATAATTGGTAGAAGATGCTGTAATTTTTGCTTTAGTAATTTTCTTTGTTCCATCAGTAGTAAATGTTGCAGAACAACCATTACCACCACTTCCATAATAGAATCTCAATGTTCCGTCTTTGTTGAACGCTGGAACATTGCTTGCACCATTTTGGGCATAAGAGATTTCAATACCACCAACAGTCTTTGATATTGCATCCACTGTACCTGAGCCATACAAATCTTTAAAGTTAAATGTCACAGTCTCCTCCGCTTGGACATTTACCACCGCCAAAAGGCAGCATAAAATAGAAAGTAAAAATTTCTTCATACTCGTAAAGTTTTATAGTTGTTATTTATTTTGTTATCAGTGCGTTGTGCGCCCACTGGTCTTACGCTGTGAGGGATAAGATTGGGACACAGATGCGTTGCAAAGTTATTAAAATTCATTAACCTATCAAATGTTTAGGAGAAATAATTGTGGGGGTAAGGTAATATTATATATAAAGGAGGGAGGTTGGAGAGGTGAAACACGGGGGGGATGCCGGAGATTTCATGCGCCTATTCTGCGTGCAAAAATTACTCGCTACGCCCCCTTAATCCATTGCCCGAAAAACCAAACCTATTGTAGTGAAAACTATTAGTAACATAATTTAAATTGTTAGTAACATAATTTAAAAAAGGTTACTAATAATTTTCGCTCTCTTAACAGCTTGATTATCGGCACCTATTTTGGGTGCTAAAAACGGGCACATTTTGCGCGACGCGAGGGGGGATGGCGCAGGGTTTAACGACTCAAACTTTGGCAATGATATAGGATTTACTTGCGTGACCTTTGGGTAAACCAAGCGTACTATAGACGCTGAAGGCGTCTCCGCTCAGTAACCGCGGGTGCGAGCAATGCGAGTACCCACGGTTACTGAATACACGAGATTTGCACCCTGAATGGGTGCCCGAACGATAGGAGTTGCATCGTGTTGGGGCACTCCGTCAGCGTGCGTCCCACCCAGATTCATCTTCCGGGGGTACGCCAAAGCGCACACCCCGGTTACTGAGCGGAGACGCTTTCAGCGTCATTACGCAACATGGGGCAACTGCTATATTATTACCTAAACTTTACACCGCGCCACAAAACGGCGCCTTCATCTTTACATTTGTAAAGCAGAACGAAGGATTTTAAGAGAGGCGTAATACTGGTGAGCGCGGGGAGGAGTGACGGAAAACTATGACATTTTGCCGAAAAAATTGCTGAAAGTTGCAAATTTTACTAACAATATGACAAAATTTCTTGCCCAAAAGGTGTATTCTGTAAAAATATTGACTAAATTTGCCACCCGAATATTACTATACTAATAACTTACATTTTGTTACCTATTAAACCATGGAAAAAATAGACGCTCTCGACAAGAAGATTCTCGAGATTATTTCCAGCAATGCGCGTATCCCTTTTAAGGATGTGGCAGTAGAGTGTGGTGTTTCGCGTGCTGCAATTCATCAGCGCGTACAGCGATTGATAGAAACGGGCGTTATTATCGGCTCGGGCTATCATGTTTGCCCCAAGAGTTTGGGTTATAGCACGTGCACCTATGTCGGAATTAAATTGGAGCGCGGCTCAATGTATAAAGAGGTGTCGGCACAGTTGAAGAACATTCCCGAAATTGTGGAGTGCCACTTCACTACTGGTCCTTACACCTTGCTCGTAAAGCTCTACTCTTCGGACAACGAGCACCTCATGACCCTCTTGAACAACAAAATCCAAGAGATCAACGGCGTAATCTCTACCGAGACCTTGATTTCGCTTGAGCAGAGCATCGCCCGCGAAGTGCCCATCTCGATTCCCACAGACGAGGAGTAAGGCGGAGCTACTTATCTAACAGACTTGACAGACACATATATTATATAGCATGAAACTTTGGGAAAAATCCACGCAGGTGGCCGATGAAATAGACCGCTTCACGGTGGGACACGACCGCGAGTTAGACCTCTACCTCGCCAAGTACGACGTCATGGGTTCGATGGCGCACATCCGTATGCTCAATTCCATCGGACTTTTGGGCGACGACGAGCTGCCACAACTCTTGAAGGAGCTCCGCGCTATTTACGACTTGGCAGCGCGTGGCGAATTTGTCATCGAGGATGGTATTGAGGATGTGCATTCTCAAGTAGAACTCATGCTCACCCGCCGCCTTGGCGATATGGGTAAGAAGATTCACGCGGGCCGCTCTCGCAACGACCAGGTGTTGGTAGACTTGAAGCTGTTTACCCGCGACAAGTTGCGCCAGGTGGCTGAAGCCGTGCGTGCGCTCTTTGACAAACTTCAACTTCAGAGTGAGCGCTACAAGCATGTGTTAATGCCCGGCTACACGCACCTACAGGTGGCGATGCCCAGTAGTTTCGGTCTTTGGTTTGGCGCTTATGCCGAAAGTCTTACGGACGACATGCTGCTGCTTGAAGCCGCTTACCGCATGACGAATCGTAACCCGCTCGGTTCTGCCGCAGGCTACGGCTCGTCGTTCCCCCTCAACCGCACGATGACTACGGAGCTGCTCGGTTTCGACAGTATGGACTACAATGTAGTGTACGCCCAAATGGGCCGCGGAAAGAACGAGCGCAATGTAGCATTTGCCCTTGCGGGAATTGCGGGTACGGTGGCGAAGTTGGCATTTGACGCGTGCCTCTACAACTCTCAAAACTTCGGCTTCGTAAAGCTCCCCGACGAATGTACAACGGGCTCGAGCATCATGCCGCATAAGAAAAACCCCGATGTGTTTGAACTCATCCGCGCACGCTGTAACCGCCTTCAGGCGCTGCCACAGCAAATTGTGATGATGCAAAACAACCTGCCCAGCGGGTACTTCCGCGACCTTCAGGAGATTAAGGAAGTCTTCCTTCCGGCATTCGACCAACTCCTTGACTGCCTTGAAATGACTACTTACATTGTAGACCGCATGAAGGTAAACGAAGACATCATCAGCGATGCGCGTTACGATGCGATGTTCTCCGTAGAAGAGGTGAACCGCTTGGCAACAAACGGCATGCCCTTCCGCGATGCGTATAAGAAAGTAGGACTTGACATCGAGGCAGGCCGTTTCTCGCCCGACAAGCATATTGCCCACACGCACGAGGGTTCGATTGGCAACCTCTGCACCGAGCAGATTGCGGCGCTTATGGAGCGCACTTGCCAGCGCTTCGGATTTGAGCGCGTAGAACAGGCAGAGCGTGAATTGCTCAATGTATAAATGAAAGAATTTTAGATAGATAGATGAAAGAAAGCGGAACTTGCCGAGCGTGGCGAGTTCCGCTTTTTTGTGCGGTAGTGACCTGCGGGATTTTCGGTGTGTTTTAGGAGTGAAATACGTAACATTTTTTCGCCCGAAAACATTCTTAGGAATCAGCAGGTTAGAGGGGGCTAAAATTATTAGTAACCTTTTTTAAATTACATTACTAATAATTTAAATTAGGTTACTAATAGTTTTTACTACAATAGGTTTAGTTTTTCGGTTGGTGGATTTAGGGAGCAAAAAGACTTGTGAATGGAGGGCGATTTTCCGCATTTCTTTTGCCACGAAAGGGCGGGGTGGGGGAGCGGGGGTGAAAAATTGGGGCGTGCGTAATGGTTTTTCGGAAAGTAGGGGGTATTTCCGGCAGATTTTTGGTACTTTTGCTTGTTGTGGTCGTGCGCTTTTATGCCACGCTTACTTTGGTAATGATATAACTGTTAGGGGCAGTCGGTTTTAACAGACCCCCTCCCCACTGCGTGGGACTCTCCCTAACTTCGGGGAAGAATTTATAATGTCGCGCGGAGGGTGCTGTAGATAATTTGCCAAAAACGCTTGTTAGTGACAACTCACATATCATTGCTTTTATCCTCTGACTCATGAACGCTACCATATCTCCCTTTGCCCGCCCGCTGTATGTGATGCTTAAGCCCATTGGGGCGCATTGCAACTTGGCGTGTGACTATTGTTACTACCTTGAGAAGGCGAAACTCTATGACGACGTGCCCAAGCACGTGATGAGTGAAGAACTTCTTGAGGAATTTGTGCGTCAGTATATCGGGGCGCAGACGATGTCGGAGGTGCTGTTTACGTGGCATGGCGGAGAAACGCTGATGCGCCCACTCTCTTTTTACAAACGGGCGATGGAGCTGCAGCGCAAGTATGCCGGAGGGCGCAGGATTGACAACTGCATTCAGACGAACGGGACGATGCTCACGGATGAGTGGTGCCGCTTCTTCCGCGAGAACAATTGGCTCGTGGGCGTCTCAATCGATGGGCCGCAGGAGTTTCATGATGAATACAGAAAGAACCGTGCGGGCGCGCCTTCGTTTCACAAAGTGATGAAGGGTATTGAGTTGCTCAACAAGCATGGGGTGGAGTGGAACGCCATGGCTGTTGTGAACGACTTCAACGCAGATTATCCCCTCGACTTCTACCATTTCTTTAAGGAAATCGGTTGCCGCTACATCCAGTTTACGCCTATTGTGGAGCGCATCCGACGTCATGATGACGGGCGCCACTTGGCGCACATCAGCGACGGGGAGGAGTGCCCCTTGGCGGACTTTAGCGTGACGCCGGAGCAGTGGGGAAACTTTCTCTGCACGATCTTTGACGAGTGGGTGAGGCATGATGTGGGCGAGGTGTTCATCCAGATTTTTGATGCCACCTTGTGCAACTGGGTAGGTCACGCTCCGGGCGTTTGCACTATGGCTCGCACGTGTGGACATGCGGCGGTGATGGAATTTAATGGGGATGTGTATTCGTGCGACCACTTTGTGTTTCCCGAATATCGCTTGGGCAACATACGCACGCAGACGCTGACGCAAATGCTTTACGCTCCGCGCCAAGATGAATTTGGGGCGATGAAAATAAACACCCTCCCGCGCCAGTGTAAAGAATGCCAATACCTCTTTGCATGTAACGGCGAATGCCCTAAGAATCGCTTTGCAAAAACTGCAGAGGGAGAAGCGGGGTTGAATTACCTCTGTGCGGGCTATCGCAAGTATTTCAATCACGTGGCGCCCTACATGGATTTCATGAAGGAGGAACTTAAAAATGAGCGTCCGCCTGCGAATGTGATGGAATTTGCACGCAAGAATATTATAGTGTAAAGGTTAGAAGGTTGTAAGGGCGCTACGCTTTTAGGTTTTAAGAACTATCCAGACCGAATGGTTTCTCAAAACCTCAAGGTCTCATAACCTAAAATCCTCACAACCTTCTAATCTCAAGACTTCCCTTTTAACCTCAAAACCTCTTAACCTTTTAACCTTTAAGAATGAAATCATTCTACCACTTCTGCAGCCCCGTGCTTTCAAAAGACTGGTGGCTGACTTGGGTTGGCATTATTGTGGGCTGCACAATAATGGCTGCCGGGTTTGTGTTCTTCATCAACCCGTATAACATAGTTCCCGGTGGGGTTTACGGTACGTGTATCGTGCTTCACTCACTCTTCCCCTCAGTGTTGGTAGGTACGTTTGGCTACATGCTTGACATCCCGCTCATGCTGTTGTCTCTGGTTTTGCTTGGGGCTAAATTAGGTACGCGCACGATAGTTGCCGTGCTGATTACGCCTACGATTATGAACCTGCTGACCAGCATTGCCTATCCCACAAAGGAGGCCATGATGACGCTTGACCCTGCGCTGATGCTTGGGGGAGCGCTCGACTTGTCAAACGACCTTATGCTCACCTGCATCATCGGTGCGGTGATGATTGGGATAGGGTGTGGCATCGTGGTGCGTTGTCAAGCAACGACGGGCGGTTCTGACATCGTGGCGATGATACTGCAGAAGTATTGTAACATTAAGTTTAGTAGCGGCATTCTGCTTGTCGACGCCATCGTAGTACTCTTCGGTCTCGTTGTGTTTGGCTTTGGCATCGGTGCGCCTGAAGAAAGTCAGCCTTCGGTACTCCTTTCCTTCTACTCGCTCATTGCAATTTTCGTGTCGGCAAGGGTGCTTTCGTTTGTCATCAATGGTAAGAAAGACGACAAGTTAATCTTTGTCATCTGTAGCAAACCCGTAGAAGATTTGCACCGCTTTATCCTCCACGAACTGGAACGCTCGGCCACCGTTATTAAGAGTAGTGGCCTTTATACGGGAGATGATAAGGAAATGATCTTCCTCGTGGTGAGCTACAAGGAGGTGAACGATGTGAAGCTTAAGATTAAGGAGTGTGACCCGCTCTCATTCGTTGTCGTAACCGACGCCTATGACACGTATGGTGAGGGTTGGAAGACACTGCCTGAGAAGCATGAGTTGCAACCCGAGTAGGGCAGACATTTATAGTAGACCCGTTTCCCACAACTCGTAGTTCTCGCCCTCGAAACAGTACCTGCGTCGGTGCGTTTACACTTATCCCAACCCAAATGCGTACAGCAATTATTGGCGGTGGTGCTGCAGGATTTTTTGCCGCTATTGCCCTTAAAGAAATAAACCCTTCGGTGCGCGTCACGATATACGAGCGCGCCAAGAAGTGCCTTGCCAAAGTTGAAATAAGCGGTGGCGGGCGTTGCAACTGTACGAATTCGTTTGCCGAGGTGGGAGATTTGAAAAGCGTTTACCCTCGTGGACACAAATTGATGAAGCGCCTGTTTAACGTGTTTGACCATGAGGATGCCTACGCCTGGTTTGAGCGCCACGGAGTGCCCCTCACGACGCAGGACGACCAATGTGTGTTTCCCGTTTCGCAAGACAGTCACAGCATTACGCTTACCCTGCAAAACGAGGCGCGACGTTTGGGCGTGGAGGTGAGAACGTTGCACGAATTAACCGCACTTACGCCCCCCTCAGAGGCGAACGGCGCATACACACTTGAGTTTCTTGGCCGCCCCAGTGAGACTGCCGACTGCGTAATCCTCACGGCGGGAGGTCAACCTCGGGCAGACGGACTGCTGCAAATGCTTTCGCGCCTCGGACTCCCCATTCAGGCGCCACACCCCTCCTTATTTACATTCACCATTGCCCACAAGCCGCTCACAGACCTCATGGGCGTAGTCGTAGAAGGGGCTTCGGTGGCACTGGCAGGCACAAAATTCCGCGCACAAGGGCCCTTGCTCATCACACATTGGGGAATGAGCGGCCCCGCTATACTTAAGCTCTCGTCACATGCCGCCCTCCACCTCGCAGATGCCGATTATCGCAGCGACTTACTCGTAAACTGGACGGGAGACGGCACTCCCGAGTCCGTACTTGCCGACCTGCTCACCCTTGCCGGCACGCATCCGCAACGCCAAGTAACAAGCGTGCGCCTCGCCGGACTTCAGAGTCGCCTGTGGGACTATCTCGTAGCGCGCAGTGGCATCTCGCTCGAACGCCGTTGGGCAGAGGTGGGAAAGAAGGGGTTGAACAAACTCGTCAATACCCTTACCGCCGACCTTTATCCCATTGCCGGACGCTACCCCCACCGCGAGGAATTTGTAACCGCAGGAGGCGTGGCGCTCAGTGCCGTCAATCCCAACACGCTTGAGGCAAAGGCGCTCCCGGGTCTCTACTTCGCCGGCGAACTGCTCGATATCGACGCCGTAACTGGGGGGTTTAACCTGCAGGCTGCCTGGACCACAGGATTTGTGGCGGGACAAGCGGCAGCACACCACTTTGCGTAGCGCACAAAATACGACTCCGAAAAACGACATCTATTTTCCTGAAAATTATTAGTAACCTAAGAAAAATTGTTAGTAACCTTTTTTAAATTACATTACTAATAGTTTTCGCCCTTTGTAGGTCCCTCGCTCCGCCCACTCATGACAGCGTTTCACGAACTCCGCAAGGAAAACATATCCCGCCTTGCCCTGCGCCTCGCCGGGCATCCCGATGCCGCCTTCCTGCTGCGCCAGGTAGAAGGGTGGCAACGCTTGTCGGTGAAAGTACCCTCGTGGGCAGCAGTTGAGGAATTGCATTACCCCCATCGCTTGGCGCTTGAGCAATGTTCGGGCGAGGCCGCCGCAAGTTACAAGGCGCAACTCGTAGCACGCCTTTTCCCCGACGGCGCTGCTGAGATGGCCGACCTCACAGGAGGTTTGGGCGTAGACTTCTCTTTCGTAGCGCGCCACTTTAGGCACGCCGCTTACGTAGAACGGCAGGAAGAACTTTGCCAACTTGCCCTGCACAATTTTCCCTTATTAGGTTTGCACCACGCTACGGTACACAACACCGACGGCATTGCTTACCTGCGCGAAATGGCGCCCGTAGATTTGCTCTTCCTCGACCCTGCGCGACGCGATGCCGCTGGGCGCAAGACGGTGTTGCTTGAAGATTGCGAGCCCAACGTAGTTGCGTTGCTCCCCCTCTTGTTGGAGAAGGCGCAGGTGTGTATTTTAAAACTCTCCACCATGCTCGACCTGCACCAAGCCTTAACGGCGCTGCGCTGTGTGGCAGAAGTACACGTCTTTGCCGAGCGTGGCGAATGCAAGGACTTACTCCTCGTCTTGCGCAAGGACTGCAATAATTCGCAGACGCCTCCCGTTATATATTGTGCCGACGATGCCCACCGCTTCTCCTTTACGGCGGAAGCCGAAACTGCTGCTGCGCCCACCTATACGGCAACGCTCGGCGCCTACCTCTACGAACCCTCGGCGGCAGTCTTAAAGGCTGGGGCGTTTAAGCGACTTGCCGAGCACTATAACTTAAAGAAACTCCACCCCAACAGTCATCTTTACACCTCCAACGACCTTCACGCCGACTTCCCTGGGCGTGCGTTTGCCGTAGAGCGCACTTGCGGATTTGGAAAGCGCGAACTCAAGGCCTTCTGTGCCGACACGGCGCAAGCAAACCTCACCGTACGCAACTTCCCCGCCACCGTGGCCGACCTGCGCAAGCGCTTGAAACTCCGCGAAGGCGGCAATGCCTACTGGTTTGCCACAACGCTGGCCGATGAGTCGCACTGCCTGATTGCTTGCCGTAAGGTGGAGGCGTAAGATAGTAAAAAGAGCAATAATTTAAAAGATTACCCAAGACTCTTTAGCATACCCCCTCCCCGCTACGCGGTACTCCCCCTATCTTAAGGGGAGAGCGCCATGCGGAGTAAGTGTCATGCTGTTTACTAATTAGAAACACCAAAAGTTTTTCTCAGTTGAGTCGTTATAACGGAAATATCTAACTACACTCTCCCCTTAAGATAGGGGGAACCGACGCACGAAGTAAGAGCAGAGAGCAAACTTGTTTGGACTATGCCTTACGAGAAGGAGGAAGACTGAGTGAAGCGAAAGTCAAAATCGCCAAAGGCGGGGAGGGGGTATGATTCTAACTTCTATATTGGGTAAATTATTATATTATCACCATAAACAATCCCCCACTAATTTGTTCCGCACAGTCGTGCGGAGTAAAAAGTCTCAATCTTATCCCACTCATGAAACTCCTCACCCTACTTTTCCCCCTCCTGCCCTGCCTTCTTTTTGCGCAGGCCTACCCCTCAGTTTCGCCCACCATGCACATCATCAACGAGGATGGCATGGAAGAGGAAGTCACTGAGTATGACGGCGATGCGCCACTCAAGGCTTTTTTCCGCGCCAACGCTAAAGACGTGGGCGACTACCAACCTGTGTATGAATGGACCCTTACAAAGTCGGGCGAAACGGCACCCTTCATCAAGCGCTACACTGAGGAGATGGACTATGAGTTTGTGCAGACGGGCACCTTTATTATCGCGCTTCACACCACCTTTATTCAGGGCACAGACACCCTTGATTTTGAGATGGACACGCCTTTCTCCGTCACCATAACGGAATCTAAACTCGAGGTGCCCAATGCCTTTTCGCCCAATGGCGACGGTATGAACGACGTGCTCAAAGTGAAGGAGGGCTACCGCAGTATCATCTCGTTCTCGGCAGCTGTCTTTACGCGCTGGGGTAAAAAGGTGTATGAGTGGACTGACCTCAACGGCGGCTGGGACGGACGCATGGGCGGCAGTTATGCTCCCGACGGCGCCTACTTCTTAAAGATTGATGCGCGCGGCGCAGACGGCAAAAAATACGAGATTCGCAAGACTATCACCCTGCTTAAAGGGTATAAAGAAGACACTGGAAACTAACGCCGCTGGGCAAAAAATTGCGACAAAAAACAGTATTTGAAAATCAAACTCTTACGACAGCGAAAATTATTAGTAATGTATTTTAAATTATGTTACTAATAATTTTTTTTAGGTTACTAATAATTTTCACTACAATAGGTTTCGTTTTTCGGGCAACTATTTACGAGGAGTTTTTACCCCAACAAAACAGAGGCGGACAAGCAACAAATGCTCGTCCGCCTCTACTCGTATATATAAAGTGTAGTCTCAACGTTCATTACCCCCTAACATCCCTTTCCGTCAAGGCTGCAGGCAGCGCCCGTAGGCACGTCGTCTGTCGCCAATTCCGTTGCGGAAAAGTCGGTAAGGCGGTCGAGCGAGAATACAATACTCCCGTCGGCCTGCACAAAGCAGGGGATGCCAATCGTGCCACGTTCCTTCACGCGAAGGAAGGCAGGGTGCGTGTCGCGAAGGCGCAAAAATTCCTTGAGGTTGCGCGGACTTTCGCCGATGTCTATGAGCGTGAAGCGCGCATCGGTCTTCGCGAGTTCTTTTACTTGGGTGCAGTCGGGACAACCCGACATAACATATACTTTCATAGGGCGTGAGGTTGTTAGGTTTTAAGGTTATGAGGTTATAAGGGGAGAGGGGGTGAGGGGGAGTGACTTATTTACGTTTCCCCTTCTTTTCCTTTCCCTGCTTCTTTCCTTTCTTGCTATTCTTCGGCGCAAACACGTTGGGCGCTGGGGTTGAGAAAATATCAACATCCTCGCCGACCAAAACGAAGTCGAGGAGTTTGCGCTCAAGATTAGCGCGCTCTACGCGGATGCGCACCTTGTCGCCAAGCGCATAGACACGGTGCGTGCGGCGTCCGACAAGGCAGTAATTGCGTTCGTCAAATTCGTAGTAGTCGCCCGTCAAATCGCGCAAAGCCACCATGCCCTCGCAATTATTTTCGTCCAATTCTACATAGATGCCGAACTCCGTCACGCCCGAAATCTTGCCGTCAAATTCCAGTCCGAGGCGGGCGCTCATAAATTCTACCTGCTTGTACTTGATAGAGGCGCGTTCGGCAGCCGTAGCCACCTGCTCCATTTCCGAACAGTGTTCGCAGAGGTTTTCATACTTCGTCTGGCTCACGCTACGACCTCCCTCTTCATAACGCGTCAAGAGGCGGTGAACAAGTGTATCGGGGTAGCGGCGGATGGGCGAAGTGAAGTGCGTATAATGCTGGAACATCAGGCCGTAGTGACCAATGTTGTGCGTAGAATACTTTGCCTTCATCATTGCTCGGAGTGCCACGAGTTCTACTACGCCCTCTTCCTTCTTACCCTTGACATCGTCGAGCAACCTGTTGATGCTCATCGACACATCCTTCTTTGAGCCTTCTGTACGTAAGCGGTAACCGAATTTTGCAATGAAACTCTGGAGTTTTTCCAGCTTTTCGGGGTCGGGAACATCGTGAATACGATACGGAAGCACCTTGGGCGTCTTACCCTTCGGCACAAGGGCGATGCGTTCTGCCACAGAGCGGTTGGCGAGCAGCATGAATTCTTCCACAAGTTTGTTAGCGTCCTTCGCCACCTTGACATACGTGCTCACGGGAGTGCCGTTCTCATCAATTTCAAAGCGCACTTCGGGACGGTCAAAGCCTATCGCACCCGCCTTAAAGCGCTTGGCGCGCAATTGCTTGGCAAGGCGGTTGAGGATAAGGAGTTCGCGGGCATATTCTCCCACAGGATTTTCAAACGAACCCGTGATTTCGGGATGTTCTCCAGGAAGGTTGTAATCTTGCTCAGAGGCTTCGCCGTTTTGCTCAAAGATGGTTTGCACTTCTTCGTAGGCAAAGCGTCGGTCGGAACAAATCACGGCGTGCACAAGGCGCCAATTCAGCACTTCGCCCTTTTCGTTCATGCGGAAGATGGCTGAATAAGTCAACTTGTCTTCGTTAGGGCGTAGCGAGCAAATGAAATTACACAATCTTTCAGGCAGCATCGGAATTGTGCGGTCAACAAGGTACACACTTGTGGCACGCTTTTCCGCCTCGCGGTCAATAATATCGCCCTCCTTTACATAGTGTGACACATCGGCGATATGTACGCCCACTTCCCACTGACCTTCGCCGAGCGAACGGATAGAAATGGCGTCGTCAAAGTCCTTCGCATCCTTCGGGTCGATAGTTACGGTAAGGACATCGCGCAAGTCTTCGCGGCGGGCGATTTCTTCGGGCGTAATTCCCGGATCTATTTTCTCGGCAGCGCGCTCTACGTTGGCGGGATACTTGTAGGGCAATCCGTACTCGGCAAGAATGGCGTGCATTTCGGCATTGTTTTCGCCCTGCTTGCCGAGAATGTCAATCACTTTCCCCACAGGGCTCTTTGAATCCTCGGGCCATTCTACAATTTGTACTAAAGCCTTGTCACCCGTCTTACCTCCCTTAAGGGCAGTCTTGGGAATAAAAATATCGGTCGCCAAAGAGCGGCTTTCGGTAATGAGGAAAGCGTAATTCTTTTCCACCTGAAGTTGACCGACAAAGGTGTCTTTTACGCGCTCAACGATTTCCGTCACCTGCGCCTCTCTTGTATGACCATGTCGGCGGGCAAGCATCGTAACTCTTACGCGGTCGCCGTCGAGGGCATGCATAGAATTTCGCTCACACACGAGAATATCCTTTCCGCCATCGTCGGGCACGAAAATATTGTGCCCATTGCGCTTGCGTCGGAAGGTTCCCACCATATCGTTACTGCGGTGCACGCGGCGGTAAACCCCTTCTGCGGCACGCGCAAGGTAATCGTCTAACACGAGGTCGTCAATTACATCCATCACCAGCATTTTCGCGCCATGCGTCTTGGCTTGCAAGTGGCGGAAGATGTGCTTTATGTCCAAATCCTTGGCAGGATTCATTTCGAAAAGCGTCAGCAATCCTTCATGAATATCACGCTTTGACAGGCGCGGAGCCTTCTCTTTATTCTTATTCTTTGCCATGGCATTTTAGGTGTGAGTGCGCGCACAGAGGGTCACTTCTGAGCGTGCCGACATGAGTAAATAGGGTTTATACAAGCAAAAGTAAAGATATTTTTTCCAAGTCGTGGAGGGTTTACTTATTTTATGACTAAAAAACCGCAAATTCTTCCTAAATTTGCCCTGTATGAGTTTCGTCAAGTACATAGTTATCGCCATCTTGTTGAGTTGTGGGTTCACGAATGCCACAGCCCAGATTGCCGTGCGCGTAGATTCGGTGGCGTATAACGGCGACACGATTCCGCACATCACTTTCCCCACGCTCCACAAGTATCCGCCCCGAGTTTACAAGAGCAAGAAGGCCAAGCAACGGTATGACCGCCTCGTGCACAACGTAAAGCGCGTCTACCCCTTGGCAAGAATGGTGCGCCAAACGATAATTGAAACTTACGAACTCCTGCAACTCCTGCCCGAGAGCGAACGTGAAGCGCACTTGAAGCGGGTTGAGAAGGGGTTGATGGAACAATACGGCAAGCAATTCCGAAAACTCAGCCGCACCCAGGGACGCCTGCTTGTCAAACTCGTAGACCGCGAGTGTAACAACACGGGTTACGCCCTCACCAAGGCATTCTTGGGACACACGCGGGCAAATGTGTATCAGGGCATCGCCCTTCTTTTCGGAAATAGTTTGAATAAACACTACGACCCCGAAGGCGAAGACCGCGAGGTGGAGCGCATCGTGCTCCTAATCGAAAGTGGGCAAATCTAAGCCTCAACGGGGTGGATTTGCACCCGAAAAAGGGGCGTTTCAACCCCTATTTTTTGCTCCGAAAATACAACTTGAAAATCATGAAGTTAGAGTAGCGAAAATTATTAGTAACCTTTTTTAAATTACATTACTAATAATTTAAATTACATTACTAATAATTTTTACGAAAATAGATGTAGTAAAAACTACCTCCTCTATACCCCTTAAAAAATGCCCCAAACGCTCATCCAAACTTTAACCCCGATGCACGGCGCTCAAGAGGCGCGCGCCATCGTCTATGCCCTGCTCGAAGATGTCTTTGGGCTGCGCCGCACAGACGTACTTTTAGGGAAATTCTTGGCACTTTCGGAGGCAGAGAAACAGCACTTTGCGGCGTGTGCCAAGCGTCTTGCGCAGGGCGAACCGCTTCAGTACGTCGTAGGCACAGCGCCTTTTGGCGACCTCCGCTTTGAGGTGACGCCTGCCACACTCATTCCGCGCCCCGAGACGCTTGAACTCGTGGAGTGGGTGGTTGCGGATGAGAATGTCAAACCCGCGCTCCGCTTGCTCGACATTGGTACGGGCTCGGGCTGTATTGCCGTCTCGCTTGCCAAACTCTTGCCTCAGGCAAAGGTTTCGGCGTGGGACATTTCGGCAGAAGCGCTCGCCGTTGCCCAACGTAATGCCCAGCAGAATGGGGTTGCGGTGGACTTCAAGCAGGTGGATGTGCTCAACATTACTGAGGCAGAAACCTACGACTGCATCGTGAGCAACCCGCCCTATATCTGCGAGGGGGAAAAGGCGGAGATGACCGATTCCGTCTTGCTTCACGAGCCCCATACGGCACTCTTCGTGCCCAACAACGACCCCCTGCGCTTCTATCGCGCCATTGCCCTGCTCGCCTTGAGAAGTCTTGCGCCCGGCGGTTCACTCTATTTTGAAATCAACCGTGCCTACGGCGCCGAAACCTGCGACTTGCTCCGCGAATTGGGATTCCAGAGCGTGGAACTCCGCAAGGATTTTTACGGCAACGACCGAATGGTGAGGGGGAAAAGGTGAACGGTCAACGGTGAGGGGTGAATGGTTAACGATGAAAGGTGAACGGCGCCTTTTGTTACTGCCTGTCGTTGCCAGTTAAACCCTGTTCCCGCCTGTCAAACTATCAACAATTATTAAGCCTAATTGCTATGCAAAAATACATGCTCCGCTGCCTCCAACTTGCCCGTCAGGGTGAGCAAACTGCCCCGCCAAATCCCATGGTGGGCGCTGTGATTGTGCACAATGACCGCATCATTGGCGAAGGTTACCACGTGCGCTGCGGAGAAGCACATGCCGAGGTAAATGCCGTGCGCTCTGTGCGTCCCGAAGACCGCCCGTTGCTGCGCGAAAGCACCATATATGTAAGCCTTGAACCTTGCGCGCATTATGGAAAGACACCGCCCTGCGCAGAGTTAATTATCCGAGAGGGTATTCCCCGTGTCGTGGTGGGTTGTGTAGACCCTTTTGCAAAGGTTAAAGGCAAAGGGATTCAGATGTTACGCGACGCGGGTTGTGAAGTCGTTGTAGGCGTGTGCGAGGCAGAATGTCAGGCGCTCAACAGTCACTTTTTTACGTTTCACACCCACAAGCGCCCCTACATCACCCTCAAATGGGCGCGCACATCGGATGGATTTATCGACGCCTGCCGAGCAGATGATACGCAAAAGCCCCTGCTGATTTCTACGCCCGAAACGCAACTCCGCGCTCACCGCTTGCGCACCACGCATCAAGCCATTCTCGTGGGGCATCGCACCTTGCTGCTCGACAAACCTTCGCTGACGCCCCGCGCATGGGACGGTCCCGCCCCGTTGCGCTGTGTGCTCGGCAACATCCCTGCCGCAGAACTCCCCGAAGGTTTTGAAGCCTACGCAGACATTGACACGCTGCTCTCCGACCTCCACCGCCGCAACATTCAAGCACTGCTCGTTGAGGGCGGAAGGCAGGTGCTTCAAAGTTTCATCGACCGCGGATTGTGGGATGAAGCGTGGGAAGAAATTGGGGCTGAAATTCTTAACACAGCAGGTATTCCCGCACCGACCATCTCCAATGTCATAGTGACCACCGAAGACTTTGGCGGGCATACGTTTATTCATTATACAAAGAAGTAAGGGCTTGAGCTCCCCGCAAGGCGCTCTCCCCCTGTTTATAGGGGGAGGGGACCGCATAAGCGGTGAGGGGGTGCCTCCCTGTTAGACTTTGCCATCCATTAACTACTTCCCCAGTGAAACACCTCTTTCGCCCCCTCCGCTGGCTCCGCCGCATTCGCAAACGCTGTGGATATAATATTCACTCGCCCTTTGCTTTCAACTTCGTAACCGGTGTGATTTACGAAGCAGGGACGTTTTATGCCTACGCGCCGTTGGAGAGTCAGGGGGTGAATATTCCGAAGCGGGCGCGACTGAAGGATGATCGCCTCGTGTTCCGCGTGGTGAACTTTGCGGAACCGAGAAGCATTGCCGCCTTCGGACCTGACACCGCCGCCTTCCAACATACCTGCGACTACATCCGCACGGCGCGCCGTTGCCCCTTATATATAAACAATGAGGAGGCGCTGAGCGCAGCGGAGGCACCCGATTTTCTCTTTACCGACTGTGATAATTGGCAGCACCACGTAGAAAAACTCTTGCCTCATACACACGACGGCACCGCCCTGCTCATCAAGGGCATCTACCGCTCTAAGGCGTCGCGCGAGGCGTGGAAGCAACTCATCGCCCGCACTGACGTGCGCGTGACGTTTGACCTTTACGACTTCGGCATCTGCTTCTTTGAAAAGCGCCTCAACAAGGAGAATTTCACCATCAATTATTATTAAGAGGGTGGGGGAGTTTTGAGCATGAACATGGGAAGAACGGGGCGACAAAATAGTAGCCCGAAAAACGAAACCTATTGTAGTAAAAATTATTAGTAACCTTTTTTAAATTATTAGTAACATATTTTGAAAAAGGTTACTAATAGTTTTTGCCCTTATAAAGGCTTGTTTTTCAATGTGTAATTTTGGGGTAAAAAAAGAGTGCCGAAGCGGGTGGCTTCGGCACTTGTTTTTTGTGTGTTCAAGGTCAAGATTTGGGGCGCGTAACCTTACTTTACGGCAATCACCTGCACCTTGAAAATAAGTGTAGCATAGGGAGGAATGTTGCGGTTGCCACGCTCGCCATACGCAAGGTTGTAGGGGATGTAAAGTTCCCACGTAGAACCTTCGGGCATCATCTGAAGCGCTTCTGTCCATCCCTTAATCACCTGAGTGGGTTTGAACGAAGCAGTCTGTCCGCGCTTGTAACTGCTGTCAAAGACGGTGCCGTCGAGGAGAGTGCCTTCGTAGTGCACTTCTACCATGTTGTCGGCAGTGGCAACTGTGCCCTCGCCTTGTGTCAATACCTTGTACTGAAGGCCGCTTGCTGTGGTCACCACGCCTTCCTTATGCGCGTTTTCATCCAACCACTTTTCGCCTTCGAGGCGGAGGCCTTCAGCCACGTACTTCTCCTGGCGCTCCATGAGTGACATGGCTTCTTCGGCAGTAAGCATGCCCACCTTTCCAGTACCAGCATCTGCAAGCGCCTGATTCATGAGGTTGAGGTCGAGGTAAACGGTGTCAGCCTTACCGGTAAGTTGGCGGTTGAGGTCGCCCTTCATGCCTTCGTTCATCTTGGCAATCTTCAAACCTGTAGCAAAGGCGATGATGCGGTCGCACTGTTCTGCCGTGAGGTTGGCAGAAAGGGCTGAGAGCGCCTCACCCACGTAGGCAGAATCGATGCCTTCGCGCTGCTGCAAGTATTGCATGAGCGAGGGTGCCTGAAGCACGCCCATCGCATAACTGGCGCTGTCGGCAGGAACGGAGGGGAGGGTGTTTACATACGTCTTCGCCTTCTTAGGAGGATTCTTTTTCTTAGTCTTTTGAGCATCCACGCCGGCGCAAAGGCAGAGGGCGAGGAGCAGGAGGAGGGTTTTCTTCATAGGTATAATAGTATGTATTTGGAAAGTAAACGAAAACAAGCAGATAAGCGGAGGCAATGCTTCCTGCTTATCTGCTTGCCGTTAAAGGGTAGAGAGTTTACTTCTTTGCCACAACTTCGAAGAGTTCTACTTCAAATACGAGCGCAGAGAAGGGCTTGATAGCGGGCATTGAACCGCGTTCGCCGTAAGCGAGTTCCTGGGGAATGTAGATTTCCCACTTGCTGCCTTCAGTCATTTCGGGGATAGCAATCTTCCAACCCTCAATCATGCTTGCGAGGGGGAATTCTACGCTTTCGCTGCTGTCAAATTCTTCGCCGTCAATGGTCATACCCTTGTAGGCAACCTTAATCTTGTCAGTGAGCGCGGGCTTCTTGCCGTTCTTCTTACCTTCCTTGATTACCTTGTAGAGCACACCGTTTGACAACGCTACTACGCCTTCTTCCTTAGCCTTAGCAGCGAGGAATTCTTCGCCAGCCTGCTTGTTGGGAGCAAACTCTACGCGAGCGCGTTCGCTCATCTTATCCTGCACACGCTGCTGGAGTTCCATCTGTGCCATCTGCTGTGTGATTTCGATAGAGTCTACCACGAGGCGGCTCTTACCTTCGATCATATCCATGAAGCCTGCGAGGAAGAGCTGTACGTCCAAAGTTTCTTCAGAACCCTCGCCGAAAATCTGTTCAGAGACATTGGCAATCATCTGCTGCTTAGTCTGCATACCGTGTTGCTTACCCAATTCGTAAGCTACGGTCTTCGCGTCCTCAGATTGGTTCAAACCTTCCTTGAAACCCTTAAGGTATTCAGCAACACTTGCAGAGTCGCTACCCATACGCACGAGGAAGTTAGGAAGCATGTCTGCGGGAGAAGCAGCCATACCGAGTTCGTAAGCAATTGTGTCAACGTCAGTCTTAATTTCTACGTTGCCTGTCTTGTCACACGCTGTGAAAAGCGCGCCTGCTGCTACGGCAGCCATAAGAATAATCTTTTTCATAATTTTTGAGGTTTTGAGGTAATAAGGTTATGAGGTTTTGAGGTGACCGCCCAATCCGTAAGGTTCTTAAAACCTAAAAAGCGAAGCGACCTCCCAACCTTATAATCTTAATGATTAAAGCACTTCAATAAGTTCTACATCAAAGATGAGCGCTGCGTAGGGAGGAATGCTCTGACCCGCACCGCGTTCGCCATAAGCAAGGTGATAGGGGATGAAGAAGCGGAACTTTGCGCCTTCGCCCATGAGCTGAACGCCTTCTGTCCAACCAGCGATTACACCATTGAGGGGGAACACAGCGGGTTCGCCACGGCGGTAACTGCTGTCGAATACTTCGCCTGAGATCAAGCGACCTTCGTAATGACACTTCACCTGGTCAGTAGCAGAGGGCTTCTTGCCGTTGCCTTCAGTAAGCACGGTGTACTGCAAACCACTGGGGAGCACTACTACATCATCCTTCTTTGCATTTTCAGCCAAGAATGCTTCGCCTTCAGCACGCGCAGCCTTGCTTGCTTCAGCTTCTTTTTCCTGCATGTACTTCTGCACGAGGGTCTGTGCCTCAATGTCAGTGAGCGTTGTCTTTTCGCCAGCGAGCACAGCTGCTACACCTTCCGAAAATTCCTGAGTGTTAAGTCCTTCGATGTTCATTCCCTTGAGGTTATGACCGATAATCATACCCAAGGCATAGCTTAATTTTTCCATTTGTGTTATATAATTATATGTGTTTGCGATAAAGTCGGGGGCAAATGTACAACTTTATTTTGAGGTAGGCGAGAATTTAGGATTTTTTACCACTACGGGCGGTGGTTCTTAGGGAAATGCGTAAATTTGTGGGCAAGGTTTTAAGGTTATCAGGTCGCTACGCTTTTAGGTTTTAAGAACCGTGCGGACCGAATGGCACCTTATAACCTTAAAACCTCACTACCTTAAAACCTCATTCATCCTATGTCTACACACATCCGAATTATCACCACCGAGGGCACTATTACCGTGCGCCTTTACGACGAAACGCCGCTCCACCGCGACAATTTTATCAAACTTGTTAAGGAGGGCACGCTCAACGGTACGCTGTTTCACCGCGTCATCAAGGACTTCATGATTCAGGGTGGCGACCCCGACAGCATTGGTGCGCCTGCCGGAAAAATGCTCGGCACGGGCGGACCCGGTTATACCATCCCCGCAGAAATCAATGCCTCGGCGCTCTTCCACAAGCGCGGTGCCTTGAGCGCAGCTCGCTTGGGCGACGACATGAACCCCAAGCGCGAGAGCAGCGGCAGTCAATTCTACATCGTGTGGGGCAAGGTGTATAAAGAACCTGAGTTGAAGCAGCTCGAGAAGCAGTTGGGCATGCAACAGCAGCAGGCGGCGTTTAACGCACTCCTTGCGGAGCACCGCGAAACCATCATGAACCTGCGTCGCAACCGCGACCGCGAGGGTCTGCAGGCGCTTCAAGACGAACTCATTGCCCTCAGCAAGAAGCGCGCTCAAGAGATGGGCGGCACTGAATTTACCGCTGCGCA
The DNA here is from genome assembly GCA_045631665.1 of Alloprevotella sp. Classification (GTDB taxonomy): domain Bacteria; phylum Bacteroidota; class Bacteroidia; order Bacteroidales; family Bacteroidaceae; genus Alloprevotella. The sequence continues at coordinate 22,855 of JAZQVD010000003.1, forward strand.
GCGCGAGGCTTACACCACGCTCGGCGGCACGCCTTTCCTCGACGGGCAATATACCGTATTTGGCGAAGTGACCGAGGGGCTTGACGTCGTAGAACGCATTCAGGCCTGTGAAACCCTCCGCGGAGACCGCCCGAAGCAAGACGTGAGCATGACCTTTGAGTTGGTGGAGGCGTAATTCCACTAAAAGACAACTTTATCTAAGTCCACTAAAAATACCTATCCCATGAAAAAACTATTTCCCGAAATCAGCGAAACAACGGCTCACTTGCTTAAGTGTAGCATACTGCTGGGCGTCGCACTACTATTGGTGCTTGCCCCCATTCCGTTTGTCAAGAATGATTTGCCCGACGCTCCTGCCACTTATGTTGTAGAAAAGGACTTCACCATCTATTCAGAATTTGACACCGATACTGTTACGACGCGCGTAAGGGCGGGCGAAACGCTGAAGGTGTATGGTTACAGTCCCTCTACCTCAACGCGCGTGCACCCCTCCCTTTGGGTGGAAACCGCTACGGGGGTACGTGGCTTCTTGCGTGTGATTGATACCAACTATCCCATTGTGGCAGACAATAAGGATACAGGTACGCTTGACACCGTTATGGTGAAAGGTGTGACGGACGATGTTCATTTTCCAAAATATGCCTGCGCCTATCCCGATGGTAAGGTGGAAGAATTGGAGTTTGATGAAATCCGTCCTCTGCTTCCCGAGGCTTTCCTTGAGAACGTAATGACCAATAATTCGAATGTCTATCTGTCACTCCAGAAGTTTGAGAAGCGCTACCTCGGCAACACGTTTGAGGAAAACGATAGCAAATTTCGCCCTGCTGTATCTGTGGCGGTGAAAGACGGACTAATGCGCGCCATATATCCCATTAGAGTTACAGACTTTAAGACGGGCAAGCGCTACAAACCTATTGTGACTTACGACATTACCGGTAAGGCCATCTCGTACACATTAGACCGCGTCTCCTCTAACTCTTCTTGGTTAGTCAGGAGTTACCCAGGCCTGCGCTTCATTATGGACAATCCCTTAGTGGGGATGGTTATAGAAGGCTCGATGTTCCACGAATTTTCGTGGATGTACGCCGACGAAGTGGGCAAGTCTTGGAAAGATAAATCAGTGATATTCCTTGTCGGAATACTCATACTGCTCCCCTGCTTGCTCTGGTTGTATCTGCCCTCAATGATTCCCACCCTGCTCATCGGAGCGCTCCTCCACAAGCGCGAGGTGTTCCGAGGAATTGGCAACACAAAGATGATGCTCATCCTCTTACTCGTCACCCTCATTTCTACCTACCTTTGGGCGGGCATGATGATTGCATGGGGAATGATGGACATCTTCGCGCTCATCTTCCTGTACGTTATCTACAAGACCTACTTCATGGTATTCAAGATATTCGCACACCGTTGCTACGTGTGCGGTAGTTTAGATACCTACGACTATAAAAGCAAGGAAATTGTGCGTCAATATAAGGACTGGCGTAAGTATGCCACGGTTCGGGATACACTGGCGAAGTCGGAAAAGAAGTGGAAGACTTGGACCACCACGAAGTACACCTACAGTGATGGTAGCACCCGCATCTTTGACCATGACCATAAATTGCACGTCGAAACCACGACCACAAAATTGTACGACGACTACGAAATTTATTACTTGATTACGGAAGAAAAGCACACCTACAAATGCAACGTCTGTGGGGAAGAAAAGTATTTCGACAACACTGACTTCAAGGAGTTGGACCGTAGGAACACAGGTCAGCATACGGAGACGCACACTACTACAACCACGAACCCGACTATTTAAAGGATGTAGAAATCTTCACCTCTACTGAACGCTGAAAAATAAACTTTTTTTCGCCCTAAAAACAGGGTAACAGAAGCGGTTTGTGACGGCTTCTGTTACCCTTTGAAAATAAACCACTTACCAGCGTGTAAAAATTATAAGTATTTTCGTGAAAATTATTAGTAACCTTTTTTAAATTACATTACTAATAATTTTTCTTAGGTTACTAATAATTTTTGGGGCATCAAGGGGTGGTGAGAATTTGTTACATTTTTTGCACAAAAAAAGCGCACGTTCGCTCTCAAAAAAGTATTGACAATTTTGGGAGCGAACGTGCGCTTTTCGGAATGGGTTATTCCCACACGATGGTGCGCGACTCGTCGTCGTTCACACGAATGTCTACCCACACGGTGTTACCGGGCAGGAGTTCTTCTACAAGTTCGGGCCATTCGATGAAACACACGGCGCCGGAATAGAAGTAGTCTTCACAGCCCATGTCATAGGCCTCGTCGAGTTTCTTGATTCTGTAAAAGTCGAAGTGGTAGATGAGTTCGCCCGTCTCGTCAGCACGGTATTCGTTGACGATAGCAAAGGTGGGCGAAGTGACCGTTTCGCTCACGCCAAGCGCTTCGCAGAGCGCCTTGATAAAGGTGGTTTTCCCGGCACCCATTTGTCCGTTAAAGGCAAATACGGTGTCTTCCTGCATGGCAAGACGTACAAATTCTTCGGCTACTGCGCCAATTTCTTCAAGAGAGTTTATTTTGAGTTCCATTACGTAAAGGGATGAGGTTTAGGGTTATCGGTTTGCGCGTGGCAGGGTGGTTTGCCACATTTACGGCAAGCGTTGTCATTTCTTCGGAAACCCGTAATCTTTGCCGTATCAACTGCAAAGGTCGGAATATTTTCCCAATTACACGCTCATTTACCGAGTGAGAATTTCGTAATTTTGCGCAAAATTTGGCAATAATATAGGAGTTGATCCATCAGAGGGATGCTTGTTATGATAGGCAGACCCCTCCGCCCTACGGGCACCTCCCCTAACTTCGGGGAGAAATTTTGGTCACCTCCATCATTTGTTAATCCCAAATGAAAATCTAAACGAAATAGACTAACTAAAATTGTCCCCTCTAAGTGAACCGCCCCCAAAAAGTTAGACATAAAACTATTTGGTATCGGTTCTATTATGAAGTACAGTAAGGAGGATAAATTGAAGATTGTCCTTGAGATTTTAGGCGGTAAGGGATTGAAACCTCTGTGTAGTAAATTGCATTT
>JAZQVD010000004.1:0-7969 GCA_045631665.1 Alloprevotella sp.
CCAGATGGTTTACACGGTATAATCGGGTTATTTGCGTTCCGAACGGCGCTCTCCCCTTAAGATAGGGGGAGTACCGCCGCAGGCGGGGAGGGGGTATGATTCTTATCCCTATATTGGGTCAACTGCTATATCATTACCAAAGATAAAAGAGAAAAGATGCCGTCCGGAACTTACTCCGCAGGGCATCTTTTCTCTTTTAGTTTTACACTTAACTCTTCGAACTCAACCTCCGTCTCACCCAAGCATTGATGAGTAACCCCACCACAGCGATGGTTGACACGATGTTAACCCAGTGCGCGTGGTGGTGATGACCGTGGTGTTCGCTGTTGACGAGGGGCGTAAACCACTCGCGCGGAAGCAGGTAATCTACCACATGGGCAAACACCAAAGCGCTGATGATAATAGACACGATGTATACAATGAGTGCGCGCTTGCCCAACACCTTTCCCGTGATGATGAGCGAAGCCATGTTGCACGCCGGACCTACCATAAGCAACACGAGGGCAGCCCCCGGCGAAAGTCCCTTAAGCATCAGCGCCACGGCAATAGGGATGCCGCTCGTCGCACAGAGGTACATGGGAAGCACCAACAGCATAACGCTGAGCGAACTCAGCAGCGTGTTACCCTGAAGGGCGGTGAAGAAGTCGTCGGGCACGCAGAGCGTAATCACTCCCGCAATGAGCAGTCCGACCACGAGCCACTTGCCGATGTCTTCCACCATTTCAACAAACCCATACCGCAGCGCCTCGCGCAGACGACTCAACAGCGTGGGGTGGCAGTGCGAATCGTGGTGATGGTGGTGGCAGCAGCAGTCGCAGTGAAGTGTTTCCTGCGCCTCCGCGTCTTCATCTTTTACCCCTGCCGTAAACGTGTTGACCATTCCGCCCCCAAAGAGCGCCGTGACGATTGCCGAAAGGAAGCGCACTACGGCAAAGGGCAGTCCCATTAGAGAATACGTGGCCATCAGGGCGTCAATGCCCGTCTGCGGAGTGGCAATGAGAAACGCCACAGTTGCTCCGCGCGAAGCCCCCTTCTTGCGTAGCGACATCGCCGTGGGAATTACGCCACACGAGCAGAGCGGCAGCGGGATGCCCATCAGCGTGGCGTAAATAACAGAGCGCCAATCCCGTCCCGAGAGGTAGCGGGTGTAGAGCGTGGAGGGAATGAAGGCGTGAAACAGTCCCGCTAAGAAGAAACCCAAAAGCAGGAAAGGCGCCATCTCATATATGAGGTGAAGAATGTCGTGCATAAGGCGAAGTTTTAAGGGCAGTTACGCCCCAGTTTTTGTGTTAAAATCAGTCTTTCTAATGTAGTGGTAATCAGTATGCCTTTTCGGGTGAAAATTATTAGTAACCTTTTTTAAATTACATTACTAATAATTTTTCTTAGGTTACTAATAATTTTTACGAGAATAGGTTTAGTTTTTCGCCCAACGGTTTTACCCCGCTGAAAGTGCCTCATGGCGGTTGCGGGGTGGGGGAGATTTTCGGATTGCAAATATACATCTTTTTTATTGTAAACTGTAGGGGTTGAGTCCTTACAATTAAAAAAATAAATGTAAATTTGCAGTCGGAATAGTATTCTCTTAACTGAACTAATAATTAACACAATAGACGTATGAAGAAGTCTCTTATTGTATTGGTGCTCATGCTTTGTGGCTTTGCAGCACAGGCGGTGGCACAACTCCCCAGCGTGAAGCTGAAGGATATTTCGGGTAAGGTGGTTGATACCGCTACGCTCTCAAACGAGGGCAAACCCTTTATCATTACTTTCTTTGCAAAGTGGTGTAAACCCTGCAACCGCGAACTCACTGCGATTAGCGAAGTTTACGAAGAATGGCAGGAAGAAACTGGCGTGAAGGTCATCGCCGTTTCTGTTGACCAGGCGCAGGACGCTCTTAAGGTTAAGCCTTTTGTAGACGCTAACGGTTGGGAATTTCAGGTGTTGCTCGACCCCAACAGCGACTTCAAGCGCGCTTTGGGCGTAAACCTCATCCCTCACGCTATCGTGTGTGACGGCAAGGGTAAGATTGTGCAGACACACAGTGGTTACACCGAAGGTGGCGAAGAACACCTCATTGAAGAAGTGCGTAAAATTTTGGAACAAAAGTAAGGACGCCCGACTCACACGTTAGAGTCAAGCCCGTCCGTATGGCGCTCTCCCCCTGAAACAGGAGGAGAGCGTTGTGCAGAGACACGATTTGAATTTCAGTCACAACACATAGTTATGAAAAAAACACTCCTTGCCCTCTGTGCCTTCTGTGCACTCTCCGCTCAGGCACAAGAAGATAACGGCATTACCCTCTCGGGTAGCATTCAGAGCGACATGCTCGTTTTCCCCGAAGATGATCCTGAAATTGGTACGAACTACGGTACGAATAAGGATTTCTTGACCAACACTTACGCAGAACTTCACCTCCAGTCGAAGTATGTAAGCGCCGGTGCGCGTCTTGAATATATGGAAAACCCACTCCCCGGTTTTGAACGCGGATTCGCAGGTTGGGGCGTGCCTCACATGTATGTCAAGGGGCATTATAAGGGTGCCGAACTCACGTTGGGCGACTTCTACGACCAGTTTGGTTCGGGCCTTATCTTCCGCACTTACGAAGAGCGCGCTTTGGGTATCGACAACTCCCTTCGTGGTGCGCGCTTGGTGGCACGCCCTTCTAAGGGTGTGAGTCTTAAGTTTCTCGGAGGCCAGCAGCGTGAATACTGGCACAGTCGTGGTACGAACGACAACCTGCCCCTCGTTACGGGTATGGACCTTGAAGTCAGTATCGACCAATACTCTAAGAAGATGCAGGAGAAGAATATCTACTTGACCTTGGGCGTGAGCGGCGTTATGAAGTTTGAAGACCAGGAAGACATTATGGCAATTCGCGACAACGCTGCCTACCAGCTCAATCTCCCAGAAAATGTTGGCGCCTTTGACGTTCGTGCCAACCTTCAGGCGGGTAATTACAATTTCCTTGCAGAGTATGCGTGGAAGTCGCAAGACCCCTCGTTTGACAACGGATATATTTACCGCCATGGCAATACCCTTTTGCTCTCGGGCTCATATTCAAAGAAGGGTTTCAGTGCCTTGCTTCAGGCAAAGCGCACGGAGGACATGAGCTTCCGCAGCAAGCGTAGTCAGACGGGAACGGCGCGTTTCATCAACCACCTTCCTGCCTTCTCAACGCAACACACGTATGCCCTTGCCGCACTCTATCCCTACGCTACGCAAAATGCACTCGGCGAATGGGCATTCCAGGGCGAAATTGGCTATAACTTTAAGCGCAAGACCTTGCTCGGCGGTAAGTATGGCACAAAGGTGAAACTCAATGCCTCACACATTCGCGGCATTGACCGCAAACCGCTTGCGGGTGTTACTGACGTGAAGGGCACTGAGGGATATAAGACCAGCTTCTTCAAGATGGGTAACGAGACTTACTACCAAGACATCAACCTCTCGGTAGAAAAGAAACTCACGAAGGACTTTAAGCTCAACCTCATGTACATGAATCAGCGCTACAACCAGCTTGTAATTGAGGGTCACGGAAATTCATTTACTTCTAATATATTTATTGCCGAAGGTAAGTGGAACATTTCTAAGAAGGTGGCACTCCGCGGTGAAGCGCAGTATCTTACCACTTCGGGTGACCAAGGTGATTGGGCGTACGGCCTTTTGGAACTCTCGATTCTCCCCGGCTTTATGTTTACAGTCTCAGATATGTACAACGCCAACGTACCCAATGCCGACGGCACGGCAACCAGTGCGCAGCATTATTACAACTTAGGCGGTTGCTATACGTATAAGGCGCACCGTCTCTCGCTTGCTTACGGCAAAACGCGTGCGGGTTTCAACTGCTCGGGAGGTGTGTGCCGATACGTGCCTGCTTCAAAGGGTTTTACCGTTTCGTATAACTTCAACTTCTAAATCCTGACGCTGATTATGAAACTCAAAAATATTTTTGCGCTCGCAGCGCTCGGTCTTTCCTTTGCTGCTTGCGACGACATTAAAGAGAGCGAACGCTTCATCCCTGTTACGCCCAACGTAACGGCCGAGAAGAATGTGCTCATCGAAGATTTTACCGGTATGCTCTGTGTGAATTGTCCGAATGCGGCAAACGAAATTCACAACATCCAAAGCATTTACGGTGCCAATAAGGTTATCGCCGTGGCAATCCATGGTGAAATGCCCGGTCTCTCAGGTCCGTTGGCCAATGCTTTGGGTACGGAATACTACAAGCATTGGGGCGTAGAGATATTGCCTGCGGGTATGGTTGACCGCCAAGGTTTGCAACAATACTCCTCATGGAGCGCTACGGCTACCTCACGTTTGAATGCAGACGTTACTCCCCTCAGCCTCTCAATGGCAAATAATGCTTACGACGCTACGAATCGCGCACTCACCATCCAGGTTGAGGCGCTCGCAGGTGCCGATCTTAACGGCAACCTTCAGGTGTGGCTCACGGAAAGCAAGATTCAGAGCTTCCAGTTAATGCCCGACGGCGAACTTAACCGCAACTACACGCACAACCACGTGCTTCGCGACGCCGTAAATGGCGCCTATGGCGAAGCGGTTGCTTTGAAGATGGGCGAGGCACAGACATTGACCTATGCCTACACCGTTCCCGAAGAATGGAATGCCGAAAATTTGGCGGTCGTAGCCTTTGTGTACAACGAAAGTGGCGTGGTGCAGGTGATTGAGCAGGCGCTTTTTGAAAGCGAACCCTCGGTGCCCGTAGTGAAGCCCGAATTTGCGTTTGCCTATAACGGTGCGGCGCTCGAAGATGGTGCAACGCTCACGCTTGAAGCTCAGGAAGGTGTGGCTGAAACACTTGCCGAAACCCTCGTGCTTCAAAACCTCGGAGCGCAACCCCTTTCAGCGACGGTGACGTTTGAGCAGATTGAAAACCTCACGGGAGTTACCTATACGCTCAAGGCGTTTGGCGAACTCGCAACGACGCAACTTGAGGGCGCTTCTCTTGCCGGAGAAATTGCTCAGGGCGAAACGGCGGAAGTAAATCTTTCTGCTACCTTTGCCGAAGGCGTTTACGGCACGGCGAAGGCAAAACTTACGGTGACCTCTGGCGACGTGAGCAAGTCTATCCATGTAAACTTCGTGAACCCCGAACCTGCGGCAAGCGGATTCCAACTCGTGTATAACGGCACAGTCCTTGAAGACGGCGCTACGCTTAACATCAATGCCATCATCACTGACCTCACGCAGTTTATGCCCGACTATTACATCGTTGAGGCAAAGACTAACGACGCTGAGAATGCCTTGAACATCCACAACCTTTCGGGCGAAACGCTCTCGGCAAAGGTGAATGTTGAGGTGCTCGAGGACGTTGCGGGCACTGCTTACTCGCTCTGCTCCTTCGGCGAATGTACGCCCGTCGCTGGTGGCGCCGGCGAAAAGGTTGGCGAAATTGAGGCGTACGGCGAGGCAGAAACCGGTTGGGACGTAACCTTCACACACGGCACTACGGGTACGGCGAAGACGAAACTCACGGTGATCGCTGGCGACCAGGTGCAGACGGTATTTGTAAACTTCGTCTACGAGGCGGCAGCAGAAACACCTGCGGGCAGCTTCCAGTTGGTGTATAACGGCACAGTCCTCGAAGACGGTGCTACGCTTAACATCAGCGCTAAGGTTACTGACCTCACGCAGTTTATGTCTGACTATTACATCGTTGAGGCAAAGACCAACGACGAGGATAACGCCTTGAACATCCACAACCTTACGGGTGAAGACCTTTCGGCAACGGTGAATGTTGAGGTGCTTGAAGACGTTGCGGGCACTGCTTACTCGCTCTGCTCCTTCGGCGAATGTACGCCCGTAACTGGTGGCGCTGGCGAGAAGGTCGGAGAAATTATAGCGAATGGCGAAGCAGAAACCGGTTGGGACGTAACCTTTGAGTACGGCGTCAAGGGTACGGCGAAGACAAAACTCACCGTGACCGTAGGCGAAGAGGTGCAGACCGTTTTCGTAAACTTCGTGTATGAGTAAATAATAGAAGCGCGTGCGCTAATTCATGTTATTTTTAGCCACGAATATCACTAATGGGCACTAATACCATTCGGAGGAAAATCTTTCCCGCATGGCATTAGTGCCCATTGGTGAAAATTGGGGGCAGATTTTAAAAAAGGAACCCTGATTTAGCGACTAAAAATAGGCAATAATGTAGGAGTTGCCCCAAGTGAATTTTAAACGCCCCCAAAACCGCAATTCCCGACCTCTAAAATCCTTGTCCGAAAAACTATACCTATTGTCGTAAAAATTATTAGTAATGTAATTTAAAAAAGGTTACTAACAATTTAAATTATGTTACTAATAATTTCGCCTTCCCTAAGTGTGTGATTTTCAAGATGTGTTTTGCCGCAATTTTTTGCCCCTTTGCGGAGGGGAAAAACGGGGGAGCGCGTGCGCAGAAAAGGGGTGTGAATGGCGGAGTGTGAGGTGCAGATTTCGCCGTCTGAAATCATTCGGTTTAAAAACCTCAAACCATACGACCGTCGTATGTTATTTTTTTGTAATTTTGCACTCGTAAATAATTAAACAATTATAGCGCAATGAAAATTCTCGTAATCAATTGTGGCAGCTCATCAATCAAGTACAAGTTGTACGAAATGGACGATCAGTCCGTTCTCGCTGCCGGTGGTATCGAAAAGATTGGTCTTGAAGGTTCTTTCTTGAAGACAAAGATCAACGGTGAAACAAAGATTATCAACCACGAGTGCCCCACGCACACAGAAGGTATCAAGCTTATGTTTGACACGCTTCTCAATGCGGAATACGGTGCCATCAAGAGTCTTGACGAAATCTCGGCTGCAGGTCACCGCATCGTGGCTGGCGGTCGTTTCACTCAGAGCCAGGTGGTTACTGACGCGATGCTCGAAGAATGGAAGCAGTACATGGACCTTGCGCCCCTCCACAGCCCCGCTCACTTGAAGGGTTTCCAGGCGGTGAAGAACATGCTCCCCAACCTTCCCCAGGTATTCGTATTCGACACAGCGTTCCACCAGACAATGCCCGAAAAGTGCTACATGTACGCAGTGCCCTACAAGTATTACGAAAATAACAACATCCGTCGTTGGGGTGCACACGGCACAAGCCACCGCTTCGTGTCGGCTCGCGTAGCAGAGTTCCTCGGTCAGAAGGTAGAAGACCTCAAGATCATCACTTGCCACATCGGTAACGGTGCGTCAATCACTGCGGTGAAGGACGGTAAGTGCTTCGAAACTTCAATGGGTCTCACTCCCCTCGAAGGTATGATGATGGGCACACGCTCTGGCGACATCGACGCTTCTGCAGTGCTCGCTATCATGAAGGCAGAAGGCTACGACGCTGACCGCATGAGCGACCTCTTGAACAAGGAAAGTGGTGTGCTCGGTATCTCAGGCGTTTCAAGCGACATGCGCGAGGTTAAGGACGCTGCCGACAACGGCAACGCACGCGCGAAGTTGGCGCTCGAAATGTACAGCCACCGCATCAAGAAGTACATCGGTTCTTACGCAGCCATCATGGGCGGTGTAGACGTAATCGTATTTACTGCAGGTGTGGGCGAACACCAGTGGGACATCCGTCTTAACTCTGTAAGCGGACTTGAATTCCTCGGCGTGAAGCTCGACGAAGCGAAGAACCTCAAGAACTTTGGTGAAGAAGAAATCATCTCTGCCGAAGACAGCCGCGTAAAGGTTGTAGTAGTTCCCACAGACGAAGAACTCATGATTGCCAGCGACACCCTCGCATTGATTTAATCACACATATTGTATATATACCAAAAATGCGCGCCTCGTAAGGTGCGCATTTTTTTAGGCAATGATATAGGAGTTGACCCAAAAGTCTGCTTTCATACCCCCTCACCGCAAAGCGGTCCCAATTGACATCGCTTCGCTCGTCTTCCTCCTTCTCGTAAGGCATAGTTCAAACAAGTTTGCTCTCTGCTCTTACTTCGTGCGTCGGTTCCCCCTATCTTAAG
>JAZQVD010000005.1:0-66265 GCA_045631665.1 Alloprevotella sp.
ATGGTTGATTCCTCAATACAAGAAGCCAGCTCTTCGGGCAGCATCTTACGGGTATTTTCTCTGTAATCCATAATGCTACCACTTTAAAGGTTTTGCCTTGCGACGGAACGATGCCGAAAGTTTCTCATTCTCTTCCTCGGCAGTCAATGGGACAGGATTCTTACGAGAGAGTTCCAGCCACTTGTCGAGTTCATCCCGATAGATCAAAAGATGCTTGCCTTGCTTGATTGCCGGTAGTCCATCATTCTTCACCTTATAATAGAAGGTGGATAGAGGCATTTTAAGGTATTCACACGCTTCCTGTACGCTCATGAGTACATGTGTGTTTTCCTTTACCTCATTACGATTTTTGATGCTCTCTTTGAGCGTCGTTTCCAGACTTGCGATTTTCTCGCACAACTCACCTACAACAGTTGGTAGGTCGTTAAATGTAAATTCTTTTGTCACCATATTATTTAACTTTTAGGTTTAACATGGTGCAAATGAATTCAATGTAGATACGCTGCGGATCTACATTTTAATATAATTTCCCTACAGCGTAAAGTAATTTTCAATCTGCTTATAAATGACTATCGTTAAGTGTTGTGAAGTGATAATCTCCTGGCTCAGGAATGTCAACTTTGATAGTTGAAGTTACAGTATCCCTTAGATTTCTCTCTATCGTTTCAATCGATGCATCTTTAAGTTCATGAGGGAATGTTGCTTTAAGAAATATTGTGATATCTCTCTTTGATACATCTAATCTTGTTTTAATATTAAAACCTAGATGTCTGATGTCCGCAGTCTTTAATGGATTGCTGATATTTGATTGTATAGGTTTATACAATTCGGGGTGACCTGTAATTAGGTGATGGATATTTTCCAATAGTATTGATATGTTTTCTTTTGATAGAAAAGGAGGGAGTATAAAGAAACAATACTTTGTCATTTCCTCGAAAATTAATTTTATACGCTCAGCGATTTTTTCATTATGATCCTTGAGACTTTTCTCATAAGCATCAGAGAGATTAGAGAAAAAGTCACTGGATTCAGAGGCTTTATCCACAACAACTTCTTTAGTGGAGTCATTGACTTCACTAGTAATGGTGCTTGGTATAGCGGTCACATCTGTGGGTTCAGGAAGAGCATCCTCTTGTTTTCCAAAAGAGAAAAGATATGGGTTATTCACTAGGAATTTATATAAGCCCCTTTTGGTAAAGGCCATAATAACGGTTGTACCACAGAATAAGATGATACCCCATGTAATATAATCCTCAAGATTTGTTCTGAATTTAAAATAAAGGAAAGTCGAAACAATTGAATAGATGATGACTCCCCATGTGAGATAATGACTCACTTTTTTTGCTTTAATTTGTATGCTATCTGCCATAATTTGTAGTTATTTATCATTAAATTTTACGCTAAGTTATGGGCAATAATTCAGATAGCAATGAATAACTGCAGAAATCTCTCAAAATATTAAGAAAATATAGAATTAAAGTATGATTTTGCCGAAATTATCATACTTTAATTCTATAAATCAATGCCTTAGCGTTCGGATTAGCCCTTTCGCTTAAGGGTTATCTTAGTGCTGGCTTCACGCTTGTTGCTGTCCACTACTTTCATGTATCTCTGAGTGGTAGTAATGCTCTTGTGAGCCATCATACTTTGAATCGTGCGGATATCAGTTCCGGCTGCACCCTGCAGAGTGGCAAAAGTTCTGCGGTATGAATGGAAAGTAATATGCTTGGTAATACCTGCCGAACGGATCCATTCTTTCATTGGCTGCTGAACCCAACTACGTTTCAAACCCTCAAAAACTCTACCTCTTTTCTTGGGCGAATACTCGATGAGTTGAAGAGCTTCATCGCTGTTAGGGATGATATCTTCGGTCTTTGTCTTTTCACAAATGGTATGTACACATTTACCGCCAGCAGCAAAATCTACAATTTCCTCCCAACGAAGAGAAAGAATATCACCAAGTCGCAAGCTGGTCAAGCATGAGAATAGGGAAGCTGTTTTTAGTACAGGCTTCTTGCATGGAGTCTCAGCCAAAGCAAACAATTCTTCTACGCTCAGATAGTCTTTGATTACATCTTCTGTTTCAATTTTCTCCAAATAGTCATTGACATTAATCTTAATCAATCTTTTGCGATATAGAATCTTCAAAAAGCCTCTAAATGTAGACCAATAACCCGAAGCAGAGTTTCGTGTTACTTTTCTATCTGGATGTCTGAGTTGATTGGCTGATAGTAAATAAGTGCGGAACTTATTGCAAAGTTCTACATCAATATCTTCGAACGTACATTTGCCATGCACAAAGTTATTGAAGTGCAGAAAGACAAATCCCCACTTTTGGTCATGCTTCGGAAGTTCCTGACGGTAATGTACAATAAAATCAGCCTTGAACTTGCGCTTGTCAAAGAAATCGTAGCGTTCGTTTACGATAGCTTCAAAGCGTCGGCAACGTATAGCTTCTGCTTTTTCATACATTGCGGTGTTGAAGTCGCGTTCTCTCTGATTCTTGGGATTGGCATATATATAAATATTCAATCCCTCATGACGAATAGTCTTCATTGTTTCTTGTTCGCGATAACCAGGATAATAATCCAAATAGAAAGATAACATACCATTCTTAATTTGACGTGTTCTTAACGTCACAGTTTTTGTTTCTGCCATGATAAATTAATTTAAATTGTTAATAATAAAAGTTGATTGTTAGAATCTGCTGCAAAAGAATTCAATGTAGCTACGCTGTATGTCTACATTTTGATTTAATTTTCAAATAATTGCAGTTGCCTGAATTCTGACTACTTTTTTACTCCCATTACGCGGTCAAAGTCCACTTTTAGGAACTTTACGAAGCGTCCTTTCTTCTCTCTCTTGATTTCGTGGAAGCGGAGAGTATTGTAAACTGACTCTCTTGTAAGATTGAATTTCTTCATTGCTTCCTGCACAGTGTAGTATTCAGCCTCTTTTTCTTGGCCGGAAGATTTGGATAAGTCGAAATGCAATTTTGAATAGAATATTTGTCCGTGTTCTTTCTTTGATGGTATGTTATTGCGATAGACTTGCGAACGGATGGCAACACGGGTCATGCCGTACTTCTCCTGAATCTCTTCCGGAGTGTACCATTCGGTAATATCGTTATCTACCTTATACTTTTCAAAAGCAGCATCGATATGTTTCTTGCTGTAATAATTAAACTGACGGATTTTTACTTTTGGGATGTTATGCTCACGAGTGTATGTCCATACCCACTTCTCATTGACTTTATACTTCTCTGCAATCTGCTCAGCTGTATAATATTCAGTTATGTCAAGTTCATCTTTGATTCTAACACGTTCATAAGGTCGTACTTTTAGCATCAGCTCAATGTCGGCTCTTCGTATGATAGCCATTCTTGAACTAAGTCTTGATGCTCTTAGCTTATCTTCCTTTACGAGCTTATAAATGTATTGACGAGAGACACCCATTAACTTTGCTGCTTGAGCAAAAGTAAAATAGTCTTGATGGTCAAGTTTACTCTTAACCTCAATTAAATCTTGAATTTCTCGAAGTTCGATTCTTCGTTCTCTCATTCGGTGTTTGTAACCCTGGCTTGAACATTGATGGCTACAATAGGACGTTGTTGTCTTTTTAGCAATGAACGGCTTTCCGCACCATTTACAAATTCTTTTTACTTCCATTTTTTTCTACTTTTTTAAGTGAAACCATATAGTTTTTATTTCGCTTTTTGTCTTCCCATGTCAACCACTGTCAACACATGTTGTTGACTACTTCGGTGTGACATCGCGGAAATTCAAGTAAATGTTCCGCGGTAGAAATACGGTAGAAAAATATGGTGAAAAACGGGCTGTAACCCGACTTATCTGGAATATGGATAACAAAAAAGCCGCTGAAATTCAGCGACTTCCTTATAGTTGACTCTAATTAGTTACAGTTGTTTACAACAAATCATTTGCCGATGCAGAAATGCTTGAAGATGTTTTGGAGGACGGAGTCGGTGGAGACTTCGCCTACGATGTCGGAGAGGTGGTGGATGGTTTCGCGGAGGTCTTGGGAGATGAAGTCGCCGGAGAGTTGGAGGTTGAGGCCTTCTTGCACGCGGTGGATGGCGGCGAGGGCTTGGCTGAGGGCTGCGAAGTGGCGCGTGTTGGTGACTATGGTGTTATCTCCTGAGCATTGGGGGATACAGGGAGAGGTGGCGAGGCTGTCTTTTAAGGTGTTGATGCCTTTGTTATGCTTGGCACTGAGGAGCGCTGTTTCTACCTTTGAACATGAAGCGATGCTTTCGCTATTCGTTGATAGGAATTTAGAAATTTCTGCTTCAATGGCAGAGGTGATATGCTCGGTAGGTTCGTCCACCTTATTGATTGCGATGATAAGGTGCTTGTCTGCCGTTGCCGAAAGGATGTCTGCGCCGAGGTCTTTGAGGGTTTCTGAAATCTGCTGCACGTCTACCATCCAAATAATGATGTCTGCTTGCTGGAGCTTTTCGTATGAGCGTTGAATGCCAATACTTTCAATGGCATCTGCGGTTTCGCGAATCCCTGCGGTGTCGATAAAGCGGAAGGTCGTTCCGTTGATAATCATTGTGTCCTCAATCACATCGCGTGTGGTGCCGTGAATGTCTGAAACGATGGCGCGCTCTTCGCCCAACAATGCATTGAGAAGGGTAGACTTGCCCGCATTGGTTTGCCCTACAATGGCTACGGGAATACCTTTCTTAATGGCATTGCCCACTCGGAATGATTGGACGAGTTCGCTGAGTTTATGTTCGATAACTGTAGCCAAATCAAGGAGTTCTGTGCGGTCGGCAAACTCAAGGTCTTCGTGGTCGGAGAAGTCTAACTCCAACTCCATGAGCGAAGTAAGCGTCAGGAGTTTGTCTCTCAACGCACTCAATTCTTTGCTGAATCCCCCGCGCATTTGGTTCATCGCAACTCTATGGCTTGCCGCTGAATCTGATGCAATCAAATCGGCCACCGCTTCTGCCTGGCTGAGGTCCATCTTTCCGTTCATGAAGGCACGCTTCGTAAACTCACCAGGTTCGGCAAGTCGGCATCCATTGGCAATGAGCTGATGGAGCACTTCGCGAAGGATGTATTCAGAACCGTGGCAAGAGATTTCTGTGCTATTCTCGCCAGTGTAAGAATGGGGCGCACGATAGCAACTCACGAGCACCTCATCAATGATTTCGCTCTTCTCATTGACGATGTGCCCGAAACTTTGGGTATAAGCTTTACGCTCAGCAAGCGGTTTCCCATTTATTGAGCGGAATATTTTATCTGTTATTTCTATGGCATTAGGACCTGAAGTGCGAATCACTCCGATTGCTCCGCCGTGAGCCGTTGAGATAGCGCAGATTGTCATAATATATTGGGGATGGAAGAAGATGCCTCAGAGGTTTTTCTTCGCTAAAATTTACCTGAGAAAAAACTAATTTGTGTAGCAAGAAATAAGTCGGACATCGTTGAAAATAAGTCGGACTTATTTCAAATTAAGTCCGAGATAAATTGAATTCTCTCGGACTTAATTTTTACTATAATGGGAATGTTATTTTACGCATCCAATAATTTCGTGAATGTCCTTCACGCCGTGGTTGTCCATCCATTCGTTAATGCCGTTCACCACCTTCACGGTTACGGCAGGGTCGATGAAGTTTGCCGTACCGATTTCAATGGCAGTAGCACCCGCCATAAGGAATTCAATGGCATCCGTAGCGTTCATGATACCGCCCAATCCAACGATGGGGATGTTAACTGCCTTTGCCACTTGCATCACCATGCGAAGCGCAACGGGCTTTACGCAAGGACCGCTAAGACCACCGGTGCCGATGCTGAGCTTTGTGCAACGGCGCTCTATGTCAATAGCCGTACCCATCAATGTGTTGATAAGCGACACGCTGTCTGCACCTTCTGCTTCAACCGCCTTTGCGATGTCGGCAATGCTGGTTACGTTGGGCGAAAGCTTTACGATGAGCGTCTTATTATATGCTTGACGCACCGCCTTAACAACAATTGCAGCACCTTCGGGAGTCACACCAAATGCCATACCACCGTTCTTCACATTGGGGCAAGAGATGTTGAGTTCGATAGCGGGTATGCGCTCCAAAGCGTCAATGCGTGCGGCACATTCGGCATAATCTTCTGGCGTAGAACCAGATACATTCACAATAACATTTGTATCTAAATCCTTCAACTCGGGATAGATGTTTTCGCAAAAATAATCAACGCCCTTGTTCTGAAGCCCTACGCAATTGAGCATACCTGCAGGCGTTTCAGCCATACGGGGATAGTCGTTGCCCTCGCGAGGATTGAGCGTTGTGCCCTTCACGATGAAACCACCGAGGTCTTCAAGATTGATAAAGTCGGCAAATTCGATGCCATAACCAAATGTACCTGAAGCCGTCATTACTGGATTCTTAAGGCTGAGGTTGCCAATATTTACATGTAAATTTGCCATAATTACCAATTGAGTTTTTTACTATTAAACACGGGACCTTCTTTGCAGACACACACGTTGTGGCCTTCGCCGTCTTTTTCTACGCAACAGAGGCAAGCACCAACGCCACAAGCCATCATATTTTCGAGCGACACTTCACATTCGCAATTCGCCGTGCGCGCCCATGCCGCTACGGCCTTCATCATAGGTTTAGGACCGCAAGTTGCAATTAAGTCAAACTGCTCCTTGTTGAGAATAGAGTGGTTGGTAACAAAACCCTTTTCGCCCATCGTAGCATCCTCCGTAGTGGTATAAACGGCGCCGATTGCTTCGAATAAATCAAGCTGCATCAAGTCGCCTGCTGAGCGACCGCCCAACAAAAATGCGGGAATGTGACCTGCCTCTTTCAAGCACTTGCCGTAGTAGAGTAGGGGAGCAGTACCTACACCGCCGCCAACGAGCAACACTTTCTTGCCTTCGCCTTCGGGCATGCTGAAACCATTACCGAGAGGGAGCACACAATTGATTTTGTCGCCCTCATTCAGTTCTGACATATACTTTGTGCCATTGCCCACGATGTGAATGAGCAACCACAATTCGTCCTTTCCCTTGTCAATATAATTGATAGAGATAGGGCGACGGAGGAATGTTTCCGAACTGCCAGCAATGAGGAGTTCTACAAATTGTCCAGCGCGCATTTCAGGCAATTGGCCATCAGCGTTTTTGAGTTTCAGTAACACATATCCGTCTCTGGGGTATTCCTTGGCAACGACGCAAAGGTCGAGTGCGTATTTTTTGAGTTCCTTCATACGATATAAATATATGAGGTTAAAATAATAGAATTTCGAAGTGTGAACTTCAGTTGGTAGAGCATGCGTGTCAGCCAACTGTTATGCAAAAGTAGTTAATTTGTATTGAATACTTGCCAAAACGCCCTAAAATAAGTTTCTTAAAAAGTATTTTTTGAGCGAACACCATATTTTTGCGAGATTCACTTGGTAGAACGGAAAAAACTTTCTACTTTTGCATCGCTTTAGAGAAGAACGGGCGCATAGCTCAGCTGGTTCAGAGCATCTGCCTTACAAGCAGAGGGTCGGCGGTTCGAATCCGTCTGCGCCCACACATTACAATCCGCTTCTCTTTAGCACCCCTTAATCGGGCGCATAGCTCAGCTGGTTCAGAGCATCTGCCTTACAAGCAGAGGGTCGGCGGTTCGAATCCGTCTGCGCCCACACCGATTAAACAAAACCGAAAGTAATTCCGGGCGCATAGCTCAGCTGGTTCAGAGCATCTGCCTTACAAGCAGAGGGTCGGCGGTTCGAATCCGTCTGCGCCCACCACGGAATAAAATAACGACAATTACTTTCGGGCGCATAGCTCAGCTGGTTCAGAGCATCTGCCTTACAAGCAGAGGGTCGGCGGTTCGAATCCGTCTGCGCCCACATACGAAGAGGATGTTTCGAGAGAAACATCCTCTTTGATTTTATGTTAAGTGAAAAATAATGCGTGGTTGATAGGTTTTTAAAACTAAAAACGTTTTAGAGATTACTTTGAAATGCTCAAAGGGTAATCTCTAAAACGTTTTAACTGGCAATCTTGCTTATCTTAAGGGGATCGTTTGATAATGGGTTGGTTCAGTGTGCTGATATAATTTTGTAATCTTACCACCATAACCAGTAACTGTTACGTCATATCTTTTGATTAAACCAAACAACCATCTGTGTGTGACGTTCTTGTACTGAGGGTTGGCGATAAGGTCATACTGTCCCTTTTCCATCGCGTCATACATTGCGCATGATTGGGCTTTTTTGATTCTTCGACCAAAGAGAGGCAGTTTGGTGTTCTTGTCTTCAAAGTACTTGTTGCCACCGCTGATTCTAATGAATCCCAAATACCATTGTTTTGCTTTACCTTCTACCTTATTAACACCATCAAAACTTACTTCTGCTCTGATTTCATTTGGGTGAACTTCGTTGTATGCAAAGGGAGCAACAACACCAGTTCTACTAGTCATAGCGCAACTTGACATAAGTACAAGTGCAATACCTGCAACGGCAAACGAAAGAATCTTTTTCATGTTTTTAATTTATTAGGTTAAACAATGCGTGTCATGTATTAAACATTTAAGTAGCATTTAAACTATGTTGTAAATTATGTGTAGGTTTAAATGTTATCTCTCGCTTGCAAATTTAGATAGTTAAAATGTGTATAACTCTGCAAATGCGTATCGCAAACGAAACTCGTTTCAAACGTGATACGCTACTGGCTTTTGTGCTTTTCTGTCAAAGATTTTTGGAGGGATTGGGCGTAGTAATCAAAGAAATTGTGGTTTAGGATGATACAAATTTGCCAAAGCAGGGCGGTGTCTATGCTTTGGGCGGAAAAGATGCGGTAGACGTTGGGGCGCAATACGCCCAGGCGCTCGGAAAATTCCTTTACGGTCATTCCAGACGCTACAACTTTTTCTCTTATTAAACTTCCGATTGAAATCACGGCAGAGAAGTATGTGTGCACAAGGAAAGCCACTACCTCAAAGTGCGGTGTGGAACTTGATAAATGTGATGGCTTAATATGACCGGTAAACAGTGAAGAAATTTGGCGATTTTCAGGAACGGTTCCGACATATTCACATTTTAGAAATAGAGTCTTGAAACGCGAATGCGTAGACCCTTCTACCTGTACGTTCCTGAGGCATCGCCAAACGCCCGTCCACCATACATAATAGAATAAAGTCCACGCACAAACATACGCAGCACATTTATACTTCTACGATGGACCTTATATTTGGCGATTTTCAGGAACATTAAAAGCAAAAAGTTACTGCAATTTCTCGTTAAAGCGCACCGCTGTGCGCCACTCTATGTGTTGCAAATTTAAGGAATAAATTTTATATATTCGCTATCATTTTTTTTATAATTTGGATTGCGTGGGTTTCTCAAGGTGGATTTCTTGCGAGTGAATAATTATAGAAAAATTATGCATTCTGTAGTCCTTATTCACGGTTGCTAAAAACTATGTCTATTTTAGTGAAAATTATTAGTAACATAATTTAAATTATTAGTAACCTTTTTTGAAATATATTACTAATAATTTTGAGGGTGCTTGATGTTTGTTTAAATGTTTGATATACAGGGAGATGTGATAGAGGTGATTATGCGAATAATTGTTGTATATTTATTCAAATCCGCATTATCGTAATCCTTCCTTTTCTGTCTGCTATAAAAAAAGGACATCTGCCGAGGCAAATGTCCTTTACTATTATTATAAATGTGTATGTATGCGGTTGTGCGCCAAATGGGCGCGCGACTGCTTACTTGAGAGTTACAACGAGGTCCTTTTCAACTTCTTCTACAACTACGTTGTCTTCGCGAAGCAACCAACCGAGAGCGAGGAGGATGTCCTTTTCTGTCTTAGCCTTAGTTACCTTCTTGAGTTCCTTAGTTGTCAACTTGCCGTTTTCGCTGAGCGCTGACCAAATCTTACCAGCTGTTTCGCCTACTTTCTGTACCATAAAAAATTAGTTAATTGTGTGATAAAATGTAAGTTCTGTGAGTGCTTTCTTAAAAGAAATCGTGTGCAAAAGTAACTCATCTGTAACAGATATGTGGGTTAAATGATAAAAAGTTGTCGTTGGGCGGGTGAAAATTGCATTTAAATGGTTATTTTTGCTAAATAAGTTTTGCATTTACTTCTATGTTGTCGATACTTATTCCTACATATAACTTTGATTGTCTGCCGCTTATTCGTGAGTTGCATGAGTTGTGTGAGGCGCTTAGGGCAGAGGACACGGCGTTTGATTACGAGATTGTCGTGGCGGATGATTGCTCTACGCAAAGGGACGTTGTGGGCAGACTTCATGAGGCGACGCTTCAGATGGGCGAGCGCGTGAAGTTGCTTGCGCTGACGTGCAACGTTGGGCGAGCGGCTGTGCGCAATGTGCTACTGCGTGAGGCGCGCGGTACGTGGGTGGTATTGATTGATGGTGATGCGCGCGTGGTGCGTAATGATTTTGTGAAGCGTTATTGGGAGGTGCGTGAGGAAGTGGAAGTTGCTTTGGGGGGTATTGTTCACCCCCGGGTGGCAGAGCGTGGGCGCGAATTGCGCATTGCTTATGAGCGCAACTTTGAGCGAGAACTGAGTGTGGATTGGCGTCAGCAACATCCGTATGCGCGCTTCTCGGTGTTTAACTTGATGGCGCGTAGGGAGGTGATTGCAAGGTTTTGCTTTGACATGCGTTGCGAGGAATATGGTTACGAGGACTTCTTCTTGGGCGTGGCGCTTGAAGAGGCGGGCGTGAAGGTTACTCACATGGATAATCCGCTGTTACATACGGGGATTGATACGAGTGAGGCTTTTCTTAAAAAGGCAGAGACGGCAGTGCGTACGCTGAGTCGCTTGCCCCGTGACTTGCGCTGTAAGACGGGACTTGAGGTGCACGCGTCGCGGTTGAGGCGTCTCAGGTTGGACGGCGTATTTGTAGGCGCGTTTTCGTGTGTGGCGTCGGCGGTGCGGAGGCAATTACTGGGCAGGAATCCGTTGGTGTCGCTGTTGCAGTTGTATAAGTTGTATCTCTATCTTAAAATACAGCGGGACGGGGTTGAGGCGTGAAATACGGATGATTTAGGGATTTTCTTTAAAAAATATTTTGTGACATAAATAATAGTACTTACTTTCGTAGTCTATTAGATAATAATTGTATTAACACATAACCGTAATGTTTATGAAAAAGTATAATTTTGGCGCGGGTCCCTCAATTCTTCCCGCATCTGTAATGGAAGCAACTGCTGCTGCATGTGTTGACTTTAACGGCATGGGTTTGTCGCTTATGGAAATTTCACACCGCACAAAGGAATTCCAAGCGGTGATGGACGAAGCGCAGGCGCTATTTAAGGAATTGCTCGAGATTCCTGAAGGATATAGCGTAGTGTTCTTAGGCGGTGGTGCAAGTCTTGAATTTGCTATGGTGCCTATGAACTTCTTGGAAAAGAAAGCTGCTTATTTGAATACCGGTGTGTGGGCAAAGAAGGCGATTAAGGAGGCAAAGGCTTTTGGTGAAGTGGAAGTTGTTGCTACTTCTGAGGCAGATAATTTTACTTATGTGCCTAAGGATTTCACCATTCCAGCAGATGCTGATTACCTCCACATCACAAGCAATAATACTATCTACGGCACAGAAATGCGATATGACCTTGATAGTCCCATTCCTGTAATTGCCGATATGTCGTCAGACATCTTCTCACGCCCCATTGATGTATCTAAATATGGTATGATTTATGGTGGTGCGCAGAAGAACTTGAGTATGTCGGGCGTTACTTTCGTAATCGTTAAGGATGAATTGTTGGGCAAGGTTTCTCGCCACATTCCTACAATGCTTGACTACAGAACTCATGTGTCAAAGGGTTCAATGTTCAACACTCCTCCTGTGGTGCCCATCTATTGTGCTATGCAGACACTCCGCTGGATTAAGAGCGAGGGTGGGGTAGCAGAAATGGCGCGTCGTGCAGAAGAAAGAGCGGCGTTGCTCTATGCTGAAATTGACCGCAACAAGTTGTTCCGCGGTACTGCGCGTGAAGACAGTCGCTCACTTATGAACATCTGCTTTGTGATGAATGAAGAATATAAGGAATTGGAACAGGAATTCCTTCAGTTCGCACAGCAGCATGGTATCGTCGGCATCAAGGGACACCGCGATGTAGGTGGTTTCAGAGCAAGTTGTTACAACGCAATGCCTCTTGAGGGCGTTAAGGAACTTGTGAAGGTGATGCAGGAATTTGAAGCAACACACTAAAGTTTAGAATCATGAAAGTTCTTATAGCAACTGAAAAACCCTTTGCTGCAGCTGCAGCAAAGGGCATTCAAGCAATATTGGAGAAGGCTGGTCATGAAGTTGCATTCTTGGAAAGTTATACTGAAAAGTCTGCGCTTCTTGAAGCTGTCGCTGATGCTAATGCCTTGATTATTCGTTCCGATAAAATTGATGCAGAGGTAATGAGCGCCGCTCCCAATTTAAAGATTGTAGTGCGTGCCGGTGCGGGTTATGATAATGTTGACCTTGATGCCGCTACAGCGCGAAATATTGTGGTGATGAATACCCCTGGGCAGAATGCAAATGCCGTTGCCGAATTGGTTATGGGTATGTTGCTCTATACCATCCGTATGCGCTTCTCAGGTAAATCAGGTACTGAACTTAAAGGTAAAAAGTTGGGACTCTTAGGTTTTGGTCATGTGGCGCAACATGTTGGTACATTGGCAAATGGATTTGGCATGGAGGTGTATGCGTATGATGCTTTTGGGCGTCGTGATAACATTGATGCAGCAGGTCTTCATTACATTGAGTCAAAGGAAGACATGTTTAAAACCTGCGATATTGTTTCGCTTCATATCCCCCTTAAACCTGAAACGCGCGGAAGCATCAATGGTGACTTGTTTGCTGTAATGCCAAAGAAGGCTATTTTGGTGAACACAGCGCGCAAGGAGATTATCAACGAAGACGACCTTCTTGCATCAATGAGTCAGCGTGAAGACATTAGATATATCACTGATGTGCAACCTGATAAGCATGAAGAGATGACAGCTTTTGGTGATCGTTATCTTGCTACTCCTAAGAAGGCAGGTGCACAAACTGCTGAAGCGAATGCAAATGCTGGTTATGCTGCTGCACGCCAAATTGCAGATTTCTTTGCTACGGGCAACAAGCGTTACCAGGTAAACAAATAAGGTTTGCGCCTTGAAAAACTTAAGTCTAATACCATGAGAATTAAACCATTTGCGGCTTTACGCCCCCCAAAGAGTATTGTGGAGGAAGTGGAATGCAGAGCTTACGATGTGCTCAATTCAGAAGAAGCACGAGAAGAGGCTGCCGGCAATCCCAAGTCGATGTATCATATCAATAAACCTGAAATCAATTTAGAACCAGGTACTTCCGACACCGACCCACGAGTTTATGCTGCTGCTGCTGAGCAGTTTGAAAAATTCCTTTCAGAAGGGTGGTTGGTTCGCGATAACAAGGAGGTTTACTACCTTTACGCGCAGACAATGGGCGAGAAAACTCAATACGGGTTCGTTGTGTGTTGTCATTCCTCTGACTACCAAGAGGGGCGCATTATGAAGCACGAACTCACGCGTAAAGACAAGGAAGACGACCGCATGCGCCACATCCTTACGCTCCGTGCTCAGATAGGACCCGTATTTCTTGCGTATAAGAATTGTGAGGTTTTGCAGACATACATTGATCGCTATGCAACTACTGCTCCTGAGTATGATTTCATTGCTCCAATTGACGGTTTCCGCCATCGTTTATGGGTTATCAGTGACGATTGTGACATAGCGCAGATTACAAGTGCATTTTCACAAATGCCCGAAATGTATATCGCCGACGGTCACCATCGCTCTGCAGCTGCGGCGCGTGTGGCAGATGAAGTAAAAAAGACAAATCCCAATCATACGGGTGAAGAGGAATATAACTATTTTATGGCGGTATGCTTCCCGCATGAGCAACTCACTATTCTTGACTACAATCGCGTAGTAAAAGATTTGAATGGACTTACGGATGAGGCGTTTATCAGTGCCTTGCAGCAAAATTTCATCGTCGAGTGCGTGGGAGCAGAACATTATGCGCCACAAAAATTGCATGAGTTTTCACTTTACCTCAGTGGGGCGTGGTATCGTTTGACTGCCAAAGACGGCACTTATGATAATGCTGACCCTATTGGTGTGCTTGATGTAGATATTTCGAGTCGCTTAATTCTCGATGAAATTCTCGGCATTAAAGATTTGCGTACTGACAAGCGCATTGATTTTGTCGGTGGTTTGCGTGGATTGGATGAACTCAAGCGCCGTGTAGACAGTGGAGAAATGCGTATGGCTTTAGCGCTTTATCCCGTTACGATGCAACAACTTATGAATATTGCCGATGCAGGTAAAATCATGCCTCCTAAGGCAACTTGGTTTGAACCCAAATTGCGCAGTGGTTTGTTTGTACATACATTCTAAATCAGCATGCTCAGTTTAGATAAACAAAAGCAATAAAATAATAAACGGATTATACTTTGTTTAGTGTGAACTAAATAGTATAATCCGTTTGTTTTATTTTCTACAAAAAAGAGTCTTCGTAAAGTATTGATGATTCGTATACTTATAGAGGCGAAAATTATTAGTAATGTATTTTAAATTATGTTACTAACAATTTATTTTATGTTACTAATAATTTTCACTAAAATAGGTTTAGTTTTTGGCTGGGTATAATTTATTCCTTAATAATGTTTAGTTTGATGGCCTCTTGCCTTAAGAATTCCTTTTCTGCCTCATAGGTGGGTTCGATAGTTTCGTTCCAACGGGCTTCTTTGAGGGCTGATTTCAAGAAACCCACTTCGCGACACGGGGTAAGGTTGAAGAGTTCCATAATTTCCTCGCCACGGATAATGGGTTGGAAGGCGCTTTTCTCGTCCTTCTTGCGAATCTCCTCCAGCTTCTGTCTAACGAGTTGGAAATTGCTTAAGAAGTTTTGCTTCTTCTGTTCGTTTTTACTGGTGATGTCGGCTTCGCAAAGCAGCATGAGGTCTTCGATGTCGGGGCGTGCTTCAAATCCGAGGCGTCGCACAGCGGAGTCGGTCACAATCTCATCTGCAATGGCAATGGGGCGCATGTGGAGTTCCACAAGCTTTTCTACATACTTCAGACGGTCGTCGAGGGGCAATTTCATGCGGTGAAAGAGCGGTTTAACCATCTTCATGCCGATGTAATTGTGGTTGTGGAATGTCCATCCGATGCCTTGTTCCCAACGCTTGCTCTTGGGTTTCCCAATATCGTGGAGGAGGGCCGCCCAACGCAGGTAGAGGTTGTCGGTTTTCTTTGAGATATTGTCGAGCACCTCCAAAGTGTGGTAAAAGTTATTCTTGTGCGCGCGATTATTTCTCACTTCCACGATGTCGAGTGCCGCTACTTCGGGTAAGATTAACTCAAGAAGTCCGCAGCGTTGGAGGTCGACAAAACCGCGTGAGGGAGTGGGGGAAAGCATAATCTTGTTGAGTTCCGTAATAATGCGTTCCTGCGAAATAATCTTGATGCGCTCCTTGTTTCTTTCCAATGCCTCGAAGGTTTCTTCCTCAATGTGAAACGCCAATTGCGTGGCAAATCTCACGCAGCGCATCATGCGCAGAGGGTCGTCGGAGAACGTAATGTCAGGGTCGAGAGGGGTGCGTATGATGCGGTCTTCAATATCGTAAAGTCCGTCGAAGGGGTCAACGAGTTCGCCAAATCTGTCTGCATTCAGGCAGATGGCCATGGCGTTGATAGTGAAGTCGCGACGGTTCTGGTCATCTTCCAAAGTACCGTCTTCAACGATAGGTTTTCTGCTATTGCGATTATAACTTTCTCGGCGTGCGCCAACAAATTCTACTTCTTCGCCCTTCCATTTTACTTGTGCGGTGCCGAAATTTCGGAACACGCTGAGGTGGCATTTGTTGTTAAGTTTTTTTGCAAAGGCTTCTGCCATCGCAATACCGCTGCCCACAACTACTACATCAATGTCTTTCGAGGGGCGCTCCATAATCAAGTCTCTGACATAGCCGCCTACGACATAACATTCCAATTGTAGTTCGTCGGCAACGGTGGAGAGAATTTTGAATATGGGATTGTTGAGTGTGTAAACCATGTTTGCAAAATCAAAAGTGATGTTTGTGCAATCTGAAAAGAGCTCGAACAACAAAAGGTGTTGCTCGAGCTCTTCCTGGTTGTGACTCCGACAGGATTCAAACCTGTAACCTTCTGATCCGTAGTCAGATGCTCTATTCAGTTGAGCTACGGAGCCGTACCGTATTTTTGTGCAGAAGAAACGAAGCAGAGTGACTCCGACAGGATTCAAACCTGTAACCTTCTGATCCGTAGTCAGATGCTCTATTCAGTTGAGCTACGGAGCCGTCGGCTGTGTTGTTTCTCTTTTGCGAGTGCAAAGGTATAAACTTTTCTGATAACAGCAAAACTCTTGCGGACTTTTTTACGAAAATATCTAAAGAATTTGCATTTATTCCTCGAATGTTGCCTATTTGATAGGCGGGGACTACAATCTAACGGCAAACTTTTTCAGTCGTGCGTCAATCATTGAGTCGGGGATTACTGCCTTAACGGCATCTACCAGGGAGTTGATTAAGCGTTGTCGCACATAGTCGCGGCGGATGATGAGCGAAATTTCACGCACGGGGGCTGGGTGGGCAAATTCTCTGACATTCGCCTGCTGTTCGCGGTGCAGCAAATTGCGGTGCAATTCGGGGATGACCGTATAGCCGCCATTGGCATCAACAATGTTCACGAGGGTGGTAATGCTACCCGCTTCGTAGAAACCATTATAGTCGGATTCGCCTTCGCAAAAGTTGAAAATCTGATTACGCATGCAGTGGCCTTCTTTAAGTACCCAAAGGTGCTGTGTGGGCATCTGTGCGGCAGCAATCTCTTGCTCTTGGTGGAGCGCTTCTTGAGGAGAAATGTAAGCAAGGAACTTCTCGTAATAAAGGGGGATTTCAAGGATGTCCTCATGCCCTAAAGGTGTGGCAAGAATCGCCATGTCGAGTTCTGCCTTACGGAGTTGTTCTACGATGATGTGCGTCTGTTGCTCGCTCACTTGGAGTTCGATTTGCGGATGTGCCGAGCGCATTTCTTGGAAAAGTCCGGGGAGAATATAGGGCGCAACTGTGGGGATGACGCCTAAGCGCAAGCGACCAGAATTGAGTTCTCTTTCTGAAAGCGTCAGTTCCTTCAGTTGCGAGAGGTTGAAGAGCACGACGCGCGCTTGGTTGATGATTTGTTCGCCAATTGCCGTAGGGCGAATGGGGTGGCATGTGCGGTCAAAGATGACGGTGTCAAGTTCTTCCTCAAGTTTGTTGATGAGCGTACTTAAAGTAGGCTGACTGACACCACACGACTGTGCCGCCTTTACAAAGTGGCGATGCGTGTCGAGCGCCACGATATATTCCATCTGTTGTATGTTCATGGTTGACGAAGCGGGGAGAATGGTTTGCGCCCCTCTTACGCCACAAAATTACGCCAATTATTCAATACGGCAACTTTAGAACGCAGAAAGATTTCTGCGAGTGGTAAAATCCTTGTGATTTTGAGTTTACTTTAAGTTTTGAGTGCTTGAAACTAATCGGCATTTAATTTAAATTATTCGGCACTTAGTTTAATTTATTCGGCACTTAGTTTTATGCATCTCCCGTATTATTCTCAGCTGGGCGAAATAAGAAAATCCACCATGTGCATTGGTGTTGTGCGCATGGTGGATTGTATCTTTTAATTGGGATATGTGATATTTTCTTCCTGAAGGTTGTTGAGCACTTCAGTCAAATATTTGCGGGCTTCCCAGCGTGCCATGGGGAGATCTTGGAGGAGGTAGTTGCCGCAGTCTTTTGCTGTTGCACCAGGGATATCTCCTTCGTAATTGGCAATGAACTCAAATGTCTCCTTGAGCAGCGGTGCTACATCCATAGGGCAGAGATTGCCCTTGACGATGAAATAGTTTCCCGTAAGGCAACCCATAGGTCCCCAATAGATGATTTGTTCTTTCCAAGTGGGGTGATTGCGGAGAAAAGTTGCCGCAAGGTGCTCAATGGTGTGGAGTGCGCCTTGATGAAGTGCCGGTTCGTTGTTAGGCTCCTTCATGCGCACATCAAATGTAGTGATAGTTTCGCCCGCAACTGTGTCTTGGCGTGAAACGAAAATGCCACGTTTGAGGCGAAGATGGTCTATGGTGAAACTGGGTATCTTGTTCATATTTTTTGAGGTCTTAAGGTTATAAGGTGTTAAGGTTTTGAGGACTATTCTGCTTGCATGGTTTTAATAACTAATAAGCGAAGCGATATTCAACCTTATAACCAATAATTTTAATGCGTTATTGCTTCCAGGAAATGCTTTGTCACTTGGAAACTGCGGCTTGCCATTTCTCCCCAGAAGTCTTCGTATTGCTGAATGTGTTCCTTCACTCCAGGGGTGTCGCTGATGATGCGGAAACTTACGAAGGGCACATTATATATATAGCAAGTGTGAGCGATGGCGCAAGATTCCATGTCTACGGCGAGCCCTGCGGGGAAGTTCTTCTTAATGGTGTTGAGCTCTTCGCGAGAGGTGATAAATTGGTCGCCCGTGCAAATCAATCCGCAATGTATCTTTGTGGGTTGCTTGCCGTTGAGCGACACAGCTGCATTTACTAATTTTTCGTCTCCATCAAAGAAGGTGGGGAGCCCTTGAATCTGTCCGTGTTCGCACCCCATGCCGCACCACACATCGTGGTACACTGTTTGCTTACTTACTACAACATCCATCACTCCCAGGCATTCGTCAATACCGCCCGCCACGCCTGTGCTGATGATGCACTGAGGTGCATAGTTGCGGATGAGTTCAGTGGTGCCGATGGTGGCATTTACCTTGCCAATCCCGCATTGCATGAGGATAATCTGGTGATTTCCCATCGTGCCGTGAAGGTAGGAAAATTCGTTGATTATAGTAGTGGTTTTATTCTCTATGAGAGCGGCAAGCAGGTCGTGTTCCGACTGCATTGCAGTGAGGATTCCGATAATCATGTGGAGTCGTGGTTATTTATTAAAGTCAGGGTCTTTCCATCTTCCGCGTGTAAAGTCGGGGATGCGCACGGGGATGCTTCCGCTTTGTGCCGATTGGCGACTCAACTCTGCAAGGCACGACCATTCAGCGGCGTCGTAGACATCAATGTCGAGGGGCAACCCATTTTGCAAGCAATGGATGAGACGACTGTCCATGGTGAAATTCATCTCGTTGGGCACCTTGAGCTCGTGTCCCTTCTGCCATAATTTTGCAGTTTCGCTGTCGAAGTAACTTTCGGCTTTGCGGAGCGCTTCTTCACCTACGGTTGGCGCTTCCTCACCGTCCAACTGAATGGTGGGTAAGGGATATTTTTGTATGAATCCCTTTGTGCCACACACCGTTTGGAGTCGGCTGTAAGGACGAGGTGTAGTGACATCCAACTGAAGGAGGATGCTCACGCCGTTCACCGTGCGGATGAGTGTAGAGTTTACTTTGTTCTGTCCGTCAGAGGTGAGGGAAACAAGGTAGTCCATGCGGTCGGTGCGGTGCAGACCTAACAGCTGCCCGATGGGGCCAATACCGTGAGTTGGGTAGGGATTCCCTCCGTGTTGTGCACATGATTGCTCCATCCAACTGGCGCTGAGATTTTCAATGCGGTGGATATATGCCCCTTCGCAGTGTGTGATTTCTCCCAACAAGCCCTGTCGCTTCATTTCAAGAGTGGCGAGTGCAAAGTTGTCGTAGCAGCAATTCTCAGTCATGAAGCAGTGGCGCTGTGTGCGCTCTGCAGTGTTTACCAACTGCCAACATTCTTCTACTGTTTCGGCTGCGGGCACTTCCACGGCAACATGCTTTCCCGCTTCCATTGCCGTCACCGCGATTTTACAGTGAGTGCTCCAATCTGTGCATATGTATACGAGGTCAATGTCGTCTTGCTTACAGATTTCTCGCCACGCCTCTGCGCCGCAGTAAGTGCGTGCCTCCTGTCTGTGGGTAGCGACAAGCGCTTGGTTGGCTTGCTCCAATTTTTGCGCATCAATATCTGCAATGCATACGATTGATGCGCCCTGTATGTAGGCATAGCGCTCGAGGGTCTTCATGCCGCGCTGACCAAGACCGATTAGGGCGATGCGCACATGAGGAATAGGGGGAACTCTCATGATGGTAGTGATGTTTAAGGCGGGGAATGGGAAAGGTTAGGGGAGGTTGTTAAAGCAAAAAAGGTGTATCCCAAAATGAGACACACCTTTTGTTTCTTATTAACCCTATGCTAAACACAAGGCGTGTTTAGAATTATGAATGGTTACTTCTTACGAGACTGACCGTAGCGGCTCATGAACTTGTCTACGCGACCTGCAGTGTCAACGAGCTTAGACTTACCAGTGTAGAAGGGGTGAGAAGTAGAAGAGATTTCCAACTTAACAACGGGGTAAGTTTCGCCTTCGAATTCTACAGTGTCGTTAGTCTTACAAGTAGAACGAGAGAGGAACATGTCACCGTTAGACATATCCTTAAATACTACGGGACGATAATTTTCAGGGTGAAGACCTTTTTTCATTTGTGTATGGGTGAATTTTTATGGTTTTTACTAATTGTTTGGTAACAACAATTGTGTAATGGTCGTAAATTTGGGTGCAAAGTTACACATTTTCTTCGCTTCGCCAAGCATTCACCCCACTTTTTCTTTGTCTCGCGCGTCAAAAATCACAATATTTGTGTAATTTCGCACTCTATGAAACGCATTCTTCCCCTCATCGCCCTCCTAATGTTGCTTTCCGCTCCACGGATTTGGGCAACACCCATTGATAGTATTTTTGCAAATCTGCATATTAGTGAGCTCTCTCTACTTACGAAAAACGACCGCCTCGACCTCCTTGACTATGCCAACTGTGGCCAGGAGGCAAGCGTTGAAAATCTGTGCCTTGGGCGTACTAAACTCACGCAGAAGTCGCCCACTTATCTTCACCTTTCCATGACGGAGGTGCACGATGTGGCGCTCCTTCTGTTGCCCCATCTTGCTCACGATACTATCGTCTGTGTTATCTCCACGCTTCATCATCCGCTTGAGCAGAGTGCCGTTCGTTTCTACACGCTTAACGGTCAGCTTCTTACCACGCCACCTTGTGTGCCCATGATTGATGATTTCCTGGGTACAGGCAAACAAGCTCCCACGGGAGTATTGTTGCCCATAAAGATGGTGTATGATGATGCGCACCACACCCTCCTCTGCGAACTCTCCCTAAAGCATTTGCCCCGCGAAATACAGGAAAAGTATGCGGATAAATTTCCAAAACTCACTTATCGGTGGAGCGAAACGGGATTTATGAGGGAAGAGTAGGGAGATAATTATGTTTTTCTCGGAGAAAATTCCCTCCTCAATCATTCTATTTAAAATTAAAAGAGATAGCGTACAGCGTATTGCCGTGTGCTATCTCTTTTGTTTGTGTATGCGTGGGAGTTAGATGCGCTCCAATACTTTTTGGATGAGCGTTGTGATAGTGTTTTTATATCCTGTGTTGGCTTCGTGAGCAACTCGGTTCGCAATGACGAGGCACACGGTTAGGGCGTTGTGTCCCATGAGGGCGGAGAGCCCGGCGATGGCACTGCTCTCCATTTCAAAGTTTGTGATGCAAGCGCCCTGGTAGGTGAATGAGGTTATTTTCTCATTCTGTTGGGGGTCGGCAAGGGGGAGTCGCAAACTTCTTCCTTGGGGTGCGTAGAATCCGCCACATGCGATGGTCACACCGCGTACCATGTCGGTTTGGGCAATGCGCTCGATGAGTTTGGGGGAAGCATGAATCACATAGGGGTGAGGGATGCATTGGTTACCCTTCCAGTTCATGTGTTGCATGAAGGCATCCTCAAAGGGTAAGTCACACACGGTATCGCGTCCACCATAGAAATTGAGAAGTCCGTCAAAACCAATGCTGATAGTGCTGGCGATAAAAGTGCCTACGGGGCAGTGGGGCTGGAGTCCGCCACAAGTGCCGATGCGCACGATGTCGAGCGACTTGAGCGTAGGGCGGATGGTGCGCGTGGTGAAGTCGATGTTGGCGAGTGCGTCAATTTCGTTCATAACGATGTCGATGTTGTCGCACCCAATACCAGTAGAGATGACAGAGATGCGTTTGCCCTTGTAGTTGCCCGTGATAGTTCTGAATTCGCGGTTGGCTATGGTGCACTCAATGTTGTCAAAATAACTCGCTACGAGGTCAACTCTCGCAGGGTCGCCCACGAGGATGACTTTCTCTGCTAATTGTTCGGGACGCAGGTGGAGGTGGAATATAGAACCGTCTTCGTTGATGATGAGTTCGGAGGAAGGTATGGGATTCATAAGGAAATTAGATATAAGGTAATGAAAAATGAGAAAAAACTTGCTTAACTATTTGAGAGTGTCAATGAGTCAAGGTGTCGAACCTGCAAGGCAAAGTGGTAAGAAACGAGGCGTAGATTTGTTAATCTTCTACCGTTAATCGTTCACTATTTCTCCCTCCAATCGTCTCATCGTGCCTTCTTTATCTTTGATAAGGTTTATGAGTTGCGCTCTTTCGAGTTCGATTTGCAAGATGTTATCGCGGAGGGTGTTGGAGGGTGAGGTGGCGAATTGCTTGCGGAGGATGGTGAGAAGGCGTTCTTGTGAATGCAAGGTGGCGAAGTGTTGAGTGAGTTCCTCGGCTATGGTTTTTGCTTCGGGACTTTTGAATGCCTCAATGTCGGTGTAGATAGTGCGGTTGTTGATGATGAATCGGGGGCGAGGTGTGAACTGCGAACTGTGAGTCGTGAGTTGTGAACTGTGGGTTGCCTCCCATTCGGCTATGCGTTGCTCTTGTCCCTGCTGGCTTTCTGCTATGCTGTGGATGTGTGCGGCGCGGTAGAGGAAGATGAAATCAGTGTCGGATGGGTAGGGCGTATGCGTAGCGTTGGGGATGAAAGTGTAGAGGCATACGCTATCAGGGTGTTGATGGCGGTCGGTGAGAAAATATCCCGTGTTGGAGCTTTCATCGATGTAATACATGTAGTCATTGGCAGCGGAGTTGAAGGGCATGCCGATGTTTTGCGGTTTCAAAAACTCCTTGTCCTCGCTATCATAGCGTGTGACATAAATGTCCCAACCGCCGAAACCTTCCTCTGCTTGTGCGGCATAATAGAGACTCACCCCATCGGAGAGGAGGAAGGGATAGTCTTGCATCACGCCTTCTTGATCGGGAATGTTGAGCGGTTCGGGTGTCGACCAATGGTTACCCGTGCGAATTGTGCGACTCAATGTAAGCACCCCTTCGTGGGGTGTGGAGAGAAAGGCATTGTCGCCAAGTGCATTGACGTAAGCAAGTTCGCCCGCAGCGTTGACCGTCAATTTTAGTTGCTTTATCAAGTCGGTAACGGTGGTAATCCGCCCCATTTCGGGGTGCAGGTTCAAGCGGTCGATAACCTTGCTTTTGGGCATTGTAAGGCTATCGACAAAGACGATGTGCTGCGTGCTGCGGATGTTGACCTCTGCAATCTTCATAGTGTCGGCCAGGAAGTGGAGAGAATCTACATTGCATGTGGGGCGGCGCAACTTCTTCTGCGCGGTGAGTTCCTTGGCGATGTATTCCTGCGCTTGGGGGAAGTCTCCTATAAGCATTATTTTTCGTGCTACCTCGACTGGGTTTACTTTTTCCTGTTTTTTCTTTCGCTGCGCTTGAACTGGTATGATGAAGAGCATGCAAAGCAAAAGGGAAAGCACGACATTGAGACTTTTAGCGTGTCGCAACACTTGATTTTCTATGTAAAAATGGCGCATATGGATAATCTTCGTTTGTTTTTGCCCTCAAAAATACAGTTTTCTTTTATTAAATGCTTATTTTTGCGAAAGATTATTCTAAAAATCCCCCATCAATATGCAGTATCTCCGTATTATCATCCTTATAATTGGTGCTTTTTGTGCCACTATGGCAACCTCTCAAACGCGCATCCGCCTTGTTCATGAGGTAGAAAAGGGCGAGACGCTTAACAGCATTGCGCAGCGCTATAAGGTGGAGGTGGATGCTGTGGTGGCGTTGAATCCCGACATCCCTGCAAACCCCGATAAGAAACTCAAACGTGGCTACCTCATCAATATTCCCGAGGCGAAGGACGCCGTGAGTCGCGACACTTTCAAATTGGCGGTGGTGCTCCCCTTAAGTGCCGAAGGTAAGGAGGGAGAGCGTAGCGTGGAGTATTACCGCGGCTTGTTGATGGCCGTAGATGCAGAGCGCCAGAAGGGTAGATGCTTTAGTGTTACGGCTATTGACGAACCAGGCGTGAAGGAAGGAATGACTGATGCTATTGCCGCCCTCACAGAAGCTGCTCCTCATGCAATGGTGGGACCTCTTTACCCCACCCACTTTCAGGCGCTTGCAACATATGCCAATGCCTATCGTGTGAAGACCGTCATCCCCTTCTCTTCCAAGGTGTCGCAGGTGGAAAACAATCCCTACCTCTACTTGCTCAACACTCCGCAACAGATGGTGCAGCCGAATAGTTTCGAACTCTTCAAGTCACGCTTCTCGGGTTGCCGATGCGTGGTAGTGCGCACGGTGGATGCTTCTGAAGCGACGCTCGTCAATTATTGGATGGACAATATGCTTCGTGGAGGCTATGAGATGCAAACCCTTGCCCAGGCATTTACCAACGAGCAGTTGGCACAGGCATTAAGCAAGGAGCGACGCAATGTGTTTGTCATTGATGGTTCTAATGCTCAGGCAGTTGTGAATATCCTGCAACGTATTTACGACTATACAAAGACGTCTCCAGGTTATAAAATCTCCGTTGTCGGTCACAACGCTTGGCAACAATTTACGATGGAGCACAGCGAACTGCTCTCACAACTCGACACCTATGTGCTTGCTCACGATTTCTACAACGCCTACAGCAAGTCGGTCATCGATTTTGAAGAACGCTACTTTAGTTGGTTTAAAGAATATCCCCTGCTCCTGCATCCCCGAATGGGCGAACTCGGTTATGACACCGGCTGCTTCCTTTTTGCGCAGCAAGCGAAACCTACATATTTGCAAACTAACTTTAACTTCAAGCAGGTTGCGCCCCAGGGTGGATATGCCAACACCAGCCTGATGTTTGTGCATTTTACACCTGATAATAAAGTTGAATTAATTGAATTAAAGAAGTGAAACACAGATTCTTACTTATATTGTTTCTTCTCATTTCAACCTTTGCTCACGCACAAATAGGTGATTACCGCAACGACTTGTGTGTGGGGGTAAGTGCCGGGATGACGATGAACCAAATGGGGTTTGACCCTATCATCAAACAGAAGTATCACATGGCCCCCACCATAGGGCTCACGCTTCGATACACGAGTGAGAAGTTTCTCTCGGCATATTGTGCCCTGCAAGTAGAACTCAACTATGCCCGCTTGGGATGGACGGAAGACGTGTTGGACAGTAATTCTCAACCTCTTCCCGATAGTTTCAAGCGCAATCTTGATTACCTCCAGTTGCCCTTCTTGGCGCGTTTAGCGTGGGGTAGGGAGCATCGTGGCATGATGTTCTATTTCCTGGTAGGTCCGCAAATCGCTTATTGCATCTCTGAAAGCACGGAGCGCAGTGAGCAATGGACACTCAATGCAGTGGGCAACCCCGACCGCCCCAACAACCTTTATGCCCAATACACCCTTCCCGTTAAGCACAAGTTTGACTACGGCATCACGGGAGGCATTGGCGTGGAACTCAACACGAAGCTTGGGCATTTTCTCCTCGAAGGGCGTTACTATTACGGACTTTCTGATGTCTTTGGAAATGCGAAGAAGGATGTCTTCTCGCGCTCTAATCATGGTGCTATAGTGGCAAAACTTAGTTATCTTTTTGATGTGAATTAGTCTCGAGGCACACGCCTCATCGTTCCCACTCGAGACATCCCTCTCACACACACACATAATGAAACTATCTGACTTACATACAGGACAAATTGCCGTGATTGCCAAAGTTGGCGGTCACGGCGGTTTCAGAAAGCGCATCGTCGAGATGGGGTTTATCAAGGGGAAGAAGATTAAAGTAGTGCTCAATGCCCCCTTGCGCGACCCCATTGAGTATGAATTGATGGGCTATAAAATATCCCTGCGCCGTGAGGAAGCCGCCATGGTGGAGGTCATCAGTGAGGAAGAAGCCGAACAGTCGCTTCGTCCTTCTGCCGCCCAACACCTTTCTGCGCTCACCCCTACGGAGCAAGAGCAAACCGAACTTGAGCAGCGCATGCAACAGATGGCTGAGGCACAGGGACACACTTTGCGCGTTGCCCTCGTGGGAAACCCCAATTGTGGCAAAACTTCGCTCTTTAATGTTGCTTCAGGAAGTAAGGAGCATGTGGGGAATTACGCCGGTGTGACCGTTGATGCCAAGGAGGGCACCTTCCAATTCGTGCGCCCCACTACGGGAGAGCGCTACACCATTGTGCTTGTCGACCTCCCTGGCACCTATTCGCTTTCAGCCTATAGCGCCGAGGAGCGCTATGTGCGTAGTCAGTTGATTGAGCAGACGCCTGATGTTGTGATTAATGTGGTAGATGCTTCCAACCTGGAGCGCAACCTTTACCTCACCACGCAACTCATTGATATGAACCTGCGCATGGTCGTGGCGCTCAATATGTATGACGAGGTGCGAAAGAATGGCGACCGCCTCGATTACGACCAATTGGGCATACTTCTCGGAGCGCCTATGGTGCCCACCGTGTCGCGTAGTGGTGAGGGCATTAGCGCCCTCTTTGAGCAGGTCATTGATGTCTACGAATACAAGTCGGAGGTGGCGCGCCACATTCATGTCAACCATGGTGTAGAGCTCGAGAAGAGCATTGACCGCATTAAGGAGGTGATACAGAAAAACGGACAGATACGCCATAAGTATTCTACCCGCTACCTCGCCATCAAGCTCCTTGAGGGCGACAGAGAATATAACGCATTTGTCGACACGCTTAAGAATCACGACGAGCTCGTCTCTGCCCGCTACGAAGAGCAGCAACGCATTCAGCGCGAACTATCTGCCGGAGCCGAGGAGGCGCTGATAGATGCCAAATACGGATTCATACAGGGGGCGCTGAAGGAGACACACCAACCCTCACATGCCAAGAAGCACGGCGAGTCGCGCTCGGAGCGCATTGACCGCATCGTCACGCACCGATGGTTGAGTTACCCCGTCTTTCTCACGCTGCTTTACCTCATCTTTGAAGCCACTTTCACGCTGGGCGAATATCCCATGCAATGGCTCTCGTGGCTCGTTGATCAGTTTGCTGCCTTCATCACTATGAGCATGCCCGAGGGTGTTTTGCGCGACCTGATTGTCGACGGTGTCATTGGCGGAGTGGGTAGTGTTATTGTCTTTCTCCCCAACATCCTGTTGCTCTACCTCTTTATCTCGCTTTTAGAAGATACGGGCTACATGGCACGTGCCGCCTTCATCACCGACAAACTTATGCACCACATCGGGCTCCACGGCAAGTCGCTCATCCCGATGGTTATGGGATTAGGGTGTAATGTGCCCTCTGTGATGGCTACGCGCATGATTGAAAATCCCAAGAGCCGTCTCATCACGATGCTCATCATCCCCTTCATGTCGTGCTCGGCGCGTTTGCCCATCTACATCTTGCTCATCGCCGCCTTTTTCCCCGACTCGGGTAGCCTGGTGATGCTTGCACTCTACGCCTTGGGCATTGCGGTGGCATTAGTGTCGGCAAAACTCTTTTCCCGATACTTTCATGTCGGTGGCGACCTTCCCTTTGTGATGGAACTACCGCCTTACCGCATCCCTACGCTTAAGTCCGTTGTGCGCCACACATGGGAGAAGGGGCAACAATACCTCCGCAAGATGGCTGGGCTCATCCTCGCCTTTTCCGTTGTCATTTGGGCATTAGGATATTTTAGAATCCCTGGTGAAGAACCGACGCCAAACCGAGCGCAATCAAGTTTACTTGAATTGCCGAGGTGCGAAGGAGGAAAAGACCGCGAAGCGGGATTAACGGCCAGTGTTGCACCTGAAGAAGCGAGCGTTGAGTCTCAAAACCGCTCGTGCCTCGAATGGGTCGGACGCGCCGTTGCGCCCGTATTCTCGCCCATGGACTTTGATTGGCAGATGTCAGTAGGCATCTTGAGTGGAGTGGGGGCAAAGGAATTGGTGGTGAGCACCCTCGGAGTGCTTTATGCCGACGACTATGCCGATGATGATGACCAAAGCACCACGCGCCTGCAAGCCGCCCTGCTTACCCACACCACATCGCGTGCGGCGCTTGCCTACATGGTCTTCCTCCTGCTTTACCTCCCTTGCATTGCCACCATCGTGGCCATCCGCTCCGAGAGTGGTTCGTGGTGTTGGGCGCTCTTCTCGGCTGCTTATTCCACCATTATAGCCTATGCCCTTGCCCTGCTTACTTATGTGGTTTATGGGATGGTGGGGTGATGACTTTATGACCTGTGCGGCATCGCTCCTTGTGTGGGGTAATAATTTGAAACGATTCTACATTGATTTGATAGATGCGGGTGCTCTCCAGGGCACTCGCATTTTTTCGTGCTGTTGGGTATCCCTTTTTACTTGTTCGCAGGTAGTTCTGTTGTCGAAGTCCCCCATATTTTTGTCATAATTTTTGTGTCTCCGTAAAAAATAATAATTTTGTAGGCGCGGGTCGTTTGTACGGACGACATGTTTGAGGGGGTGACGATTGGTGAGAAGGATAAAACTTTTTTTAGCGTGTAAGTCTATGAGTAATAACAATATGGTGGTTCGCTTGGTGGGTTTGCTTACGGCCCTGGTGATGATGGGTGCACATGCGTTGCCGCTTCATGCCGAGGCGATGCAGCGCAAGAAGGTGGCGCTCGTGTTGAGTGGTGGTGGTGCCAAGGGCGCTGCCCACATTGGTGCGATTAAGGTGATTGAAGAGGCCGGCATCCCCATTGACATGGTGGTGGGCACAAGCATTGGCGCCATCGTGGGCGGAATGTATGCCATTGGTTACACCCCTCATCAGCTCGACAGCCTGGCGCGCAAGTTGGATTGGGAGCTCCTGTTGAGCGACCGCGTGAAGGTCATGAAGCGAAGCATGCTTGAGCGCGAGCACTCGGAGTGCTACTTGCTCTCGGTGCCTTTGCATCGAAGTGCGCCAAAGGTGGGGGGACTTATCCAGGGCGAGAACTTGAATTCGCTCTTTTCCGAACTCACCGTGGGTTATCATGGTGCGCTCGACTTCGACAGTCTGCCGCGCCCCTTTGCTTGTGTGGCTACGGAGATGCAGACGGGCACGGAGCATGTCTTCCGCCGTGGTGAGTTGGCTACGGCTTTGCGTGCGAGTATGGCTTTTCCGGGCATCTTTGCCCCCGTGCGCCTCGACTCCTTGGTCTTGCTCGATGGAGGGATGAGCAACAATTATCCCGCCGACATCGCGCGACAGATGGGAGCCGACATCATTATCGGTGTGAGCGTGCAGGAGCGCATGCGTACGGGCGATAACCTCAACCAACTGCCCGAGGTGCTCACGCAGGTCATGGGGTTCTTGTCGCGGAAGAAGTTGGAAGAGAATATAGCCCTGACCGATGTGTTTATTCATATCGACACACACCCTTACTCCACCATGAGTTTCAGTGCAGAGGCCGTCGACTCGCTCCTGACGATAGGGCGCAACACGGCACTGCGCCACCTTGATGCACTTGCCGCGATTCGCGAAAAGGTGGGCATCCCTGCTCATGAGCGACTGAAGGCCCCCACGCCCTATGCCTCGTATGCCTCGGGGGCGCGCTTGAAACTCTCAAAGGTGGAATTTACGGGAGCTTCCGATAGCGAGCAGCAGCGCCTGTTGCGTCGCACCAGGCTCAAGGCGGGCGACTATGCTTCGTTGAGCAGTATAGAGTCGGCAGTAGCGCTCTTGCGTGGCGAGATGGCCTACTCGGATGTGGTCTACCGCTTAAGTCCCACTGGCGATGGCTATGCCCTCCACTTCATACTTCAGCAGCGCAAGGAGATGAACTTCAATCTCGGTGCGCGCTTTGACACCGAGGAGATTGCCTCCGTGATGCTCAATGCGAGTTTGAGGTTCAACACGCGACTACCCTCGCAACTCTCACTCACGGGGCGCGTGGGCAAGCGCTATGCCGCCCGCGTGGATTACTGCTTGACGCCCCACTTGTTGAAGCACCTGAATTTCTCTTACCAGTATTATCACGGTGATTGTGATGTGTATGAGAAGTCTACGCGCATCCTCAATGCCAAGTACAACCGCCATACGGCAGAGGCGAGCTACTCCAACGCCTGGTGGCACAACTGGCGCTATGACATCGGAGCCTCGTTTGATGCCTACACCAATATTGACTTGCTCACGGTCCCAACGGCAACTGCTGCGCCCCGCCTTACCGATGCCCATTTCTTCAGTTATTTCTTTGCGCTGCATTACAATTCTTTTGACCGCAGTTATTTCCCCACACGCGGTGCCCAGTTGAATACGCGCTTTGAGGCGGTTACCGATAACCTCTTGAGTTATCGCTCGCATGCTCCCTTTGTGGTGCTACAATCAGCGTGGCAGGGTGTGCTCACCTTGTCTTCTCATACGGCGCTTCTGCCCTCCATCCATGGGCGTGCTATTTTTGGCGAGGAATATTCGTCGCTCTACGCAAATGTTATTGGAGGTCCTCAAGCGGACTTCTTGTTGCCACACCAACTGCCTTTTGACGGCATAACGCATGTTACCTACGTGCCGCGTGGCGCGCTGGTGGCTGGTCTGAAGTTGCGCCAACGTATCTCATCTAATCATTATGCCACGGTCGGCGCAAGTTTCGGCTTTCTTGCAGAGCATAAAGATAAGTTTCTGCGCCGTGCCCCTATCTACGGCATGAGCGTGGGCTACGCCCTTAATTCTAAATTAGGCCCCCTTCAGGCATTGGTCGGCTTTTCGCCCTATACGAATAAATTCAACCTCTTTGTGAATGCTGGGTTTTATTTCTAAATATCAGTAGATACTTTACATCACATTTTAGGCAATAATATATTTGCCGTCCTCGATAAAATATTATAGTTATGTGCGCCACCAATTTATTTATTTTTTTTAGCTACTAATGAACACAACCTAAGGTCGCGCAAGACAACTTCAATATTGTTGCACTTTTTTAACAAGAAAAGCACCCTACCTCTGGAGGTAAGGTGCTTTTTGCTTATGTGCGGGGGTTATCTGATAACTTTGTAAGTAGCGTAACCTCCCTCATGATGGATGCGCACGAGGATGAGTCCGCGGTGAGCGGTGGGGATGATGCCCTTGTGGGCGACGGTTGCGGAGGTGAGGGGCGCGCCGTTTGCGCTGTAGAGCGTAACGCTCACGGGGGTGGGGGCGCTGATGGCTATGCCCTCGGGGGTGGCGCTGACGGTGAAGGGCACATGGCGGGCGTCGCTGACGCTTGTCATACTGCTACCTACGCTTACGCGAGCGGCGTTGATGACGCGACCGGTGTTGGCACAGATGGCTACGCAGGTTACCTTGCAGTTGCGGATGTCTTTAACGTAGGGAGCGTCTTGCGCTACGCGCAGGGTGATGGCGCCTGCGCTGGGCGCACTGTGATGAAGCACGGTGGGGATGAGTCCCGTTTGTCCGTAATAGGAGGTGGCGGGATAGAGGGCGCGCGCTACGTCGTTGAAGGTATAGGGGTAGACGGTAGACTTGGCGTAGGCGCCTCCCTTTCCCCATGCTCCGAGGTCGGGGTCGGAGGCGGCGTAAAAGGCATTGGATTGATAACCATCGAGGGCGTCTTCGGTAAGGATGCAGAGCAGGCCGATATTGGCGTCGGTGCGGTCGATGGCGGATGTGAATGTGTAATAGACGGTGAGTCGGTCTGTGGTTTCGTCATACGCGCTGCCAATGCTGAGGTCGGCATCCGTAGGCGTAGCAAGTTCCGCAGCGATTTGGTCGCTCCAGGTGGTGCCGTCGCCGAGTGAAAAGGTGTAGTCGGTGCTGCCGCCCTCCGTTTTGCTCACCATGGGGGCGCTGACGGTGCCGTTGCGCTGAATCATTGCCGTGGGGGCTGCGTTGAGCGTGAGGAAATACTGGGCGTAGTCGGTCATGCCGCTTTCGAGGGGGTCGCCTGTATACGTGTGGTAGGCGAGGGGGATGAAGCGGTCGGCGTAGGTATGCTCAAGATGCTCGAGGGCGAGGTGACCGAGGGGGCAGTTCTGACAACCCATGCCGGTGTTTTCCTCAAGGATGACGCGCTTGGTGGGGGCGAAGGCGAGGTTTTTGATGCTGCTGTGGAGTTCGTAGGTAGCAGAGCCATTGTCAAGCGTTACGCGTACGGTGAAGGGGCATTCTTTACCCACTTGGAGGGGGAGGGGAGCGGTGAATGCGAAATTGTAGGTGTCGCCCTGAGTGAGGGTGAGGCCGTCGGCGCTGAGTTCCTCAACGGTGGTGTCGCCATTGAGCAGGGCGATGCGGGCGGAGGTGTATGTCTTGCCTGACTCCTTAATGACGATGGCGCCCTTAATGGATTGAGAAGACTGTGCTACCAATGTTTCGGGAACACCGCTGAGCAGGATTTGGAAGTCTACGGTGTGGCGCACTTGAATGTTGCTGACAAAGATGGCGCTTTGATTTTCGTTTTGATTCACAAAGGCAATGTATACCTTTTTGCCGGCATAGGGGGCAAGGCTGACTTCGATGTTTTCCCAATCGCCATCAAGGAGGTCTTCTACGTAACCGGGCGAAAGTTGCTTCTCAACGACTATGTCCCCTTGCTCTTGGATGTTGCTGACGATGCTCGCATCGAGTTCGTAAATGCTTTCGTCACACGTGTAGACAATAACCTGGAGTACGTCGGTCTTTGCCTTGCGGTAACTCTGAGCATCGAAGGTGAGGGTGCACTTCGCATCGGGGATGAAGAGTTGGGGTGTCACCATCCAGTCGTTAGACGCTCCCGAAGGTGCGTACATAGAGTGAGACACGGCGCAGGTATTGGTATAATCATCATCGGCTGCGTAGGTCCAAGGCACGTTTGCCGTGAAACTCCACGCCTTCATGGCGTCGGTGGGTTCGTTTCCGTCGCCGTCGTAGAGCATTACGTTGTTGATGCCGCTCTCAAAGTTTTCGATGTAGATGTTGGCATCGTCTGAAACAATGGTGCGCTCATAAGAACCATAATAGGTTACTGATGTTTCAACGTTAGATGCATATCCTGCGGCGTCGGTAAGCGTGGCGGCAGGGATGACGATGCGGTAGGTGTTGTCCTTGTAAAGGTACATGGTGCTCGTGGGGTATACCAACACCATGTTGGCGCTTTCAGAAGTCAAACCGTGTTGCACCTCTAATGTGCTGAAGGGTTCAGTTTCGTCGTTGCGGTAGAGTAGTGCCTTAGCATCCGCTTTGACTTTTACATCCACATTGAAAGTGAAAATGA
The DNA here is from genome assembly GCA_045631665.1 of Alloprevotella sp. Lineage (GTDB taxonomy): Bacteria > Bacteroidota > Bacteroidia > Bacteroidales > Bacteroidaceae > Alloprevotella. Next base: position 33,359 of record JAZQVD010000005.1, read on the forward strand.
CGGGGTTTGTATTTGCGTCAATATGACCGAGGGTGCTTTCTTGAGCAGGGGTTACCTGGAGTGATTGGATTTCTGTCTCGCCTAAACCAAAATAATTGAGCGTGATTTGTTCATTAGTCTTCGTGGCGTCTCCCTTCACGCAGATACTTCCAGCAGGTATAACTACGGAATACTTTTTACCCTTTTCTAATGTGGTGGTACGGAAACCGATAGTTACATTTTTGCTTGACGTATTGTCAATCTCAATTTTTAACGAGTTTCTTACAATATTACCATTCTCATCAAGAAGCGTTGCGGTATTCGCTGTTGCTTTGACTTCAACGTCTCGTGTGAAGGTAAGTGAGATGTTTGACAACTTCTGAATCGTTGCTCCGCTACGTATGGATGCCGTATATGTGGCAAGAAGGTTGACATCTTCACAAGCTTTCGCAAAGGTAGTGGGGAGTGTGATTTGGTAATTCTCATCTGAAATGTAGGCTATTGCAGCCATTGTCTTGCAGTCATCAGATATATCAATACACAATCCTGTTGCTCCATAACCGGTGTAGGTGTAAAAGTCAATGCCGCATTGCTGCTTGAGAATTTCATCAATGCCATACCAATTGTTATTGTGTAAAATGTAGAGCGAGCGACTGGGGTTGATTGCTGGAGTTGCTGCATAAATAGTGCCCTCATTGTCAATGCTCACACATCCTTTGTCAAGGTCTTCTTGACGGTTGATGTTTTCAAAAACCTTTGTCTCAGTATTGTAACGGAAGGGGTTGCGTACGTCATCCGTAGAATATACTACACCAGCAACCCACTTACCATTAGGACTGATGGTGATGCCGTCAAGTGTGCGTACTTTCTCGTCTCTCGGGGTAAACTTTCTAGTTATGGCATTGTAATCAAATGCTATAGCGTCCCACTTCTTTAAATCTCTGTCATAAAGGAAATAGAGTACATCTTCAGGGTAACTATAACTTACACAACCTACGATATATCTTCCGTCTGCCGAGAGGTCAGTGAGTCGCGTCATTGCTTGGTAACTGCCTGAAAGGTCACAAGAGGGGAGACCTTCGAGTGTCACTATCTCATTGGTTTGGAGGTTCCACATCATTGGTACTTCATCATACCCCCCATTTGTACATGCACCAACGGCATAGACTCCGTCGGGAGTTACTGCCTCAAGGCGACCTCCGACGTTGCCTGTAGCAAGGGGAAGGATTGTCCACTGCTTAGTCGCAAGATTCCAATATGCGGGTTTGCCGTTGTAGCATCCTACTACAGCGCTTGCGTCATTCGAAACATCATTAACATAACATTCGATGCCCGAATTGATTTCTGTTTCAGAAAGAATCTCTTGCTGAGTGTGATTGGTGAAGTTTAACAATTTGGGGAATGAGTATGCTGATGTAGCGTCGCTAATGCCATAAGCTACCGCCCATTTGCCGTTATCACTCATACCATGAATGGTAGAACCATCACTCATGTTATACTGCCACAACACGTCTTTGCTCTGTGCAGTGCTACACACTGTGCTAACAAGAGAGCAAAGTATGGTGAGTAGGGTAGTGCGTAAAAGTTTCATAATCGTTTTATTTTACAAGAGTCTTTTTACCGTTTATGATAAAGACGCCATTTGATTTTGTGGGAGATTTTACCAATTTGCCGTCTATGGTGTAGATGCGCTTAGCGGTTGATTGCTGCAAGGTATTAATGCCAGTAACAGATGTATGTCCAGCAGTACTGTAAGTGGCTGCTGTATGACTTGTGTGTGACATTCCATCGGGGAATTCTACATCTTTTAATCTGAATGTTACCTGAGTGTTTGCATCTCTTGAGAAATCAGGAACAGGAATCGTAAGATAATGAGCAGTGTTATCTTCCTCGTCCACCTCTTTCTTGATGTCTTGGAACGCCACCTCTACTTGTTGCTGTTCTCCACCATAAATGTATTCGTATACAGCTCCTGAATAAGTAAGATTGCCGCCCAACTCTTGCATCCAAATTGTAATCTCATTGTAGTTGTCAATGCTTTGACCTGCGGCAGGCATAAACTCTGTCATTACGCTGTAGTTAATCAGTTCAAATCCATAGTCGATGAAGTAAGCTCCTGATGAACCGCTACCATCTACAAATGACTTATATCCATGTTCATCTTCAATACCACGGATGGTGAGCAACATACTTTCATAGTTTGTGCCTGAGGTTACCATCTCACTGGGGAGACGTAACTTGCCACGAAGGTCAAGTTGAATCGTATTGTCATCCGTAAATGTGGGGGTAAGCGTTTCCGTATAATATTCTCCGGGGTCTTCTGTTTCAGAATTGCCGAAACTTAAAATTGCTGAGATAGTGGCTTCCTTGTTTAATTTGCCGTTGAAAACAAGTTGCACCAATCCTTCTTCTGAGGTAGTAGGCATCCATGATTTAATCTTGGGCATGCCTGATTCAGGCGTATTTACCGATGAAACAAGCATAATGGGTTTGGGTGCAGCTTTATAACGTATTACTACATTACCTATGTTGCTCTTTCCATCGTATGAAGTTACATTGCTTAATACAAACAAAATGTCGTCACCCTGCTTTAAATTTCCGGAATTGTAACATTCCATGAGTTCTGACTTAGGTTCGATAGAAACGAATCTGTCTATTTGATTTGCTTCAATTTCTTTTTGAACACTACCGGCATAAAGCGTGCAACTACTGAAGCGGATTGGTTTAGAAAATTCCAATCCTACGTAACTTTCTCCAGCAGAGAGTACGCTACCTTCAACAGGCGTAACCCTTGTTAATTCTAAAGCACTACCACCACCGTAACTCACTTTTACGGAACCACTATTCATGGGGAAGTCTGAGTAAATGTAGTAGATAGTTCCCTTGGGTGTTCCCTTTGCAACGTCTACTGTAGAAGTGTAAGGAGCAAAGTTTCCTGTTGTTGTAGAAATGTGTTGTGTTAAATCCTTATCTGCGTAAATATCAGTCCAGTTGTCTGCCACAAGTTCAAGTACTACTCCATCCGTGGTAACGTCTTCAGGAACGATAAATTGACCGTAAAAATCTTTGTATACTTTAAAGGCGTATTCGCCTCCATCTACCATAATGTAGGGGTCGTCTTTTGTACCCGTACCTTGAGCTGCTGCATTTGCACCCCAAAATACAGTTGCAAAAACAAGCAAAAAAGCATGTTTGAATTGTGTTAAGAATCTCATAATCGTTTAGTTTAATATGGTTTGTTGATAATTTACAAGGTGCAAATGTACATCTTTTTTCTTGTAATTCAAGACTTGTAAGTTATATCTTTTAAAGATTTTTATGAGATGATTGCATCTTATTTTTAATACGTTACGTGTAAGTTTTAACAAAGATGTGTATTGCGTTAATTAAAAATATCTTACCTTTGCAGAATAATGGTTGAATTTAAGTGGGAGATAGTTTAAATTATCTCGGACTTAATTCAAAATATCTCGGACTTAGTTTGATTAATTTCAACCTATCTTTTTTTTAAAAAACAATACCTATATTAGTGCTTTGGTAAATCACTCTAAATATCAGATTAATAACGCTATAATAAATTAATTATGAAAAGATTTACTCTCTTATTTCTTGCTATGTGTCTATTCTTAGGCGCAGCAGCACAGGACAAAAAAGTTGCCATCGCATCGGCTACAGCAGGCTCTTACCAGACGGGTGAGGAAGCTAAGTATGCCATTGATGGTAATTACAACACGATGTGGCATAGTTCGTACAACAGTACGTCTTTTCCCGTTACGTTCACAGTTAAGCTTAAGGAAGTTTCACATGTTGACTATGTGAAGTATGTGCCTCGTTGTGACGGGAGTCAGAATGGTAACTGGGTTCAAGTAGAAGTTTTGTACTCTGAAAAGACTACGGGTTCTACGTTTAAATCAGTAGGAACTTTCACTCCTAATGGCACTTCTGCCTCAAGTGAATTTGATCTTGGAGGTGTAGATTGCGGTCAGATTCGTTTTAAGATTTCACGCGGTTATTTCAATGTGGCTTCAGCTGCTGAAATTGAAGTTTATCAGATTGACAATACCAAGCGTGAGGCATTTGCTACTTACTTTGCTGACGAACTTTATAGCGAACTTAAGCCTGAAGTTACTTCAAGCGAAGGAATTGAAGATGCTGACGTTAAGCAACTTGTAGATAATCTTCTTACTGATGCTGATGCTTACAAGAAGTTCCGCGTAGGCGAATATGAAGCTTACATGCCTACAAGCACTCTCAAGAATATGTTGAAGGTGAGCAGCCAGTACAACAATTATGAAAACCCCACTGGTGTTTACCTTAAGACTGGCGAATCATGCATCGTTGTAGCGAGTGGTATCGGTAGTTCAGCAGTTGGTTTGAAGATTAAGAACTGGTACACTAACGAGAACTCAAGCGAATACGGCCTTAAGAATGGTTTCAACTACATTACAGCAGCCTCTGAAGGTAACGTGTTCGTTGATTACTACACATCAAATTTTGAAACTGCTCCCAAGGTGAAGCTTCACTTTATCAATGCTCCCGTTCAGGGTTATTGGGATCAGGAAACAATGACAAATGCGGATTGGGTAGAAATGCTTAAGGGCAAGTCGGATAATGACCACTCTATCATCATTACGCGTTCTAAGCATGCTCAGACTGCTTATCCCGTAAGTGCGTGGAAGATGTATTGCCCCACTAATGTTGACTCAACAATGACGCTTTATCAGCAAGTGCAGTGGGCAGAACGCGACATTCTCGGTCTTGAACGCTACGGCAAGCAGGTGAAGAACCGTCAGCTCTTCTATGCTACAAACTACGGCTTTATGGCAGCAGGTGGCGAAGGTTCATATTGTGAATACGGTAGCCTTGGTGGCATTATGCGTCCCGACTCTAAGAACTTTGACTTCTGGGGTGTAGGTCACGAATGGGGTCACAACAATCAGGTAACTCCTGGTTTCAAGTGGTCAGGTTGTGGTGAAACAACGAATAATATCTATGCTGCTTGGGCACAGCTCCACGGAACAGGCAACCGCCATAGCCTCCGTCTTGAAGACGAAACCAGCGGTATTGGTGAATACTCAGGCATGCGTGGTGGTCGCTTCCAAACTTATTTTGAAGAAGGTCTCCGCAAGGGTGTAGCTTGGCAGCTTCAGGATGGTCCTGACTATAATGGTGCTACTCCTAACACCATCACGGTTCAGGGTCAAGACGCAAATGGTAATAGCATTGGTACTGTAACAACTACAAGTCGTAACTACGACCACTTCGTTAAACTCGCTCCCTTCTGGCAGTTGACTCTTTGGGGTACGCTCGCTGGTAAGTGTCCCGACATCGTGCCTATGGTTATTGAGTCAATCCGTACTACAGATAACTATGGTACGAAGTATAACACCAACGGTAAGCAGCAAATCAACTGGATGAAGATTGCTTGCGATAGCACGAAGATTAACCTCCTTCCTTTCTTTGAAAAGGCAGGTATGCTCCGTCCTATCAACGCTTACATTGAAGACTACAGCGCAGGTTGGAACATCATTAACGAAAAGATGATTAACGACCTTAAGGACTATGTTGCAAAGCAGGGTTATGCTGATTTCACAGAAGAAATTAACTACATCAATGCTCACAACTTCAATATCTATCGTGACAACCTCAAGCTCGAAGTTCCCTCAACGCTTGGCACAGGTTGTACATACAGTTCTGGTAAGGTGAAGGTGCAGCACGATCAAGTTAAGAATGCTGTAGCATTTGAAACGTACAATGCAGCTGATGAGCTTATCCGTATTACTATGTACGGTCTTGGTAGTGACGATGCACACTCGTTCACACAAGTGCTCTATCCCGGTTCTTCAAATGAAGCAGACGCTGCTGCTTACATCATGGCAGTAGGTTATGATGGCACACGTACGAAGATTTACGAGATGGTCAATCAGGTAGTATCGTTGGTGCCCAACCATTACTACCGCATCACCGCTAACACTAAGGGCAACTGTCTCACTTGCGGTAGTGGCTCTGAAATTGGATTAGACGGTAGTATTACTTGGAAGTTAGACCGTGCAGCAAGCAGCTTGAGCAAGTACGACCAAATCTGGTGTTGGGAAGAACGCGACGGCAAGACTTACCTTTACAACCCCCAAGCTAACCACTACGCTGGTGCAGATAGCAATACAAAGATGGAAAAGCTTTATGACAAGGCTTCAGCTCCCGCTTGGTCATCAGTTTGTATTGATGAAGAAAAGAATCTTTACGTGTTGAACGTAGAAAACACAGGTCACTACCTCAATGCATACTCTGCAACAGAAACAGGTTTCTGGAGCGGTGGCGAAAGCGATGCGAACAACATCTGGAAGGTACAAGAAGTGAAGTTCGTTAGCATTAGCGTTCCAGCATCAGGTTTTGTGAATTACTGCTTGCCTTTCCCCGTATCGCTTGAAGAAGGTCTTACAGCTTATGCTATCTCAGGCCACGAAACCCTTACTTACGAAGGAGTAGAATATGATTATGCGCTCCTCGAACCGATTCAAGGTAATGTCGTTCCTGCACACGAAGCCGTGATTTACGGAGGTGAAAAGGGTTCTTACCGCCTTACATTCGTTCCTGGTTATACAACAGAACTCACTCAGAAGAACATCCTCAATGGTGTAGGTATCAAGCAGCGCTTTGATAAGTCTACGATTCTTGCATCATTTAAGACAGCTGAAGAAGCAGGAACTACTTCGTATATTACTGACGCAACTACAGCGACTGTTGCAGTAAATAAGTGTTACATTCTCAAGGAAGACGTTAACAATTTGTCTAAACTCTACCTTGCTGAAAAGAATGCGATTACTTCTATCGACTCAGCAGTTAACGACGCTGTTACAGCAACGCAGTTCTACAACCTTGATGGCACTAAGGCTTCAAAACTTCAGTCAGGTAAGATTTACATCACTTCTGAAGGCAAGAAGATTTATGTGAAATAATTAGAACTTTCGTCATTCGTAAATAGATCAACCCGCTATATTGGCGGGTTGATTTTTTATATGTGTACGAGTGCCTGAAATAGAAAGATAAATATTATCTTTGCGGAATGCAAAATAGCATGGAAGAACTTCTGATTTTAAATACAGAAAAAGTAGACTATTTGCGGCAAAAATTATTAGTAATGTATTTTAAAATATGTTACTAACAATTTAAATTATGTTACTAATAATTTTCAGCGTAAAAGGTTTGCTTCTTTACGAAGTAGAAAGGTTAGATGTCTTACGGCGTATTTTGCAGATAATCACAAATATAATTATTGTTTATGGGAAAGTTACATTTGCTGTTATGCGGTTGCGCATTTTTGTTGTGGTCTTGCGGAGACAAAGCTGCTTCAGATAGGGCATACGCTGAAGAAAAAGGTGGCGAGTTATTGCAACAAGCACGTGCCGCTTACGTGGCAGGAGAGTTTCAGACAGCCATTCAACTTATTGACTCTGTTCGTGTAGCATATCCCTTGGCTTTCGAGGTCAGAGAGCAAGGCATATTGTTAAAAGATTCCGTTTGCCTTGAGGAGGCAAGAACGGAACTGAATAATATGGTTGAAGCTGGTGCCACAGGGCAAGATTTAGAAGAGTTGCAAACGAAAATTGCCTTCTATTTGCGTAAGTTGCAACACGATATTGAGCAGCGCAAGACGCATGAAGTAAGTGAGGATTAGTCTTCGCTTAAAGTACTCTGAATCATATTTTACCTCACATTCCCAATCCCTTTCTCTTATCCCCTCCACTTAAACAGACATGCAAGATTTACATAGTTATTTAGATAAAGCACAGTATGAGGCCGTCACAACTTGTGACGGTCCTACGTTGATATTGGCCGGAGCGGGGTCGGGAAAGACGCGCGTCTTGACCTATAAGATTGCCTATTTGTTGAGCAAGGGTGTGATGCCTTGGCAAGTCATGGCGCTCACATTTACGAATAAGGCGGCAAAGGAAATGAACAACCGTATTGCCCAATTAGTGGATGGCGAGGTTACGAAGCACTTATGGTCGGGCACTTTTCACAGTTTGTTTGGGCGCATTCTGCGTATAGAGTCGCAGCACATTGGCTATACTTCAAACTTTACAATTTACGACCAGTCGGATGCGCAGTCGCTGATAAATACTATTATTAAGGAACTCAATTTGGATAGTAAGGTGTATAAACCTGCTATGGTACTTTCTCGCATCTCAGCGGCTAAAAACCGGTTGATTATGCCTGAGCAGTACCAATCTGATGGTGAATTACGCAGGGCAGACCAGTTAGCGGGTATTCCCGCTGTCTCTGAGATTTATCAGTGTTATAAGAATCGTTGTCGCTTGGCCAACGCGATGGATTTTGATGATTTGTTGGTCGAGACGTTCCGCCTATTTCGTGAACACGAGGAGGTGAGACAGCGTTACTTACAGCGCTTTAGTTATATCCTTGTGGATGAGTACCAAGATACGAATTACGTTCAACACCAAATCATCTCACAACTCACTACGCCCGAGTCATGCATCAGTGTCGTAGGTGATGACGCGCAGAGTATTTATGGATTCCGCGGGGCACGAATTGAAAACATCTTAAACTTCACCCGCCAATATCCCTCGGCGAAGGTGATAAAATTAGAGTGTAACTACCGCAGCACGGGGACTATTGTTGGTGCTGCGAATGCGATTATTGCCAATAACAAGCATCAAATTCCGAAGCATGTCTTTAGTAATAAGGGGCAGGGTGAGGCGTTGCAGTTGTTTGAAACAGCCAGTGACAAGGATGAGAGTTACCGTGTGGCAGGTGAAATCGGTAGACTGAGACGCCAGGGCATTCCGCACAACGAAATGGTGGTGCTTTATCGTACGAACGCTCAGAGTCGCTCTTTTGAGGAAGCGTTCCGCCTCAAGGGGATTCCTTATCGCATTTATGGCGGACTCTCATTTTATCAGCGTAAGGAGGTTAAAGACCTGTTGGCATACCTGCGCTTGATTGCCAACCCTCGTGATGAAGAAGCCTTTAAGCGCGTGGTGAATTATCCGCGACGCGGTATTGGAGACACTACGGTGGGTAAATTAAAAATGGCAGCAGCGGAGCATAGTGTGCCCCTTTTGCAGGCGGCTGCTCATCCCGAAATCTGTAACCTATCTCTTGCAGCTGCTACCGCCAAACGCTTGCATGAATTTGCGCAGCGCATTGCGGAGTATGCCAACCTTTCTCAACAGGGCGTTTCCGTCTGTGATTTGGCTAAGCAGATTCTTTTTGCAGAGGGCATTCATAAAGATTTAGAGGGAGAGGGTAGTGAGGGTGCTGCCAAGATACAAAACCTTGAGGAACTTATTGGCGCCATGGCTGAGATGCAAACTGAAGTGCGTGAGGAGCAGGGCATAGAAACGCTGACGCTGACGGAATACCTTTCACGAGTCTCTCTGCTTACCGACGCCGACCAGGCGGAAGATGGTGAACCGCGTGTGACGCTCATGACCGTACATGCCGCCAAGGGACTGGAGTTTGAAGTCGTGTTTGTAACGGGTATGGAAGACGGACTTTTCCCTGCTGAGGCATCTCGCTTTTCAAATAAAGAACTTGAGGAAGAGCGCCGCCTCTTTTACGTAGCCGTGACGCGCGCGAAGTCACATTGCATCCTTTCTTATGCCAAGTCGCGCTTCAAGTGGGGGCAGTTACAGTATTGTTCTGAAAGCAGTTTCTTAACCGACATTCCTCGCCAGTATTTCTCGGTGGGTGGAAAAGAGCGTACAGCGCCCTTCGCCTCTCACTCCGCTGCAAACCCTCATCAGAGCGTTTCTCAGCGCCCGCCGTCGCCTACAGTCGTGCGTCCCTCCTCGCTTGTGCGCCTTACGCCTGCTACGGTTGCCCACCACTCTTCTGCTTCACGCCCTACAACATCCTTAAATATCGGAGACGTCGTGCAGCATGAGCGCTTCGGCATGGGAACCGTGCGCTCGGTTGACGGTAGCGGAAGTGGCGCTAAGGCAGTGGTAGACTTCCAAGGGGTAGGGCAGAAAACGTTGTTGCTGAGTTTCGCTAAGTTGAACGTAATCCGTCACAATGACTAACACAAGCGCCGTCAGACACCCTAAATACAAGCATTGATGCATAAATGTAATATTTATTTAGCAAAAAGTGTAAAATATTTACATATAATGTGTATATTTGCAGAAATTCGTGTGCCTGCATTGCGGAAGTAATTCCTAATGGCATGAAGGAGGATAGTGGGGGAATGCGGTTGCGTATCGTATTTTTGCCCTTTCCCCAATAGATGGAATAACCTATAAAATTCACATAAATTATGGAACAAAATTTAGACAAACCCTATGTAATTGGTTTGGATATGGGCGGCACAAACTCCGTATTTGGTATTGTAGACGCTCGAGGCATTATCAAGGCACAGACCGTAATTAAAACGCGCGGTTATAAGGATGTAGAAGAATACGTTAAGACTGCTGTTGAGGCGCTTCAACCTGCCATCGAACTTGTGGGCGGCATTGAGATGATTAAGGGTATGGGCATTGGTGCGCCCAATGCAAACTACTATACAGGCACTATAGATAACGCTGCTAACTTGGAATGGAAGGGCATTGTGCCCATCGCAAAGCTCTTTAGCGATGCGCTCGGTGTGCCCGTTCACGTTACTAACGATGCCAATGCCGCAGCTATGGGTGAAATGACATATGGTGCAGCGCGTGGCATGAAAAATTTCATCATGATTACCCTCGGCACCGGTGTTGGTTCGGGCATCGTGTGTGACAGTCGTGTAGTTTACGGTTCTGACGGCTTTGCTGGCGAGTTGGGTCACGTAATTGTAGACCGTAGCGAAAGCGCACGCCCCTGTGGGTGCGGTCGTAAGGGATGTTTGGAAACGTATTGCTCGGCAACGGGTGTGGCGCGCACAGCCAAACATTTGTTAGAAACAAGCAGTGCTGACAGTCTCTTGCGTAAGTGTGATATCAACGAAATCACCTCTTTCGACGTGTTCCAGGCAGCAGAAGCAGGCGACGCTCTTGCATTGCAGATTTTCGAAGAAACAGGTCGCATCCTCGGTGCCGCATGTGCAGACTTTGCCGCATTCAGTTCGCCCGAAGCCTTCATCTTCTTCGGTGGTTTGACCAAGGCGGGTGACTACTTGATGGACCCCATCAAGCGCGCTTATGATGAAAACGTACTTTTTGTATATAAAGATAAGGCGAAACTCCTCGTCTCTACGCTCAATGGTAGCGAGGCTGCAGTGCTTGGCGCAAGTGCCTTAGGTTGGGAATAAGCGTAACGGAATTAGATATAGAAAATAGTCTCAACGTCCTCAAGAGGAGGTGTTGAGACTATTTTTTTACCTATACTTTGGATAAACTTTGCTTAAATAGTAAGATACAATTCTTTGTATTTGTATAAATGATAAGTGAGTTAGTAAAAACTATGTTGGAGATAATTTAAATAAACTCACTTATAGTTATTACTAACTCACTTTTTGTTTTCGTTTAAATATTGGTGAGATTTAAACGGGGGGGGGCTTTGTGTTATTCTTCTTCCTTCATGTGGCGCACAATACCGAGTTTTGAATTTTCGATAAAGTTGACAATCTGGTCAATTTGTTCGCTTTGGGGAATCTGTTCACGAATCTTAATGATGGTGTCTTCCATGCTAAAGTTACCTGCATAGATAAGGCGGTAGGTGTTAGCAATGTGGCGAAGGATGCGCTCGTTTACATCTACATGCTTCAGAACGAAGGTGTTGATGCCGTGATACTTTGCAGGGTTGCCTCCGAGGATGATGTAAGGGGGCACATCCTTTTGCACGCGGCAACCGCTCTGGATGAGCGAGTAGCGGCCGATGCGTACGTGCTGCTGCACCTGTACGTAGGAGCTCTGAATGGAGTAATCGTGGATTTCACATTCGCCTGCAATATTCACACCGATACCGAGCACGCAGTGGTCGTGAATGATGGTGTCGTGGCAGATGTGTACCTTATCCATGAGGAAGTTGCCATTGCCGATGCGTGTTGCGCGGTCGTCGAAGGAAGAACCTGCGATAACTACATTTTCGCGAATGCGGTTGTCATCGCCGATGATTACGCGGTGGGGGTGGCCTTCTTGATAATGGAAGTCTTGAGGAGTTGCACCGATTACGGCATTTTGGTAGATAATATTGTTTTTACCCATTACTGTGCCTTCAAGTATTGAGGCGTGGGGCATAATTACGCAATTGTCACCTATCTCTACTCCTGCTTCAATATATGCAAAGGGTTTAATCTCTACATTGTTACCCAACTTTGCTGTAGGGTCAACATAAGCTAAAGGACTAATCATAATGTGTTAGGTTTTGAGGTTGTTAGGTTTTAAGGTTTTGAGGTTGTTAGGTTTTGAGGTTGAGAGGAGTGAGGAGTATGCCATGCGGAACGACACTCCGCATGGGTTACTCACTACTCTCTACTAACTACTCTCTAACATGAGGTTCTAAACCTTAAAACCTTATGACCTTATTTGTTGTTTTTACTCTCTTCCACCTCCAAGTGCCTTGTATAGGTTTACGCCGGCATTGAGTTTGTTGTACTTATCTGTGATAAGTGAGAGCTGCGCTGAAAGCAGGCTTTGCTGTGCGGTGAGCGTTTCGAGGTAAGTTGTTGTGTTAGAATGCTTGAAGAGGAGTTGTGTTTCCTCCGCTGCTGTTTCAAGCGCCTTTACCTGCTGCTCACGCTGTTGCTGCTGGAGCACTGCTGTTTGGTAATCAGAAAGAGCGTTGCTCACTTCTTGACCAGCCTTAAGTACGGCATTGTGGAAATCAAGTGTTGCTGCTTCATAGTCGAGTTTTGACACCTTGAGGTTAGCCGTAAGCTGACCGTTCATGAAGATGGGTTGCGCAAGACTTGCCGCTGCGTTGAGCAGAAGCTTACCGGGATTAACAACGGCGCCTACATTATTCGTCCAACCTGCTACACCTGAGATAGTGATTGAGGGGTAGAACTTTGAGCGTGCGATGTTGACATTGTAGAATGCAGCCGCGAGTTGTGCTTCGGCAATGCGCACGTCGGGGCGGTTGTTGAGCAACTGTACGGGCACGCCTGCTTGCATAGAAGCGGGGAAATCGTAAGCACCGAAAGTGTTGCGGTCAACCGTGTGGGGGGCTTCGGCAAGGAGCACACAGAGCGCATTTTCTGTTTGGCGGATGCTGTTCTGAAGTGCGGGGAGTGACGCAAGGAGGGTGTGGTAGTTAGCTGTAGCTTGTGCCACCGCTGCGTTGTTTACCATACCGGCTTCCTTCATAACCTCCATTGCCGCTACATTATTCTTCCAAATTTCAGCTGTAGCAGATGCCGTGGCATGCTGTTCGTCGAGCATTTGGAGGGTGTAGTACATTTGTGCTACAGCTGCAATGAGGGCAGTCTGAGTAGCCTGCTTTGCTGCCTTGGCGAGGAAGAGGTTTTCCTTGGCATACTTCTTTGCATTTTGAAGCGAACCAAACGAACCAATGTTCCACGAAGCAGAAATGGGCAAGGTGTAGGTTTGCACAGCCTTAGCATTGTCGATAGAGGTGAGTTCTCCAGAGGGTGCAAATACGAATGAGGGGATGTATGCCAACTTAGAGATAGTGAGATATGCCTTTGCCTTCTCAATATTCATATCAGCCTTCTGCATGTCGTTGCTGACAAGAACCTTCTCGATAAGCGCTTGAAGCTTGGGGTCGGTAAACACTTCACGCCAAGGCATATTCCCAAAGTTTGTCGTGTCGGCCGCTTCAAGCACGGCAGTCATCGAAGTGGTATCGCGGTAGATGCCTTCAGTGATATTTTCAAGTGACTCGGGGCGCTCATAGTTCTTAAAGAGTCCGCAACTTGAAAGAAGGGCGATACCTATAAGGGGAAAAATGATCTTTTTCATACTTACTTAAGGTACGAGTTTTTAGGTACGAGCAAACGAGAACCCTGCGGTCTGTTTTTCCTTCCGGATGGTAACTTGTTTACCTGTACCTAAATAACTCGCTAACTATATTTACTTTGAGTACTGTTGAAGGTCAGCTTCTGCTTCCGTAGTGTCCATATCTTCCCAAGTCATGGGCTTGATGCGTTCCTGGAGTGCCTGGAAGATAACGAAGAGTGCAGGCACGATGAAGATTTGGAAAATCATACCGATAAGCATACCGCCGATGGCAGATGTACCAAGCGCACGGTTACCGTTAGCACCTACGCCGAAGGCAAACATCAAGGGGAGCAAACCTACGATCATTGCGATTGACGTCATGAGGATGGGGCGCAAACGAGCTGCAGCGCCGAGCACCGAAGCATTCGTGATGCTCATACCCATCTTACGACGGTCAAGGGCAAATTCTACAATCAAGATAGCGTTCTTAGCCAAAAGACCAATCAACATGATCATTGCAATCTGCACGTAGATGTTATTTTCGGCAGCCGAGAAGATGGGGACAAGACCCATCAAGTGGAGGAAGATGAAACAACCCATCAAGCCGAAGGGCACAGAGAGCAATACAGCAAAGGGAAGCATGTAACTTTCATACTGTGCAGCGAGCAAGAGGTAAATGAACACGAAGCAGAGGACAAACACCACCGCTGTTGTGCTACCACTTGAAGCTGCTTCTTCACGCGTCTGACCAGAGAATTCGAATGAATAACCTTCAGGAAGCATTTCTTCAGCCACTTCCTTGATGGCTTGAATAGCCTGACCTGAAGTAAATCCTTCTGCGGGAGAACCGTTCACCGTAATAGACGTGTACATGTTGAAGCGGTTGACAACGTCAGGACCCATGCTGGGAGTCATTGTTACGAATTCAGAGATGGGCGCCATTTCGCCCTTTGCGTTGCGCACCTTAATCTTATTGAGTGATTCAAGGTCTGTGCGGTCAGCTTGTTCACCCTGAATCATTACGCGGTAGAGCTTACCAAAGCGATTGAAGTTACTTGAGTAAAGACCGCCGTAGTAACCCTGGAGTGTGTAAAGAATATCTGTCTGTGAAAGACCGGCACGCTTACACTTCGCAGCGTCAATATCAATGATGTATTCGGGGAACTTCGTGTTAAAGTTTGTCTGCGCCGAACCAATTTCGGGGCGCTTCAAGAGTGCTGCAATATAGTCTTCCGTAATCTGTTGGAAGCGGAGCAATTCGCCACCCGTACGGTCCTGTACATTGATTACGAAACCGTTAGTCGCACCATAACCAGGTACCATAGGAGGCTGGAAGAAGAGCACTTGAGCATTCTTAAACACTTTCTGACTCTCAAGGTAGAGGTTGGCAAATACTACCGTTGCACTTTCAGTCAAAGGATTACGCTCTTCCCAAGGCTTCAACTTCACAATGAATGAACCGTAAGAAGCACCTTGACCACCCACGAATGAGTAACCTGAAATCATTGTTGAACTCTGCACGAGGGGAGAACTCTGTACGAGAGCATTTACCTGATTCAACACTTCTTCGGTCTTATCCTGTGAAGTACCGGGAGGCATTGCTACTGCGCCCATGATAGAACCTGTATCTTCAGAGGGCACCATACCTGTGGGAGTCAAGTTCATTGCAGCAACGAGACCTACCAAACTCATCACGACGATGACGATTGAAAGCACGGGGCGCTTCACGAAATACACAACACCATTCTTATAACGCTGAATCATGTTGTCGAAACTCTGGTTGAAGTTATCGTGGAAACCCTTATCCGTGAGTCGCTTCATACCCCAAATTGCAATGAGCACAAAGGGAATTGCGATTAACCAACCTGAAGTGAAACCTCCGAAAATCATGCCCAATACGGCTACGATAACCAAGAGGTAAGTCAACTTTGCGTTGTGGCGCTTCATGACTTTGTCGTATCTTCCTGCCATTTCGTCCTTCGCTGCCTGGAAGGCGATACCCATCTTTTCCTTCGTTGAGCGTTCATGTCCTTCTTCGTTATGACTCTTCAACATAATAGCACAGAGGGCAGGAGAGAGGGTTAAGGCGTTGAGGGCAGAGAAACCGATTGCAATTGCCATTGTGATACCAAACTGACGGTAGAAGATACCTGCCGTACCACCCATGAAGCTTACGGGGATAAACACCGCCATCATTACCAAGGTAATTGATACGATAGCGCCACCTAATTCGCTCATGGCGTCGATTGATGCCTTGCGAGAAGAACTGTAACCGAGGTCCAACTTAGCATGTACCCCTTCAACTACCACAATGGCGTCATCGACTACAATCGCAATCGCAAGCACCAGCGCCGAGAGTGTCAGCAAGTTGATAGAGAAACCGATAGCGTTGATGGCAAAGAATGTGCCGATAAGCGCGACGGGAATCGCAATAGCGGGGATAATTGTAGAGCGGAAGTCCTGAAGGAAGATGTACACCACAAGGAACACCAACACAAAGGCTTCAATCAATGTCTTTACTACTTCGTGGATAGAAGCGAAAAGGAAGTCATTAGCATTCTGAGAAACGACGAATTCAAGGCCAGGAGGCAATGACTGTTCTGTTTCTGCAAGCAACTTTTCGATGTCCTGAATAATCTGAGTAGCGTTTGAACCTGCTGTTTGGAAGATGATAGAGGTTACGGCATTGTGACCGTTTACCTTACCCATAAAGCCGTAAGTCATACGACCCAATTCCACACGAGCAACATCGCCCAAGCGAATTATATTACCATCTTCTGTTGAGCGGAGCACGATGTTTTCAAACTGCTCTGACTCTGTGAGGCGCCCGCGGTAGCGCAATGTATATTGATAAGTATTGTTATTGCGCTCACCAATCGTACCGGGTGCTGCTTCAATATTCTGGTCGGCAAGGATACCTGAAATGTCAGTGGGTACAAAGCCATACTCTGCCATCTTATCGGGGTCGAGCCAAATACGCATTGAGTAGTCGGCACCCATTACCATGGCGTCACCCACACCCTGCACACGCTGTACCTGGGGAAGCACATTAATCTTGGCGTAGTTTTCGAGGAAGGCAAAGTCATACTTATCTGCTGCGTCAACCAACGAGAATACGAGGAGCATTGAGCTCTGCTGCTTCTGTGTAGTGATACCAACCTTTGTAACTTCGGCGGGCAAGAAACCCTGTGCCTTTGATACACGGTTCTGCACATTTACGGCAGCCATGTCGGGGTCAGTACCCTGCTTGAATGTCACCGTAATTGTTGCCGAACCCGTATTGGTGGCGCTTGATGACATGTAGTCCATATTTTCTACCCCGTTAATCTGTTCTTCAAGCGGAATGATTACGGAGTTCAACACTGTTTGCGCATTCGCACCCTGATAAGTGGTACGCACGCTGATAGTGGGCGGTGCAATATCGGGGTACTGTGTAATCGGAAGCGAAATCAAACCGATTACCCCGAGAATTACAATCACGATAGAGATTACCGTGGAGAGCACCGGGCGATTTATGAATGAATCAAGTCTCACTGTAGTAGTTAGTAAGTTGTTAGTAATAGGGAGTTAGTAACAATTATTAGGGAGTTAGTTTAAATTATCAGGGACATAATTTTATTTAAAAGGGAGATAAAATTTAATAGGTGGCATATGCAAACCAACCTTAACTCATCTCTAATAACTACTAACTTATTGGTGTTACTCTTGTCCCGGAAGTTTCTTTTCAGCCATGTGCTGCTGTGACTTCTCTTCGATAGCCTTGCGCTCTTCAGCGGTGATGGGAGTGATTTCCATGCCATCCTTGAGGCGAGTTGCGCCTTCAACCACGATGCGGTCGCCAACTTTCACACCTTCGGTTACGATGTAACTCTGACCGTCGTTTTGTGAGAGCACCTTGATTTCAGTGTACTTCACCTTGTTGTCTTCACCGAGTGTGTAAACAAACTTCTTTTCCTGTACGCTGATTACTGCAATCTGGGGCACCATTACTGCTGCATCTTCGTGAGTGGGCACTTCGATGATACCAGTACCACCGCTACGCAACAAGCGTTCGGGGTTCTTAAAGTCAGCACGAACCTGGAGCGAACCTGTGTTAGCGTCAATTACGCCGCTGATAGCCGCAACCTTACCTGTTTCGCTATAAGTCTTGCCGTTTGACATACGGAGTGCTACTGCGGGGAATGATTCCAAAGCAGCCTTCTGACCGCCGAGGTCGAGCACTTGCTTTTCAGCCATTGAGAAATATACATACATTTCGCGCAAGTCTGAAACTACAGTCAAAGGCTTGGGGAGCGAGGGCGAAGCAAGTGTACCCTGGCGGTAGTTAATCTGACCTACCACACCGTCTGTGGGGCTTGTGATGGTGCAGAAATCCAACTGGTTCTTTGCGTTAGTCAACTGTGCCTTTGCTGAAGACAACTGCGCTTCAAGTGTAGCCAACTGATTCTTTGCTGCACGCAAGTCAAAATCAGAGATGATGCCCTTTGAGTGGAGCATTTCCTTGTTTTCTACTGTGAGGCGCTGAGTTTCAACACTTGCTTCAGCCATATTTACACCAGCCTCTGCTGCTTCAACTGCTGCCTTATAAACTGTGGGGTCGATGAGGAAGAGTGCCTGACCTGCTTTAACTTCCTGACCTTCGTTTACACACACCTTCATGATGTGACCGCTTACCTTTGCTACGACATTCACATCTTGACGCGAGCGAATGGTTGCGGGATAACTCGTAGTAATCTCCGCCTGCTGTGCTGTCAAGGTTTCTACAACATGCTTGTTGTCACCCGTAGGCATGCCCTGCTGCTTACCGCATGACGCAAGCGCCAAACCTGTGAGGGCAAAAATCGCAAATTTGATTTTCATTGTGATAATTAAAAAAACTAAAAGTTATTGATTCTATTTTTTGTTCACTTTTTGAGGCGCCTTTGTTGTGACAATTCTTGTTAAAACCACCCCGCAATGCGCTCAGATACTGCAAAGTTACAAACTTAAAACTTACATACCCCTATTACGTTTTGGTTAAAACTACGGTATTGCTTGTATTTTTAACAATTTATAAGAAAGCAAAAACCTTTTCACGCGAAAATGCTGAGTGTGGGTGACAAATGAGAGGGCAGGCAGAAGTGAAATATTACTTTAAAACAATGGGTAACGGGCGATGCATGTGGGGCTTATTTTTCTTTGTGTAAATGAATCCTCTGTTTGAATATTTGCATGTTGCGACGTCTTATTTAAGAACCAATAAAATTCCTTGTGGGGCATTGATTTAATATGAGAAACAACCGTGCACTGTGATAGAAAAGTTTTTTTATGATGTCCGCGTAGTTTTGGCACGATATTTGCTTTGTTAAGTTAGAACCTAAATACAACTATTAAATACGTTATGAAAAAAGGACAGATTGGAATAACTACGGAGAATATTTTTCCCGTCATTAAGAAGTTTTTGTATAGCGATCACGAGATTTTCCTTCGTGAAGTAGTGGCTAATGCCGTTGATGCTACGCAGAAGTTGAAGACGCTCAGTGCGCGTGGCGAGGTAAGCGGTGAATTGGGCGACTTGACCGTGCAGGTGAAGGTTGATGCCGAGGCAAAGACGCTTACCATCAGCGACCGCGGTATCGGTATGACGGCCGAAGAGATTGAAAAGTACATCAATCAGATTGCCTTCTCAGGTGCTACCGACTTCCTTGAACGCTACAAGGATGATGCAAATGCGATTATCGGTCACTTTGGTCTTGGCTTCTACTCTACATTCATGGTGAGTGAGCGCGTAGACATCGTTACACGCAGTTATCAGGAAGGTGCTCAGGCGGTGAAGTGGACTTGCGACGGTTCGCCCGAATTTGAAATCACTGAAGTGGAAAAGGCGGATCGTGGTACAGACATCGTACTTCACATTGCCGAAGATTGTCAGGAGTTTCTTGAAGAAGCAACCATCAGCAAGTTGCTCACAAAGTATTGCCGCTTCTTGGCAGTACCCGTAGCTTTTGGTCACAAGAAGGAGTGGAAGGACGGCAAGCAGGTGGAAACTGACGAACTCAACGTCATCAACGACACCGCGCCCTTGTGGACAAAGACACCCTCAACACTTACGGATGAGGATTATAAGAAGTTCTATTCCGACCTTTATCCCATGGCGGACGACCCCCTCTTCTGGATTCACCTCAATGTGGATTATCCCTTTAACCTTACGGGTGTACTTTACTTTCCCAAAATTAAGCAAAATATTGACCTCCAGCGCAATAAGATTCAACTTTACTGCAATCAGGTGTTCGTGACTGACCAAGTTGAAAATGTTGTTCCCGAGTTCCTC
This sequence comes from Alloprevotella sp., assembly GCA_045631665.1. Lineage (GTDB taxonomy): Bacteria > Bacteroidota > Bacteroidia > Bacteroidales > Bacteroidaceae > Alloprevotella. The sequence continues at coordinate 53,486 of JAZQVD010000005.1, forward strand.
ACGCTGCTTCACGGGGTGATTGATTCTCCCGACATTCCCCTCAACGTGAGTCGTAGTTACTTGCAGAGCGATGCAAATGTGAAGAAGATTTCGGCATACATCACGAAGAAGGTGGCTGACCGCCTTGCGCAACTCTTTAAGAATAATCGCGAAGACTTTGAACTGAAGTGGGCAGACCTCAAACTCTTCATCCACTACGGTATGCTTTCACAACCCGACTTCTACGAAAAAGCACAGAAGTTTGCCCTCTTTGCAGATGTTGACGGCAAGCAGACTACTTACGAAGAGTATAAGGTGCAGATTAAGGACAATCAGACGGATAAGGAGGGCAACCTCATTTACCTCTATGCCAGCGACAAGGAACAGCAGTACTCACACATTGAAGCGGCAAAGGCAAAGGGTTATAGTGTGCTCCTCATGGACGGTCAACTCGACGCTCCGATGGTGTCAATGCTCGAACAGAAGTTTGAAAAGTCGCGCTTCGTGCGTGTGGATGGCGATGTTATCAGTCGCTTGATTCAGAAGGAAGATGCTGCTACTGAATCGCTCACCGAACTTCAAAGCAAGAAACTTGCGAGCACATTCGAATCCGTGCTTCCCAAGATGGAAAAGACGGAACTCCGTGTGCAGACAGAAGCCATGGGCGCTGACGATGCTCCCATCGTGGTGACACAGAGCGAATACATGCGTCGCATGAAGGAGATGGCGCAGTTCCAGGGGGGCATGAGTTTCTATGGTGAAATGCCCGATATGTATAATGTGGTGCTCAACTCTGATCACGCACTTGTTAAGAAGGTGCTTACAGAGGTAGAAACCGCTACTGCTGATGCGCTCAAACCCATTGAGTGTGAACTTAAAGGACTTAACGCACGTCTTCAAGTGCTGGAACAGGAGCAGAAGGATAAGAAGTACGACGAGATTACTGATGCAGAGCGCATGGACCTCGAAGAGTGCCGCTCAGCAATTGCTGCCGAAGAAGCAAAGCAGAAGGATGTGCTCGCTTCGTTTGCCACTCAGCATGCCGTTATTCCCCAACTCATTGACTTGGCATTGCTTCAAAGCGGTCTCTTGAAGGGTAGCGAGCTCAACCGTTTCATCAAGCGCTCTATTGAGTTGATGAAGTAAAATAACATTGTTTATACAAATATCATTAAATAGAAAAGAGTCTGTACCGAAGCGGTGCAGACTCTTTCTTTTTGTTCCTATTGAATAGAAATCTATTGCTATTCGTTGTGTTTTAGAAGCGTGCTGAGATTTGGAAATCTACAGTGTTATAGTGCTTATCAGCAGCACTGGGTGTGCGGTCGTCAGTGAAAGTGTAATTGAGTTGCATCATGAGGTTTTTGCCAAGGTTGTAATTGGCAGATACGCACCAGTTTGTAGTAAGGCTGTCCCATGAGCGTGTGTTGTGGCGGTAGCAGTCCCATTTACCATACACCTTGAAGTCCTTTGCTACGGGCACACCTACTGTTGCATACCAACCTTCGCTGTGCTTGGGTGCCGCGGGGTTGTTAATTGCACCACCATAACTGTACATGTATTCTGCACGAACCGTCCACTTGTCTTCATACTTCACACCGAAGCCCATACGCTTGCGGTCGATTTTGTCATTAGTGTTTGATTCATTTGTGTAGGTGCCGTTCCAAAGGAAACCGCCAACTTCGAGTTTCTTCAAAGGACGAAGCCAAAGACCAGCAATGTAATCTTTTTCCTTGTCTTTATCCTTGTGGTTGATGCCCTGACCATTGAATACTCCGAATTGGTAGTGGAAGAGATAGTGTCCCTTTTCGCCACCCACTTTGAAGAGGTCACCCTGGATTTGCGCACCGAGGTCACGACCACCACTGCTGTGCTCTCCACAACGGTCGTTCATGAGGAACTTTGTGGTTGCTTGCGAATATGAACCATGACCAATGGCGAGGGGCGACATGGGATTTTCAAAACCAAAACTGCGCTTGAACTGACCTACCTTTACGCGGAAAGCGTCGTACTTTTGCCATTCTACGAAAGCGTCAAGGAGGCGTGCGCCTTTGTCAACTCCAGGAGCACCACTTACTTCACCCTGGAAACGATAGAAGAAGTCTTGGTACACATAACCAGAACCGTAAATACGGAGGTAGCGCATTTCAAAACCACCATTATCAGTCGCGTTGTCCTTGTCGTTAATGCTATACTTACCAGTGATGAATCCACCCACTGTAATTGGGGAGACCACATTCTTAACGGTTTCGGGTGCCTTTTTATTGGTAATGATAATCTTTTCTCCGGGATGGAGCATTTCCGCAAATGATACGAAAGAGGTTGTAGCGCAGAGCGCAAGGATGAGATAGCGTTTCATTTTGTTATGAGTTTATTGAACTTAAGAGGTCTGCTACTACAAAAGTGCTGCCGCCAACGAAGATGACATCCTCAGGTGTGGCTCTGTTGAGTGCACTTTGGTATGCAGTATTTACATCGGCAAAGGTACTACCTTTTAAGTTAAAATTCGTTGCGATTTCGGATAATTTTTCTGCCGGAAGCGCACGATTAACCGATGCTTGCGTAAAATAGTAGTGTGCTTGCTTGGGAAGGAGGGCTACGACATGTGTAATGTCTTTGTCGTTGACCATGCCGAAGACGATGTGTAATTGGCGCCCTTCATCAATGAACTTTTGAAGTCGTGGAGCAAGGTACTGCCAACCCCCAATGTTGTGTCCCGTGTCGCAAATGGTGAGGGGATTATTTGAGAGTGTTTGCCAACGCCCCATAAGATGGGTGAGGTCGCACACATGAGCAAGTCCCTCACGGATGTGCTCAGTGGAGATATTTAATTGCTTTTGAAGCAAGCGAAGTGCAGTGCAGATGGTGCGAATGTTCTTCTCTTGGCAATCGCCTTTGAGTTGGAAATCAATGCTTTCGGTGCATATTGCTTCATCTTCTGCAAAGTAAATAGGCGCTTCTTGTGCTTGTGCCGTCTGAATGAAAACGGGGGCGCTTTCGCTGCCGTGTTCGCCAATTACAATGGGCGTTTGCGGTTTTATAATGCCCGCTTTTTCACTCGCAATATCCTTGATGGTTGCACCAAGGAATTGGGTGTGGTCAAAGCTGATGTTGGTAATGACTGAGAGCAGAGGGCTGATGATATTCGTGCAATCCAATCTTCCTCCAAGTCCTACTTCAATCACGGCAACGTCCACTTCCTTATCAGCAAAATACTTGAAAGCCAATGCCGTAGTGAGTTCAAAGAAGGAAGGGTAGAGGGGTTCAAAGAAGTGGCGGTAGTTGGCTACAAAGTCTACCACATACTTTTCCTCCATCATTTCGCCATTCACACGGATGCGCTCGCGAAAGTCAACAAGGTGGGGAGAGGTGAAAAGACCTACCTTATATCCTGCCGTTTGAAGCACAGCCGCAATAGAGTGGGAGGTAGAACCTTTTCCGTTCGTGCCACCCACATGAATCGTTTGAAACTTACGATGAGGATGACCGAAATATTCGTCAAGAGCTTTTGTTGTTGACAACCCCTCTTTATACGCGCCTGCCCCAATGTTTTGAAACAAAGGGGCAGCTGCGTAAAGGTAATTTATGGTTTCTTGATAAGTCATGGGGGAAAGGGGAAAGGGGAAAGGAGAAAGGAGAAAGAACCATGCGGATAATAATGTCCAACACTTTCTCCTTTTTCATTTCTTCTTTCACATTTAATTAAAATATCCTCTGAAAGTTTCAAAAATCTTGCGCTTTGCAGAAGGTGATGCTTTGAGATTATCACTATCCTTCATGCCTTCAAATGCTTTCTTTTCGTCCTTGCTCAAAGTTTCGGGGATATAGACGCTGATGTTTACGATGAGGTCGCCCTTGCCGTAACCGTATCCCTTAACGGCGGGAAGTCCCTTACCACGAAGTCGGAGTACAGTTCCGGGTTGCGTACCTGCCTTGATGTTGATGTTTGCCTTTCCGTCGATGGTGGGAATTTGAACGGTGGTGCCGAGTGTGGCTTCCGAAACAGAGAGTAAGAGGTTGTAGATAAGGTCGTTCTCGTCGCGAATGAATTCAGGGTGAGGTTGTTCTTCGATAAACACTTGGATGTCACCGGCTACACCGCTATGGCGACCAGCATTACCCTTGCCACGCGCAGTTACTACCATACCGCCCTGTACACCTGCGGGAATTTCAATTTCTACGATTTCTTCGCCTGCAACAACGCCTTCACCGTGACACGTCTTACACTGATTCTTGATGATGGTGCCTTCACCATGACAAGCGGGACACACATCTTGTGTTTGCATCATGCCGAGCATTGTTTGCTTCGTGCGCACAACATAACCTGCGCCCTGACAAGTGGCACATGTTTCGGGATGAGCACCTTCTGCACAACCTGTGCCTTGACAAGAAGAGCATGTTACATCTTTCTTGACCTTAAACTTTTTGGTGACTCCCGTGTTGATTTCTTCAAGCGAGAGACTCACCTTCATGCGCAGGTCACTACCCTGGAATTTACGGGGTTGCTGACGGCGTCCGCCACCAAAACCACCCCCGAAACCGCCCCCAAAGTGACCGCCGAAGATGTCGCCAAATTGGGCAAAGATGTCGTTGAGGTCCATACCACCAGCACCGAAACCGCCAAATCCTCCGAATCCACCAGCGCCGTTCACACCTGCTTCACCATATTGGTCGTAGCGTGCACGCTTGTCGGGGTCGCGCAATACATCGTAGGCCTCGGCTGCTTTCTTAAACATTTCTTCGGCCTCCTTGTTGTCGGGATTTCTGTCGGGGTGGTACTTGATGGCCACCTTCTTATATGCCTTTTTGATTTCGTCGGCAGTAGCATTGCGCTCAACGCCGAGAATTTTGTAATAATCGTTTTCCATAGTTCTTCTTTATTATTGTCCTACGGCTACTTTGGCATAACGGATGACCTTCTCATTGAGTGTATAACCCGCTTGAACGCAGTCAATTACCTTTCCCTTCAGTTCTTCCGTAGGTGCGGGGATGAAGGCAATGGCTTCGTGGAGGTCGGTAGTGAAGTCGGCATCTTTTGTTTCGATGCGCTTCAACCCTTGTTCGCTCAAAACTGTGTTAAGTTTGTTGATAATGAGTTCAACGCCCTCACGGAGTGAAGCTACGTCAGAAGCTTCGTTCATGTGCTTCATAGCGCGTTCAAGGTCATCAATTACGGGGAGAAGAGCTGTAATTGTCTTTTCGCCACCGTTGAGAATGAGATCTGCCTTTTCTTTAATCGTACGCTTGCGGTAGTTTTCAAACTCTGCCACCTTGTAAAGCATGGCATTGTTGAGTTTTTCAATCTTTGCTTCCGCTTCCGCCAACTTTTCCTCAACGGTAAGTTCGCGAGGTTCTTCCGCCGCTTCCTGTTCCGTAGCAGGTTCGTTGGGCGTTTCCGTTGCGGGTTCTGCCTGTGCAGTTGTATCGATAGTTTCTTCGTTAAGAAGTTCTTCTTTTTCTGTCATAATTTAGTTGGTGTATAGTTAGTATTGGAGTAGAGAAACACGCTCTGCTCTTACTCCTCTCCGTAGAGGCGTGCTTTGAGTTCCTTCACGCGCTCGTCGCGGATGTAGTCTTCGTAGTTCATGAGTTTGTCAATTGTGCCGTTGGGCGTAAGTTCGATGACGCGGTTGGCTACGGTGTTGATAAACTCATGGTCATGAGAAGCGAAGAGAATATTACCCTTGTAAAGTTTCAAGTTGTTGTTAAACGCCTGAATACTTTCCATGTCCAAGTGGTTGGTGGGCGTGTCGAGAATCAAGCAGTTGGCATTGCGCAATTGCATGCGTGCAATCATACAACGCATCTTTTCACCCCCTGAAAGGACGTTCACCTTCTTCAAAATATCTTCATCCTTGAAGAGCATACGACCGAGGAATGCCTTGAAGTATACTTCGTTACCTTCTCCATACTGCATGAGCCAGTCAAGCATGTTGAGGTCAGTGTTGAAGACTGCTGAGTTGTCCAAAGGCAAGTATGCCGTAGTGATTGTAACACCCCAGTTGTAAGTACCCTCATCAGCCTTGCGGTTGCCGTTGATGATTTCAAAGAGGGCGGTCATTGCACGGGGATCATGGCTGAGGAACACGACTTTTTCTTCCTTCTCAACCGTGAAGTTTACATCGTTGAAGAGCACTGTGCCATCATCAGCCACCGCCTTAAGACCCTTAACTTCAAGAATCTGATTGCCAGGTTCGCGCTCCATCTGGAAGATGATGCCAGGGTACTTACGCGTAGAGGGCTTGATTTCTTCCACATTGAGCTTTTCAAGCATCTTTTTACGTGAAGTTGTCTGACGGCTCTTCGCCACGTTAGCAGAGAAGCGACGGATGAATTCTTCCAACTCCTTCTTCTTTTCTTCTGCCTTCTGCTTCTGGTTCTGCGCCTGACGGAGTGCCAGCTGACTTGATTGATACCAGAATGAGTAGTTACCCGAGAAGAGCGTTACCTTTCCGAAGTCAATATCCACGGTGTGCGTACACACTTGGTCGAGGAAGTGACGGTCGTGGCTTACCACGAGCACGGTGTGTTCAAAGTTGCCCAAGTAATCTTCCAACCACTCAACCGTTTCAAGGTTAAGGTCGTTCGTAGGTTCGTCAAGGAGGAGGTTGTCGGGTTCACCAAAGAGCGCCTGTGCCAACATAACGCGCACCTTTTCCTTACCCGAGAGGTCGCCCATTAACTTGCCATGAAGCGCTTCCTTAATGCCAAGACCAGAAAGGAGTGTCGCAGCATCGTTTTCGGCCGTGTAACCGCCCATAGTAGAGAACTTATCTTCTAACTCAGCCGCCAAGATGCCATCCTCGTCTGTAAATTCTTCCTTACAGTAAAGGGCATTGCGCTGCTGCATGATGTCCCACATCACGGTGTGACCCATCAACACAGTGTCAAGCACGGTGTAACTGTCATACTTAAAGTGGTCCTGAGAAAGTACAGAGAGACGCTCGCCAGGTCCCAATTCAATCTTACCCTTTGTGGGGTCGAGTTCACCCGAAATAGCCTTGAGCAAAGTAGACTTACCCGCACCATTGGCGCCAATGATGCCGTAGATATTTCCAGAGGTAAACTTCATGTTAACATCCTGATAGAGGACGCGCTTGCCAAACTGAATGGCGAGGTTTGAAACTGTAATCATTTCTCGTTATAAATATATGTGTATGGTTAAATTTTTTCAGCGCGCAAAGTTACGAAAAAAAAGTCGAACATCACGCCCTCCGCGCCGTTTTCCGATTCCTCCCTGCTATTACAGTTGCATATTGTGTGCCCAAATGGTAAGTCAAGGAAAAAATCTTCAATTTGTCTGAAAAATCATACCGTTTTGGATTCTTGCACCACTTTATGACCAAACAATGAGTTCCTTTCTTCCAAACATCCACTTTGAAATACCTAAAAGTTCAAGCATTCGAGCGATGGCAAGGCTTCCTGTTGTGCATATCAGGAGGGATAATATGAGAAAGATAAGTCCTGTTGGATCAAATCTAAGAAGCGACACAAGATGCTTACAGAGAATGGTGAAGATGGGCGAGAAAAGGTAAATGGTCAAGGTGTTGCTCCCAATGAATTTCAGCATTTGCATGACGCGTCCCCCATGATTCTCTAATTTCTCAAAAGCATACATACCACTGCTAATGAAGGTATACACGATGAGTATACCCCACGGATTCGCCATGTTTAAGTTTGTCTCTATGCAAATGAGAATCGCAAAAAGGATGGGGCAGATGAGTCGCCCCTTAAACAAAAGTGTAAAATCAACTTTTTTGTTGCGCATCAATGCCCCTGCTAAAAAGTAATAACCGCAGGACGGGGTGACGATTTCAAAGTCTTTGCATAAATTAAGAGTGCCGCAAAACAATAGGATTTTTACTATCAAATGCAACTTTTCAAAGTGCAACAACAAGCGCCACCCGATGCCACATACCACCAATGTTTGCAAGTACCAATAGGGGCCAATAGGGTGGAGTAGCAACTTGTCTAAAAACACCACTGGTGTGAGATACTCAATGTGTTCACGAATAGGAAGCACCGACGCCATCACCACATATCCGCCCTCCATAATGAGATATGGAACGGCCAACCAAAGCATAGTGGCACAGAAAGATTTCCCTGCTTTCTCAAAATTCATGAGGTAACCAGAGATAAGCAAGAATGCAGGCATGTGAAAGGTGTAAACCACCCGCTTTGCGTAGGGATAAAGTTCGCTGAAATACACCAAATGAAACGCTACAACAAGCAGTATCAGTATTCCCTTTAGGTAATCCAATTCTTTGATTCTGGGCATGGGTGATGGTGATTTTAGATGAAAAAAAGTGATGAGTAAATCCCAATTTCTTGGCATTTCTTGACGAAAAAAATGCAGTTTATTTGAGTGATAAATACCCTTGTTTCAAGGCGTGAAAACTACAAGCGTTTTTCTCAAAAATAAAAGGGAGATATTTTAAACTAACTCGGAGATAGTTTGAAATATCTCCGAGTTAGTTTTTAGTCAATTAGAAAGCCTTTTTGAAGCGTTGTTTATAGGCTCGTTGATACTTTTTTGCGTTACGCTGATGTGCCGAAAACGTTGAGGCAAAATTGTGTGTGCCTGAAAAATCTTCCTTGGCGCACATGTATAAAAAGTTATGTGTTTCAGCATTCAGCACAGCATCAATTGCCGCAACGGGTGGAATGAAGATGGGACCTGGAGGAAGTCCCAGGTAACGATAGGTGTTGTAAGGACTATCGGGAAAGGTGGGATTTGTCAGTCGTGTGAGAGAGAAATCTTGACGCGCAAAGATTACGGTAGGGCAGGCTTGAAGTAGCATATTGCGCTTCATGCGGTTGCGGTAAAGACCTGCTATGATAGACATCTCTGGCACATTGTTGGTTTCGCGACATACGATGGAGGCAAGGGTGCTCACCTCGTGTTGGGTCATTCCTAAACTTGACGCCTTTTGCAGGCGTTCGGTTGTCCAAAATCTTTTGTATTCGCGCTCCAAGCGATTGACAAGTTGCTGGGGAGTGATGTTCCAATACACCTCGTAGGTGTTGGGTATAAAGTGAGCGGGGAGTGTTTCACGGGTGCAGTTCATCACGGCAAGGGTGGTAGAATCGTTGAAGCAATCTACTAACTCCGCAGAGTCAACCATCAGTTGTTGGGCAATGCGTGATGCCATGCGCTCAACCGTCCATGCAGGGCGGATAACCAATTTGACAGGAACTTGTTGCCCATTCCGCAACATGCGGAATACTTCAAGGGTGGTTTGACTTGCATTTATTTCATACTTCCCGCATCGTGGGGTTGCTTCAGTCATATCCCAAAGCCATTCAATGCCCCATGTTTGTTGGGGTTCAACGATTGAAAGTTTATGAATTACGGAGTCTCGGGTGTCGTCCCTATCTATATAAATATGGTGTGCAAGTTCTCCCTGACCGATAGGGGAGAGGAATATGTAGTAAACACCTCCTGCTAAGAGTGTCAAGATGGTGGCCGAAAGAAGGAGGATGATGCGAAACTTTTTCATGTATTGAAGCGCCAAATTTTCGTACTTTGTAATCTATAACTCAAATTGCCCCACAAAATTACACATTTTGCCCCTATTTGTGAATTTTTTTAGGTCAAACATAAGAGGGGAATGAAATTTTATCACTAATTTTGCACACGAAACATGATTTTGTGCCAACTTCGGCACGGATAAACCGAATATTTACACAAATGAATTATGTAGATTTTAACTCGCTCTTTGAGCAGAGTATTAAGAAGAATTGGGACCTCGACGCGTTGACCGACTACGAGGGCAAGACCTTGCAGTATAACGACGTAGCGCGCAAGGTAGAAAAATTGCACATCCTTTTTGAAAATGCCGGTGTAGAAAAGGGCGATAAGATTGCCCTTTGCGGTCGTAATAGTGCACATTGGGCGGTGGCTTTCATCGCAGTGCTCACTTATGGTGCTGTAGCAGTGCCCATCCTTCACGAATTTAAACCCCAGCAGGTTCACGACATCGTAAACCACTCGGATGCGCGACTCCTCTTCGTGGGTGACGTAGCGTGGGAAGAACTTTCGGCGGATGAAATGCCTAACCTTGAGGGTATCGTTTACATCCCCGACTATTCGCTTTGCGTGAGTCGTTCTGAAAGACTTACAGAAGCGCGTGAAAACCTCAACCGCATCTTTGGTGAAAAGTATCCCAAGTACTTCCGCCCCGAGCATGTGACCTATCATGTGGCTGAAGCAGAAGAACTTGCGCTCATTAACTATACTTCAGGTACGACCAGCAACTCTAAGGGTGTATTGATTCCTTACCGTGCGCTTTGGTCAAACGTACAATTCGGCCAGGAAAAATTGGGTAATATCCTCAAGCGTGGTGACAATATCATCTCAATGCTCCCCATGGCGCACATGTATGGTATGGCGTTTGAATTCCTCTTCGAGTTTATCAACGGTTGTCACATCTTCTTCCTCACTCGTATTCCTTCGCCCAAGATTATCTTCAAGGCATTTGGAGAAATCAAGCCTCGCATCGTAATCTCTGTGCCCTTGATTATTGAGAAGATTATCAAGAAGAACGTGTTGCCCAAGCTTTCTACTCCCAGCATGAAGCTCTTGCTTGCGCTCCCCGTAGTGCAGGATAAGATTTTGAGCAAGGTGCGCCAGCAGTTGGTGGATGCTTTCGGTGGCAACATCTATCAGGTGATTGTCGGTGGTGCTGCCTTCAACCGTGAAGTAGAGCAGTTCCTTCAGAAGATTGGTTTCCCCATCACTGTAGGATATGGTGCAACGGAATGTGCTCCGATTATCTCTTACGCCGACTGGACAGAACACCGTGCTACATCATGTGGTCTTCCCGCTCCCCGTATGGAAATCCGCATTGATAGTTCAAATCCCCAGGAAATTGTAGGTGAAATTTTGGCAAGAGGTATGAATGTGATGCAGGGTTATTACAAGAACCCCGAAGCAACTGCGGCAACTTTGCGCGATGGTTGGTATCACACGGGTGACCTCGGTATTATGGACGCTGATGGATTCCTTTATATCCGTGGTCGTTCAAAGAATATGCTTCTCGGTGCAAGCGGTCAGAACATCTATCCCGAAGAAATCGAAGATAAGCTCAACACGCTTCCCTACATTGCTGAAAGCATCGTGATTCAGAAGGGTGAAAAGCTCTATGCGCTCATCTATCCCGACTTTGACGAAGCAACAAAGGCAGGTCTTGACGAAGAAGGTATCCGTCAGGCAATGGAGCAGAACCGTAAGGATCTCAATGCGATGGTTGCTTCTTACGAACAGATTTCAGGCGTACGCATTTACAACGAAGAGTTTGAAAAGACGCCCAAGCGCTCTATCAAGCGTTTCCTCTATGCTGACGCAGAAGTATAAAAATAGCAAAGGAGAAGTCAGATATTTCTGATTTCTCCTTTTTTGTTACCCGTCACCGAGAAATTCGGAAGCGCTTTGGAGGGGGATTTTCCCTCACACCTTTCTGTTTTCTCTTTTTAGGGGCTCCAGTCTCATATTATTATTGTAAATTTGCAGGTGTTCGTTTCTCGTTCATAAATTTATTCAAAGAAATTAAGCAAGTCCCCATGGAAGCATTTTCAGTTCCAATCCCTGAAATACAAGTACCCGAACCTCTTGTGTTGCGTACAGAGAATTTAGTGAAGCAATATGGCAAGCGCACGGTGGTAAACGGTGTGTCTTTTGATGTGAAGCAAGGAGAAATTGTGGGCTTGTTAGGTCCTAACGGTGCGGGTAAGACTACTTCTTTCTACATGACCACAGGTCTTGTTGTGCCTAATGGTGGTCGCATTTTCTTGGGAGATGAAGAAATTACGAAGTACCCCGTGTTTAAGCGTGCAAAGGCGGGTATTGGTTATTTGGCGCAGGAAGCATCCGTCTTCCGCAAACTTTCGGTAGAAGATAATATTGCCTCTGTACTTGAAATGACGGGCAAGCCTAAGGAATATCAGCAAGAAAAGTTGGAGAGTCTTATCAATGAGTTCCGTTTGCAGAAGGTGCGTAAGAACTTGGGCGACCAACTCTCGGGTGGTGAGCGCCGTCGTTGCGAAATCGCACGCTGTTTGGCTATCGACCCCAAGTTTATCATGCTTGACGAACCCTTTGCTGGTGTTGACCCCATTGCTGTTGAGGACATCCAGTTTATCGTTTGGAAACTCAAGGATTTGAATATCGGTATTCTTATTACCGACCACAATGTGGAAGAAACGCTTTGTATTACCGACCGAGCTTACCTGCTTTTCGAAGGGCGCATTCTTTTCCAGGGCACTCCCGAGGAACTTGCAGAAAATCAAGTGGTGCGTGATAAGTATCTTACCAACTCGTTCAAACTTCGTAAGAAAGACTTCCAACTTTTGGGGCAGCAACGCGAACAGGCGGCGGCTGAACAAGCCGTGAAAATTTAATTGTTACTCCATAAATATAGGCAATAATATAGGAGTTGCCCCATATAGAATTTATGCATGCATTGCCCCCGTAGGAGGGCACACTTGCCTAACCGCTGGTGAACGCAGTGAACCTGCGGATTAGGGATAACAGTTGAGTTTATCTATCGGTCCCCGTAGGGGGACCCACAACGACCGGATAAGTTAAAGCAATTTGTAGCATATCCAAGTGCTGTGGGTCCTCCTACGGGGACCGATAGATTTATTCGTTCGTATAGTACCACCGCAGGTTCGCCCTGCTCACCCGCGGTTAGGCAAGTGTGCCATCCTACGGGGGCATTACGGATGGTTAAATCCTCTGACGTAAGTTTTTTAAAACTATATTTGGGTCAACTGTTATATTATTGCCTAAATCTATATACA
>JAZQVD010000006.1:0-61450 GCA_045631665.1 Alloprevotella sp.
GCAAATAACCCGATTATACCGTGTAAACCATCTGGTCATTTTTCGTTTGAATTGTTTTAACGGAAGTATCAAACTAACTCTCCCCTTAAGATAGGGGGAGGGGACCGCTTTGCGGTGAGGGGGTATGAAATCTGACTTTTGAGTCAACCCCTATATTATCACCTTCTTTTTACCATTTTTTCGTTGTCATGAGCGTACCCCCAAGTTTATTTTCTTTAGCCACAAATACCACGAATGGACACGAATGCCATTCGGATGAGGTTAGTCCTGCAGGGCATTTGTGTCCATTCGTGGAATTTAGCGATTACACAAAAACAGCACGATGTTTGGGGGCGCTGAGCGTGTTTGTGGTATGCCGCTGTATGAGTAAGAAAATAGTTGTTCGTAGGTTGAAATTACTGCACCTCTTTCACGAAGTAAGTCTGTACGGGAAGGTGGTCGGAATACCCATTGAGCCATACGCCGCCGGCAGTGGTGCGCTTGGGCGAACCTTTATACTTTCCTTCGGTTTGGAAGAGGTAGTCGCGCATGAAGATTTCGCTCTTGTAATACTTCCAAGTGGTGCGGTCTTTGCCGAGCAGGTTGCCCGTGAATACGATTTGGTCAAAGAGGTTCCAGTTGCCTTGATAGAGCAAGGTGCCTTGCCCTACTTTGTAGAGGAAGTCATACCAGGGGTTGTAGAGGTCGTCGGCATCGCATGCCTCCTGCTTCTCCTTACATCCGAGGCATTTGCGCATGCTCTTATTCTTGGGGTCGTCGTTAAAGTCGCCCATGATGACAATGTGCGCATCGGGGTCTTGCTTAAGGAGCGCCTCCTTGAGTTCCTTCACTTGGTCGCCCGCACGTTCGCGAACGGGACTCGCCGCGCTACGGCTGGGCCAGTGGCAAACGATGAAGTGGAACTTTTCTCCCTCCATCTGTCCGCTCATTACGAGGAAGCCGCGCGTGATGTAGGTCGTGTCGCCACGCAGTTCGGGAATGGCCTCCACACGTCCGTCCTGCCACTCAAAACCAATGGTGCAGGGGTCGCCTTCCTTAAGGTAGATGTAAGGCACGAGCATGGAGTGTTCCAACTTAAAGAGTTTGGGGTTGTAGAAAAAGGCGCAGTCTACCCCGCGACGGTCGTGCCCCTCGACGAAGCAGATTTCGTAACCGCGATCCTTGAGCGCGGGCTGCTTGAGAAGGTCTTCGAGCACCGTGCGGTTCTCAATTTCAGAAACGCCAATGACTGCTGCGCCCAGGGGATTCTTCATCTTGCCCACTTCTGTGCAGAGCGAAGCAAGCACCTGCGACATGTTGGTCAGCTTATTGGTGTACTTCAGCGTGTTCCACTTATACGAACCGTGGGGCAAGAACTCATAGTCGTTCTTTCCCGCAGCGTGGATGGTGTCAAAGAGGTTTTCGAGGTTGTAAAACGCCACCCCGTTCATTTTATACTTCTTCTGTGCGGAAGCAGTGGGCGCCGTGCCCCAAAGACAGATGAGGAGCGCAAGGAGCGCAAGGAGATTCTTCTTCATGGAGAATAGTTTGAGTATTATGACAGCAAATTTCTAAAAAAAATACTGAATGGGGTTATTTTTGAAGTTTAAAAAATAAAAAAGTCACAAATTTTATTCCTCATTCTGGGGAAGGTCGTAAATTTGCCATACTTTATGACAATATTAACTAACCCTATAATTATGAAAAAAGGTGTAACGCTGTTTGCCTCGGCACTGCTGCTCGCTCCGCTCTTTGCTACGGCTCAGGCTCCCGCAGACAGCCTTTTGATTCCCGACGACAGTCACGACTTCTCGTTTACGGAATCTCAATTGGACGAAGATGCAGATGCGGCGCAAGCGGTCTCTACCATTTCTTCGGCATCTAACGACCCCTTCCTCTCAGAAGTGGGTTACCTTTTCAGCCCGATGCGCTACCGCGTGCGTGCCTTCGAAAACACAAGCAGTCAGACCTACATCAACGGGGTAATGCTCAACGACCTTGAGCGTGGACAGTTCTCCTACGGTATGATTGGTGGCTTGAACGACGCTACGCGTAACCGCGAAAGTGCTTCCAGTTTCGAAGCCAACAACTTCGGTTACCTCAGCGAGGGTGGCGGTCAGAATATTCAGACACGTGCCAGCCAGTTTGCTCAGGGTAGCAAGTTGGCACTCTCAGGTTGTAACCGCAACTACGTAGCGCGTGCAATGTTTACCCACGCTACGGGCATCAGTCCTAAGGGATGGTCGGCTGCTTTCTCGCTCGGTTACCGCTGGGCAGAACGTGGGCAGATTGAAGGTACGTTCTACAACGCCTTCAGTTATTTCTTGGCTCTCGAAAAGCGCCTCAATTCGCAGCACAGCCTTTCGCTCGTTACTTTTGGTGCTCCCACAGAGCGCGGTCAGCAGGGGGCTTCTACGGAAGAAGCATACTGGTTGGCCAACGACCGCTACTACAACCCCAACTGGGGGTATCAGAACGGTAGCATGCGTAATGCGCGTGTCGTAAACGACTATTCGCCCACTGCCATCCTTACATGGGACTGGAAGATGGACCCTGAGACGAAACTCGTGACCTCACTCGCGGGAAAATACAGCATGTATAGTTCTACAGCGCTCGGTTGGAACGGCGAGGCTTACGACCCCCGCCCCGACTATTACAAGAACATGCCCTCGTCAATATTTAATGTGTGGGACCCTGAGAAGAACAATGCCGAATGGCTCGCTGCCAATCCCGAGGCAGTAGATCAGTGGAATTCACTGTACGAGTATTGGACTTCAAGTAAGGCAAACCGACAGATTAACTGGGACCGCATGTATTATGTGAACCAGCAGAATGCTGCGCTCGGAGGCGAAACTTTGTATTACCAAGAGCGCCGTCATAACGACCAACTGACATTTGCGCTTAACTCAACCCTCGAAGGTCGCTTGAATCGCGCCAGCAAGTATGTGCTTGGTGTAGAACTCAATCACACTGAGGGGTATCACTACAAGACTATGGCAGACCTCCTCGGCGGTGAGGTGTATATCGACTACGATAAGTTTGCCGCTACCGACTATGGTCGCAACAGTCAGGAAGCACAAAATGACCTCCGCAACCCCAACCGCCGCATTTATGTAGACGACAAGTTTGGTTATGACTACGACATCCTTGTAAATAAGGCACGCCTCTGGGGACTTTACGAAACCAAGCGCGGCATTTATGACCTCACGCTCTCGGCTTACGGTGAAGGCACTACGATTGAGCGCGACGGTAAGATGCAAAACGGTCGTGCGCCTGAAAACTCTTTCGGTAAGAGTGGCGCGGCAAAGTTCTTTGGTGGTGGCGGTAAGGCACAATTGCTCATCTCTCCGGGAGCAGGTCATCGCATCAGCATTGGTGCGGGTTATGAAAAGCGTGCGCCACTTGCGCGTAATGCTTTCGTAGCGCCCCGCTTGCACAATGATTTTGTCAACAACTTGAAGTTGGAAGACGTCATCTCTTCTGAACTCGCCTACACCTTCCGTTGGGGCATCCTTTCGGGTAAGGTGAATGCTTACTATACTCGCTTCATGAACCAGGTGGAACAGACGGCGTTCTACAACGACCAGGAATCGCGCTTCACCTACCTCGCTATGTCGGGCATCGACAAGGAACACTACGGTGTGGAAGCGGCGCTCTCACTTCAGGTGACCAGTAATTTGAAATTCAACTTCATTGGTTCTATCGGCGAAGCGCAGTACATCAACAATCCCTATGCGCAGGTCAACTACGAAGGTATGGATGCGAAGACTATTGCGTCGCTCAACAAATGGACTGTTGATCTTCCCAACGGTACTACCGTAGATAAACCCCTCCGCGTTATTGCCGACGGTTGCCGAGTAAGCGGCACGCCTCTTACTGCTGCAAGCGTGGGAGTTAGTTATAACCGTAGCGGATGGTTCCTTGAAGCAAACCTTAACTACTACGACCGCACTTACATCGGTTATTCTGCTTACCGCCGCTTGAGCAATGTGATGCAGAACGAAGTATTTGGTAATTCTTTCGACGCCAATGGTAATCCCGCTTGGCAGCACACGGGCGAAGAGTATGTTACGAACGGCGGCATCCGACTTGACCAAAACGGTAACGTAGTTGAGGCGCGCACGGCAAAGCAAGAGAAGTGTAAGGGTGGCTTTATGCTCGACGCTTCAATCGGTCGCCACATCCGTCTTAACCGTGGTCGTTCGCTCTCAATTAACCTCTCGCTCCAGAACATTCTTAACAACGACGACCTCCGCACAGGTGGTTACGAGCAGAACCGCGATGACTACTATGCTACGGGCGAACAGCGCACGTACCAGTTCTCGAAAAACGCAAAATACTATTACGCAAACTTGTTTAATTTCTTCCTCAATGTAGGATTCAAGTTCTAAACGATAAAGCAAGCAATTATGAAAACGTATCTCCATATCCTTCTTGCCGCGCTCACGCTGGGACTTACCTCCTGCCTTGACGAACACGGCACTCCCGACCTTACGGATTTTTCTGAGACAAGGATGTTTGCAGCTTCCGTAAGCGGTGAGGAATATACCATTAAACAATTAAAGGATGAGTTTGGCCCGGGCTACATGAACAGTTCCAACCAAATGACCTGCATCGACCGCGACATTGTAGTGAGTGGCGTTGTTGTGGCTAACGACGGCATTAACGGAAACCTCTATCAGACGGTCGTATTGCGCCAAATCCTTTCCGACGGTACCGACCAAAGCATCCAGCTCGGCATTCGCAACACCTGTCTTTACCCTTACTTCCCCCTCGGTCAGGAAGTGCGCGTAAATCTTAAGGGACTTTGGGTAGGTAATTACAGTAAGGTTCCCAAGATTGGTCAACCCTACTACACCAGTAGCGGTAACCGCCGCCTTGGTCCGTTGCTCTTTAACTTGCTCGGCACAAACTTTGCACTCGTAGGCAAACCCAACCCCGAAGCGCCCGAACTCCAACCCGTTCAAGTGGATGAGGCGTGGTTGAAGAGCACAGCGCAGAAGTACATGAACGCTCCCGTGCTCGCTACAGTAGAGGGTTACTTCTCTGCAGTGCAGGGTGCGAATAAAGACAAGCAAGAATCGGGCACTGTAGAGGAATTTGCGGGTCAGAAAGAACCCCTCCCCAAAATCATTGCGCCCGAAGTGCTCCGCGATGCGGGTTACGGCGTAGACCGTGAGATTAAGGTGGGTAACCAAAAGTTGACCCTCCGCACAAGCACCGAAAATGCCATTTCTTTCACCGAAATTCCTGAAGGCAAAGTGCGCCTCACGGGCATCATGACCTATTACAGCGGTTGGCAAATCCAGCTCCGCGATATTCATGACTTTGAGATTTTGGAGTAAAAAAATAATCTAGAAATTCTAGACAATCTAGACTATCTAGTCCATCCCCACCACAACCCTATTAACCTCCCAACCTAATGAAAAAATATTTTTCCCTCCTCGCAGCAGCAATGCTCACTTTCGGCTTTACAGCCTGTGAAGATGTTCCTGCTCCTTATGTCAACCCCAACGATTCTGTGGTTGACCCCAGTGACCCTTCTACTCCCGGCAACACTGATGTGATTGTAGAAGAAGCATTTGCCACTTCGCTCGGTTCGTTCCAGAATTTCACTGTCAGCGGTGAAGGTTCTTGGATTATTGACTACAGCACAGCTAAGGCAACTGGTTATGATAATACCTCAAAGGTAACTACCGCAGGTACTTACCTCCTTGTAAGTAAGCAACTTGACCTCACAAATGTTACTGAGGCGTTTGTGACTTACGAATATATCCTCCGCTACAACAAGGGCAAGGACAACCAGCGCTTTGTCATTACAACAGATGTTGAAAAGTCTGTGGGCGAAGCTACTTGGGTGACGCTTAATAACGAACACATTGAAGGCGCAGACTGGTCTACATTCAGCACTGCCTCTTTCAACATCCCCGCCGAGTACATGGGCAAGGCGGTAAAGGTTGCTTTCTACTATAACACTAATGCTACAAGCGGTTCTACATGGGAAGTGAAGAACTTCAGCATGAAGAAGGGTAGCGTGGCTGCCGAAGAACAGCCCGTAGTAGGCGATCAGAAACTCCCCTATAAGGAAGCCTTCTCTTCTACGCTCGGTTCCTTTACTTCGCAGACTGTAAGCGGACAGGGCGCATGGATTATTGACTACCAGACGGCTAAGGCAACGGGTTACGATAATGCTACGCAGGTTACAACTGCCGGTACTTACTACCTCGTTTCTGCCGTAGTAGACCTTGAAGGTGTAAGCGCGGCACACATTGCTTACGAATACATCCTCCGCTATAACGCTGGCGATGAAAATCAGCAACTTTTCATCACTACAGATATTGACAAGGACGCTAAGGATGCTGCTTGGACACTTCTTAAGAAGGACCACACTGAGGGAACTGACTGGACAACCTTCGCTACTGCTGACGTTGCCGTTCCCGCCGACTTCTTGGGCAAGAAGGTGCGCGTAGCGTTCCTCTACAATGCTCCTGCCGACGACTGCTCTACTTGGGAAGTTAAGAACTTCAGCATGTCTGAAGGCGCTCCCGGCGATGCTCCTACGGGTGGCGATGTTGTGGGCGACTTGACCTCTTTCAACGGCGACTTTGAAACTTGGGTAGACGGTCTTCCCAATAACTGGAAGACGGCTTCTACAGCGGGTAACGCTTCGCTCTCACAGAGCACCGACGCTCACGGCGGTAGTTATTCCGTTCGCGTAGGCGGTACAAATTCTGCGAATAAGCGCATCGGTTACAAGGAAATGACGCTCAAGGCGGGTACTTACACCATGAAGTTCTACGCTAAGGCGGCTACTGCTACGGGTGCAAGCGTGCGCCCCGGCTATACTCCTGTTGATGATGCTAATAAGGTGGGTTCATACGTCTATGGCGACTACACCAATAATATTAGCAACACGGAATGGGTGGAAGTGACGCACGAATTTACCCTCGCTGCCGACACGCGCCTCTCGCTCGTGATCATGAACTCTAAGAACCCCGGTGCTGACGTGCTTATTGACGACTTCACGCTCACTACCAACGACGGTGGCATCTTAGACGGTGGCGCAACCGACACTCCCGACACTCCCGAGCAGGGTGGTGACGCTCCCGAAGTGCCCTCAACGGGTTCTGAAATTCAGAACGGCGATTTCGAACTCTGGGACGGCGCTACACCCCTCTACTGGAAGAGTAAGTCTACGGCAAGCAGCGCAACCCTCTCGCAGAGCACCGATGCGCGCGGCGGTCAGTATGCCGTTTGTGTGCAGGCAAATAGCGCCTCTAACAAGCGCTTGGCATATCAGGAAACTACTTTGGCAGCAGGCACTTACACCATGAGTTTCTACGCTAAGGCTGCAACCAGCGCCGTTTCAAGCGTGCGCCCCGGTTACGTTCCTATGAAGGCCGACGGTACTGCCGACTCTTCAAACTATAAGTACGGCGACTATGTCAACGACATTCCCAGTGAATGGACCTTGGTAACCCATACGTTTACCCTTGACGCAGAAACAACCCTCTGCTTGGTAATCATGAATCCCAAGACCAGCAGTTCGCACACGGCTTCTGACGTGCTCATCGACGACTTTACGTTGGTGAAGCAGTAAGGCGCGGTGCGCGGTTAGTAGTCCGTAAATAGTAGTGAGTAGTTTCGCTCGGCGCGCAACGGCTGCTACACATTATATAATATATATAAAGGCAATGATATAGGAGTTTCCCCTAATCGTTTTCAACAGACCCCCTCCCCGCATTCGCGGGGCTCCCCCCTAACTTAGAGGGAGAATTTAGGTTTGTCTACCTCGTTAAAATTTTTCACTGGAAATTACAGCGAAAAAAAGTGACTGAAATTCCTCACCTAAGTTAGGGGAGGTGCCCGAAGGGCGGAGGGGTCTGCTGAAAAAGCACAATTTATCGTTGGGGGTCAACTGCTATATCATAACCTATCTAAATGGAGGCTTCCCTAATGGGAGGTCTCCATTTGCTTTTTATACGGTAAAAAAAAGGCAATAATATAGAAGTTGACCCAAAAGTCAGATTTCATACCCCCTCACCGCAAAGCGGTCCCCTCCCCCTATCTTAAGGGGAGAGTTAGTTTGATACTTCCGTTAAAACAATTCAACCGAAAAATGACCAGATGGTTTACACGGTATAATCGGGTTATTTGCGTTCCGAACGGCGCTCTCCCCTTAAGATAGGGGGAGTACCGCCGCAGGCGGGGAGGGGGTATGATTCTTATCCCTATATTGGGTCAACTGCTATATCATTACCATTATTTTACAATCACCATCGTAGCCCCAAATCCGTATTCGCGGAAGGAGGCGTCTTGGAAAATGCAGGTCTTGTAGGTTTGGCGAAGTTCTTTTATAATTGCGTTGCGGAGCACGCCGTCGCCCTTACCGTGGATGAAGACAATCTTGGTGCCCTTCTTCTTAATGCGCTGCTGCATCTCTTCGCGGAATACCTGAAGTTGGTATTCCAGTATCGCCTTGCTGTCCATGCCTTGCTCCGTTTCGAGGATGGCTGAGGCGTGGAGATCTACTTCAATGATGCCGTTGCGCATCGTGTTGCGCGCGGTTTGCACCTGAGGTCGTTCTTCACGCTTGGGTTCAATAATCGCGTCGCGCAGTTGCTTAGCGTCGATGAAGACGGAGCGCGCGGGTTGGTCGTCCTTCATAACATCCACGATGTAAGAAGGCTGCTCAAAGAAGATGCTTTCGCCGAAGGTGTGGAGTTTGTAAAACTTCGGGCAGTCTAAGCGGAAGCCCACGTAGACAGGCGCTTTGGGCAGGAAGGGTTTCTCCGCCTTATACGCTATTGCTTGCAGCGTAAGTTTTTCTAACTCAGGAAGGTCGCTGCGGTCAAATTCCTCGAGGAAAAGTTTTGTGTTGGGTTCAATCACACCGCTGTGGCGCACGTGGCAAGCGCTGTTGGTTTGCGTAAGCAGGGTAAAACTGAGCGTGTAATTACAATCGTTGATGAGGTACATTTCAAATGCCGTAGAACTTAACTCGCGCACGTTTACGGGAGTAAAACCGAGGCTGATGTTCAGCATATCTCCGCCGCGGCGCTCCACAGGTTTTGCCTTAAAGGTCATGGGGCGCAGGAGGTGGGATTCATCGTCTGCGTCGCTTGACTCTTGAGGTTTGACCTTAGACACTTGACCCTTGTCCTCAGTCTTCACGGGAATGTTGTAATCGTTCGTATCAATCACCACGCACTCCGTGATGAGCATGGGAATTTCAAATCCGTCTTCATCTTCCACAAGCACGGTGTTCTTACCCTGGAATCCCGCAACGCGACCACCGCCCACTTCGTTGAGGAACCTAACTTTATCTCCTATTTTCATAATCGTATTTTGTTTTCAATTTTCAGTTGACAAAAATACACAAAAACTTTTCTACAGCCCCTAAAGTAATGCGGTTTTCAGTAAAATATGTTTGAAATACTTTGCGCTTCAACGCGTTGTCAGTAACTTTGCATGAGAAAGGTATTTCCTTATGCCTTACAACTTTAAATATTAAAAATCTCTGTGACATGAGTTTCAACGTACCTCAAACGGAAAAGAAGCGTGTAGTTATAGTAGGCGGCGGTTTTGGTGGCCTTAAGTTGGCAAATAAGCTCCGCAAGTCAAACTTCCAGGTAGTTTTGATTGACCGTAACAACTACCACCAGTTCCCTCCCCTGATTTATCAGATTGCTTCTTCGGGTATCGAACCCAGTAGTATCTCCTTCCCCTTCCGTAAGATATTCCAAAGTCATAAGGACTTCTATTTCCGTATGGCTAAGGTGCGTTCTATTTTCCCCGAACACAAGATTATTCAGACTTCTATCGGTAAGGTGAAGTATGACTACCTCGTGCTTGCTGCCGGAACTACCACAAATTTCTTTGGCAACAAGCATGTAGAGGAAGTTGCCATCCCGATGAAGAATGTGAGCGAAGCCATGGGACTTCAGAATGCGTTGCTCGAAAACCTTGAGCGCGCCCTTACTTGTGCAAGCGACCGCGAGCGCATGGAACTTCTGAACGTGGTAATCGTAGGTGGTGGCGCGACAGGCGTAGAAGTGGCAGGCGCGCTCTCAGAGATGAAAAAATACATCATTCCTAAAGACTACCCCGACCTTCCCTCGAGCCTCGTGAATGTTTATTTGGTAGAGGCTGGTCCACGCTTGCTTCCCGCCATGAGTCCTGAATCTTCGGCACACGTTGAGCAGTACCTCCGCGAGATGGGTGTGAATGTGTTGCTCAATAAGATGGTGACCGACTATCAGGATCATCGCGTCATGCTCAAGGATGGTAGCAGCATCGCTACACGTACGTTCATTTGGGTGAGTGGTGTGGCAGCACAGCGCGTAGGTAATTTGCCCGAAACCTGTCTTGGTCGTGGCGGACGCATTAAGGTTGACGCCTTCAACCGCGTAGAGGGACTCGACGGAGTATTCTGCATCGGCGACCAGTGCATCATGGAAGAAGGAGACCCCGATTGGAAGGGCGGACATCCCCAGTTGGCGCAAGTTGCCATACAGCAGGGACGCCTTCTTGCGAAAAACTTAGTGCGCTTAGAGAAGGGCAAAGACCTCAAACCCTTCCGCTACCTCAACCTCGGCACAATGGCAACCGTTGGTCGCAACCGCGCGGTGGCAGAATTTAAGAACATCAAAATGGCTGGGTTCTTCGCTTGGTTGATGTGGTTGGTGGTGCACCTACGTTCTATCCTCGGTGTGCGCAATAAGATTATCGTGCTCTTCAACTGGATGTGGAACTACTTCAGTTACAGTCAATCGCTCCGCCTTATCGTTTACGCACGCAAGGCTAAGGAAGTGCGCGACCGCGAGCTGCGCCTCGCCGACAGCCACTGGGGCACAGACCTCATGAGCGAAGGCGCAGATGAAATTAAGTTAGAGGATGAAAAATAAATCCCTGAACTCCCCAAAAGCAACGGAGGCAATGTCACTTACGCGTGACATTGCCTCCGTTTTTAGTATATCATTCAGAGAAAATTGACGAATTAGTTCGCTGCCATGAAAGGAACTGTGGGATTGAGCATTGCCTTTACCTGCTGCAAACCTTGAGCGTCGTTAGTTACGTCCATAGTTTCGCCTGTGGGAAGGAACACTGTCAATGTGTTGTCAGCATTCACGCGGAGCAACTTGCTAACCTGACCGTCTGCTTCATAACTCCAAACGCTGTTTTCCTTATCAAATTTCAGATAAGAAGTTTGCTTCTTAGTTTCATTACTGATGCTGTAACCGTCAACGATTGTTGTGATGAGGTAGAAGTCTCCGTCTCGACCTACAACGGGTTGCGTTTTACCAACTTCAGCAAGCAACTGTTCGCCTGTCCAAAATTCTACAGAGTTGAGCACCAACCAGTCAGCGAAGAGTGCAATACTATAAGCAGGAGAAATAACTACGCCGATAATGGCATTGATATACTTGTTGCCAGTTGCCTGAGTGTTCCACTCAGCGAGCTTGTTAAACAAAGAGAATGAACCGATGCACGATGTGAACAACATTGTTCCAGCAAGCGCAACTACAGCGCTCTTCAACATAATTTTTTTCATAGTAGATAAGTTTAATTTATTCCTATTCGAAGGTGTAGCGCTGAGAAATGCCTCCGCCACGGCGCCCTCTCTTAGGGGTTGGTGAATATCTCTTTGGCAAATTTGAAACTTTATTTTGGAACGGCAATACAAAATGATTAAAAATTTTATCAAATTATAACATTTTCTTACACGCGCCACAGATTTTGTGTTCAAAAACACAATTCTCACCCCTTCTCAGTAACTTTTTGCAACAAACCGCACCCTTATTCTATAAAAATGTTACCTTTGCCAGCAACATTTTAGTGGGCAACCGCACGGAGCGCCTCAGCGCGCGCTGTCACACTCCACAAATCGACGCGCTGCGCCCCGCCTCACCCCTTGCCCCACTCATATATATAATAAGACACATGATTATCTCCATCATAGGCGCCGGAAATATGGGCGGCGCCGTAGCACGCGGCATCTTGAAGTCCACATCGGAACACACGGTGCGCCTTTCCAACCCCACAACCGCTAAACTCGACGCTCTGAAGCGTGAGTTTCCGCAGGTCGTAACTACTACCGACAACTGCGAAGCCGTCAGTGGCGCCGACCTCATTATCTTAGCGGTAAAACCCTGGCTCATCGCGCAGGTGATTGCCGAAATCAGCGGTGCCCTCAGTTACGAGCGCCAAGTGATTGCTTTGCTGGCGGGCGGCGTAAGTCTCAGCGACATCGACGCCCTACTGCCGTGCCACACGGACTCTCCCGCCCCCACCCTTTGTCACATTATGCCCAACACGGCAATAGCCTTAGGCAGCAGCATGACGTTTATCTCTACGCTGCGCAGCACTCCCACGCTCGACGAAGCCCTACTCCGCCTCTTCGCGCCCATGGGCAAAACGATGCTTATTAAGGAAGAGTTGATGCCCGCAGCCACCTCGCTCGCCTCGTGTGGCATTGCCTTCGCCCTGCGCTACATCCGTGCAGCCATGGAGGGCGGTGTAGAACTCGGATTCCGCCCTGCCGAGGCACAAAGCATCGTTTGCCAAACCCTGCAAGGCGCCATTGACCTGTTGGCACAAGAGGGGGCGCACCCTGAAGCGGAAATCGACAAGGTGACAACCCCCGGCGGACTCACCATTCGCGGACTTAACGCCATGGAGGAAGCAGGATTTACTACGAGTGTGCAGCAAGGACTTCGCGCCGCAATGAAGTAAACGCGGGAGGTTAAAACGTGCCTCTCAATTCGGGGAAAATTCATCCCGCAAACCGTTCTCAAAAAAACTAAACCTATTGTCGTGAAAATTATTAGTAACCTAATTTAAATTATTAGTAATGTAATTAAAAAAAGGTTACTAATAATTTCGCCCATAAAGCGCTACAGATTTTCAAGTAGTTACAAGCGCTAAATTTCATCCCATTTTTCAACACAAAAACGACTATGATTTCTCCCTCCAACTATAAACGCATCGCCGTCAAGGTGGGCAGCAACGTGCTCACCCGACAAGACGGCACGCTCGATATTACCCGCATGTCGGCGCTGGTAGATCAAATCGCCCAGCTCCGCAGTGCGGGTATTGAAGTGATACTCATCTCCTCGGGTGCCGTGGCCTGCGGGCGCAGCGAGTTGCGCAACATGCCGCTGGGCACACTCGACACCGTTGATCAGCGCCAACTCTTCTCCGCCGTGGGACAGGCGAAACTCATGAACCGATATTACGAACTCTTCCGCGAATATGGCATTCACGTGGGGCAGGTATTGACGCTCAAAGAGAGTTTCAGTACCGAGCGCCACTACCAAAATCAGCGCAACTGCATGAGCGTGATGCTGCAAAACGGCGTGTTGCCCATCGTCAATGAGAACGACACGGTGAGCATTACCGAACTGATGTTTACCGACAACGATGAACTCTCAGGACTCATCGCCACGATGATGGACGTGCAGGCGCTCTTCCTGCTGAGCAACGTTGACGGCATCTACAATGGGCCTCCCGAAGCGGAGGGTGCCGAAATCATTCGCCGCGTAGAGGCGGGGCGCTCACTGGATGCGTACATCCAAACCTCGAAGTCGGCTTTTGGCAGAGGCGGGATGCAAACGAAGTGCACCATCGCCCGCAAGGTGGCCGACGAAGGCATTGCCGTTTGGATTGCCAACGGCAAGCGCGAAGGCATCCTTACCTCGCTCGTGTTTAACCCCGAAAGCGCCTGCTTCACTTGCTTTGAACCGGTGAATAAGTAAGGCGGTGCGGCACGAGTAAACAAGGTACGAGTAGGCAAGATGGTTTGCGAGACAAGCAATAGGCGTCCCGCAAGGTCTTTCTCCTCTCTCATTTCTCCTCCCTCATTTCCAAAAACATGTCACTTACCAATATTTTCCAAGAAATACGCTCCGCCAGCCGCGACTTGCTGTTGCTCGCGCCGGAGCAAATAAATGCAGTGCTCCTCGCCGTAGCTGATGCGATTGAGCAACAGACCGAGCGCCTCCTTGCTGCCAACCTTCAGGATTTGGAACGCATGGACGCCGCTGACCCCAAGTATGACCGACTGAAACTTACCGCCGAGCGCCTCGCAGGTATTGCTGCCGACATGCGCAATGTGGCGGCGTTGCCCTCGCCTTTGGGAAGGGTGTTGCGCGAATCGACGTTGCCCAACGGACTTCAGTTGCAGCGCGTGGCAGTGCCCTTTGGCGTTATCGGAGTTATCTATGAAGCGCGCCCCAATGTGAGTTTCGATGTCTTTGCCCTCTGCTTGAAAGCAGGAAGTGCGTGTGTATTGAAAGGCGGTAGTGATGCCGAATGTTCAAACCGCGCCATCGTAGCGCTCATCTCCGAAGTGCTCGTCGAACAAGGTCTTAACCCGCGCATTGCAACCCTTCTGCCCTCAACGCGCGAAGCAACTACCGCCCTGCTTCATGCTCGCGGATGGGTAGACCTTATCATCCCGCGTGGCAGCAGTAACCTCATCAATTTTGTGCGCTCTGAGGCGACGATTCCTGTGATAGAAACGGGCGCCGGAGTGTGCCATACTTTCGTGGATGCTACTGCCGAACGCGACCTTGCCCAACGCATTGTGGTCAATGCCAAGACGCGTCGCGTCAGTGTGTGCAACGCCCTCGACAGCCTCTTGATTCATCGCGACCGCCTTACGGATTTGCCCCACATTTGCGCACCTATGGCGGCCCATCGCGTAATTATTTATGCCGACGCCCCTGCTATGGAGGCGCTCACAGGAAGTTATCCCGCCGAACTCCTTGAACCGCTGCCCGAGGATGCTTATGGCACGGAGTATTTGGACTATAAAATGTCCGTGCTCACCGTTGAAAGCGCCGAACAAGCCATTGCGCACATCGCACAATACGGGTCGGGGCACAGCGAGTGTATCGTGAGTCGCGACGAGGCAAGCATCCGCCGCTTCCAAAGTCTTGTTGACGCCGCTTGCGTATACGTCAACGCGCCCACCTCATTTACCGACGGTGCGCAGTTTGGACTCGGCGCCGAAATCGGTATCAGCACGCAAAAACTCCATGCCCGCGGCCCCATGGCTTTAGAAGAAATTACCACTTACAAATGGCTCGTTCGCGGCGAAGGACAGGTGAGAAGTTAAACCTCCCACTCCCCCACTTCCTAAAAACAAATCAGCGACTGCGCTCAAGGCACAGTCGCTGATTTTTATATGCGCTTATCAAATAGATAAGGAGTTGCTTTTTTATTCCCAAGTGTGAGACCAGGGCTGCTGCAAAGCGTTATTCATCACAGCATCGTCACCTGTAACTTTGTCGGATGTACCTACTTCTTTAGAAGCACCAAGCAAGTGATTTACTGCTCCCAACTCAATAACTCTTAATTGGGGAGTTACATAAAATTGTTTCTTATTCATTGTCATCATCATTTCTTAGGAATTAGTAAATCACCTTCTTGCCACCAACAACATACACACCCTTTTGAGGATTCTGTACGCGGCGACCTTGGAGGTCAAACACAGTCTGTGCGTTTACATCTTTGAGAAGTACGTCTGAAACATCTGTTGTTCCATTCGCATTTTCAAACTGCATACGGAAACCCTTCGCCAAACTTGCTGTGGGCACACACAAATACGCCTTGTTGCGGTACACCTTAAAGTGGTTGTCTTTACGGTAGAAGGCAGCGACGCCGTCCATTACTGTGAGCACATAGTTTACTGCATCAGCAGGTTTTACTACCACGTCGTATTCTGCACGACCGGCATAACCCTGAAGGAGATTACCATCTACATTCTGAGCAGCATTTGTAGTATACTCAAAGTTGTAAGTACCCTTCGCCGCACGAAGCACAACACCTGTGTTTGCAGGAATAACGTCTGTCACTTCTTCCATAACGAGCACACCCATTGAGTTTTCGTCGCTGGGAATTTCAGGACGTTCGTAAGCCACATACGCCTTTACGCCATCGGGAATTGCTGTAGCATGTTCTGCACAGAACGTTGCAAGTTCATACGCACCCACTTCCACTACGATAGGAGCCACATCAGCAGTTGCTGTTACGCCATCCACACCGTCAAATACATATACAGAAGAACCGGGGAGGGTTACTGTGAGCTGAGTATCAATATTGATAGCAGTGCCTTCTGTCAAACCTGTCAAAGCGAGTTGGTCAGCAAATGCCTTTGTCAATGTGATTGTAGTATTCACATATTCGGGAATATCAAATGCTTCACGGAGTGTGAAAGTATATTCCTGTGCGTCGTTAGCACCGTTGCGGAGTGTGAGTACAGCGTTCTTTGCGTTCCAAGCAGCCCAGCCGTAAACCTCAGCCTTGCTACCCGTCCAAGGATTACCACCTACCCAGTGAATATCGGGAAGAACATCTGCATTCTTACGCTGCCACTTCATGCACTCTGCTATTTCCTTCCAAAGTTCACCAGCATTACCTGTTGCGGGATTTACCAAAGCGTTGGTAAGGGCGTAGTCGTTGTAAAGTTCTACCATACCCGAACCACAAGCAAAGGCGCAACGCAATTCGCGTACTACGGCATTCCAATCACGACTTGTACTTGCAGGTTCGCTGAAGTTTGTGAAGATAAAACCGTGTGTCATCAAAGTATTGATGGGACAGAGGGGAGAATTCTGTACGAAGTTTTGGTAAACAAGACGGTCGCGATATGTAATCCAGTTTTCGCGGTCGTTAGAGTTATTACCAATTTCGCCATAGTCCTTTTCCTGACGCCAAACAGCATCGGTATACTGGAACCAGAAGGGTGACGCCCAAGTACCTACTGTAGTGTTAAGGAACACATCTTCCTTGATGCCACGGAGTACTTGTTCTGCCATGATAATTGCTTCAGCGTCTTCATCACCAGTAGCATTTGCCTTAGGTCCTGTAGCAGAGAAGAGGTCTGAAATACCGTCAAACTTAAAGAAGCGGAAGTCGTAACCCTTGTCTCGGAGCAAACCTGTAACAGCATTCACAAAGACATTATAGTAAGCAGGATTACTGAGAATCATACCGCCCTTGCTACTCCAATAATTACGGCGATAACCACCTGAAGTACCATAACCACCAACAGGACCGAGCCAAGCACCTTGACCTGCGCCCATCTGACGACCGATATTATCCATATTGGTAAAGCCTTGGGGGAAACCAGCATGGAACTGCCATTCACCATAAGTATCCCAACCATCATCCCAAACGAAAGCATAAGGAGCTTCGCCATACTTGTCATAGAGTTGTTCCTTCCATGCTCTAAGAATGGGCAAACAATCCTGTTCGGTAAAGTTATTGGGTTCACTACCAGGAGCAGCATTATTGCGGTCGATATTTACTTCATACCAAGAAATGTAAGCAGGAACTGGGCGCCAGGGTACTGCACGCTCGCGTTCTGAATAGCAAAGGAATGAACGACGTGCCTGTCCGGGAGCAATTACACCCACAACGGCACCCACCTTCCAAGTTTCGCCAACCTTCAAATCCGTCTTACGGCTCCACTTACCTGCGATGGGAGTAGTAGCGGGAGCAATAAGGTGAATGGTGTAATCTACAGTCAACTTGATGTTAATATTACCTGTAGAGTTGATAGACTCAATATTATTAGCAAAGTAGCGGAGCGTATAAGTACCAGGAGCGTAAACATTAAGTTTATACACATTATTGGCATCAACACCACCTGTTTCACCAGCATGGTAATCATCTACTGCCACCTGACCCGTTTCATCAACAAGGTCTACACCAGCAAGAATAAGTTTGTGGTTACCACTCTGATAGTCAAATTCTACGCTCAAAGTACCTGCAGAAGTAATTGTAATCTGTTGCTCAATCACGCGAGCATTTTCATCTGTACAACCTACCTCGTTTACACGGTTAGGAATTTCTGCGGCAGGAATAGTTTTCCAATCTGCAGGAACCCAAGCGTGAGAGATAGTTTCATCTTCATTGATAGTGCCAAGAGTTTTTGATTCCTCCAATGAGAGAGTGATTGTACCATTGGTAGCAGTACCTCCATTACAATAGTCTGTAATATAGCGCACCTTGTAAAGTCCGTCTTTCTTAACCTTTACATTGTAAGTAACTTCAGAACTTGAACCTGTGAAACCGTTCTTCCATTCTTCAGCAACAACATTGTCGTTCAAGTCAAATAACTGCACGCCCAATACATAAAGGCCGTGGCTGCCACCTGTATAGTCAAAATGAACGCTCAAATCACCAACCTTCAAACCATAAGACTTGTCGATATACTTAGCTGTACCCGACTTTGTAACGCCAGCAGGCAATTCACCCGTCCAATCCACAAAACCAGTCCATGCTGAAGTCCAAGAATCTGTCTGAGACTGAGTCGCAGTAATGCTATTCACCACTGTATAAGTAATAGTAATATCACCATTCGTGTTACTACCATCATTCAGATTGTAATCTACAATATAGCGCAATTTGTATGCACCCGCTTCAGGAACATATACGCTATAAGAAGTGGTGCTGCTTGAACCTGTAAAGCCATTCTTGAATTGCTGTGCTACAACATTATTGTTGGCATCCACAACCTGCAAACCTAACACATAAAGTCCGTGACTTCCTGAAGTGTAGTCAAACAAAACATTTACAAGACCGCCACTCACTGCATAGAATCCTGTATCCTTAAACTTGGCAGTACCCGCCTTTGTTACATTGTTAGGAAGTTCACCTGTCCAATCACTGAAACCTGTCCACGAACTTACCCAATTATCTGTATAAGTAGCGTCGTTAGTAGTCAAAGAACCTACTGTTTCAGGGCAAGGCGTAAATACATAGTCTGAGCACCAAGCGGCATTAGCTGGTGTACCGTTTTGGTCAAAAGCGCTACCATCGTTCTTGGTTACCATGTACTTACCACCCGAAGAAGTGGGGTTGTAAAGAGCGAAAGCACCAAATGCTTCAACTACAACATCACCTGTAAGTTGGAATTTATAAGCAGCATCTCCAGCCTTAAGTCTGGGAGAATAGGAAAGATACTTACCTCCACCATTCTTGATATTCCAACCATCACCATTTGCTTCAAGCGTCCACTTATAGTTTACGTTTTCTGTATCGCAAGTCGTAGAAGTCTTGAGCGCGCCAGCACCATCAATATACAAATAATAAGGAGAACCCTGCACATTGGCTGCAAAGTAGTAGGGCATGCCTGCCTGCAAAGTAAATACCTTTTCGGGCAAAGTTTCTTCTACTTCAACCTCAGGCACTTCTACAACCTCGGGAGTGAGATAAGGCGTTGCAGTAGAAGCCAAGTCGTAAATCAATTCGGGTTGTGTAACCTTTGTACTATAAGCAATCGTACCTACACTGCTATACCCCTCGCCATTACCCGTATTGGTAACAAAGAAACGCACCATGTAAGCGCCTGCAGAGGGAATGGTTACGGTGTAATCGCGATTGCTATCGCTACCACCAGTGAAACCGAAGTGATAGTCGCTATCTACCACCGCACCGTTAAGTCCGATGATGTCTACACCGAGAATTTGCAAACGGTTGCTACCATTTGTGTAATCAAATGTAATTGTGCAGTCACCCGCCTTGCGGAACACGAGATAACCGCGCGACGCGTTTACTGTGCCCGAAGCATATTGACTCAAACTTTTAATATTTTCGGGAATTTCGCTATCCTCAGGAGTCCAAGCCCATGAGTTAGCGCCGTCCCATGCCTTGAGTACAAACTGCTCCAAGTCTGTCGCAGCACCTGAGGTATTGAATGCAGTAGGCGTTTCAAGACCTGCAAAAATCTTGTCGCTGGCAATGAGCGCACCACGCGTATTACCAACTACGGCAGGAGCATTAGCGCCATCTTCATTCTTCACGGTGTACATCATGGGCGTAATGCTGTTCATTGCAATAGCCGCATCGCCGGCGTTCTTAATGTCAAGCTCTGTGCGGAGGTAGTGAGAACCATCGCGGAGCACGGCACGCCACTCAAGTTCAAGACCATTGGCATGCGTAAAGGTTGCCTTAATCTGCTGACCATTATATCGACGCGCTGCCTTTACCGCAGTAGCATCGCCAGTAAGTGTTTCTGTTACCACCTCGCCAAGCGTGAATGCTGAGGCAGGAATTTCCGTACCGTCAGCAAGCGCAATCTTAAAGATTTCACTGCCGGCAATCAAACCGAGGGCTTCGCTTCCGCCAAAGGTAAGCGTACCGTCTGCCTTCACAAACTGTGCGGCAAACAAGTCATTTTGAAGCGTATAGACATTGTCTACTACGCTCACCACTGCCACTCCTGCCTGTTGCTGCTGCGGGAAAATCACCTGCTGCGCAGCCATTGTTGTGCCGGAGAGACACAAGAGAAGGCTCAACACACTTCTCTGAATTTGTTTTAGATTCATGATAAAAATTATAAAGAATGATTTGAATTTCTCTGTGCGCCAGCGCGAAGAACTGCCTCCTGCGCAGGGCTTTATTCGTACATAACCGAGCAAAGTTACCTTAATTTTTGCAAACACCACGAAACTTTTAAGACACGAAATCCTCAACCTCCTCAATATTACCTATTTGCCACCATGTTTTGGCATACAGGGATAGCAAAAGAACTTAAATTTTGTTTACATTAATTTCTCAAAAAATAGGCCACATCCGACCTCCGAAAAACTAAACCTATTGTGGTGAAAATTATTAGTAACATAATTTAAATTGTTAGTAATGTAATTTAAAAAAGGTTACTAATAATTTTTGCCTTTAAAGGTGTTTTATTTTCAGATAGTTACAGGGGCGGATTTTTTACCCGTTTTTTTCCTGAAAATTCGCAGTCGGGGGCGGGTATTGCAGAAGCGGTTTTCGCCCGCCGTATCGCGCGCGTGTATATGTTATATGTATAGCGCCGAGGGAGGGATGACGCGGTGAGAAATTCTGGTTTTGGGCGGAGGAAGCGTCTTATGGAGGGGTGTGGTGGCAGGTTTTCTGCCAAAATGTCATACACGGGGCAAAAAAAATCTTAGAAAAATCCGAGAATTTGCGTTTTTGGCACGGTAGTTGCTTAATATAGGGTGTAAACAATTACGTCAACTTGAATATTAACAAATAAAACACATACTATTATGGGAAAGATTATTGGTATTGACCTTGGTACAACTAACTCTTGTGTATCAGTTTTTGAAGGTAATGAACCTGTTGTAATTACTAACGCTGAAGGTAAGCGCACTACGCCTTCTATCGTAGCTTTCGTAGAAGGCGGCGAACGCAAGGTGGGTGACCCCGCAAAGCGTCAGGCGATTACAAACCCCAAGCGCACTATCTATTCTATCAAGCGCTTCATGGGTGAAACTTACGACCAGGTTGCGAAGGAAGTTTCGCGCATGCCTTACGACGTAGTGAAGGGCGAAAACAACACGCCCCGCGTAGCAATCGACGGTCGCAACTACACTCCCCAGGAAATCTCTGCAATGGTGCTTCAGAAGATGAAGAAGACTGCTGAAGACTACCTCGGTCAGGAAGTTACAGACGCTGTTATCACCGTTCCCGCTTACTTCTCTGACTCACAGCGTCAGGCTACAAAGGAAGCTGGTCAGATTGCCGGTCTTAACGTACAGCGTATCGTGAACGAACCTACTGCGGCTGCGCTTGCTTACGGTATTGACAAGGCACACAAGGATATGAAGATTGCTGTCTTTGACCTTGGTGGCGGTACGTTTGATATTTCTATCCTCGAGTTTGGTGGTGGCGTGTTTGAAGTGCTTTCTACAAACGGTGACACTCACCTCGGTGGTGACGACTTTGACCAGGTAATCATTGACTGGCTCGTTTCTGAATTTAAGGCAGAAGAAGGCGTAGACCTCTCACTCGACCCCATGGCAATGCAGCGCTTGAAGGAAGCTGCGGAAAAGGCGAAGTGCGAACTCTCAAGCTCTGCTGCTACTGAGATTAACCTTCCCTACATCACAGCAACTGCTTCTGGTCCCAAGCACCTCGTGCGCAACTTGACTCGTGCGAAGTTCGAACAGCTTGCTCACAACCTCATCCAGGCTTGTAAGGTTCCTTGCGAACAGGCGCTTAGCGACGCAGGCATCTCAAAGTCTGAAATCGATGAAGTTATCCTCGTGGGTGGTTCTACTCGTATTCCCGCAATCCAGCAGCTCGTTGAAGACTTCTTCGGTAAGGCTCCTTCTAAGGGCGTAAACCCCGACGAAGTAGTGGCAGTTGGTGCTTCTATTCAGGGTGCTATCTTGAACAAGGAAGAAGGTGTGGGCGACATCGTGCTTCTCGACGTTACTCCCCTCTCAATGGGTATTGAAACACTCGGTGGCGTGATGACTAAGCTCATCGATGCAAACTCTACGATCCCCTGCAAGAAGAGCCAGGTGTTCTCAACAGCTGAAGACAACCAGCCCGAAGTAACCATCCACGTACTCCAGGGTGAGCGTCCTATGGCTGCACAGAACAAGTCAATCGGTCGCTTCAACCTCGCAGGTATCGCTCCCGCACGTCGTGGTATTCCTCAGATCGAAGTTACTTTCGACATCGACGCTAACGGTATCCTCAAGGTTTCTGCAAAGGATAAGGCAACTGGTAAGGAACAGACTATCCGCATCGAAGCATCTTCTGGTCTCAGCCAGGAAGAAATCGACCGCATGAAGGCTGAAGCTGAAGCAAATGCTGAAGCTGACAAGAAGGAAGCGGAACGCATTGCGAAGATTAACCAGGCTGACTCAATGATTTTCCAGACTGAAAATCAGCTTCAGGAACTCGGCGACAAGCTTCCCGCAGACAAGAAGGCGCCCATCGAAGCTGCCCTCTCTAAGCTCAAGGATGCTCACAAGGCACAGGATGTAACTGCTATCGATGCCGCTATGGCTGAACTCAACACAGCATTCCAGGCTGCAAGTGCAGAAATGTACAGCCAGGCAGGTGCACAGCCCGGTCCCGACGCAGGCTTCAACGCCGGCGGTGCTGACCAAAGCACATCACAGAAGCCCGGCAAGGAAAACATCCAGGATGCAGATTTTGAAGAAGTAAAGTAATTCATCAGAACCTACGATAAAAACTTAAGTGGGTGTGTCAGTTTAATGCTTGACACACCCACTTTGTTTGTACAAATATTACGTTCTATCTGGCGAGCGACCTTAACACAGAAAAGGGGAACCGACTTTTTCATTCATCTCTTTGTAGAGAAGAGACTCGTTCCTGTATGCAGACTTGCAGAATCTTTACTAACTTTGCGTCCGTTTACACCACGCGAAAAAAATAGTTATACGAATGTTGAGGAGATTCCCACAACTGAATAGGGTTAATTACTGGGAACCAACCTTCAGAAACATTTTTTAGACTCAAACTACACACCACTTATGACTACAGCAAGAGACGAGCAGGTGATCTGCCAACTTCTTCAGCACGCTTACGATTTTAGCTACATACCTTCCTTAAGTTGCGAGGTCAATCCGCATTTGATTGCGCAACTCCCGGAACTTAATCGGATGATGATTCATTCGTTGGATCATTGGTTTGAGACGGAAGGACAGGAGTTCTCGGAGGGGCACCGTCGGAAGACTTCCCTGCGCTTTTGCTTAACTTTGGGCGCAGGGGCTTCGTGGTTTTTCTACCAACAAGAGGCACCCATCGACGCCACTGCGCTGTTCGGCATCATGGCAGCACCGCGCGGTGAAGACGCTATGGATGAATTTATTGAGGACGAACTTGGCATTTGGTTTTCAAGTGATTCCGACAAGCATTCTCAATGGTTGTCGCTCTGCGATTGCTGCTACGAGGTGGCTTTTAGGAACTACGATTTGTCGGTTGCCGAAGAAAAATTCCACGCGTGCCTTACCGCGATGCATGCAGGGGCAATCGTCGGTCTCGGGATTATTATGCACAAGCGCACGACGGCAAGATATGAGGGCGACTTCTCTTGGGACACGAATATTTGGAAGAGCATTATCCGAGACAAGGAGCACTCTTCTGCCACCCTCTTAGACAAATGGACGCAGTTGTGCCTCCGCAAGGGGCGTCCCGTCGGTGGGAACTTCGTGTCGTTTCCGAAGGCAGAAAATTCCTACGAACACCAAATTGATTGCTTCCACCAACTCATCTTGCACAACAATACGGGCATCCAAACCATTTTTCATGTCGACAATGGCATTCCTGGATTGGTGGCAATCACTCCGCGCATTGACTCTTCGCGCACGCATTACCTCGTTGTCGACAAAGTGCTCGAGCGCGACAATGGTGCTGAAGCGGCAATCACTGCCCATTTTGCGGACGACCCTTTGACGCAGGTCACTTTCTACGACACGGAATATTTGAAGAATCGCGACCTCTACTTTGCGGGACAGTGTTATGTCTTCGACCTCTACGGCATGGCGTATCACACTTCCGTCGTGGCGCCCTCCAAGGAGCAGAACTCCAACCCGCTTTACTCCTTCGTACAAATCGGAGGTCCGCACCCCGAAATCTGTCGTTTCAGAGCGCCCATCGGGGAGGTTTACAACGACTTGGACATCACCATCCCCTCGCTCTACGAAGTGGAGGTGGGCATCCCTTATCGTAGCCTGCGCAGCGGTCAGAAGCACGACATTTCCGTATTCATCCCCACCCTTCAGGTGCCTAATGGAGAAGAACTCCTCACCAAGGGCGCGCCTATCGAAGGCACACTCATCCTCATGGGAAAGATGCGCGTGCATGCCAACTTTGAGGAGCGCCCCAGCACAGTAGTTCGCACCTTTACGCCACTCACGCAGCGCGGCACGGCGCGTCGCTTTACCCACAAGTGCAAGGCAGCAGAAATGGGTGAACCGATGAACGACGCCGAGCGCCACGCGTTTGCCAAAAAGGTGATGAAGCAAATCCTCGGTCACGATGTAGAAGCCCCCTACGAAGAAGAAGGCATCGACTTCTTGGCATCGCGCCACAGAAGTCTGTGGGTAAAGAGCGACGAAGCCTATGACGCCGCCGAGCGCTTCAAGACGGAAGATGTCATCCCGGGACTTTCTCACTACTATCAGACGGGGCGCCTTCCCGTCATGGTGTATGTCACCCTCTACGACGAGCAGGGCGAACGCTGCCCCTGGGTGAAGGGCGCAACCTACACGGCGCAGGTGCACTACGGTTCAATGCTCCCCGGACAACGCATGTCGCCCCGCGAAGCTTACAAGCACGGAATGCTCACGCAGGTGCTCTTCGAAGCCTTCAACAATTTCCACACCTTCCCGCTCTGCAAGGTGCTCCACAAAGACTTGTATTACACCTCGCACCACCTTCCCGACCCCATTATCACCCGTGAGGAGTTTCTCGTCCACATCGAAGGCGTGTTTGAAGCCAACCGCTACGCCCCCGAAGGTCCTATGAAGGCAAAATTGGTGCGCGAAGACGATGGTTATTCCTACATCGAACTGACCTACCCCGAAGGAATCGTTGACCGCTTGGACCTCAAAACGCATCACAACCTCATTACGGAAATTCACATCCGCAATGTGAAGCAAGCGCCCAAGTCCGCCGCCCGATAATGTCAGTTCACACCCCACATCGTATTCAGAAAAATCCCAAGGTCACTTCCCCCGAGAAGCGCACCTTGGGATTCTTTTTTGCAAATATATAGCAGTTGACCTAAAATTTAGATTTCATACCCCCTCACCGCAAAGCGGTCCCCTCC
This sequence comes from Alloprevotella sp., assembly GCA_045631665.1. Taxonomy (GTDB): domain Bacteria; phylum Bacteroidota; class Bacteroidia; order Bacteroidales; family Bacteroidaceae; genus Alloprevotella. The sequence goes on from JAZQVD010000006.1 coordinate 25,571, forward strand.
CCCTATCTTAAGGGGAGAGTTGGTTTGATACTTCCGTTAAAACCAATCAACTGAGTAAATTACCATGTTATTTACTTAGCATAACTTGTTGAGGGCGTTCCGGATGGCGCTCTCCCCTTAAGATAGGGGGAACCGACGCACGAAGTAAGAGCAGAGGGCAAACTTGTTTGGACTTTGCCTTACGAGAAGGAGGAAGACTGAGTGAAACGAAAGTCAAAACCGCCGTTAGGCGGGGAGGGGGTATGATGCTTATGTCTAAATAGGGTAAACTCCAATATCATCACCTTCTTTTTTGAGCACTTAATTTGTTGAAAAAACGAACTTTTCTACAACACCAAAATCCGTTTTACATCACCCCCTATTACGGGCGCCAAAAACTAAACCTATTTTCGTAAAAACTATTAGTAACCTAAAAAAAATTATTAGTAACCTTTTTTAAAATATGTTACTAACAATTTTCACCCCCTTTAGGTTACTCATCATGAGGGTTGAAATATGCCCGCGAGATTTGGAGATGCGACAATAACTTTGTACTTTCGTAGAAAATTTTACCGCGCTTTCGGCGCCTCACTTTATGATTACTCAAACCACCTTCCAACTTGCGCCCAAGCGTCGCGGTTGTCACCTCATTACGCGTGAGGTGATGGAGCAGTTGCCCCATCCGTTGCCCGAAATGGGGTTGCTCAATCTTTTTGTGCAACACACTTCGTGCGCACTCTCCATTAACGAGAATGCCGACCCTGATGTGCGCACAGACATGAGCCGGATTATGGACCGCCTGGTGCGAGAGGGCGAACCTTATTACGAACATACGCTCGAGGGCCTCGACGATATGCCCGCGCACGCCAAGAGTTCGCTCTTCGGTGTAAGCCTCACGATTCCCATCTCCAAAGGGCGCCTCAACCTCGGCACTTGGCAGGGCATCTACCTCTGTGAGTTTCGCGACTACGGCGGAGCGCGAAAAATCGTGGCTACTATTTACGAATAAATTTAGGCAGTAATATAGAGGTTGTCCACAAACAATATTTTGGGAAACCACTAACGATTATTTTTTTCAGCCACGAATTGCACCAATGGGCACTAATGCCATGCGGGGCAAATACAATCCGAATGGAATTTGACTGGCGCGACCTTTGGTTAGTGAAAATTTGTGTTCATTAGTGGCTAAAAAAAATAAATAAATTGGTGGAGCACATAACCATAATATTTTATCGTGGACAACAAATATATTATTGCTTAAATTTAAGTTTTATCAGGGAGACAACTTATCCGCAAGGTCTTAAAACCTTAAAGCGCAGCGACCTAAAACCTCAGAACCTCAACAACCTATGTATCAGAAATTCATCATCAACCAAGACGGCGTTTTGAAATTCGGACGCGTGTATCAGCACCGCGACCTCTTGGCGTGGAACGAGGAATGTCCTTACGGCGGAGGCCTTTGGAAAATTGATGAAGGCCGAGGCGCCATCCTGCTCTACGGACGCTCGTTTGCCTTTGGCCTACCCGATTTCTCCGCGCTCCGACGCATTGATTGGAGTGCCCTGGGTGGTCGCCCGCGCCCCCTACTCTTTCTGCCACATTGGCCTAATGAGGAGCATGTCGAACCCATCTACGCAAACTAATTAAGGTTATGGACATCGAATCTGTCAGAGAATATTGCCTCTCCCTGCCTCTCGCCACCGAAGACTTCCCCTTCGACGAAACCACCCTTGCCTTTCGCATCGGGGGACGCATCTTTGCGATGCTTGACCTCGACCGCACCGAATGGTTTGTGCTCAAATGTGAACCCGATTACGCCCTCACGCTCCGCGATGCCCACCCCGAAATCACAGGTGCCTGGCACATGAACAAGAAACACTGGAACCAACTCAACCTTTACGGCACGCTCACCGACAAACTCATTCAGAGCCTCATCCGCCACAGTTATAATGAAGTAGTCAAGAAGATTCCGCGTCGCACGAGGGAAGAACTTCACATCACGCTCATCCCCTAAATCCGCCCCCACTTATGCTCCAAATAATCATCTACGCTCTGTTCGCCCTCAACCTCATCACCTTCATCATCTACGGCATCGACAAATTTAAGGCCAAGAAAGCGAAGTGGCGCATTTCAGAAGCGACGCTCATCCTGCTTGCCGTCATCGGCGGAAGCATTGGCGCGTGGTTAGGCCTTCAAGTGTGGCGCCACAAGACGCAGCACAAGAAGTTTTTCATCGGCATCCCCATGATTCTCACCCTCCAAGTCATCGCCACCATCTACATCCTCTACCTTATCGCTTAAAAAGGGTGGATGAAGAGGCACAATTCCGCCACATTATATCTTCAAGAAATCCTTTCTTCATAGACAAGAAAAATTCCAAGGCAAAGAAATAAAATTTTCTCCCTTGGAAATAAAATTTTCTCCCTGATAATTCAAATTAAGTGCCGATTAGTTTGAATTATCAGGGAGATAGTTTTTAGGAGGAGGGGGATGCTTTATTTCTTCGCCCAAGTATTTGCAAGAATGACGCCTACGATACATGCTATAACCAAGAGTTGAGCCGTAAGACCAATAAGATATGGTGGCGTGTAAAGCATTGACAGCACAAAGAGGGCTGTGACTACCATCAGGACAGACAGCACGATGCGCAAGCGCTTGATATTATATTTTTCACGCTCCTTTGGCGGCGCTGTATTATACCCTGCAATCATCCAGTCGCCTTTGCCAACGAGTATCACTAAGGCGAGAATCAAACAGAGGGAGGCGAGGAGAATTACTATTATATCCATAATTTTTACATGAGAGGAGAGGCGCCTACTTCAACGCCTTGCCATCCGAGAATGCCTTACCCACCTGTTCACCGAGGGCATGGTAGGCATGCTGAATGGGGTTGTAGGTGATGAGTCCCATCTTGTTGATGTCAGGTTTGCCATCGGCGCCAAGATATTGCTCATCGACGAGAATGTTCACGATTTCCGCCACAATATAATAGCCTTCCTCGCTCACATCAATCTTGCGCTGAATGCGACATTCGAGAGTCATGGGAAAGTTAGTAAATACGGGCGCCTCAACATGCGCTGACTTCACACTTGTCCAACCCGTCTTCTGCATCTTTTCGGGATCGTTTTTCGCACTGACGATACCCACGAAATCAGCCGCCACCATCGTGTCCTTCGTAGCGAATGCCACGGTAAAATCTGGGCAACGGTCAAGATTCTCAGTAGTGGCGTGTGCCCCCATTGAGATTATGATTTCCTTTGCATCCCATTGCCCGCCCCAAGCTGCGTTCATTGCATTCGGGGTGCCGTCTTCGTTGTAAGTTCCTATGATTAAAACGGGCTGGGGTAGCATCCACGATTTTACACCAAAGTTTTTCATTGTCTAATTTAACTTAATCCACAAACTTAATCTTGCTCAAATCACGGGGCTTAGCAGCTGGCGCTTCGTCGGGGTAACCTACGCCGAGAATGTAGCGGAGCTTGTAGCCGGGAGTGAAACCTAATTTGTCGAGATAGGGTTTTGCGGATTCGTTAGTGGTCATGAAAATTGAGGGAGCCGCCATGACGCAAGTACCCAATCCGAGTTCCTGCGCAGCGAGGCACATATTTTCGCCCATCAATCCCACATTGAGAAGCGTCATCCCCATGGGGTCGTCGGGGCATGCCACAGCGATAATCGCCGTAGCGTTGCGGAAGGCATTACGGAAGCCGGGCGCGTCTGTATTCACGAAGGCGGGCATTCCCTCCTTCATCAATTCGGTCACACCATTGAGGTAAGCGGCATCATCCACGATGCGCACTTCCCACTCCTGCTTGTTCATTGCATTGGGAGCGTTGACGCCACACTCTGCAATCTTCTGCAGGAGTTCGCGAGGCACTTGCTGGTCAGTATATTGGCGAATGGAGCGACGCGCCATGATTGCGTCGATAACAGGAGTGTCTGATTGTTTCATAGTCGTGTTTTCGTTTTGACAACCTGTGAGCGAAAGCATCGCAGTCAAGACTGTCAGGGTAAGCGTTTTGAGTTTCATGTTTCTATATGGGAGTTAGTAAAATTTATGTCCGAGATAGTTTGAAATAATCGGCACTTTGTGTTGAGAATTAGTAATTCCATGCGGACTGCGGACGCAAGATTTTGCGTCCCTACCTGCAAATATAGAAAAAGAAACGGATACTGCCACCACTCGGCGCGTCAGGTTGTAAAATAAATTCGCTTTTCGCCACCGCACCTTTGCCCTGTCGGCAAAAATATGCAATTTTGCAAGGACAGCGCCGTGCTGAAAATCAAACGCATCTTATGCCCCTACTCCCCATACTCTTACTGATTCTCCTCCTCCTGCCCGACATTTATATCTGGTGGGTGTATGTGCGCGGAAATCTGGCTCCCGCGTGGAGCGCTCTCTATTGGTTGCCCCTGCTGCTGACGGTCGGAGGCGTCGTGTGCTTTATGTCGGGACACGCTAACCATTGGGTGCTCAAAGCCACCTTCTGCTTGTTCCTCTGTTTCTGCCTGCCGAAAATTTTATTCATGCTCTTCTCCCTGATAGGCAAACTTTTGGGCTTGCTCCACCCCCTGTGTGGCACGGTAAGCACATGGGCGGGCGTAGCCGTAGGAGTGCTCACATTTGGTATGGCGCTCTACGGATTCATCTGGGGATGGCAGCGCTTGGAAGTGCACCGCGAGCGCATCGCCCTGCCACAATTACCTGCAAGCTTTGAGGGGTATAAAATCATTCAGTTGAGCGACCTCCACCTCGGCACTTTCGGGCGCGACACGGCTTACATCCACCGCCTCGTTGGCGAGGTGAATGCGCTGAATCCCGACCTCATCGTCTTCACGGGCGACCTTGTCAATACCTCGCCCGACGAACTCGCACCCTTCTCCGACATCCTCGCCACACTCCACGCTCGCGATGGTATTTTTGCCGTCATGGGCAACCACGACTACACGACTTATCACCCCGAAAAAGACCTTGCCGCCCGCAAGTCGCGCATCGAGAAATTAAGACGGGAGATTGCCGGAATGCACTGGGACTTGGTGGACAATGCGTGCCGATTCGTGCGTCGCGGAGCGGACTCCCTGGCAATTGTGGGGGTAGAAAACATTGCGCGTCCGCCTTTCCCGAGTTACGGCGACTTGAAGCGGGCGATGCAACAGGTTCCCAATGAAGCGCCTGCAGTACTTCTCAGTCACGACCCCACACATTGGCGCCGCGAAGTGCTGCCCCACTATCCCAACATCGGACTTACCCTTTCGGGACACACACATGCCATGCAATTTAAGGTTGCGGGGCATTCTCCCTCCCAATGGATTTACGACGAGTGGGGCGGACATTATCAAGAAGGCGGGCAACACTTAATCGTATCTACGGGCGCAGGTTCTAACATCCCCTTCCGCTTCGGCGCATGGCCCGAGGTGGTGGAAATTACGCTGACACAATATTAAATATAGCATCATAATATAACCGCCGACCCAAAATAGAATTTAGAATCATACCCCCTCCCCGCCTTTGGCGGTTTTGACTTTCGTTTCACTCAGTCTTCCTCCTTCTCGTAAGGCAAAGTCCAAACAAGTTTGCCCTCTGCTCTTACTTCGTGCGTCGGTTCCCCCTATCTTAAGGGGAGAGCGCCATGCGGAATAAGTTCCACGCTATTTACTAATCAAAAAATCTCAATGTGCTTTTCTGTGGAATTGTTTTAACGAAGGTATCTAACCACGCTCTCCCCTTAAGTTAGGGGGAGTACCGCGTAGCGGGGAGGGGGTATGTTAAATATTTTTAGGGCAATTCCAAATGTTATTGAAAAATATAAGCACCTCACAACGATGGCAGAACACTTAATCATACACACGGGCGACAAGGCGGAGCGCTACGCCGCCCTGCTGCCCCAACTCGAAGCAATCGTAGCGACAGAACCCGACGGCATTGCCAATATGGCGAATGTGGCGGCGTGCTTGTGGGAGACCTTCCGCTTTTGGTGGGTTGGTTTTTACCGCGTCAAGGAGGGGATGCTCATTCTTGGTCCCTTCCAGGGTCTGCTGGCTTGCACGCGCATCCGCAAAGGGCGCGGCGTGTGTGGCACGGCTTGGGCAGAAGCGCGCACCATTGTTGTGCCCGATGTAGAGCAGTTTCCTGGGCACATTGCTTGTAGCAGCGCCTCGCGCTCAGAGATTGTGGTGCCGATTATGAGGGACGGGGAAGTTGTGGGCGTATTGGATGTTGACAGCGAACGCCTCAACGCGTTTGACGAAACGGATGCGCTGTGGTTAGAGCGCGTTGCGGCGCTCATAGCCCCAAGTTTTTAAGATTTTTGGCAATAATATAGAAGTTGACCCCAAAGTCAGATTTCATACCCCCTCACCGCAAAGCGGTCCCCTCCCCCTATCTTAAGGGGAGAGTTAGTTTGATACTTCCGTTAAAACAATTCAAACGAAGATTTTCCCATTGTGTTTACTTGGTATAAGGGGTTAGTTGAGTACCGAACTGCGCTCTCCCCTTAAGATAGGGGGAGCACCGCCGCTTTGCGGGGAGGGGGTATGATTCTTATCCCTATATTGGGTCAACTTCTATATTGTTACCAAGATTTTTGGAGGGATTTTCCGATGGGAAAATGGGAGAAAGAATCACCCCCCTCCGACCTCGCAAAAACTAAACCTATTCTCGTAAAAACTATTAGTAACCTAAAAAAAATTATTAGTAATGTAATTTAAAAAAGGTTACTAATAATTTTCGCTCCAAAAGCAGGGGTGATTCTCAAGTTATTACAAAGGCCGTTTTTCTATGAAAAAAATTGAAGTAGTTGCCGCCATTATCCGCAAGGGCAACACCATTTTTGCCACGCAACGCGGGTATGGCGAATTTGAAGGAATGTGGGAATTTCCGGGTGGGAAAATGGAGGCGGGAGAACTGCCCGAGGCGGCACTCGCACGCGAAATTCGCGAAGAACTTGCCGTTGAAATCAGCGTGGGCGAGTTGCTCTGCACCGTAGATTACGACTACCCGCAATTTCACCTCACGATGCACTGCTTTATGTGCCACATCACGGCTGGCACGCCCCAACTGCTTGAGCATAAGTCGGCGCGGTGGCTCGGTGCCAGCGACCTTGACACGGTGGAGTGGCTCCCTGCCGACATAGAAGTCATAGGTATGCTCCGCAAATCCTTACAAAATGTCGCGCATTAAGTAAAAACCTAAAACTTTATGTAGTGCAATTCGAAAAATAGCGCTACTTTTGTCGACGATATTCAAACTGAAGTTTTCAAAATTTCACCTAATTCACAATTTAAGTTTCACTTTGCAAAAAACAACAAGATTATGGAAGAACAAATTATTCAGATTGCAGAACGCTTGCGCGGTCTTCGTGACGTTCTCGACCTTACGATTGACGATGTTATTTGCGAGTGCGGCATTTCACGCGAGGAATATGAAAAAGCGGAAAGTGGTAGCTCGGACATCTCTGTAGGTATGTTGCAGAAGATTTCTCGTCAGTATAACATTCCTCTCGACACCCTCATGTTCGGCGAAGAGCCCAAGATGAGCACTTATTTCTTGACGCGTGCCGGTAAGGGTACGAGCATTGAGCGCTCAAAGGCGTACAAGTACCAGGCGCTTGCTGCGGGCTTCCGCGACAGAATTGCCGATCCCTTTATTGTGACTATCGAACCCAAACCTGCCGACCAGCCGTTCCACCTCAATACGCACGCAGGTCAGGAGTTCAACCTCGTTATTGAGGGTAGCATGGAAATTAGTATTGGCGGAAAGTTGCTTACCCTCAATGTGGGCGACAGCATTTACTTTAACGCTCAACTACCTCACGGCATGCGTGCCCTAAACGATAAACCCATGAAACTACTCGCCGTCATCATGTAACGGCGGGGGAATTTCTTTTTGAATTCACTGTCACGATGATACACAAATTCCTTAACAAAACGACTTTTACTTCTCAAGAAGATTTCAAACAAAACTTCAGCATCAACGTTCCCGATAATTTTAATTTTGGCTACGACATCGTTGATGCTTGGGCGGAAACAGCGCCCGACAAATTAGCGATGCTTTGGACAAACGATAAGGGCGAAGAGCGCCGCTTTACGTTTGCCGACATGAAGCGCTACACCGATCAGACGGCTTCCTACTTCCAACAACTTGGAATTGGCAAGGGCGACAAAGTAATGCTTATTCTTAAGCGCAGAGCCGAATTTTGGTTCTCTACCGTTGCCCTGACAAAATTAGGAGCGATTGTAATTCCCGCTACGCACCTCTTGACAAAAAAAGATATTGTCTACCGTTGCAATGCTGCCGACATCAAAATGATTGTCTGTGCGGGAGAAGATATTATCCTCGACCACATCCTTCAGGCGCGCCCCGAATGTCCCACGCTGAAGCATGTTTCAAGCATTGGTCCCGCATTGCGAGAAGGAGTGGAAGATTTCCAAACAGGTATTCGTAATGCCGCACCGTTTGTGCGCCCTGCCGAGGCAAACACAAACGACGATACGATGATTATCTACTTTACCAGCGGCACTTCGGGCCAACCTAAAATGGTGGCACACGACTTTACTTATCCCATCGGCTTAATCTGCGTGGCGCACTTCTGGCACAATCTGAAGCCCAACAGCCTTCATCTCACCATTGCCGACACGGGTTGGGGAAAAGCTGCTTGGGGAAAGATTTATGGCCAATGGATTTGTGGCGCAACGGTGTTTGTGTACGACCACGAGAAGTTTACGCCCGCCGACATCCTTCAGAAAATTCAAGACTACAAGATAACTTCGCTCTGCGCGCCGCCTACGATTTTCCGTTTCTTGATTCATGAAGACTTAACCCGTTACGACCTCTCCGCTCTCGAATATTGCACGATTGCCGGAGAAGCGCTGAACCCCGCCGTCTTTGATACGTTCAAGGAACTCACGGGTATTTCGCTCATGGAGGGATTTGGGCAGACGGAAACTACTCTCACCATCGGCAACATGCCTTGGGTGACACCGAAACCCGGAAGTATGGGACTTCCCAACCCACAGTACGACGTTGACCTCATTGATGCCGACGGCCGTTCGGTAGAAGCGGGTGAGCAGGGGCAGATTGTGGTGAAATTTGGCAATAAGAAACCCGTCGGACTCTTCCAGGGTTACTACCGCGACCCAGAGCGCACCGCCGAAGTGCTTCACGATGGCGTTTACTACACAGGTGATGTGGCGTGGAAGGACGAAGACGGCTACTATTGGTTTGTTGGTCGCGCCGACGATGTGATTAAGAGTTCGGGATACCGCATTGGTCCCTTCGAAGTGGAAAGTGCGTTGATGACTCACCCTGCCGTTCTCGAATGTGCCATAACTGGTGTGCCCGATGAGGTACGCGGTCAGGTTGTGAAGGCAACAATTATTCTTACCAAGGAATATAAGGAGAAGGCTTCGCCCGAACTTGTCAAGGAACTCCAAGACCATGTAAAGCGCGTCACTGCTCCTTACAAATACCCCCGAGTTATCGAGTTTGTAGACGAACTTCCCAAGACCATCAGCGGAAAGATTCGCCGCACGGAGATTCGTAAGAAGGATTAAGTGAGACTTGCTCACTCCTACATTCCACAAAAAAGGAACTACCCCACTCGGAGTAGTTCCTTTTTTTATTCTGCCAACCTCAGATGCTCTTGCGCTTCGGCCTCACGCCCTAACTTTTGGAGGGCAAGGGCAATCAGGCGGTGCGCTTCGGGATTTTCGGGATTGAGATCAAGAGATTTTTGGGCGTAGGTTACGGCATTTTCATACTGACCTACGACGAGGTAAATGCGGGCGCATTCTTGGTTGTAATAATAGTTATTGGGGCGACGACGGATGGCGAAGAGCATGTCGTCAAGCGCCTGTTGGTACATACGCGCTGCGAGTTCTACCTGCGAACGAAGGGCATAGAAGCGGTCGGTTAAGTTTGGCGCGCCCACAGCTTTCTCATAGAAGTTATAATCTGCCACCACCTTGCGGTATTCTCCGAGTTCGTAATAAAGATTTGCGCGCTCCATAATATACCCTGCACTGCGGGGAGGAACAGGTCGGGGAAGGCGCGTGAGGGTACTGTCCAAAAGCGCAATGCGTCGGAGCGTGTCGCCCCCCATTGCCTCAATGCACTTTGAAGCACGGTAGAAGGTTTCAGCGGTAGCAAAATCCGTTGCCCCAACTGCCTCAAACTGCTCAAGGGCTTGGGCAAAGTCGCCATTCAGATAGGTGCACATCGCCTGATGCTGGAGGTAGAGCGGCAGGGGATTGATGGCATACGCCTTCGCCGCCTCATCAGCCGCCTTCTTAGCGTCCCAATCGGCATAAGGTTGCGCCCCTGAAGTCACATAAGTATAGAGCAATTTGCTGAAGGCGTAATGCACCTCATCTTGCTTCTCACCCACGGCAAAAGCCTGGTCAATGTAGGGTTGCGCTTGGTCAAACTTTTCGTAGAGGGTGAAGAATGTTGCCAAGTTTAAGTAGCCCTCATAATTCTTGGGGAAAGCGGCGTTAAAATCTTGGTATGCCGTGAGTGTCAGCAACGAGTCGGCGGGATCAAGCACGAGCACGTAACTCAGCGCTTGGGCTTCGTCGGCAGGGAGTTGCTTGGGAATGCGAATCTTACGGAGGTCGGAATTAAAGGCTCCGGCTGCCGTAACCTTAAGGCGATCGATGAAGCGCGCATCAATGGCGCACGAGGTTGTAGCACTGTCGGCAACGTTTTGCTGCACCATTGCCGCCACCTCGCCCGAGGTTTTGAGCAGCGGGCAACCAAAGTTGAGCAGCGTATTTGCGGCGGTCGTTTCGTAATAATGGAAGCCGGCGTAAGGGATGGTCGCTTGGGTTTCCACCATCGTGGGCTTCGCCTTTTTTGCCGTAGTGTAGGTGTAAAGTTGCAAGTTTTCGCCCACCGCCACGCTGTCTGTGGCAATGGTGAAGAAGTCAAACTTGGGTTTCTTCGCCTCAAGCGTTACCACCGCCAAGTCGTACGTACTGCTGGCACCGACAATGCGGCGCACGGGATAGACCTTGCCTTTGGCGTCGATGACTTCGGCGCGCACGGCACCCTCAAGCAGGGTGTAAGGTACGACCGTCTTGCCCTCAGCGCTGAGCAAGAAACCATAACCTGAGGCAAGAATCGTGCCGTCGGCCTTATAACTTATCAAGTTTACCACTGCCTGATGTGGCTTTTTAGCAGCCGACAAGGCGAGGGGGAGAAGCAGGAGGAAGAGAAAGATTTTTTTCATTTTAGGGTAGCGCATGGGGCGAAAAATTAGTACAAAATTCGCTCGTTGTATACATTTAAGAATAACGCACTTCGAGAGCGGAAAAATTAGGTTACTAATAATTTAAAAAAGGTTACTAATAATTTTTTTTACATTACTAATAATTTTCACTACAATAGGTTTAGTTTTTGGAGTGATAGAATTGCGCCTCGTAAAGTGCCTTTGATGTGAACTTTTTTTGGGGGGTAGACACCGCCTACTCTAATCGGAGCAGCGCCTTAGCATTTTCAATGGCCGCCGTGGTAAGTTCGGCACCGCTAAGCATAGTGGCAATTTCGCGGATGCGCCCTTCGTCGTCCAGTTGCTTAATGCTGCTGGTGGTGGCGTCAGAACTTTCTGTTTTATAGACGAAGTAATGCGCCTCGCCGAGGGCTGCAATCTGTGGCAGGTGGGTGATGCAGATGACTTGGCAAGTCTGTGCCATTTCTTGCATTACCTCAGCCATGCGCTCTGCCATCTTGCCGGAAACGCCCGTATCGATTTCGTCGAAAATGATAGTGGGCAGGTTTTGGTGGGCAGAGAGAATGGCCTTAAGCGAAAGCATGAGGCGCGCAATTTCACCGCCCGAAGCGATTTGCGAAACGTCTTGCATCGGCACGTTTTTGTTGGCGCTAAAGAGGAAGGTCACGGCGTCCATTCCTGAAACCTCGGGGTGCGGGCGCTCGGCAATGCGCAGTGCAACCTGTACGGCGGGCATGCCTAAGGGTTGCAGGCGCGCGCTCAGTCCTGTGGCAAGCGTCGCGGCAGCAGCGGTGCGCGTCTTTGAGAGTGCCTTTCCGGCGTCGAGGAGCGTCTGGTGCAGGCGCTTCACGGATGCCTCCATCTTGGCGAGATACTCATCGCTGTTTTCAATGCGGTCAAGTTGTTCGGCAAGGGAGTCGCGGAGTTCTATGAGCTCTTCCACGCTCGTCTTGCGGTGCTTCTTTTGCAAACTGTAGAGGGTGGAGAGGCGCTCATCGAGGTAGGCGAGGCGCTGCGGGTCTCCCTCGGTGCGCTCGGCGGCTTGCTCAATGTCTTGTTCAAGGTCGGCAAGTTCAATTCTGCACGACTCAAGGCGCTCCGTCCATTCCGCTACGGTGGGCATTACGTTCTCGACCTGGCGCAGGGCATTTACGGCTTGGCGCAACTGCTGGGTGACGGCACATTCCTCGGAGTTGAGCATGTTGTAGGCACCCTGGAGCGACTGGCGGATTTCCTCGGCGTGCTCCAAGAGTTCTTGTTCTTGCTCCAACTCTTCTTGCTCGCCCTCCTTGAGGTTGGCCTCCTCGAGTTGCTGGAATTGAAACTGCATATACTCGGTGTCGGTCTGGTCTTTCTCAACCTGCTCACGCAAGCGTCGGAGTTCCTTTTCGGCAGCAGTATAAGCGGTGTAGGCAGCAGTATATTCCTGCTTGCAAGCAGCGTTGTCGGCCATCACATCAAGCACCGAGAGCAAAAAATCTTCGCGTCCCATCAAGAGGTTACGGTGTTGCGAATGGATGTCAATGATGTAGGCAGAAAGTTCTTTGAGTACGGTGAGTTGCACAGGCGTATCGTTAAGAAACGCACGGCTTTTGCCCGCAGCATTTATCTCGCGGCGCACGATACATTCCGCTCCGTCGAAATCAATGTCGTTGTCGGCAAAAAACTGTTCGAGGTGCAAGCCCGAAACGTCGAAAGTGGCTTCGATAAGACACTTTGCCGCTCCCGCCTTCAAGGCTTTGGCGTCAGCGCGCTGGCCACAAATCAAACCAAGTGCGCCAAGAATAATACTCTTACCCGCCCCCGTTTCACCGGTAATCACAGAGAAACCACTCGACAAGTCAATGTCGAGTTTTTCAATGAGGGCGTAGTTGGATATAGTGAGATGGGTTAACATTTTTGAAAGGAGAAAGGAAAAAGGAGAAAGGAGAAAGAGGCTGGCGCAGTAGGAAGGCGAAGTCTTAAAAGAGTTGAGAGAAAGAAGTTCGTATGAATACCATCCGCATGGACTTTCTCATTTCTCCTTTCTCATTTCTCCTTTACTTCTGTATCTTCCGCCAATAAGTATTCTGCGAGGCGTTGATGCGGCTGAGGAGTTCGTAGAGTTCTTCTTTCTCCTTCGCCGTAGCCTTACCGACATAGATGTTTACAATCTCGTCGCGCTTGTATTCCGTAAAGAGTTCGGGCAATTGCGACATGGGTTTGTTTTCACGCGCTGCCTTCAAAAGGTCAAAAGCTTCGGTTATCGCGGCACGACCACGGTCAGCGTTCTCCGCCATAACATCCAAACCCTCGCGGTAATACTTGTACTGAAACTCGCGATACTCCTTCATGCCATTATCCAAGTAGTCGTTGATAATAGCAAAGCGATTCTTCTCATCGTCAAAGGCTTTCCAACCCTTTGCTGAGAGCAAAAGACTCTGCGCATTGGTAACGATAGTTTTTGCCGTTTCTAAAACATCCGTACCTCCGAGTGGCGCCATCGTATCCAAGTCCATGCCGATAATAAGATAGGCGTAGTAGGCAATGAGTGCCGTCAAGTCTTTATCAATAACGTCAGCGTTAAATTCCAGTTGGTCAAACTCGCGATAGTTAAAGTTGAAACTGGGGTCGTTAGTGCTAAAGACCGTCGTGGTATAGGCGCTGTTAAAAACAGGTCGGCTGCTCTGCACCATCAGTGAGGCAGTGGCGTCGCCCGTTGCGTCGTCGTATTTCTCAATCGTTATAGAAAAACTACAAGAAATGCGCTCGTTGGGGCGAAACTGCAGGTTGGTCCACTGGCGGTTATTGATAAATTCCTTCAACGCCTCTTGAAGCGCCTCAAAGACGGACGTATTTGTACCTTCTATCTTTTGTGCATTCACCGTAACCTTTGCATCCAATTCTTGGGCGCAAATTGTGGCGGGCATAAGGCAGAGAAGTAAGAGTAACGCCCAAAGGCGAGACGCTATGAGGGATTTTAATTGAGCGAACATAATTTAGTGAACGAGTTTTTAGTAAACAAGTTAACGAGAGGTGTACCGAGATAAACGATGATAGTCCGCAGGGTTCTCGTTTACTTGTACCTATAAACTTGTAACCAGATAATCGATAATATCCTTGGCAACTTCCGTCTTCGATTTGAGTTCGAAGGGCACGGGAGTGCCTGATGCGGGAATGATAGTCACTTTGTTGGTGTCGTGTTGGAAACCTGCGCCAGCATCATTGAGCGAGTTGAGCACGATAAAGTCCAACTTTTTACGGCACAACTTTTCCTGTGCGTGCGCCAACTCGTTTGCGGTTTCGAGAGCGAAACCTACGAGGCGCTGATCGGCACGTTTTTGCGCCCCTAAGGCAGCAGCGATGTCCTGAGTGGGAACAAGATTGAGTTCCAACCCACTCTCGCCGCGCTTAATCTTTTCGCCTGCCACAGAAGCCACGGTAAAGTCTGCCACCGCGGCACACATGATTGCGGCATCGCAAGAGGGGAACAACGAGGTGGCACTCTCGTACATCTGCTTCGCACTTTCCACATCCGTACGGTGGATATTGGGATGCTTCACTTCGAGTTTCGTAGGACCACTTACGAGTTCCACTTCCCAACCGCGCTTCGCGCATTCTTCGGCCAAGGCATAGCCCATCTTACCGCTGGAATAATTGCCAATGAAGCGCACGGGGTCAATCTTTTCATAGGTGGGGCCCGCCGTAATCAAGACACGGCGCTTCGGCCCTTCTTGTTGCGCGAAGAAGCGAGCGATGTGGTCGAAAATTACTTCGGGTTCCTCCATTCTGCCCTTACCTACGAGGTGAGAAGCCAGTTCTCCCGAAGCAGGTTCAATGATGTAATTGCCAAAGGAACGGAGGCGGTCAAGATTCTGTTGCGTAGAGGGGTGCGCAAACATATCCAAGTCCATCGCAGGTGCCACAAACACGGGCGCCTTCATCGAAAGGTAGGTCGTGATGAGCATATTGTCGGCAATGCCATTCGCCATTTTTCCGATAGATGCCGCCGTAGCAGGAGCGATAACCATAACGTCCGCCCACTGTCCGAGATCGACATGACTATGCCACGAACCGTCGCGCTGCGCAAAGAATTCGCTGATTACAGGGTTGGAAGAGAGCGCCGAGAGCGTAACAGGCGTGATAAATTCTTTACCCGAGGGGGTAATAACTACCTGCACCTCCGCCCCAGCCTTGACAAAGAGGCGAATGAGTTGGCATGCCTTGTAAGCAGCAATGCTTCCGGTGATGCCCAAAACGATATGTTTTCCTTTCATCATAATGTTCAAAACTTTAAGAGGGCAAGCGCCCTAATATCTTGCAAATTTAAGATATTTCTAAGGAATAGCGGGAGGTTGGGAGTGAAAAAGCAGATTTTTCAGGTACCACACACGCAATATTATATATACGGCAAAAATTATCAGGTCATTTCCGACCGCTCGTTTAAGAAATTTGTAAATTTGCACTTTATATGGAAAATTTTATAGAAGCCCTCGAAAGGTTTGTGGTGTCTGAGATACGCGCAAGTGGCGAACCTGCCGATTACAACCATGACGCAGTAGAAATTCTCGACGCCCGAAATCACCTCTTCCGCAAGCGTGAAAATTGCGCCACCGACGAGGAGAACAACATCTATGCCTTGCGCGAATTTTTCCGCATTGATGATGAGACGCTCGACTTCGTACCCGACCGCGGACGCATGAGAAGCATTGCCCGCAACTTCTTTTAAAAACGAGCGCATTAACCGCTTGCTAAAAACAGCATCCCAAGTACGAAAAATTAGGTTACTAATAATTTAAACTATTAGTAACATAATTAAAAAAAGGTTACTAATAATTTTTACAATAATAGGTGTAGTTTTTTGACACCCTAAAACCTCCCCTATTTTGAGCAATTTCACAAAAACAAAATAACGACTATGGAACCAGTATTCAAACGCCGTGTCCCCATTCAGTTACGTTTTAACGACGTAGACGGATTCGGCCACATCAATAACAACGCTTACCTCGCTTACTACGACTTGGGGAAGGAGGATTACTTGATGAACCTCATCGACCGCGAATTTTACCGCCGCGACATCGTACCCGTGGTGGCGAATATCAAGGCCGATTTCTTCCATCCCATTTTCCACGGCGACAGCATCGAGATGCAAACACGCATTTCGCGTCTTGGTTCGAAGAGCATCACCTTCCACCAACAGGCGGTCAATGTCAACACGCAGCAGGTGCTTTGCGAATGTTACACCGTGGTAGTTACCTACTCGCTCTCGCAACAAGCGCCCGTAGAAATCCCGGGGTGGATGCGCGAGAAGATTGAGGATTTTGAGGGAGTGAAGTTTTAGCAAGAGGAGGTTTGAGGTTATAAGGTCGCTTCGCTTTTCAGGTTATAAGGACTGTGCAAGCCGAATGGCTCCTTAAAACCTTACAACCTCAAAACCTAATAACCTAACTGCCATGCAACAAATCATTTACGCGCAAAACCTCTGCGCCGAATTAGATAGCCTTGTAGCCCAACTTGCGCCCGACCGCGTCTTCGTTTTGACCGACACGACCACGCAAGAGTGCTGCTTGCCCCTGCTCAAAAGTAGTGCTGCCGTCAGCGCTGCCCACCCGATTGTGATTGGCAGTACGGACAGCAACAAAACTTTGGAGAGCCTTGCCAGCGTGTGGCAACAATTGGGCGACAACGGGGCGAGCCGACATTCTTTGCTCCTTTGTCTCGGTGGGGGAATGGTCACAGACCTCGGCGGATTTGCTGCAGCAACATTTAAGCGCGGCATTCCCTTCATTAACATTCCCACCACGCTCCTTGCAATGGTTGACGCCGCCGTGGGAGGGAAGACGGGCATCAATTTCAATGGGTTGAAAAACGAAATTGGAGCGTTCCGCGAAGCAGAGGCCGTAGTCATTGACACGCAGTTCCTGCGCACTCTTGATGCAGAGAACCTGCGCTCGGGATATGCCGAAATGCTCAAACATTCCTTACTTGAAGGTGTAGAAATGTGGGCAACACACCTGAATTTCGACCTTGAAAATCCCGATTATTCCCAGTTGCAAGACCTTGTGCGCCAAAGCATTGACGTTAAGCGCCGCATCGTGACGGAAGATCCTACGGAAAAGGGCATTCGTAAAGCCTTAAACCTCGGGCATACTACGGCACACGCTTTTGAAAGTCTTGCCCTGCAGGAAAATCGCACCTTGCTTCACGGTTACGCCGTAGCATGGGGAATTGCGGGGGAATTATACCTCAGCGCAACTCAATTAGGATTCCCCACAGAGCGTATGCGCCAAACTGTTCAGTTTATCAATGAGCACTACGGTAAATTTGATTTCACCTGCAACCACTACGAACAACTCTATGCCTACATGGCGCACGACAAGAAGAATGTAGGCGGAAAAGTAAACTTCACCCTGCTCGGCAATGTGGGAGACATTCGCCTCGATCAGCATGCTACGAAGGACGAACTCTTTGATATGTTCGACTTCTTGAGAGAAGGGGCGTAGGGAAAGGAGAAAGAAGAAAGAAGAAATGAGAAAGGAGAAAGCAACCATGCGGGGTGCTTTACTTTTCTAAATTCTTCATACTCAGCAATACAAAATCCCCTAACATTCCCAACTCACTCCTATCAATTCATCATATCAAGCGGAATATTCCATCCCGCCAGGCACTTTCTCCATTCTCCTTTCTAAATTTCTCATTTCCCATTCTATGTTCTACCTCCTCCTCAACGCCTTTACAGTAATCCTCGGTAGTATTATCGGTGCGATTGCCAAGAAGGGTATTCGCGAAAAGTATGTAACGGTGATGAACACCGCCATGGGACTCGCTGCCCTTGTTTTGGGCATCAGCGTCGCTATGGAAAATATGAAAATGTCTAACTACCCCGTGCTTTTCATTGGGTGTCTTTCAGTTGGTGGACTTATCGGTACCGCCCTTCGCTTTGACCAACGCATGGAAAGCGCAACGCAGAAGGTGAGCAAGGGAAGTGGTAACGACATTGCCCAAGGTATTACGACGGCTGTGCTTCTCTGTTGCGTCGGCACCCTTTCTATGATGGGCCCCGTGCTTTTGGCGCTCAAAGGAGACAGTACTTATATGATGACCGTGGCGACTTTGAACCTCGTAACCATGATTGTCATCGCCTCTTCCTATGGCATTTGGACGGCAATCACTGCGATTTTTGTATTCCTTTGGCAAGGCGGATTTTACCTCATTGCAAAGATGTCGGCCGACTTAATCTCCGACGAATTGGTGGCAGAAACGTCCATCGTTGGGGGCGTTCTTATCGCCGCAGCCGGACTTGGCGTCATGCACATCAAGGATTGTAAAACCATCAACCTGCTCCCAGCGCTCTTGATGCCGCTCTTGTTCTTCTTAATCAGAAACCTTTTCGTCTAACCCCCTACTCATGAAAAAAATCTCCCTTCTCCTCGCCCTCTTCCCCCTTCTCCTCTCGGCGCAAACGCCTGCAGATGCTGTGAAGGAGTATTTCAAAAAAGTTATTGCTACGCCTACGGGCACGCCTGCCCCTGCTCCGAGCGAAGACTTAAAGCAAGCGCAACTCTCTGTGGAAGATGCTTGGGCGTTGTGGCGCGAGAGTTTTACGGAAGCCTCTTGCTACACGAAGCAGCCCATTTCTGCCGACGCACAAGGTGCGTATGACATCCCCGCAACCTTGGAGCCAGACGCACGCATGCCTTATTATTACGGCACGAAGGGAGATAAGCCCACCGAGGGTTATCCTTTCTTCCTCTACCTCCACGGTTCGGGACCGAAAGCCAATGAGTGGGCAACGGGACTCAAACTTGCCACTTACTTTAAGGACGGTCCGAGCGCTTACCTCGTTCCTCAAATTCCGAATGAGGGAGCTTATTACCGCTGGTGGCAACGTGGTAAGCAATATGTGTGGCAACACGTGTTGCGCAGCGCACTTTTGGACGCTAATATCAATCCTCTGCGCCTCTACTTCTTTGGGATTTCCGAGGGAGGTTATGGCAGTCAGCGCTTGGCAAGTTTCTACGCCGACTACCTCGCTGGTGCAGGACCTATGGCAGGAGGAGAACCCCTGCAGAATGCTCCTGCAGAAAACTTAATGCACACGGCGTTCTCGCTTCGTACGGGAGAACTCGACCGCACCTTTTACCGCGACATTTTAACCCGTCGCACGGGTGCCGCGCTCGACACTTTGGCGGGCCACTTCCCCGGTTATTACCGCCATTGGATACATCTTCCCGAAGGTCGCGGACACAGCATTGACTACGCCCCCACAACGCCCTGGTTGGCGCAGTTCTCGCGCAACGCAGCGCCTCAAACGTTCCGTTGGGAGAACTTTGAGATGGACGGATGGAAGCGCAATGCCTTCTATAACCTTAAGGTGGTAGAAGAGGTGGCTGATAGCGCCGGCAACCGCACTTTCTATACCTACGAAACGCGCAAGAATGAAATCCATATCACCGCCGAGCACGTAGCGTATGAGATTACCATCCGCGACCCAGGCATGGGCATTCCCTTGAGTCAGGTGAAGCACTATGCGCCCGCCGCTCATGGGAAATTGCGCCTCTTCCTCGACGCACGCCTCTTCAATCCCAAGCGCGCACTGACCGTGTTTGTCAACGGCAAGCAGGTGTTTAAGGGAAAACTTCAGCCTAACGCCGCCGCACTTGCGGAAAGCATCGCCACCTTCGGCGACCCCTGCCGCTGCTATCCCTATGCG
The DNA here is from genome assembly GCA_045631665.1 of Alloprevotella sp. GTDB lineage: Bacteria > Bacteroidota > Bacteroidia > Bacteroidales > Bacteroidaceae > Alloprevotella. Next base: position 45,470 of record JAZQVD010000006.1, read on the forward strand.
GTAGATGCAGCATGGTAAAAAATGACAAAATGATAGTTTCACAGCAGTGGGAAAGGGATGTAAAAATTCTCCGTTCCCACTGCTTTTTTCGTACACTACTTTTCGTGAAAATTATTAGTAACCTAAAAAAAATAATTAGTAATGTAATTTAAAAAAGGTTACTAATAATTTTCACACCCTCTACCCCCCTCTTACATTACTAATAATTGCGCTCGCGCGTAAGGCACCTTCATCTCGGCGTGTGGGCACATACTTTTTACAAAATCAGGGAAAATTGTAGCAAAATGTAATTAAATTTCAATTTTTGCTTGCCCTTTTGAAATTTAACCCCTATATTTGTCGGCGAAACAACAACACAAACTATGCAGACTCAGATTACACATAATCGCCATCACCATCATTTCCTTCCAAAAGGCGGGTTGAGGCGTGTGTAAACGATTTGTATCTCAATGATATAACTTTATTCTCGAGGCTCTCCCGATGTTGTAATGGGGTGAGCCTCGATATTTTTTGAAATTAAGACAAACACAAGACTAACTTCTATGTTACGAATTGCAATACAGTCAAAGGGCCGTCTGCACGACGATACGATGGCACTCCTTGCCGAAGCCGGCATCAAGATTGACAAGTCAAAGCGCACGCTTCTGCTTGCTGCGCGCAACTTCCCCATGGAAATTCTCTTCATGCGCGACGATGACATCCCCGGTATCGTTGCCGACGGCACAGCCGACATTGGCGTCGTGGGCCTCAACGAAGTGTTGGAGCGCAGTGAGGATGTAAAGGTGGTGCGCCAGTTGGGTTTTGGCGGTTGTCGCCTCTCGATTGCCATTCCCAAGAATGAACCTTACGAAGGTGTGGAATGGTTGCAAGGCAAGCGCATTGCAACTTCTTATCCCGGCATCTTGCAGCGCTTCCTTGCCGACAAAGGCATCACGGCGCAGGTGCATACCATCACGGGGTCGGTAGAAATTTCTACAGCCATTGACATTGCCGACGCGATTTTCGACATCGTAAGTTCGGGTTCTACCCTCGTGAGCAACAACCTTAAAGAAGTGGAGCGCGTAACGGACAGCGAGGCCGTTCTTATTGCAGGAAAAGAATTGAACGCGGAAGCGCAAACCACACTTGACGACCTCTTGTTCCGCCTCACGGCTGTACAAAACGCTATCGATAAGAAATACGTGCTGATGAATGCCCCTGCGGATTGTGTGGACGACATTCTTGCCGAACTTCCCGGCATGAAAAGTCCTACAGTCATGCCACTTGCGCAAGAAGGTTGGTGCAGCATCCATGCCGTGCTTGACGAAAAGCGCTTCTGGGAAATCATTGGTCGCCTGAAGGCAAAGGGCGCGCAGGGAATACTTGTGTTGCCAATTGAAAAGATGATTTATTAAGGGGAGGTTATAAGGGGGCGAGGTTTTAAGGTCGCTTTGCTTTTAGAACCTTGCGGACGGGATAGTCCTTGTAACCTCATAACCTGAAAACCTCACACGCTCCTCTTACAACCTCAAAGCGGAGCGACCTTGTAACCTGAAAACCTCATTTTATGACCCTTTCTCTTTCTCCAAATAAATCTGAGTGGACGGAACTCCTACGCCGTCCCTCGCTTGACGTAACTCAGCTCTTCAATATCGTACGTCCTATTGTGGATGAGGTAGCTGCGAAGGGCGATGCGGCACTCCGTGCTTACGCAGAGCGTTTTGACAAGGTGTGTCTTACGGATTTGCGCGTGAGTGAGGCAGAGATTTCTGCGACAGAAGCTCTTGTTTCTGACGACTTGAAGAAAGCCATCCGCCAAGCCTACTCACAGATTTACGCCTTCCACGCAGCGCAACGCTTTGATGGGGTGTGCGTAGAAACAGCTCCGGGAGTCGTGTGCGAACAGCGCGCTTTACCCATTTCAAGAGTAGGGCTGTACATCCCAGGTGGTTCAGCGCCCCTTTTCTCTACCGTATTGATGCTCGGCATTCCCGCCCGCATCGCAGGGTGTGAGAAAGTCGTGCTCTGCACTCCCCCCGCGAAAGACGGAAGTGTGCATCCCGCCATTCTCTTCGCCGCTTCGCTCTGCGGCATTACCGAAATTTTCAAAGTAGGTGGCGCACAGGCAGTAGCAGCTATGGCTGTGGGAACAGAGACTGTGCCTAAAGTGGACAAGATATTCGGCCCCGGCAATCAATATGTAATGGCGGCGAAACAATGGGTGGCTTTGAAAGGCACGGCTATAGACATGCCCGCTGGTCCGAGTGAAGTAGAAGTGCTTGCTGACGACTCTGCGCGCGCAGACTTTGTTGCCGCCGACCTTCTCAGTCAGGCAGAGCACGGCCCTGACAGCCAAGCGATTCTTATAACTACCAGCCGCGCACTTGCAGAAGAAGTAGTGACGGAAGTTGCCCGCCAATGCGCCGCACTCCCCCGCCATGAGATTGCAGAAAAGGCGTTGCAACACAGCAAGATTATTGTGTTTGACACGATGAAGGAGGCGCTCGAAATGACCAACGAGTACGCACCCGAGCACTTAATTATTGCCACCCGCAACTACCGTGAAGTAGCGCAGAAGATTCACCACGCGGGCTCTGTGTTCCTCGGAAATTTCAGTTGCGAAAGCGCAGGAGATTATGCTTCAGGCACAAACCACACGCTCCCCACTTCAGGTTTCGCACGCTCTTACAGCGGCCTCTGCCTCGATAGTTTTATGCGCAAAATTACCTTCCAAGAGTTGACTCCCGAAGGTATTCGCAGCATTGGACGCACCGTAGAACTCATGGCTGCGGAAGAAGAATTGGATGCCCACCGAAATGCGATGACCGTTCGCCTTGCTGCGTGCGCAGAAACTGAAGCCGGAGAAATTATGTCCGACTTAGTTAAAATTAAGTCCGACATAAATCAAAATATCTCCGACATAATTTCAAGCAAGTCGGATTCCGTTGCGCCGCTCGTACGCCCCAATGTGCTGAAGATGGAGGCGTATAGTTCTGCAAGAGATGAATATTCCGGCAAGCAAGCTACCGTGTTCCTCGATGCGAATGAAAATCCCTACAATGCGCCTTTTAATCGCTACCCTGACCCACTCCAGACGGAGGTGAAGGCGGAACTGGCGAAACAGAAAGGCGTGCGCTCCTCACAAATCTTCTTGGGCAACGGCAGCGACGAGGCTATCGACCTCGTGTTCCGCGTGTTCTGTCGCCCAGGCGTAGATAATGTGGTAGCACTTGAACCTACCTACGGCATGTATGCGGTTTGCGCCGCAACAAACGATGTGGAGTACCGCCGCGTATTGCTTCGCGAAGATTTTTCTTTCAGTGCGGCAGATGTGCTTAAGGCTACCGACGCCACGACCAAGGCCATTTTCCTCTGCTCTCCCAACAATCCTACGGGCAACCTCTTGCCCCGCGCAGAGATAGACATCTTATTAAAGGAGTTCCCCGGTATCGTGGTGGTGGATGAGGCTTACGGCGACTTTGTTCCCGAAGCGTCGTTGCGATTTGCGCTTGATGCGCACCCCCGCCTCATTGTGCTCGCCACCTTCTCCAAGGCGTGGGCATCGGCAGGGCTTCGCCTCGGCATTGCTATGGCTTCGGAAGAAATCATCGGCTACTTCAACAAGGTGAAATACCCCTACAATGTAAACATACTCACCCAGCAACAAGCGCTTGAGATTTTGAAAAACAAAGACCTCGTTGCCGACTGGATTAAGTTGACCCTTGAAGAGCGCAAACGCCTTGCAGCAGCGCTTGCATCCCTTACAGGTTGCCAAAAGGTTTACCCTTCTGACGCGAACTTCGTACTGATAAAAATCGACAATGCTACGGCGCTCTACAATGCCCTTGTTGACCGCGGCATTATTGTAAGAAACCGCAGCAAGGTGACACTCTGTAACGATTGTCTGCGCATTACCGTTGGCACTCCCGCAGAAAATGATGCGCTGCTCTCAGCCTTGAAGGAATTGACCGCGTTCTAATTGACCTTAAGGACTTTAAAGACCATAAAGCCCTTAAAGACTTTACCTTCCCTCATGAAAAAAGCACTTTTTATCGACCGCGACGGCACGCTTATCCAAGAGCCTGCCGACGAACAAATAGATGATTTCTCAAAACTCGTTTTTGTGCCCGGCACCTTCCGAGCTTTGACCACGATTCGCGAACTTACGGATTACGAACTCGTTATGGTGAGCAACCAGGACGGACTTGGCACGGATTCTTTCCCCGAGGACACCTTCTGGCCCGTACATAATTTCATTCTTGATACGCTTAAGGGCGAGGGGGTGGAATTTGACAACATCCTTATCGACCGCCATTTCCCGCAGGATAATGCTCCGACGCGCAAACCCGGAACGGGGATGCTCACGGCGTATATGACGGGCGAGTATGACTTGGAAAATTCGTACGTTATTGGCGACCGTGCCACGGATGTACAACTGGCAGAGAACTTAGGCTGCCGTGCGCTCCAAATAGGTACGGACGGCATGGATTGGAAGAAGATTACGGAAATCCTTGTGGCAGGTGAGCGCACCAGTGAGGTGAAGCGCACGACGCGTGAAACGGATATTCTTGTGCGCATTGACCTTGACCGCGCCGGACGCTGTGACATTTCTACAGGACTCGGATTTCTCGACCACATGCTCGCACAGATTGCCCACCACGGCGGACTTTCGCTCACCGTGCATACGAAGGGCGATTTAGAAGTAGACGAACACCACACCGTAGAAGATACAGCCCTCGCCTTGGGTGAGTGTCTGCGCAAAAGCCTCGGCAATAAGCTCGGAATCAGTCGCTACGGCTACTGCCTGCCTATGGATGATTGCCTCTGCCAAGTGGCACTCGACTTCGGAGGTCGCCCCTGGTTGCAATGGGATGCCGAGTTTAAGCGCGAGCGTATCGGCGATGTGCCCACAGAACTCTTCTTCCACTTCTTCAAAAGCCTTAGCGACGCCGCACTTATGAACCTGAGCATCCGCGCTGAGGGACAAAACGAACACCATAAGATTGAAGGCATCTTCAAAGCCCTTGCGCGCGCCATCAAGATGGCTGTAGCGCGCGATGTGCGCCACTTGGTGTTGCCTTCAAGTAAGGGCGCGTTGTAAACATCCGAGATGCTGAAAATTATTAGTAACCTTTTTTAAATTACATTACTAATAATTTTAATTAGGTTACTAATAATTTTTACGACAATAGGTATCGTTTTCAGCACCGCCCATTCTCAACACACAACTAAAGATTTTTCCATCGTGACAACTGCTATAGTTCAATATAATGCCGGCAATATTTGCTCTGTAATCAATGCCCTGCGCCGCATCGGTGTAGAGCCGATTGTTACAGGCGACCCCGAAGAAATTATGCGCGCCGACCGCGTCATCTTCCCCGGACAGGGCGAAGCGGCTACAACTATTGCGCACCTTAAGCGTAGTGGATTGGACCGCGTGATTAAGAGTTTGCGCCAACCTGTGCTTGGAATCTGCATCGGGCAGCAATTGCTTTGCGAACATTCCGACGAAGGCGACACGCCCTGCCTAAATGTTTTTGAAGGGAGCCGTGTGCAGAAATTTATTGCGCCAGAGGGGGTGAACTTAAAGGTGCCTCACATGGGTTGGAACACTATTGAGAATACCCGTTCGCCACTCTTTAAGGGTCTTGCCCCCGAAAGTTATGTCTACTTCGTACACAGCTTTTACGCTCCCGTATGCGAATGGACAATAGCAGAGACCAATTACGGCGGCATTCCCTTTAGCGCAGCCATGCGTCGCGATAATTTCTTCGCCACCCAGTTTCACCCCGAAAAGAGTGGCACTGTGGGCGAGCAGATTCTCACCAATTTCATGACAATAGATTTTTAGTAGACGAGTTAATAGGTACAAGTAGACAAGATAGTTACACGGTCACATCGTAAACACTTGGAACTTCTACCGTTTTTCTCAAACCTCTTGTCTACTCGTACCTAAAAAACTTGTACCTAAGAAATGATTGAACTCATCCCTGCCATAGACATCATTGACGGTAAGTGCGTGCGCCTTACAAAGGGCGATTACGATGCTAAGAAGGTTTATGATGCCAATCCTGCCGATGTAGCCAAGCGCTTTGAGGACATGGGCGTGACGCGTCTGCACATGGTGGACCTTGATGGGGCGAAAGAAAGTCACATCGTGAACTACCGCGTTCTTGAACAAGTTGCTACGCAAACCAACCTCGTTATAGATTTCGGTGGAGGCGTAAAACATGCCGACGACCTGCGCATTGCCTTCGACAACGGTGCTTCAATGGTGACCGTTGGTAGTTTGGCTGCCACGAACCCCGACTTGCTTTTGGATTGGTCGCAAACATTTGGTGCGGAGCGCTTCATCGTGGGTGCTGATGCGCTGGATGGTCGCGTCAAAATCAAAGGTTGGAAAGAGGATGGCGGAATGACGCTCGACGAGTTCATTAACTTTTACATGCAACACGGCATTACGCAAGTGCTCTGCACAGATATTAGTCGCGATGGCATGCTTCAAGGGCCCAATACGGCACTCTATAAAAATATTATGGCGCAGCATCCCCAGTGCCACTTGATTGCCAGCGGCGGGGTGAGTTCAGAAGCCGACATTGAGGCACTTAACGAAGCGGGCATCCCTTCCGTAGTATTCGGCAAAGCATTCTACGAAGGCAGAATCAATCTTCCCGCGCTTATAAATAAACTTTAAGGTTATAAGGTCGCTACGCTTTAAGGTTGTAAGGTTATTAGGACCGTGCGGGTTATACCCCCCTAAAGACTCTAAAGACCTCGAAACCTCAAAACCTTAAAACCTCACAGCCTTAAAACCTTAAAACCTCACAACCTAAAGACCTCACAACCTAAAACTATGCTTGCAAAACGCATAATCCCCTGCCTCGACGTAAAAGATGGGCGCACGGTGAAGGGGACTAACTTTGTAAACCTCCGAGAAGCGGGAGATCCCGTAGAACTTGGGAAAGCCTACAGCCTACAGGGCGCTGACGAACTCGTGTTTCTCGACATTACCGCCAGCCATGAGGGTCGCAAAACCTTCACAGAGATGGTGAGTCGCGTGGCTGCCGAAGTGTCCATCCCATTTACCGTTGGCGGTGGCATTAACGAGCTTTCCGACATCGACAAGATGCTCGGAGCGGGAGCAGATAAAGTAAGTATCAACTCTGCCGCACTGCGCCGCCCCGAACTGATAGATGAAATTGCGCGCAACTTTGGTTCGCAGGTATGTGTTACCGCCATAGACGCCCGACTGGAGGACGACGGCGAATGGTGGTGCTACATCAACGGTGGCAGAATCCGCACAGAGCGTCGCCTCTTTGACTGGGCACGCGAAGTGGCCGACCGCGGCGCCGGAGAAATTCTCTTTACGAGCATGAACCACGACGGCGTAAAAACTGGCTTTGCAAACGAGGCGCTCGCAGTGCTTTCCGATTCACTTTCTATCCCAATTATTGCCTCGGGAGGCGCAGGTGCAAAGGAGCATTTCGCCGATGCCTTCCGCTTAGGTCACGCTGATGCCGCCCTGGCTGCCAGTGTGTTCCACTTCGGTGAGATTCCCATTCCCGAACTCAAGACTTACCTCCGCGGGGAAGGCATTCCCGTGAGATAGGGGTTTACACCGTTTATTCGTACTCACATACCCCCTCCCCGACTAAAGTCGGTACTCCCCCTAACTTAGAGGGAGAGTTTATATACCGATATTCGCTTGGAAATCCAAGTGTCCCTCTCTGAAAACACAGTTGAATTATTAGACGGGAAACACATTCTAAACTCTCCCCTTAAGTTAGGGGGAGTACCGCCCTTAGGCGGGGAGGGGGTCTGTCTCATATATACACACAACAATTAAACTAAAACACCCTCACTCCTATGATCGATTTTGAAAAGCAAGGCGGACTCGTTCCCGCCATTATCCAAGATAACACGACGCGTAATGTACTCATGCTTGGGTATATGAACCAAGAATCTTATGAAAAGACGCTCGAAACAGGGCGCGTTACATTCTTCAGCCGTTCTCGCCAACGCCTTTGGACAAAGGGCGAAGAGAGTGGTAACTACCTTGAACTGGTGAGCATCGCAGAAGATTGCGACAATGATACGCTCCTCGTGAAAGTTATTCCCCACGGTCCTACATGCCATACGGGAACGGACACTTGCTGGGGCGAAAAGAATGAGGCGAATCCCCTACTCTTCCTCTCGCAACTCCAAGACGTCGTAGAACAGCGCCACCGCGACATGCCCGAAGGTTCTTATACGACCACCCTCTTCCGAGATGGGCTCAACCGCATGGCACAGAAGGTGGGCGAAGAAGCGCTTGAAGCCGTAATTGAAGCTACTAACGGCACCAACGACCGCTTGCTCTACGAGGCATCCGACATGTTCTTCCACCTCGAAGTGTTGCTCACCGCCAAAGGTCTGCGCATCGAGCAAGTGGCAGAGGAATTGCAGAAGCGCCATCAGCCCGGGTGGAAAAAACACTAAAATCCCCAACTCGAATAACTCACAGCGTCACAGATGTTTCAGGCAAAGAAACTTCTGTGACTTTTTTTGTAAAAACTATTAGTAACCTTTTTTAAATTACATTACTAATAATTTTTTTTAGGTTACTAATAATTTTTACGAAAACAGGTTTCGTTTTTCAGAGGTGGGAATGCGGAGTTTTTAGGTGTAGAAAAAATCCTTGCAACTCACTCCTAATTCCATTATTTTCCCTACTGAAAAGTTGTAGTTTCATATCTTTATCGTAACTTTGTCACACGATAACACTCAAAACTCTATACGTTAAAATGGGAAAAGTCCTTATTATTGGCGCAGGCGGCGTAGCCACTGTTGCAGCGCACAAGGTGGCGCAGAACTCTGATGTGTTTGATGAAATCATGATTGCAAGCCGCACAAAGTCTAAGTGTGACGCTATCGTTAAGGCGATTGGCAATCCTAACATCAAGACGGCTCAGGTGGATGCCGACAATGTACCCGAATTGGTGGCACTCTTTAACGAGTTTAAGCCCGACCTCGTAATGAACCTCGCACTCCCTTATCAGGACCTCACGATTATGGAGGCTTGCTTGGAGTTCGGTTGTTCTTACCTCGACACGGCGAACTACGAACCCAAGGATGAAGCACACTTCGAGTATTCTTGGCAGTGGGCATACAAGGAACGCTTTGAGCAGGCAGGTCTTACCGCAATTCTTGGCTGTGGTTTCGACCCCGGTGTGACTTCTATTTACACCGCATACGCTGCAAAGCACCACTTTGACGAAATCCATTACCTCGATATCGTTGACTGTAATGCGGGTGACCATGGTAAGGCGTTTGCTACCAACTTTAATCCCGAAATCAACATTCGCGAAATCACGCAGAAGGGTCTTTATTGGGAAAATGGCCAGTGGGTGGAAACTGAACCCCTCGAAATTCACCAGCCTCTTACTTACCCCAACATCGGTCCCCGTGAGTCTTACCTTCTTCACCATGAAGAAATTGAGAGTCTCGTAAAGAATTATCCCACCATCAAGCGTGCGCGCTTCTGGATGACTTTCGGTCAGGAATACCTCACTCACCTTCGCGTGATTCAGAACATTGGTATGGACAGCATCGTACCTATCTGCTACGAAGGCCATTGGATTCAGCCCCTTCAGTTCTTGAAGGCAGTGCTTCCCAATCCTCAGGACCTCGGCGAGAACTATGAAGGCGAAACAAGTATCGGTTGTCGCATCCGTGGTATCAAGGACGGTAAGGAACGCACCTACTACGTTTACAACAACTGCTCACACCGCGCAGCATACGAGGAAACGGGCATGCAGGGCGTAAGCTACACAACAGGTGTTCCCGCTTGCATCGGCGCACGTATGTTTATGCTCGGACTCTGGAAGCGTCCCGGCGTGTGGAACGTAGAAGAATTTGATCCCGATCCCTTCATGGACGAACTCAACAAGCAGGGACTTCCCTGGCACGAAATCTTCGACGGCGACCTCGAACTCTAAGAAAATTCAAGTCCCATTTTTGGGAAACGAAACCGCAAATACTGGGCGCACCAAGTTAGTTACAGACTTGGTGCGCCCTTGATTTTTAGACAATAATAGAAGAGACGACTCAATATAGTAGTAAGAATCATACCCCCTCCCCGCCTAACGGCGGTTTTGACTTTCGTTTCACTCAGTCTTCCTCCTTCTCGTAAGGCAAAGTTCAAACAAGTTTGCCCTCTGCTCTTACTTCGTGCGTCGGTTCCCCCTATCTTAAGGGGAGAGCGCCTTCCGGAGCAAACTTCTATCTGTTTTTCTAGCAAGAATCTCAATGTGTATTTCAATTGAGTAGTTTTAACGGAATACGCTAACTACGCTCTCCCCATAAGTTAGGGGGAACCGACGCCCGAAGTAAGAGCAGAGGGCAAACTTGTTTGGATTATGCCTTACGAGAAGGAGGACGATGAGCGAAGCGAAAATCAAAACCGCTTTGCGGGGAGGGGGGGATGTTAAAAAGAACTCGGTTCAACTGCTATATAGGTGCCATATTTTACGGTGTCCGTAATTTATCCCGCTCGGCAATGGGAGGATTTCTAAAAAAGTCTTTGCCGAGAAAAAGGAGGTTCGTAATTTTGCTCTGAGAATTACGAATACGAACTACTCGCTCACTATTTATGCACGAAATATTTACCCTCATCACCAGCATGGCGCCCTACCTGTTGTTAGGGTTTCTCCTCGCTGGACTCATGCACGCCTTTGTGCCCCCCACGCTTTACCGCCGCTTTCTCGGGGGCGCTTCTTTCCGAAGTGTCTGTAATGCTGCCCTCCTTGGAATACCCTTACCGCTCTGCTCCTGCGGCGTAATTCCCACGGCAATGTCTTTGCGCAAGGAGGGGGCAAGCAAAGGGGCGACGGTGTCGTTTCTCATCGCCACGCCCCAAACGGGAGTGGATTCTATCATTGCCACTTACGCACTGATGGGACTTCCCTTCGCCCTGATTCGCCCCATCGTGGCGCTGATAACGGCACTGCTGGGCGGCACGTTAGTGAATGCGTTTGAGGCGTCGGACGACGCGACGCGCACTGCCGACACCGAAGAAGCGAGGTGTGGAGAATCCCTTCCGACGTCGCTCATGCAACGCATCAAATCGGCCTTGCACTATGCCTTTGTTGAAATGATGCAGGACATCGGTAAGTGGCTCGTCATGGGATTACTGGTTGCAGGACTCATCACGGTCTTCGTGCCCGACACCTTCTTCGCACAGTTTGCCGACTCGCCCCTGCTGAGCATGCTCCTTGTCTTACTCTGCGCCATCCCTATGTACCTCTGCGCTACGGGCAGCATTCCCATTGCCGTAGCCCTCATGCTCAAGGGGCTTTCTCCGGGTACGGCACTCGTGCTGCTCATGGCGGGACCTGCGGTAAACGTAGCATCGCTGTTGGTTATCAGCAAAGTCATGGGGCGCAAAACACTGCTGCTCTACCTACTTGCCATCGTGGGCGGCGCCCTCGCGTTTGGTCTTGGCATTGACTACCTGTTGCCGCCATCGTGGTTTGCCGCGCCCATTGCAGAAATCCACACCTGCGGCGCTTGCGGACCTTCCACATTCAACCTTGTCTGCACGATTGTCCTTGCCCTGCTCCTGGCGAACGCCCTGATTCGCCGCTACACCTCTCACACTGCGTGCGCTTGTGGCGGTTCGTGCCAATGCACAACGGAGGCGGCGGGTTGCACATGTTCCACTCAAACTCCTATGACTATGAAAATTCAGATTAAAGGCATGTCTTGCAACCATTGCAAGGGCAGCGCCGAGCGCGCCATACTGGGCGTAAGCGGTGTGACTGCCGTAAACATCGACCTCGCTTCGGGCGAAACGTTGATTACAGGAACACCCGATTTAGAGGTTGTCGTAAAGGCTGTAGAAGCCCTCGGTTTTGAGGTCGTAAAGTAGTTCGGAAAAACTAAACCTATTGTAGTGAAAATTATTAGTAACCTAAAAAAAATTATTAGTAACATAATTTAAAAAAGGTTACTAATAATTTTTGGGGCAAGGAACCCCATCGTTACCGCCTGAGTTTCAGCGCATTACAAAATTGATGTTTTCAAGGATTTTTCCGAAGAAAATATGTGCGAAAAAGCGTGTGCGATGCGCCCTTGGGAGCGCCATTTTTGAAACATAAAAAAGCAGGATTCAGACCGCTGTCTGAATCCTGCTTTGTGTATGGGGATTACATCAACTTCAGGCGAAGTTTGGTGAGCACCTGCTTGGTGTTTTGCGTGAAGTCGCCCTGCATCATCCAAGTATAGAAACTGGGGTCTTGACGGAGCACTTCAAGCACGGGGCGTCCGCGGTATTTACCAAAGTTAAACACCTCCTGACGCTGCGCATTATAGACGATGCGACCGGCAAGGTCTACGTTGTCGCCACGGCGCGTATATTCAGAGAGGAAATTGACATCGCCCTGCAAGTCGGGGTAGCGCTCGAGCTGAGAAAGGAGCACCTCATACGTAGCTCGCGTATCGGCAAAAGCGCTGTGGGCATTTTCCAAATCCTTATCGCAATAGAACTTGTAAGCCGCCGTCAAATTGCGGGGTTCACGCTTGAAGAAGATGCTCTGAACGTCTACGAGCTTGGCCTTGTTGATGTCGAAGTCCACGCCTGCGCGGAGGAATTCTTCTACAAGCAAGGGCACGTCGTAAGAGTTAGAGTTGTAGCCCGCAATGTCACAACCCGAGAAAATTTGCGCCAACTCGGCCGCCTTTTCCTTAAAGGTGGGGCAGTCTTTCACATCCTCATTTGTGATTCCCGTAACGGCAGAGGCCTCGGGAGAAATGGGAATGAGGGGATTAAAACGAAGGGTTTGCGCTTCTTCATTTCCGTTGGGGTGCACCTTAATGAAGCAGAGCTCCACGATACGGTCTGAAGAGATGCTGAGCCCCGTAGACTCGATGTCAAAGAAGATGAGGGGGCGGGTGAGGTTGAGTTTCATCAGCGTGAGGGATTAGTCGTTAATCATCATGGGCATGATCATCATCAAGACGGTCTCCGTTTCCTTCTGCTCTACGGGGAGAATCAGACCTGCGCGACTGGGACCTGCGAGCTTGAGCATGATTTCTTCTGCCTCAATATTGTTGAGAATTTCCAAGAGGAAACTGCCGCGGAAACCAATGCTCATGGGCATCTGATTGTAGTCGCAAAGGAGGGCTTCGTCAGCCGACTTTGAGAAATCGAGTTCGTGGCTGGAGATTTGCATATTGTTGTTCTCCAACTTGAGTTTCACGCAACCGCTGGCTACGTTTGAGAACAACAAGACGCGACGGAGCGCGCTGATGAAGGCAACGCGGTTGACCGTAACAATGATGTCGTTGGCAGTAGGAATCACTGCGGCGTAATTGGGATAGCGACCTTCTACGAGGCGGCAGTTCATCGTGTAGTTTTCAGTTGTGAACACGGCATTGCGCATGCTAAATTCTACCTGTGTCTGACCTTCATCCTTCACCAAAAAGCCCTTGAGCATATTGGCAGGTTTCTTGGGCAGGATGAACGAACCTACCTGCCCCGCGCCAATAGCGGGATACTGCGTGCAAGCCATCTTCTGCGCGTCGGTAGCAACAATCGCAGTTTCGTTTTCCTTCACGTCGAAGTAAAGTCCGCCAATCTGGGGGCGAAGTGCGTCGTTGCTGGCAGCAAAGAGGGAGCGGTTTACACCGTTATAGAGGAGCTGTGAATCCATTGAGAAGGTCACGCGCTCTTCAGTCATTGCGGGAGGTACGGGATACTCATCGGCCGACTGAGCAACGAAGTTGAACTTACCGTTTTGGTATTCTACCGTCACAGCATAGTTCTCCTCGTTCACATAAATATCCACGGGCTGTTCAGGAATTTCACGAATCGCTTCCTGAATGGTCTTGGCGTTAATCATAAAGGTTACTTCTCCCTCTGAGTCAACAAGTTCGAGCGTAGAAGTAAGCGTGATTTCACCGTCTGCGGCAACGAGTGTCAACTCATTACCTGCCACTTTAAACAGGATATTTTCAAGAACTGCGAGCGTGCTCTTGGGCACAATTACGCGACCTATCGTCTGGAGGCGCTGAGAGAGCAGCGCGCTGGAAACAACAAATTTCATATTTAATTTCGTTTTAAGTTTTCCCCACAAAGTTACAATAAAGATATGAAAGCAGGGGGGAGAAAGTGGAAGAATTTTACAAAGACTTTGCTGGCAAAGTTTCTCGGAAAGGATAAAAGAAAATTCGCCCGTCTTGCTTTGCCCAGTCATAGAATTTGGTTACTTTTGCATTTGCCTTTCCGTAAAGGAAAAACACACAGGTTTGAAACAACTTACAAATTAACTATGGATATTACAGGAAGAATTATCGCTGTCATGGAAAAGCGCAGCGGTCAGTCTCAGCGTTCTGGAAACGCTTGGGCATCACAGGATTATGTTATTGAAACTCTTGAGCAGTACCCCCGCCGTTGCATGTTCAACGTGTTTGGCGAAGACAAGATCAATGAGTACAACTTGCAGATTGGTTCTGAAGTTACAGTGTCATTTGATATTAACGCTCGCGAGTACAACGGTCGTTGGTATAACGACATCCGTGCGTGGCGCGTAGTTCCCGCACAGGCAGCACCCGCTCCCGCTGCACCTGCTGCGCCTTTCGCTGCTCCTGAAGCAACAATCCCTGCTCCTCAGGCTGCACCCGCGGCTCCCGAGGATGACCTCCCCTTCTAAGAAAAACAAATTACGGGCTGCATCAAGACTCTTACGCCTTGGTGCAGCCCGAATTGTTTAAGGATACTCTTTTCCTTAAATAGCAATCCCCTCAATAGTTTTCAAAAGCACAAGCGTTCTCACCCCCTCACACACATGCCTACCCTGCTACGCAAACTTTGGAGTGACTTTGTCGGAGTCTTGTTCCCACGCACCTGCATCGTGTGTGGGCGCACCTTAGTGCCTTCGGAGCAGGTGTGCTGTACGCATTGCACGCTTGAGATGCCGCTTACTCACTACAAAGCCTGTGAGGGAAATCCCATTGAGCGCATCTTTTGGGGTAAAATCCCTGTCGTGCGTGCCAATGCCTTTATGGAATATCAACCGCATACCAACTACGCCCGCATCATCACACATTTAAAATATAATAACCGACCCGACATCGGCATTTACTTAGGCAGATTGGTTGCAGAAGACCTTCTCAACACCGATTTCTTTAAAGACATCGACCTCATTATTCCCCTGCCACTCGCTAAATCACGCCAGTTCTCACGCGGTTATAACCAAAGCGAGTGCATCGCCAAAGGGATTCAACAACTTGTGAACATCCCCATCGAGACTACACACATCCGCCGCAGTAGGGCGAACAAAAAGCAAACGCAGACCCACAAGCACCTGCGTCACGAGAATGTAAAAGACATTTTCTCACTCACCGTCCCCTGCCCTTCCGACACCGTCTCCACCCTCTCACCTTTAGAAATGCTGAACCCAAATCCTGTATCTACTCCCTCTCAGCATCCCCTCACAAATAAACACGTTCTCCTCCTCGACGACATCATAACCACCGGTGCCTCCCTCCTCTCCTGCGGCAAAGTACTCTCGCAAATCCCCGGAATACGCATCAGCATCCTCTGCGCTGGCGTCGCCGGTCACCACCGTTGGGGAGCACGCCTCCCTGAAGAATGTCGCCGCTAAATATTAAAAATACAATTAGGACTGCGCCACATAAAAAGCGCAGTCCTAATTGTATATAGAAATTACCTACACCGCCAATAACATAGTAGTAAAGAAAATCCGCCTGTGTTAGTTCCACACAATTTAAAAAAACTTATCACTGTCTTATCAAGACCTGTTGTTGCCTGTTACTGCTCGACATCATCAACATTCTCCAATCCTTAACACTCTCCCATACACAAAAAAAGAGGTTCTTCAAAATTCTGAAGAACCTCTCTGAAAAGTGGCGGCGACCTACTCTCCCGCTATACGCAGTACCATCGGCGCGGACGGGCTTAACTTCTCTGTTCGGAATGGGAAGAGGTGGAACCCCGACGCT
>JAZQVD010000007.1:0-12144 GCA_045631665.1 Alloprevotella sp.
TTCGGAACGCAACCAACCCCTTATACCAAGTAAACACAATGGGAAAATCTTCGTTTGAATTGTTTTAACGGAAGTAGCAAACTAACTCTCCCCTTAAGATAGGGGGAGGGGACCGCTTTGCGGTGAGGGGGTATGAAAGCATACTTTTGGGTCAACTCCTATATCATTGCCTAAAATATTGTCCTTCTGTTCTAATGTCTTTATAGTATGTGGCACACGAATATAAAACGACTCCAACGGCAGAGGGGCACCCTGCGGTTGGAGTCGTTTGTCAATAAGTGGGGGAGTGGAGTTTACTTCTTGGTCACTTGTTCTTCTACGTACTTCATCATGTCTTCGCCACGGAGTCCGCGCTTGAGGATTGTGCCGTCGGGGGCGATGAGCATGATGTGGGGGATGGAATTAACGCCGTAGATTTTTGCGCCGTTCTCCTTTGCATACGAGGGGATGACCATTTGGGGGTATTCAATGCCGTAGTTCTTAACGGTTTGCTTGAATGCGTCTAACTGGTCGGAGATGTTGATGCCGAGAACGGTGAGACCTTTGTTCTTAAACTTCTTGTGGAGTTTTACCAAGTTGGGCATTTCTGCCTTGCAAGGACCGCACCATGACGCCCAGAAGTCTACCAGTACGTAGTTGCCCTTGCCTGCGAAGTCGGAGAACTTGATGACCTTCCCGTCTTCTGAAAGTCCGCGAAAGTCGGTGAACATTTTACCCTCCTTCGTCTTTTCCTTCAACTCGAGTTGCTCTCTGAACGACTGGACAATGGCATTGTCTTTTGCGTATTTAACAATGGTGCTCATAGAGTCGATTTTCTCAAGCGTGGGGTAGAGCGAACGGGCGGTCATACCGAGAAGCACGGCGCCAATTTGGTTGTCCTTGTTCGCGTCAATCTCTGCGCGGTAATAATCGTAGAGTTTTTCGTATTCCACCTTGATAGCGTCGCGAATAGCATCGGGAGTGGCGTTCTCCTTATACATCTTGTTTTCCTTCGCACGGAGCGCCGCTGCCTGCTTGGCGATACTGTCCATAATGGCGGTGTACTTGTCGTTCAAACCTCCGTTGTCGGTAGTTTTAATTGGTGCCTCCGTAGCATTCACAGTAATGTCTCGACCATTCTCAACAAAGACGACGGTGCGCTGATTGCCCATGTGGACAAAGTAAACCTTTTGGTCGCTCACGGTGTCGGCAAATGCAAATTTGCCTTTGGTGATAAGGCAAGAGTCGAGCATTTCCTCTTTGTCGGTCATGAGGTAGGCGTATGTACTGTCTAATTGTTCTACGGTTTGCCCCTCGATAGAGAATTTCTTAGGTCCGCAACTCACCATCAAGGCGGGGAGGGCGAGGAGAAGTAATTTCTTCATGAATGTATGTGTGGTTGGGTGAATAATATCAGTGCAACAAGAGACCATGCACGGGGCATAGTCTCTTGCAGAAAGGGGAGTTTAGAAATTTTCAGCCTTAAGCTGGAAGTAGCTCTGGGGATGATCGCAAACGGGGCAGATTTCAGGAGCATCCTTGCCCACCATGATGTGACCACAGTTGAGACACTGCCAAATAGCATCGCCTTCGCGGCTGAACACTAACTTGCCTTCTACATTAGCAAGGAGTTTGCGGTAGCGTTCTTCGTGTTCGCGTTCAACGGCAGCAACGAGTTCAAACTTGTTAGCGATTTCGTCGAAACCTTCTTCGCGCGCTTCCTTTGCGAAAGTAGCATACATGTCTGTCCATTCGTAGTTTTCGCCATTAGCAGCGTCGAGGAGGTTTTCAGCAGTTGAGGGCACACCGTCGTGAAGGAGTTTGAACCACATCTTAGCGTGCTCCTTTTCGTTGGCAGCAGTTTCCTCAAAAATATTTGCGATTTGTACGAAGCCTTCCTTCTTTGCCTTAGAAGCATAGTAAGAATACTTGTTGCGAGCCATTGATTCGCCAGCAAATGCAGAGAGGAGGTTCTGTTCAGTCTTAGTTCCTTTCAAATTTTTCATAGTGCGTGTGAGTTTAGAGTGTTTATGGTAATTGTTTAAGTTCGTCGTGTGACAATCTTGGAATGTGGCAAAGTTACATTTTTCCCCTAACCTGAAAAGAAAAATCGGGGGAAATTTCAATGCCGAACAGATAAAACCATTTTTCTCTCTTTGTATTATAAATAAAATACCTAATTTTGGAGGAAATATAGCGCAGTGTTTCCGACCAGTCAGGTTTGAGCGCTGCTTACTTACCTTAAAACCCTACAAACATGATGTCCGAAAAAAGAAGTTTGGTTTCTATCAACACGCTCTCTCGCGAAAAGATTTTGCAGTTGATTAAGCGTGCTGAAGAGTTTGAGAAGAATCCCAATAGCAAGATTTTGGATGGCAAAATTGTTGCCACCCTGTTCTTTGAACCCTCTACGCGTACGCGCCTCAGTTTTGAAACGGCTGCCAACCGCCTTGGTGCGAAAGTTATTGGCTTTGCCGACCCCAAGATTACGAGTGGCACGAAGGGTGAAACGCTTAAAGATACCATCATGATGGTGCAAAACTATGCGGACGTCATTGTGATGCGTCACTACTTGGAAGGTGCTGCGCTTTATGCCAGTGAAGTGGCAAACGTGCCCATTATCAATGCCGGCGATGGCGCTAATCAGCACCCCACACAGACCATGCTTGACCTTTACAGCATTTACAAGACGCAGGGCACGCTGGATAATCTCAACATCTTCCTCGTGGGCGACTTGAAGTACGGACGCACGGTGCACTCGCTCCTTATGGCGCTCCGCCATTTCAATCCTACGTTCCACTTCATCGCACCGAAGGAACTCGCAATGCCCGAAGAATACAAGGCATATTGCAGAGAGTACGGCATTAAGTATGTGGAGATTGAAGAGTTTAACGAAGATGTTATTGCCGATGCCGACATCCTTTACATGACTCGAGTGCAGCGCGAGCGTTTCACAGACTTGATGGAATACGAACGCGTGAAAGATGTGTACATCCTCAAGGCTTCAATGCTTGCAAAGGCGCGTGAGAATATGAAGATCTTGCATCCGCTTCCCCGTGTGAATGAAATTGCATACGATGTGGATGATGATCCTCACGCTTACTATTTCCAGCAAGCGCAAAACGGACTCTATGCCCGCGAAGCCATTATCTGTGATGTGCTTAATATGTAGGTGAGGTCTTAAGATTATGAGGTTTTAAGGTTTTAAGGACTGTGCAGCGCAACTGTCTCTTAAAACCTCAAGACCTCCAGTCTTCCACCCCCTCCTCATAACCTCAAAACCTCTTAACCTCATAACCTTCAAAATTATGAATCAAGAACTAATGGTAGCAGCCATTGAAAATGGCACCGTTATTGACCATATTCCCAGCAACAAACTTTTTGAAGTGATTAGCCTCCTCGGACTTCAAGATTTGAAGTCTACAGTGATGATTGGCTATAACCTTGTCAGCAAAAAGATGGGCAACAAGAGCCTTGTAAAGATAGCCGACCGCTATTTCACGGATGCCGAACTCGACCGCTTGGCTGTAGTGGCGCCCAACGTAAACCTGTCTATTATTAAGGACTTCAACGTGGTGGAAAAGCGTCAGGTACACCTTCAGAAGGATATTATCGGCGTGGTGAAGTGTGGCAATCCCAAGTGTATTACCAACAACGAACCGATGAAGACACGCTTCCATGTTTCTGAGAAGAACGAAGGCGTAATTTGCTGCCACTATTGCAACCGCGAACAGGTGTTGGATAAGGTGAAGTTAGTGTAACGCCGAAGCATCCCTTAAAATGGCAGACTTTTTAGATGTAGTAACCCAACGCAGAAGCATTCGCAAGTATCAAGATGCCCCGCTCTCGTCCGACGAAGTGGTGGCGTTGATGACGCCTGTGTTGTATGCGCCCAGTTCTAAGGGCAAGCAGGCCGTAGAGTTCATCTTGGTGGAACAGAAAGAGATGCTCGAGCGCCTCTCCCAGGTGAAACCGCGCTTTGGTACGATGATTGCCGGTGCCGCTTTGGCAGTCGTAATCTGCGGTCGGATGGACATCTCCGACGTGTGGATTGAAGACGCCTCAGTTGCCGCAACGATGCTCCTGCTTTCGGCAGAAAATTGCGACCTCGGCGCATGCTGGGTACAGATTCGCGAACGGATGCAGGAAGACGGCGCTCCCGCTTCACTTGCTGTGCGCGAATTGCTCAACCTTGCCCCCGAGCAAGAACCGCTCTGCATTATCGCCGTAGGACGTAAGGCACAGGAGGTGGCGCCTCACTCGGAAGAAAATTTGCGTTGGGAGCGCGTAATTATTAAGGAGTAAGTTATGAATATCGTACTTCTTGGCGCGGGAAATGTTGCCACTCATCTTTGTCGTGCCCTCCATGAAGCGGGACACAAAGTGATGGCCGTTTACAGCCGCACCTTAGCGCACGCACAAGATGTGGCACATGCTGTTGGGGCAGTACCAACGACGCAAATCAGTGACTTGCCCGAGTCAGATGTTTACCTCTTTTCTGTAAAAGATGACGCCTTGCCCACACTCATTGGTGAAGTGGCGGCGTTGCATCCTCATGCCGTGTGCGTTCATACAGCAGGCAGCGTTCCGCTCTCCGTTTTCGAGGGGCGCGTGAGGCAGGGTGGGGTGCTTTATCCCATGCAGACGTTCTCAAAAGCCGTACCTGTTTCCTTCAAAAACTTACCGCTTTACATTGAGGCGACGGATGAACAGACGCTGCTCCTTGTGACGGAGTTGGCACACTCTCTGAGTCAGAATGTCACCCCACTGAGCAGTGCCGACAGGTGTTACTTGCATTTGGCGGCGGTGTTTGCGTGCAACTTTACCAATCATTGTTATGTTTTGGCGGAGCGTATCATGCAGCAAGTGGGACTTCCCTTTACGGACTTGCTTCCCCTCATCGAGGCAACTACGCAGAAACTTCACACCACCCCTCCCGCTCAAGGACAAACGGGACCTGCCGTGCGTGCCGACCATACGGTGATGAACGCACAGGCAGATTTGCTGAAGGATGATGCGACAATGCAGCAACTCTACCGACTCTTGAGCGAAAGCATTATGCGTACGGCGAAGAGAGATAATCAATGAGCCTCGACTCTGATTCTCACGACCTTAAACCTTACACCCTTTTAACCTCATAACACAATTACAACTGTGATAAATTACGATTTAACAAAGATAAAGGCAATTGCTTTTGACGTAGACGGCGTGTTGAGTTCTAACCTCGTAACGCTTGGCGCCGATGCTCAACCCATGCGCACCGCAAATATTAAGGATGGTTATGCCATGCAACTTGCGGTGAAGAAAGGTTTGAACCTCGCCATCATTACGGGAGGTAAGAGCGAGGCAGTGCGTTTGCGCTACATCGGACTCGGACTCCAGAATGTCTTCATGGGCGTCAGCGTTAAAATTTCCGTTTATGAGCAGTGGTTGGAGGAAAGTGGTTTGAAGCCCGAGGAAGTTATTTATGTGGGCGACGACATCCCCGACTACGAAGTCATGAAGCATTGCGGTTGCCCCTGTTGTCCTTCCGACGCTGCCCCTGAAATCAAGCAGATTGCTACTTATGTGAGCGACAAGGCAGGAGGTATGGGTTGCGGTCGCGACATTATTGAGCAGGTGCTCCGTGCGCAGGGACTTTGGATGAGTGATGCCGAGGCGTTTGGTTGGTAAAGAAGAACGAGTTTCTCGCTTATGACAGAACAACTGAATCCCCTGGCGGTGCATTTGAGCAAGTATAAAATTGTGCTCGCAAGTAATTCGCCCCGTCGCAAAGAACTTTTAGCGCAACTCGGTTTGGACTTCACCGTACGCACACTTTCGGATGTCGATGAAAGTTATCCCGAGGGCTTGACCAACGAAGAAACCGCCTGCTACATTGCCCGTAAAAAGGCGGAGGCACACGCGGCGCAGATGGCGGCTGATGAACTCATCATTACGGCAGATACTATTGTGTGCGCCGAAGGTCGTGTGCTCGGCAAACCTGCGGATGCCGCAGATGCCAAGCAGATGTTGAAGCAATTGGCGGGTCGCACGCACCAAGTGGTGACGGGTGTGGCAATCGTTACTCCCACGAAGCAACAAACCTTTGCCGTGACGAGCGATGTGACTTTCGCTCCGTTGACCGACGCAGAAATAGATTTCTACATCTCACAATATCGCCCCTTCGATAAGGCGGGTGCTTACGGCATCCAAGAATGGATAGGTCTTGTGGCGGTGGAGGAATTGCGCGGCAGTTTCTTTAATGTAATGGGTTTACCCGTGCAACGATTATACGGAATTTTGAAGGAATTTTAAATTCTCGTAACGTGCAAATTCTTTAGCGGTTATGAGAGTGTCAAATCTCGTCAAAATTATTAGTAACATATTTTAAATTATTAGTAACCTAAGAAAAATTATTAGTAACCTAATTTTTACAAAAACAGGTGTAGTTTTTCGCAGGTCGGGTTTCACAACAAATTTACCCCAATCCATACTATGATAAAGAAGATTTTTTTGCCCCTTTTTGCCCTCGCGCTCGGCATGACCAGTTGCGAACGCGATGACGACAAGTATACGTCTACTTGTCCCGTAATCCATGACATGACTTTCAAGTCTGTGGTGACAGAAACCAACCACATTGTGGCGGGTGAGAAGTTTGTGGCAACCGTTGAGCAGGCTCAGAAGGGGCACCTCCTGTATAAGGCGGAGTATGCTTGGAGCGATGGTCGCGGTGAGGGAACTCACAAACCCACTTTCACGTCTGTGGTTTATGACAACTATTCTAAGAATCCTACAGACACCATCGTGTTTAACACGCCTGGAGTGCATCAAGTGAAACTCGTGGCGAAGTACCACATTTCGGGAAATGCTGATGCCTCTGTGGTGCGCACGGATGAAATCGAGGGTGGTAAGGTGCAATATCAGTTGCCCTCATGGATGTATTACTTGGTTACGGTAACGAAAAACGTACGTGTTGAGGCGGCTCCCTAAACCATTGAGTGGGGGTAAGGAGTGAATTTTTGCGCCAACTGCTTATGTATGTGCGCAAAAACACTTATTTTTGCCAACGATTAGGCGACGGACTTCTGTGTCCGACCTTCTCATTATTATATATAAGCCCCGTGGGGCGCATTCTAATTAACGAATTTACAACTATGACAGCATTTGTATTTCCCGGTCAAGGCTCGCAGTTTGTGGGCATGGGTAAAGACCTTTATGAAAATAACGCGCTTGCAAAGGAACTCTTTGACAAGGCAAACGAGATCCTCGGTTTCCGTATCACCGATATTATGTTTGAAGGTACGGATGAAGAACTCAAGCAAACCAAGGTGACACAGCCCGCTGTGTTCCTCCATAGCGTAATCTCTGCGCTCTGCCTCGGCGATGACTTTAAGCCCGCAATGGTTGCCGGTCACTCACTTGGCGAACTCTCTGCGCTCACAGCTGCAGGCTGTCTTTCATTCGAAGATGGTTTGAAACTCGTAGCGGCTCGCGCTCTTGCGATGCAGGCTGCTTGTGAAGCAGTTCCTGGTACGATGGCGGCTGTAATTGGTCTTCCCGACGAACAGGTGGAAGCAATTTGTAAGGAAGTTTCTACACCCGACGCGCTCGTTATTCCCGCAAACTACAACTGCCCCGGTCAGCTCGTAATCTCAGGTGAGAAGTCGGCGATTGAAGCTGCGTGTGCAAAGCTCAAGGAAGCAGGTGCGAAGCGTGCCCTTGTGCTTCCCGTTAGCGGAGCGTTCCACTCGCCCTTGATGCAACCCGCTAAGGACGAATTGGAAGCAGCTATCGAAAAGGCGACCTTCAACAAGCCCGTTTGCCCCGTATATCAGAATGTTGACGGTGCGGCTCACGAATGCCCCGAGACGATTAAGGCAAACCTCATTCAGCAACTCACAGCAAGCGTGCTCTGGACAAAGGAAGTGCAGAACATGATTGCCGCAGGTGCTACCGAGTTCGTTGAATGTGGTCCCGGTAAGGCGCTCCAGGGAATGATTGTTAAGATTTCTCGTGACGTAACTGTTCGCGGATTGTAATTTAGAATGTAACGCAAAAGAAATGTGTGAGCGCCCCGCCGCAACTTTGCGACATTGCGCCCACACATTTTTTATAGAAATTAGGTTAAAGGTCTTTAAGGTCATTAAGAACTTTAAGGTCATTAAGGCCTTTAGGTCAAATTGGACCGAATGGTTACCTTATAACCTCACAACCTTCAACCTCATAACCTCAACAAACACACAAGAATTAGACTATGAATATTTATCAGGTGCTTCCGCGCCTCTTTGGTAATCGCGCTGGCAAGAATGTGAAGTGCGGCACACTCGCCGAGAATGGTTGTGGCAAGATGAACGACTTTACGGCTGAAGTATTGGAGCGCATTAAGGAGAATGGTTATTCTCACATTTGGTATACCGGACTTTTGGAGCATGCTACCAAGACCAGTTATGCAGACTTCGGCATTGCTGAAGACAATCCCATTGTTGTGAAGGGGCAGGCGGGTTCTCCTTACGCCATTAAGGACTATTACGATATCGACCCCGACCTTGCTGTCAGCGTGCCCAATCGTATGAAGGAATTTGAGGCACTCGTTGAGCGCACACACGCTGCTGGTTTGAAGATGGTTATTGACTTTGTGCCCAACCATGTGGCGCGTCAATACAAGTCGGATGCTAAACCTGCGCGCACCAAAGATCTTGGTCAGACGGACGACCAGGCGAAGGGCTTTGACGCACAAAATAATTTCTATTACATCCTTGGTGAAGCGCTGCACACAGACTTTGCCACCGATGGTAAGAACACTTACGAAGAACTCCCCGCGAAGGCTACGGGTAACGACTGTTTCCACGCGTGGCCCAATTGCAACGACTGGTATGAGACGGTAAAACTCAACTATGGCGTTGACTATTGTGGCGGTGGCACAAAGCATTTCGCTCCCACGCCTAATACTTGGAAGAAGATGACTGCCATCCTCCTCTTCTGGGCTAAGAAGGGCGTCGATGCCTTCCGTTGCGACATGGCAGAGATGGTTCCCGTAGAATTTTGGAAGTATGCCATTAAGGAAGTCAAGAAGAAATTCCCCCACATCCAGTTTATTGCCGAGGTCTATAACCCTGCGGAATACCGCAACTATATTAAGATTGGCGGTTTCGACTATCTTTACGATAAGGTGGGACTCTACGACACGCTCCGTGCTATCGTTTGCCATCAACAACCTGCAGCTGCAATCACAGGTGCTTGGCAGGCGGTAGATGATATTCACGAGCACATGCTCGACTTCCTTGAAAATCACGACGAGCAGCGTATCGCTTCAAACTTCTTTGCTACGACTCCCGAAAAGGGCAAACCCGCCCTCATTGTCAGCGCCTTGATGCGCGAAAATCCCTTGATGATTTACGCAGGTCAGGAAGTGGGCGAACCGGGTATGGATGAAGAAGGATTCTCTGGTCGCGACGGTCGCACAACTATCTTTGACTATTGGCATGTAGAGAAACTTCATAAACTCGTTGACGGCGGGAAAAACTTTACCGAGCAGGAGCAGGATCTCTACGACTATTATAAGAAGGTGCTTCGCTTGCGCAACGAGGAAGAGGCGTTTAACAACGGACTCTTCTACGACCTGATGTATGTAAATTACGATGGCGAGCAAGGCTTAAACCCCAGTCGCAATTTTGCATTCCTCCGTCGCAGCAAGGATGCCACAATTCTTGTCGTTGTAAACTTCGACGAATATCCCACAACTGTTGGTGTGCGCATTCCCAAGCATGCCTTTGAATTCCTCTCACTCACCGAGGGCACACATTGCGCTACCGACTTGCTTACAGAAGAAGTGCAGGTGCTCAACCTTGAAGAAGACGGTTTCACAAAGGTTACGTTGCCCAGTTGGGGTGCTGCGGTGTTGAAGTTCTAACTGAGCCTTGAGGTTATAAGGTTATGAGGTTGTAAGGTTACCCAGTCCGAATGGTCTTATGACCTAACAACCTCATAACCTTAAACCTTTGATAACCTATTCCCCTCAAAACCTTTTAACCTCACTACTTATGTCCTCCGTTTGGATTAGTGCCCTCGCCCTTTGTGGCGCATCGCTCATAGGTTCCTTACTGGGATTTCTCATTAAGGAACTTCCCCACCGCTGGAACGATACGATTATGGGATATTGTGCCGGCGTGATGCTTGCGGCATCCGTTGTGGGGCTGATACTCCCTGCTTGCGAAGCAGTGGAATTAGGAGAATGGTGGATGATTGTTGCCGGCGTGATGGCGGGGGCTTTGTTCCTCAACCTTCTCGACCATGTAACGCCCCACCTTCACCACATTACGGGGCTCGACCCAGAGCAACATGCCACGAATGCTTCGCTCAATCGTGTGCTGCTCTTTGTGCTTGCCATAGCGCTCCACAAATTGCCCGAAGGTATTGCTGCAGGGATAAGTTTTAATGCAGAAGAAACCTCCAATGCTTGGGCAGTTACGGCAGGGCTTTCGTTGCAGAATGTTCCTGAGGGGATGGTGGTCATCGCTCCCTTGTTGCTGCTCGGCGTTAGCCGTTGGCGCACGCTCTTGCTCTCACTTGCGATTGGAGGATTGGAAATTGTGGGCGTTTGGATAGGATATGCTGCGGGCGCTATCTCACAACTGTTGCTCCCCTCCATGCTTGCTTTTGCCGGGGGCGCAATGCTCTATGTGGTGAGCGACGAAATGATTCCCGAAACCCATGCTCACGGTTATCAAAAGGCGGCTACCTACGCCCTCCTTTTAGGTTTCCTCTCGCTTGTGTTTATGGAAAATTTCTTTGCGTAGAATAGTCACTAACACATTGTGAATAAAAAAGATAAAGGAGACAATCTCATCGAGGTTGTCTCCTTTTATTTTGTAAATTTTATTTTTTGACAGAAGAACATAAGGACATATTTTTTAGCCAACAATATAGGTGTTGTCCGCAAATTAAAATGGAGACTTTATGAACCCCAAAATTTTTGTTCTTAGCCACGAATAACACGAATGAACACGAATGCCATGCGGAGGAAATTCGAACCGAAAGGCATTCGTGTTCATTCGTGAAAATTTGTGGCTCACCTAAAAAGTGGTAATACTTTTGTGGGGTATAAATTTTGGTGGTCAGCGTTTATATAGTCGCTCCAAAATTTGCTCTTATGTTCTTCTGTCTAAAACACGTTCACACCAATCGTTTTCTACTCAGCCAACAAACTATCAATAGCCTTAACAAGTCCGCTAAACTCCTCTTCATTATAAAGGCGCGTGAGTTTAACAATCTTACCGTCTCGGTCAATCAGCACATTGCGGGTGATGCCCGACTGGCGGAGCGCATAACTTGCAAAGGCATTCGCCGCCGTGTCAAGTGCCATGGGGTAGGTGGTTCCCACCTTTTGCGTATAGGCATCTACCACTTCCTTCGTTTCCTCGCGGTCAACTCCTACGAGTACGAATTGAGGATTATCCTTATGGCGCTGCCAAATTTCGCTTTCAATATGGGGCATTTCCTTACGGCATACGCCACACCAACTGGCGGTAAACTGAAGCATCACCACCTTACCGCGCTGCTCCGAGAGCGTAAAGGTAGTGCCGTCGGTCATGGGCAGGGAAAAGTCAGGGGCAAGGTCTCCAACTTTCACGAGGTAGTCGTGTTCGTAAACAATGGTGTCGGTAGTCACGGAGTCTCCCGCTTGTGTCGCTTCGCTGGGTGCAGTTGCGCCACCACAGGCGGTAAATGCAAGTGCACTAATTGCGAGTAATAGGGTGGGGAAGAGTTTCTTTCTCATAGTGTATAAAGTTTGTGTGAATACGGAGTAGAATCTATGAGGCAAAATTACTTTTAATTTTGGAAATAATGTTGTTGCGGTCGGGAAATATCTCACGCAAATTACGCAGAGTGCGCAAAGTCTATGCAGAGAATTTATACTATTGTATTTTTAAGATTACGCAGAGGCACATGACTTGTGCCGCATGGCTTCTGCGCCCTCTGCGATCTCTGCGTGAGACTAAAAAATAGGCAATAATATAGGTGTTGACCCATCTGAAATTTATGAATGCATTGCCCCCGTAGGAGGGCACACTTGCCTAACCGCTGGTGAACGCAGTGAACCTGCGGATTAGGGATAACAGTTGAGTTTCTCTATCGGTCCCCGTAGGAGGACCCACAACGACCGGATAAGTTAAAGCAATTTGT
>JAZQVD010000008.1:0-174164 GCA_045631665.1 Alloprevotella sp.
TAAAAGCAAAGAATACAAGTGAAGCCCCATCTTAGTAAACGCGCTAAGGTGGGGCTATTTATTTTATCCCAACGAACTTTCACTTGAATGGTTGGGACGCACGGCTCCTACTGCAAAAGATACAACACGCGCCAAGCGAAAGGAGAATTCGTGAGAAATAAAATGCAGTTCGTTGATTTTGTCATGGTACGACCGACTTGTCAATGTCGTTTTCCCATTTCCCCGATTTTTATGAGTTGCGTTAGGCGATTACAGGGCGATTACAAGAATTTGCGCTCGGGGTGAGTGTGGGTGTGATGTTTAACCTTATATTATATTATAATATAATATAAAATATTATTACTACATTCTCTATGCCTTACAGGGTAGTGCGGAAATTTCTGTAATCGCCCTGTAATCGTTTTTGTGAAGGTGGCGGAAATGCTTGGTTAGGTCGTGGAAAATAGCTATCTTTGTAGTAAAACAAGTAAATATGAAGAAGGAGAAATTAGTGACTTTAAAAGAGGCTTTGCCTGCTATGGTAAGGGTATTTTGTAGCCTTGCAAAAGGTTCAAAAGATGTTTGGAATTATGCAGTAAAGAACGATAAGTGTATCAACCATTACATTTACTTTGCTACAGAGGAGTATTTAAGAAAGTTTTATAGACATGAAGATGATTGTTTTTATACCGAAATGTTCAGAGATGTCTATTTAATCGTTGAGAAAATTCTAAGAGAGCCCATACACAAGAATGTGCTTGATGAATGTATAGGTATTGCCTACAATAGGATTGAAACAGGTTGGGGCGGAGTTGAGTTGGATGAGCATCGAATGGAAGTGGTGATGCAAACAGTGTGCTACATCTTGGAATCGTTAGAAGTGAGAATCAAAGACAGGTTTTATGAGCATTTTATGGATGATTTTAAGCCTCGTTATGGCGGTTTCTTCGGATGTGACTTTTATAATCTTCTCAGTGATAGACTATCGGGAATCAAAGACAAATATATTTGGTGCGATGATGAGAAAAAGTTGAGCAGCAAAACTGAATTTGAGAAAAATCATGAGGCATGGGCAGAAGACTTCTTTGGTCTCTGTGGAAGCGCTACAGGAAGCAGTTCTGCAAATGCATTACCTGGAACCGAACCAACATCATCTCCATTACCATTATCCATTCCTCCATTTAAGAACGCGAATGATGCGGCAGTATGGAAAGAGCGCTTAATAAAATTCTATGGAGAAGATATTCACACTCAGTTGAACCTTTCAAAATATAATAAAGTATTGCGTAGTTTGGTGTGGTTTATAGAAGAGTGGGAGCAACAAGGCCTCTTAATCAGGCAACCCAATAGGGCTACCATTCGGTTTCTTGTTGATACATGCGGTTTCAAGTGTGATGGGGTTGATAAAGATAGAATGGCTGGTGTATTGGGGGATTTAAGAAGAAACACTGGTGATTTGTGTACTGAAAAAGACCTTGTGAGAAAATACATGGAAAGTTTATTAGAAAATACATAAATACATATCGCTACATAAAAGTATGTGGTAAAAACGTAATTGATTGAACTTCAAAGGAGTATCCGTGTGGGTATTCCTTTTTTTTATGTATTTTCAAATACATTCCTAAATACATATAAAGTACATGAGTACATGTAAAAAAATGTCGTTACTTTGCCTTCGCAAATCAGAAATAATCTCTGATGGCAGACCGTCAACTCATGCTATTCCATTTATATATAATGCGCGCTAATGGAGAAGCAAACCAGCAGTGAGGTCTTATTAGTAACACTTAAAAAACTTTATTCGTAAGATGAATAAAACATTAACAAACCCCATTATTATTATCGCCCCCAACGGCCAAGTGAAAATCTTTAGCACCGAATTTAATTCGGATGTTATGAAGCAGTGGTTAGAACGCTTCAACAAGCGCGTGTCAGGTCGCGCTTATGTGGATAAAGAGGGCTACTGGATGTTTGAACCCTATCATGTGGGGCAGAATATGCCGAGTGTGTTGGCAAAGGAACAGGTGGGGCAGATTAGTGCAAAGCGCTTTAAGAACACGGTGAACTTCACGCTTTCCCTCCCCGCCACCATGTCAAAGAATCAAATGATTCTTGCCGTGCTCGAGCAGTATGGGAATCTCGTGGATGCACTTCGTGAGGGTGGACTCTATGAGAAGTTGGTGAATCTTCAGACGGAAGCAACTGAACAACCCGCAATGGCGGCATAAGGTTCGCAAGGCGCTCTCTCCCTGTTTATGGGGAGAGGGGACCGCCCTGGCGGTGAGAGGGTGAAAATGGATGAAACGCCCTCCGTATGCTGCAAAAACAGAGTCTAACTACAAATTTTTGAAACTATGACTAAACTAATAAATCCCCAATTCGATGGTTTTCTAACCTACTTAAACAATGTGGGCGATGACTGCCCCAAGACGGCAACTCCCGACATTCTTGACCGACTTATTGACTCCGACTACACGCGCCAACTCTTGAAGCGCTACCGCGAAGGTGGTGATGAAAGGGCAAAGACGCAACTGCCCGCTGTGCTCTTTAATGGTCTTTATGTCCCCTCGCTTGCAGAACAGCACATGGCGCAACCTACCGCGCCTGGCGAAAAGAAGCGCAGCCGTAGGGACAACGAATGCTTCGTGCCCTGGCCGTTTTTCGGCATTGACATTGACCCCAAGGAGGGATGCACGCTCTCGCCCCGAGAACTGTTTGAGAGCACATGTAGGCAGGTGAGGGAGGCGTTTGGCACAGACCCCAAGGAGGTCGTAGGCATTGCTTATGCCACTCCCACTTACCCTGGATTGCGCCTTGTGGTGAAGCGCACGAAGGGACTTACCATCGAGCAAGAACAGGAACGGTGGAACGCCATTATGCCCCTAAAGTGTGACGGGAAGTGTAAGAACCTCGGGCGCCTCTTCTTCCTCACTGCGCGTGAGGATTTGCTCTACTTGAACAAGGACTTGCTCTTCTCCGTAGCGCCTTACAGCCTTGATGATTACCCCATGAGCTACGAACTGCCCACGGCGAAGCAATTACAGGGCGATTACACGGATTTGCGCACTGCTACGGGGGCGACCACCACAAGTTATGATGAAGAAACTTTGGAGAACATCGTTAGCGAATTGGAACAGTGTGTGGGTGGCGGTGTGGCGAGGGAGGGCGACCGCAACAACCAGGTGTATGACATGGCGCGTGTGATGCGTCAACTTGTAGGTCCTAATATACCGTTGCTTCAAAGTATCATTCCGCGCTACAACCTCTCGCCCTTGGAGCATTTGCAGGCGATTACGAATGGTGCAAAAGCAAAGCAATTGGCAAACATTCCCGAAAACCTTTCACGCGCCATTGAGCGTGCTACAAGTCAAAGTTCGCCCACGATGAGCACTACGCCTCCCTCCATGCCCAAGGTGCTCCCCAAGGCGGTAGATATTCTCATTAACCCCATCCCCGAAAAGGCGCGTGCGGCTGCCGCCATAAGTTCGTTTGCCGCTTGGCGCGCATTGATGCGCGAGGTGAGTTTTCATTACATTGACAACCTCAACTACGAACCCTGCTTCTTCTGCATTTGTTGCGCCCACCAAACGGAGGGTAAAACGGCCACACGCATGCCTTCGGAGTGCATCCTGGAGCGTGTGCAAGAGACGGACAGAATCAACCGCGAGAAGGAGAACATTTGGCGCGAGGAGGTCAGCGCACTTGGAGCGAATAAAGACCGCCCGAATGCGCCTCAATTACCTATACGCATCGTGGAAGCGGATATGACAAACCCTGCCTTTGTGAAGCGCGCGGTAAATGCGCATGGGTATTCGCTTTACACCTATGCCGAGGAGTTGGAAAAGTTGCACCGATTGTCGGGACTTTCGGAAATAATTCGCACCGCCTACGATGGGGGGCGCTATGGACAGGAGCGTGTGGCGGCAAACTCATGCAGTCAGCAGGTGGAGCATTTGAGGTGGAGTTTTAATGTTTCTACCACTCCGCAAACGGCGCGCACCAAGTTTAAGAACGATATGCTCAATGGTACGCTCACGCGCTTGTCGTTCTCAACCATTCCCTACGACCAAAATGACTTTGGCGATGAAATGCCCGTTTATGGCGACTTTGGCGAGGGTTACAAGGAGTTGTTGAAACCCTTTATTGAGCAGTTGTGCAACGCCTCGGGTGTTGTCGTCAGCAAGGAGGCCGAAGCGTGGGTGGAGCGTGAGCGACAGCGTCAAATTGATGCGTTGAGACGCAAGGACCAGCGCTATATGGTGCCCTTTATGAAGCGCTCGTTGCAAATGGGATTTTGGCGCGCCATGATGCTTTACATCATGAATGGATATGAGTGGAACACGGCGATTGAGGACTTCGCTTCGTGGAGTATTGACTACGACCTGTGGTGCAAACTCTACTACTTTGGCGACCTTATCGAACAGAGCACTGGTGCTACGCCCGACAACAGCCGTTACACGATGAGCCTTATCACCCTTTTGCCTCATGAATTTACACGCGAACAGGCGCGCAACATGCGTCGTGACATTGGTAGGTCCACTAAAATGGCAGATGTGCGTAACATGCTCAACCAATGGGTGTACCGAGGAATTGTTAGTTTTGATGAAAAGCGAAATGTGTTTGTAAAAACAGAAACAAAAAAACAAGCAGTATGACCACTACACTTACCCCGCGCGGCATGCGCAACAACAACCCGCTCAATATTCGCCACTCTGCCTCGCGTTGGCAGGGGGTGCGGGCGAAGCAAACGGATAATGCCTTCGTGCAGTTTGTCTCGATGGCGATGGGCTATCGTGCTGCCTGGCGTACGCTTGAGACGTACCATAAGCGCTTTGAGGCGAAGCGCATGGCCTTCACGCCCCGCAACATTATCTACCGCTGGGCACCGCCCGAGGAGAACGATTCGGAGGCGTACCTTCGCAGCGTGTGTCGCCTTGGCAACCTGGCGGGAAATGCGCCTCTTGTGCGCCCAAGTCTTGCCCACGACCGCATGGACAGGGAAAAACTCATCAACCTGCTTGCCGCCATGACCAGCGTGGAGAATGGCGTGAAGATGGAGGAGGTGGACGTGACGGCGGTGCGCGTGGGGTATCGGAAGGCATTTAGGAGTTCCACTACTTTACCAAGCAATCCGTATGAACATACCTGCCTTAACAGCGCGTAAACGCTTCCGCCCCACGCAATTCGGTCGCCTCGCCCTGCGCTACTATCCCGACCGAGGGTATAAGCGTGCCGTGCGCCTCTTTCGGGAGGAAATCAAAATTACAGGTGGATTACAACAAGCGCTCGAGGCACTGGGCTATCACGACGGGCAGCGCATGCTTACGCCCCGCCAGGTAAGGGTGATTGAGGAATTTCTGGGGGAAAGTTAAATTAGTGAGGAGAGAGGAGTGAGGAGAGAGGAGTCCGTGCGGGAGGGTGTGACTCGCACGGTGCTTCCCCTCATTTTTCCGCTAATCTTTTCTGTGTTTTCTCAGGTTTTTCTAACTTTGCTTTTTTTAGGTCTTATATCAAAAAGAAATGAGTGTAAGTTTAGAACTTAACAAGCGTCCGCGTATGGAGTGGTTGGACGCCATGCGAGGGTTTACTATGATTCTTGTGGTGGCGTATCATGTGTCGACCGATGGTTTTGCGCAAAATATTAAGCATTCGTCTGCGCTTTCGTTTTTTGTGCTTTTCCGCATGCCGCTCTTCTTCTTTGTCTCGGGCTTCTTGGCGTATAGTAGCAAGGTGGAATGGAACTTGCGCACATTGGGCAAGAATTTGCTGAAGAAATGCAGGGTGCAACTGATTCCTACGGTGGTGTTTCTCGCCGTGTTTCTCTCGCTGATGCGTCCGAACTTCATGAAGGGGCTTGAGGCGGCGATGCTTTCGCCCACGAAGTCGGGGTATTGGTTTACTTGGGCGCTGCTCTTGATGTTTGTGGTGTATTATGTGTTTGCGTACCTTGAAAGCAAACTGCCTCGGAAGACGATTGTGCCGATTCTCCTGCTGTGGATGGGGGCAACGGCGGTGTATGCTACGCTGTATATGCCTTCGTGGTTTTCGTATCACAAGGATGCTTTCTTCCAATACACGAGCCTTATTCAGGTGATGACTTATTTCCACTTCTTCCTGTTTGGCACGCTGGTTAGGAGGTATTGGAGTAGGGTGGAGCGCTTGTTTGACACGAAATGGTTTTTTGCCGTCGTGGTAGTGGTGGCCTTCTTGTGTGCGGTGGACTACTTGAAATGGCATACGCTTCGCCTGCAGTGGGCGAACCTTCCGCGCACGCTTGCGATGTATAGTTTGCTGCTCATCGTGGTGATGTTTTTCAGGCATTACAAGGAGTGGTTTACGAAGCAGACGGTGGTGGGACGGTGCTTGCAGTATATCGGCACGCGCACTTTAGACATTTACTTGCTTCACTTCCTCTTCATGCCGAATGTGAAGATGGTGGGTAGTTTCTTCTCGGAGCACCGCAAGAACTTTGTGCTTGACACGACCCTGTCGGTGGTGGTGGGGCTGTTGGTCATTGGCTTCTGCCTCATTGCTTCAAACATACTGCGTGTGAGTCCGATATTTAGAAAATACCTGTTTGGCAGGCCTTAACATAAAAAGAGATTGAAACAACAGATGAAACATATAGCGATTGTCCTTGCTGGCGGTTCGGGTCGCCGCATGGGAAATGCCCTTCCCAAGCAATTTTTGAAGGTGAACGAGCGTATGATTATTGAGCATACCATCGATGCGTTTGAGCGCTCGGTGCGCATTGACGAGATTGCCGTGGTGACACACCCCGACTATGTGGAGGAGATGAAGGGCATCATTGCCGCAAATGCCTGGAAGAAGGTGGGGCGCGTGTTGTTGGGGGGCAAGGAGCGAACCGACTCCACGCTTTCGGCCCTGCGTGCGTATACGGAGGGTGACGACCGATTGCTCATTCACGACGGGGTGCGCCCATTGGTGTCGCAAGAGATTATTGAAAATGTGTGTGACGCCCTGATGGCTTGTGATGCCGTGAATGTGGTTATCCCCGCGGTAGACACCATCATTGAGGTGAAGGATGGGGCAATGGTTGCCGCTCCCAAGCGTGAGAACCTTCGACAGGTGCAAACGCCACAGGGATTTAAGCGTGCGGTGTTGGCACAGGCGTTTGACAGGGCGTTGGAAGACCCTGCCTTCGTGGCTACGGATGATTGTGGGGTGGTGTTTAAGTATGCGCCCGACACGACCATCAAGATTGTAGATGGCGACACTACGAATATTAAGATTACTTATAAGGAAGACCTTGAATTTGCGAAAAAGATTTTAGACAATCGTGGGTAGCATTGTGGGTTGACTTTTTTAGCACCTTTCATACCTTATGAAAATAGTTACAGACCTCACTCAACTGATTGGCAATACGCCGCTTTTACACCCGTTGCACTTCTGCAAGCAGCACCATATAACATCGCAACTCTTGTTGAAATTAGAATGTTTCAACCCCGGTGGAAGCGTGAAAGACAGGGTGGCGCTGGCGATGATAGAAGATGCGGAGCGAGGGGGCAGTTTGTTGCCCGGTGGCACCATCATTGAACCCACGAGTGGCAACACGGGGATTGGGTTGGCGTGGATAGCGAAGCAGAAGGGGTATCGCCTGTTGCTGACGATGCCTGAAACGATGAGCGTTGAGCGTCAGAACCTGTTGCGCGTGATGGGTGCAGAGGTGGTGCTGACTCCTGGAAAGGAGGGGATGAACGGCGCTATTGCTCGTGCGCAAGAGTTGCAACGCGACATCCCTGGAGCCATCATTCTGCAACAATTTAACAACCCCGCATGTGTGGCGGCGCACGAAGCGTATACGGGCGTGGAAATCCTAAATGATACGGACGGACGCGTGGATGTATTTGTGGCGTGTGTGGGTACGGGCGGTACGATTACGGGCACTGCGCGCGCCTTGAAACGCGCAAATCCCAACATCCGCATAGTTGCCGTAGAGCCACAGGCTTCGCCAGTATTGTCGGGTGGGGCGCCGGGTGCGCATAAGATTCAAGGGATAGGCGCAGGTTTTATCCCCAAGATTTACGATTCTGGATTG
Source organism: Alloprevotella sp. (assembly GCA_045631665.1). Classification (GTDB taxonomy): domain Bacteria; phylum Bacteroidota; class Bacteroidia; order Bacteroidales; family Bacteroidaceae; genus Alloprevotella. The sequence continues at coordinate 8,039 of JAZQVD010000008.1, forward strand.
GTGGATGAGGTGGTGCAGATTGCTGATGACGAAGCCTTCGCGTGTATGCGTCAATTGATGGATGCAGAAGGGCTCTTTGTGGGCATCTCCTCGGGTGCGGCGGTAGCGGCGGCTGTAAAGTTGGCACAGCGCTCGGAGCATTCCAACGCAAGCATCGTTGCGCTACTCCCCGATACGGGCAATCGGTATGTTTCATTACTGACAGACAATTGACATTGCACGGCAAGTGCGCCATATAGTATATTGTGTGGAGCAGTTGTTTGTAGAAACACGTTCAAACATGGAAACTTTAAACATTATAAAGACTACGACGGAACAACTTTCTGACCTTTCACAACATCCGAATCTGTTTTTGCGACACACCTCGTCGGGGCAACTTCCCTCGGGGGAATCGCTTAAGGAGATTATCGGGTTGGTGCGTGCGGTGGTCTTTCCGGGATATTACGGCAGGTCTGTGCTCAATCAAGAGACGCTGCCTTATCATATGGGTACGGCGTTGGAGCGCCTGTTTTTCTTACTTACAGAGCAAATCCAAGCGGGTTTGTGCTTTGATTGCGTTGCTGAAAAGTGTGTGAACCTCCATTGCCGCAGGCGTGCGGAGGATTGTGCTACGCAGGTGATTGGCCGACTCCCCGAGTTGCGTCAGTTGCTTTCGACAGATGTTGAAGCGGCATACATGGGCGACCCTGCGGCGCATAGTAGGGCAGAGGTGATATCCTGTTATCCCGCCATCAAAGCCCTCACTTGTTACCGATTGGCGCATGAGTTGCACAAGTTAAAAGTTCCCCTCATTCCGCGCATTATTACCGAGATGGCGCATAGTGAAACGGGGATAGATATTCACCCTGCGGCGCAGATTGGCACGCACTTCACCATTGACCACGGTACGGGGGTAGTAATCGGTGCTACGTGTATTATAGGCAATCACGTAAAACTTTACCAAGGCGTAACGCTCGGCGCCAAGAGTTTCCCCCTCGATGAAAATGGAAATCCGATTAAGCACATTCCCCGACACCCCATTCTCGAAGACGGTGTCATCGTGTATTCAAACGCCACGATACTTGGGCGCATTACCATTGGCGCGAATGCCGTGATTGGTGCCAATGTGTGGATTACGCAAGATGTAGCGGCGGACACAAAGGTGAGTTTTGTTAAATCATAACGGTTTTTCAGTAGGAAAAAGTTGATTTTTAATAAATATTACCTGAAAAAGATGGTAAACTATTTGCCATATTACAAGAAATTTGTACTTTTGCACGCCGATTATTATCAAGCAGCGGTATTTCGCTGTACACTGCGTGTTAATAGCTTGCCTGACGGCCAAGGGTAAGTGGTTAGGGAATCGCAGTAATGATAAACCAATTAGTAGTTATAAAAACATTTAAATTTAATGAACACTTTAAGTTACAAGACCATTTCTGCTAACGCAGCAACAGTAAACAAAGAGTGGGTCATCGTTGACGCAAAGGATCAGGTGCTCGGTCGCCTCGGTTCAAAGGTGGCTAAGTTGCTCCGTGGTAAGTACAAGCCCAACTTCACTCCTCACGTGGATTGTGGTGACAATGTAATCATCATCAACGCTGATAAGATCGTTCTTACAGGTAAGAAGATGACTGATCGTATCTACTACACTTACACTGGTTACCCCGGTGGTCAGCGTGAACACACACCCGCAAGCATTCTTGCTAAGAAGGATGGTGCAGATCGTCTCCTCCGTCGTGTAGTTAAGGGCATGCTTCCCAAGAACAAGCTCGGTGCAAAGCTTCTTACAAACCTCTATGTGTATGAAGGCGCTGAACACAAGCACGAAGCACAAAGCCCCAAGGCAATTGATATTAACTCACTCAAATAAGATTAGCAGCAATGGAAATGATTAACGCACTTGGTCGCCGTAAGAGCGCCGTGGCTCGTATCTTCGTAACAGAAGGTACTGGTAAGATCACAATCAACAAGCGTGACCTTACTGAATATTTCCCTTCATCAATTCTTCAGTTCGTTGTTAAGCAGCCCCTTACTTTGCTCGGCGCAACTGAAAAATATGATATCAAGGTAAACCTTAACGGTGGTGGCTTTACAGGTCAGAGTCAGGCACTCCGTCTTGCTATTGCTCGCGCACTCGTAAAAATCAATGCAGATGACAAGAAGGCACTTCGTGCTGAAGGCTTCATGACTCGCGATGCTCGCGAAGTTGAACGTAAGAAGCCCGGTCAGCCCAAGGCTCGTCGTCGCTTCCAGTTCAGCAAACGTTAATTTTTATCGGCTCGCAGCGTGATGCTGCATAACTTTGCTGAAAAAATTCGTTTAGCATCTAAGCCTCTGAGATTCTCCATTCTTGAAGACTACCCCGAGGCTGGTTGAACAAACAAACTCAACTAAAAAGAACGTAAACAAATTCATTCAAAATGGCTAGAACTAATTTTGAAACTCTTCTCGAGGCTGGCTGTCACTTTGGTCACCTCACACGTAAGTGGAACCCCGCTATGGCTCCCTACATCTTCATGGAGCGCAATGGTATCCACATCCTCGACTTGCACAAGACTGTTGCTAAGGTTGACGAAGCAGCAGAAGCACTCAAGCAGATTGCTAAGAGTGGCAAGCGCATCCTTTTTGTAGCTACTAAGAAGCAAGCTAAGCAGGTTGTTGCAGACAAGGCAGCATCTGTAAATATGCCTTACGTAACTGAGCGTTGGCCGGGTGGTATGCTCACTAACTTCACTACAATCCGCAAGGCTGTGAAGAAGATGGCAACTATCGATAAGCTCACTAACGATGGTACATATTCTAACCTCTCAAAGCGTGAAGTTCTTCAGATTAGCCGTCAGCGTGCTAAGCTCGAAAAGAACCTCGGCTCAATCGCTGACCTCACTCGTCTTCCCGCAGCACTCTTCGTTGTAGACGTATGCAAGGAACACATCGCAGTGAAGGAAGCACAGCGCCTCGGTATCCCCGTATTCGGTATCGTTGATACTAACAGCGATCCCAACCAGTGCGACTACGTAATTCCCGCTAACGACGATGCAACAAAGAGCGTAGAAACTATCCTCGACGCTATCTGTGGCGCTATCGTTGAAGGTGTTGAAGAACGTAAGGCTGAAAAGGTTGATACAGAAGCAGCTGGCGAAGGCAAGAAGGCTAAGGCTGCTCGCGCAGAAAAGGAAACTCCTGCTGAAGCTTAATCAGGCATAGACAAAGCTAATGCAGCTTCAAACAAATGGAGCCTGCGTTAGCTTTTTTCTTCTTAAAATTACAACATTTATTCATACTCTAAGTCGCAATGTTTAATACCATTGAATAACAGCGACTTATTACTAAAAGATTTTACTACTATGGCAGTATCAATGGAAGATATCAAGAAGTTGCGCACAATGACTGGCGCAGGTCTTGGCGACTGTAAGAAGGCTCTTGCAGAATCAAACGGTAACCTCGAAGAAGCTATCGAAATCATCCGTAAGAAGGGTCAGGCTGTAGCAGCTAAGCGTTCTGACCGCGAAGCAGCTGAAGGTTGCGTACTCTGTAAGGTTGAAAACGGTTTCGGTGCTATCATCGCTCTTAAGTGTGAAACTGACTTCGTTGCTAAGAACGAAGACTTCATCGCTCTCGCACAGTCAATCATGGACCTCGCAGTAGCTAACAAGTGTGCTACTCTCGACGAAGTTAAGGCACTCCAGCTCGGTAACACTACTGTTGCAGAAGCAGTTGTTGACCGTTCAGGTATCACTGGTGAAAAGATGGAACTCGATGGCTACTGCACAATCGAAGGTGAAAACATCTCTATCTACGACCACCAGGGTAAGCACCAGCTCTGCACAATGGTAGCTCTCAACAAGAACGTTGACGCTGCTTACGGTAAGGCTGTAGCAATGCAGGTAGCTGCAATGAACCCCGTTTCACTCTGCGAAGCTGACGTACCCGAAGAAATCAAGGCTACAGAATTCAAGGTTGCTGCTGAAAAGGCACGCGAAGAAGGTAAGCCCGAAAACATGGTTGAAAAGATCGCTATGGGTCGTATGAACAAGTTCTACAAGGAAGCTTGTCTCCTCAACCAGGAATTCATTCAGGACAGCAAGCTCTCAGTTGCTCAGTACCTCCAGCAGGCTGACAAGGAATGCACAGTAACTGCATTCAAGCGCTTCACGCTCCGTGCTGAATAATTTTTAGATTCTTAAAAATATAAGGATGTGCATTTATATGCGCATCCTTTTTTTATTTTAATAAGTACATTCGCAATCCACCTTTACATGGGTATTGAAGTAGGTGTGTCTAATTTCGTTTCTCAGTACAACAAGAATTTCTAACTACTACTCCAAATTAATAAATAAAAATAGTGGTTACATCATTACGATGTAACCACTTATTTACTTTGGTATAAATACCTATCTTATGCAAACCACTTTACATAAGCGAAGTCCTGACGGTAGGGGAGATGTTCGTTTGCGGGGAACATACGGAATGCTACCTTGAATGAACCTGCTACGTCGAGGCTTGTAGTGAGCTCGAATGTGTGGAGGTTGCCTTCGCGCTTTGTCATAGTCATGGGGATAGTAGTCTGTACTACATCACGACCTTCAACAGTTTCGAGTACTACGAGTTCTACGCCAACTGCGTTGTCGAGACCCTGTTCGTCGATAACGTGCTTAATTGTGAAGTCCTGACCAGAAACGATGTTGTTGAGGTTTTCCATACCTTCAGAAGCAACAACATTGATGCTTTCCCAACGTTCAGCTACACATTCCTTCCAAGCAGCGATTTCCTTCGCGAGCTTGTTGTTGTCAGCAGCGAGGAGCTTGAAGCGAGCAGCTTCCTTGTTGTAGAAACGATCGTAGTAGTCGTCGAGCTGACGCTTCATTGTGTACTGGGGAGCGATCTGAGCGATAGAGTTCTTTACTGTCTTCACCCAACCTTCGCTGTAACCCTTCGCACCGCGAGCGTAGTAGAGAGGAATGATTTCCTGTTCGAGGAGTGAGTAGATTGTAGCAGCGTCGAGGCGGTCCTGATGTTCCTGGTTCTGGTAAGTACGCTTGTCTGTGAGCGCCCAACCTGCACCGGGACGGTAACCTTCGTACCACCAACCATCAAGTACAGAGAGGTTTACAACACCGTTCATGAGTGCCTTTTCACCTGATGTACCAGATGCTTCGAGGGGACGAGTGGGAGTGTTCATCCAGATATCTACACCTGAAACGAGGCGGCGAGCGAGTTCCATATCGTAGTTATCAAGGAAGATGATCTTACCGATGAACTCGGGACGCTGTGAGATTTCGTAGATGCGCTTGATCAAGCCCTGACCTGCACCGTCAGCGGGGTGAGCCTTACCTGCGAAGAGGAACTGTACGGGGTAGTCGGGGTTGTTTACGATCTTAGCAAGACGATCAAGGTCAGAGAAGAGGAGGTGTGCACGCTTGTAAGTAGCGAAACGACGAGCGAAACCGATGAGGAGCGCGTTGGGGTTAATCTTGTCGAGGAGCGAAACCACACGGCTGGGGTCGCCCTGATTCTTCAACCAAGTGTCGCGGAAGCGGTTGCGGATGTAGTTGATGAGCTTCATCTTGAGAGCGCAACGTGTTTCCCAAACTTCCTTATCTGAAACTTCGTAAATCTTTTCCCAGATCTTCATGTTGCTCTGGTCGTTCATGAAGTTCTTATCGAAGTGCTTGCAGTAGAGTTCCTTCCATTCGTTAGCTGCCCATGTGGGGAAGTGAACACCGTTAGTTACATAGCTAACGTGGCTTTCGTTTGCCTGGAGGTTGTATGCCTGGTAGTAGCCTTCGTGGTCACGGATTTCGTATTCACGACGGGGTTCGTCGGGCATGTAGCCGGGCCATGTGCCCTTGAACATCATCTGAGAAACCTTACCGTGGAGCCAGCTTACACCGTTGATTTCCTGACATGTCTTACAGCAGAATACTGACATTGAGAACTTTTCGTTCTTGTCTTCGGGGTTCATACGGCCGAGGCCCATGAAGTCGTCCCAAGAGATGCCGAGCTTGCCAGAGAATGAATCCATGTACTTGCGGAAGAGACCTTCTTCGAAGTAGTCGTGACCTGCAGGTACGGGAGTGTGTACTGTGTAGAGTGAAGAAGCCTTAACGAGTTCGAGTGCTTCACCGAATGAAAGACCTGTTGCAACATAGTCAACGAGACGCTGTGCGTTACAGAGAGCTGCGTGACCTTCGTTACAGTGGTAAACGTCCTTAGTGATACCGAGCTTCTGGAGCATCAACATACCACCAACACCGAGGAGGTATTCCTGCTTGATACGGTTTTCCCAGTCACCACCATAGAGTGCAGAAGTGATACCTGCATCGAAGGGTGAGTTCATACCGTTGTCAGTGTCGAGGAGGTAGAGCTTCACACGACCTACATTCACGCGCCATACGCTTGCATACACTGTGTAGCCGGGGTAGGGAACGGGAACAACAACCTGCTGGCCGTTTTCGTCGAGTTCCTTTTCGATGGGGAGGAGGTCAAAGTTCTGAGCGTCGTAGTTAGCGATCTGCTGACCTTCCATTGAAAGAGTCTGAGTGAAGTAACCGTGACGATACAAGAAACCTACTGCACACATGTCAACATTTGAGTCAGAAGCTTCCTTGATGTAGTCACCAGCGAGTACACCGAGACCACCAGAGTAAATCTTGAGTACTGAGTTGAGACCGTATTCCATGCAGAAGTAAGCTACGCTCGCACGCTTTGCGTTGGGCTTAACATCCATGTATGCACGGAAGTTCTTGTAAACCTTCTCAATAGCAGCAAGCATTACCTTGTCTGCTGCGATTTCTTCGAGGCGTTCGTAAGATACGCGGCTGAGAAGTTCAACGGGGTTCTTACCACACTTGTGCCAAAGCTTGTGGTCGATGCTGTCGAAGAGTTCAACAGCTTCCTGATTCCATGACCACCAAAGGTTGTGGGCAATTTCATCAAGAACATTCAGCTCCTTGGGGAGGTGGCTCTTAACGCTCACCATCTTCCATGTAGGCTGATTTGAATTGCTAAGTTTTACTTTCATGTTGTTTTTTATTGATCAATAAAAATTGTTATATAGTTTAGTTTTGTGCATTTCTGAGGGCGAAGTCATAAGCATCGTAGTAGTGCTTGATGAAGTTCTTCCACTGTGCCTTATCCGCCAATGCTGCCGCCTTCTTGCAGAGTACTGCTCTGTCCTTCAAGGGCATGCGCATCATTGCCTCAATGGCTTCACACATCTCGCGCGATACATCAAAGTAATTTTCATCATCGCGGTGGATTACCTTTACACCATCAGAGAGTTCACCCTGATAACCGAGCACATCGTTTACCCACTGACCGAAACCTGAAAGGTCGGTTGTGATACAGGGAGCCTTGAAGGCGCAACTTTCGAGCGGAGTGTAACCCCAGGGTTCGTAGTATGAGGGATAGAGGCAAAGGTCGTTGGCTGTGAGAAGGTCGTAGTAAGGCATATTAAATATACCATCAGCACCTTCCAAATAACAGGGCACGAGGATTACCTTAACGGCATCATTCTTTGTGTTCCAAAGACCGAGTTGCTTAATAAGGCAGAGTATGCGGTCTTCGTTGAGATTGTGAAGATCGTGGGTAATCATGGGCGTATGGAGTCCGCCTTCCGACTTGTCGGTGCCGTTTAAGCGTGCGAGGAGGTCCTGACGGGGTTCCTTTGTCCAACAGGGCACTTCGATGAGCGCCAATACCTTTTGTGACACGAGTTCTTCTTCCGCTTGTGCAAGCGTCTTCATGCGTGCGTTGAGTTGCGCGAGGGCTTCCATATACACGTCAAAACCCTTACAACGGAAGTCGTTACGGCCTGAAGTGCTTACGATGAGTGTAGTGTCATCGAGTTCTTCGCCAATCAACTTACTTGCCACATTGAGGATGCACTTACGCGCTTCCTTGCGCTTCTTTGTGAAGGCTGCGCCCTTGGGTACGAAGTCGTTCTCAAAACCATTGGGGAGCACTACATCAGCGGGCTTGTCAAGCAATTGCTTACATTCGCGGTCAGTGAACGAGCTTACGGTAGTGAAGCAGTCGGCACCATGAGCGCTCTGCTTTTCGATGCTGTGCTTCGCCTCCATTGAGAGTTCTGAAGCCATCTGATCGCCATTGTAACCGTGGAAGTACTTGTAGAGCAACTTGTTGTTACCAGCGATAGAGCGACCGATACTTGTAGCGTGAGTAGTGAAGATGGTAGCAACCGCGGGGCATTCCTTCTTCAAGAAAAGCATACCGAGGCCTGACATCCATTCGTGAGCCTGATAAACAATTGATTCACCCTTGAGAAGGTCGGCCTTAACCACTGCTTCTACAAACTTACCAGCGGCGTATGAGAACATAGAAGCCTCATCGTAGTCGCCATAAGCGTGAAGCGAGTCAACCTGGAAGTCGTTCCATGCCGCAGCATAGATTTCATTCTTCACTTCAAAGAAGGGCTGGAAGTCTACCAAAATGGCAATAGGGGAGCCTGGAACATTCCATCTCCCGATACGTGCATTTACGCCGACTTCGGCTGCCGCTTTCTTCCACTTTGTTAAAAGGCGCTTGTTTTCCTTGAAAAGGGGATTTTCCTTTCCTTGCCACACATCAGGACCGATGAAGAATACCTTGTCCTCGTGGCTCTGTTGGAGCGTGTTGGCTCTTGAAGAGAGCACGGTGTAAATACCACCGACCTTGTTACACACTTCCCAACTTGTTTCAAATATTACACTTGGGTTTAGTTTAGTCTGTGCCATTTATAATATAATGGTGTTAAAAAGCACGGCAAAAGTAATAAAAATATGTTAAGAGCGCGCTAACTTTCTGATATTTTGTATAGTTACCCCTGCTTTTTCTGTCAATTTGAAATGTTTTGCTATCCAAATTTGCCAAGTTTGTTGGTAGTCTGTTTTAAAGGAATTTTCTTTCAGTAATTTTTTGGAGTCTTAAAAGTGTCAGAAATTATGTAAAGATTTACTTCTTCAGATAATCATTAAATCGTAGTAAACTAATTAAAATCTTGATTACCAGTATAAAAAATACACTAAAATATAACTCCCATATAGCAAAAACTATGTCGGACTTATTTTGAACTAGGTCTCTTTTATTTTGTCGTAAGTCTGACTTATTTTTTATTCAATTATTATCTGAGAAGTATATGAGTATGAACTCATTTATAAAAGAAGAGACGCCACACTTTATGGTGTGACGCCTCTATGGTCTAAATTAGGAGTTTAGTTGGGAATTTCGGGAGTCGGGTAGCGAGTAACTCCTGATGACTTGTTGTTGAGGTCTTCGCAATACATCATGTCGTATACCATGCCTTCAGGCATCTCCTTGAGGGTGCCGTCTGCAACGAGGGCATCCATGTCTGCCTTAAACTCGTTGTACATTTCCATGGTCATTACGTAATAACCCCATGAGTAGTCGTTTACGTGGAGCGCTACGTTGCGGAGGTAACCGTGGCGTTCGAAGTAGGGGAAGAGGTTGTAACCGTAAAGACGTGAAGCCTTGCGAATGAAGTTGAGCATTGCAGGAACGATGTTCTCACCATTACCGCGGTATTGACCGTCTACGTACTTGTCAGTAATCCAGCATGAAGTGGGGTACTTTTCCTTGAGGAGCTTGTAACCATTGTCGTGTGTGGCATACTGAGCGTGGAAGATGAGTTCGTACTTGTCCCATCCATCTTGCTTTTCGATGTCAGAACCGCCTTCATAACCCATACGGCGGAGTGATTCGAAGAGGTCGGGGTAGAAGTCAAGATACTTTGTACCTTCCGCTGCTCCAGGCTTCTGGAGGTGAATCTTGGCATAGTTACCCAACATGATGAAGGAGTTGAGCACATAACCCACACTCGTTTGGTAGGGTGTTGCATCGTGAAGAGCTACGGCGCGGAGGGGGTTAGAGGCATAAGAAGTTACTACAGAATCCTTCATTGCTAAACAGAGGTCGCGCATTTTGGGACTATAACTGAAGAGCGAAGCGTTTGATTTTGCATTGTTATAAGCAAATCCGCGAGAACTACTTACCTTCTTGCCATCCTTTGTTTCTGCATCCTCAAAGAAGAGACGGCGTGCACGAGGCCAGTCGTTAATCTTATCTGATGAGTTGTAACCCATGTGCATGATGTTGTAGTAGGAGAATATATTGTTAGAAACTTCTCCAAGTCCGCTCCAGCAGAGGTAGGGGTGCATTTGGTGTTGGTGTCCCCATTCGTGAGAGAGTCCCCAAATAGCATCGTCGTCGCGTGTCATGATAGTCTTACAGTTCAACACGCGTGATTCCTGGTCGCGGTGGAACGATACACCGAGCCCGCCTTGGAACATGTAGTAGGTGAAGTTCACGTACGCCATCGTGCGGTTTTCGGGTTCACGTCCGTACTTTGTGAAACCAATTTCGTCGTGTTCCCACTGGATGAGTGAGTCGATAGCTGCGATGTATTGGCGATAACCGCGTGAACCGTCGATAGCCTTACAGTAGTCTCTGAGACCGGCAGAAGTCCATACCTGTTGCACCTTTGTACCGCTGATGTCCATACAGTAGTTGCGTGCATTGGCGCAAATTTCATACATTTCATCGTTGGTCTTGTCGGGGCTGAGATAACCGTTTACCTGTCCGTTTACGAAGTGCACCTTGATGTTGGGGAGGGACTTAGGATCGTCAAATGTGTAGTAACCGATGTAAGCAAGTCCGTCGTACTCGTAAGTGTAATCAATAATATTGATACCGTTTTGCAGAGCGTAGTTTGTGGGGTAGGGGTTACCACCGTCAAAGTTACTACCTTCCTTACCTACCCACCAAGCCATAACCTTGAGATCAACTGTCTGACCTTCGGGAATACCGCTAACGATTACCGCATGCTTACCCTTGGTGATGTTAATACCCGTGATGCCTTCGTATTGGCTATAGCGCTTACCGGGTGTGCAGAACATTTCGCTCAAGCGGTCGTAGTGTAACTTGGGCTGGTATTCAGCAACGCGGTATTCCGTAGAGTAGTTGCCTTCAAAAGCGCGCTGAGCGAGTGTACGCACAAATGTGTTAGAGATTTTGTTAATGTCATCTTGTGTAACGCCTTCCTTAAGAGTAGAGTAAATGTCATCGGCGAATACAGCGAAGTCATTTTGCAACTCTTTGTTCTTAACGTAGAAGCGCATTTCAGCACAAGTAGCGAAACCGCCATTACCACTCTTAACAACAAATTTTACGTTCTTGGGCTTCAACCATCCTTCTTCAAAGTTGACGCGCTTGATGCTCATTGTCTTGTTCCAGTTGTATGAAGCATGAAGTTTATAATCTTCGTCACCTACACTCTTGATATAAACTTCAACTTCACCGAATGCACCATTCTCAACGTCTTGACGAGGAACGTATTCAATGTAGTCAATACACTCAGTTGTATTGGGGAATGTATAAACGAGTTCCGCGGGATTTTCGGCATTAACTTCAATTTTAGGATTCCATTGTGAGTGCCAAATTGTGTTAGTGTTGCCGTCGTAAGTGTTAGAGATGGGCGTACCGCTTTGAGTTGTGTTAGCCGTTGCTGATGAGGGGCGAACGGTTACATCTGTAGGAATTGTTTCTACTGACTCATCGCGTGTCTGAATGAGGGTCATCTTTTCAGAAATGTTGAACTCTTCATTCTTGAAGATTACCTCACCCACGCGACTCTCATTGTCAAGGTTTTGAGTAGCGTGGATATAGATAGTTCCGTTATCCTCGCGACGAATTGTGAGCCAGGGAGCTTCTGTAGAAACCGTGAACTCTACGTTAGCGGGAATGTTGTAACAGAGCGTACGTTCGCGATAACTGATTGTCTGCTTGTGAGGCGCAGCAATCGTAGGCACGGTTGTAGTTGCCTCTTGAGCGTATGTTGGTGCAGGCATGCTCATTACAAATAAAGCAATGGCTGCGGAGAGTAATATCTTTTTCATAGATTATTTAGATGCTGAATTTCTGACCGTTGATAATGTAAACTCCAGAGGGGAGGTTGATGGTAGTAGTACCTACTACAGTGCCGCCCCAAACCTTCTTACCTGAGAGGTCGAAAATAGTAACGAGTGTGCGAACGTTTGCGTTGAGCGTAACGTAACCGGGTTGAGTGAGCACTTCAAGATTGTCGGTTGCATTCTTAACGTCTTCAATGCCAGTAGCAACTTCTTCACCCACGCAGAATACGTCGCTTGTTAAAACGAGGTCCTTGTAAGTTGTGTTTGTAAACTTGATGTACACGCGCTTTTGAGGCTGATAGAATACGAGCTTACCGCTTGAGTAACTGTACTCGTTGTTGGGCTTGCTTGCAGTAGCCTTAGTGAGTTCGCGTTCAGTGCCGTCGTCTTCAATAGCAATTGCCGTAACCGTTACGCCTGAAGAAGCATGTCCGGGACCTTCCTTGTAATCAGATACATCAAGAATGTAATCAGCGTTATTACGCTCTGAGTAACTGGGGCAAACGTCCATGTAAGGCGCGTCTGTAACACTTTTCTTCATGCCTCCCGTTACAATGATTTCTGCTTGGGGAAGGTAATTGATGTACGTAGGCTTGTACGTTGCTTTGGGGAGCGAACCAAAGGTAAGTTCGTTGTCGCTACAATCGTAAGCTACGAGTTTCTTGTTGGGGAGTGTTACGCTTGTAAGACCGTTTGACGCTACGTTGAGCGTAGTCAATTCGCTACTGTTGCTGAAGTCAACGGTAGACAATTTGTTGTTGTTGGCTACAAATGTGCGCAACGTCTTGAGCGAATCAAGAGCAGTGAACTTGGTAATTACGTTGTCTTCACAACATACGGTTGTAAGGTTGGGCGCAGTAGCGAAGTTAAGCGTCTTAATATCGTTGCTACCACAATAAAGAGCGTCCAACTGAGAAGCATTGCTGATTGTCACCGTAACAACCTTGTTATTGCTGATGTTGATACGCTGAATTTTGTTGGTGCTGTAAGCAAAGGTTGTGCCCGAACCATTGTTCTTAATGCTATTGCCTGAGAGGTCAATGTTTTCCATCAAAGCGTGGGTTGAGGGTTTAACACCCGTAGCCGCCATTACGTTGTTTGATGCATTGAGGTCGGTCAAATTCTTTGCCTTAGAGAGCGCCATGCTCTTGATTTCGTTGTCTTGGCAATACAATGAGCGAAGTTCAGGAGCGTTAGTCACGTCTATGGTGGTGATGTTTTGACCTGCGCAACCGAGCAAGTCCCATTGATTGTCACTACCCTTAATAACGATTGTTTCACCCTTCACTTCCCCTTCGATAAAGCGGAACGCCTCTGTAGTAGAAGGATAATCTACGAAAGTGCCGTCACCCCAGTTTACGCTAATCACGCCAGCGGGGTTTACCATTAACTGCATCTTTTCGCCAACAGCTTTGCTCGTAGTCAGCGTTACTGTCTGCTCTGCGATCGCCGAAGTCGCTACGCAAAGTGACATTAAGCATGCAGCATAAATACTTTTTTTCTTCATAAGTAGAGTATTAAAATAGTGATGATTAATGTTTGCTTCTTGAGATTTTTCTTAAAAAATGATAGAACGATTTTAGGTGAGTATACAATTTACCATGTTGCAAAAATACATTTTTTTTTTTTTTTTTTGAGCAAAATTTGTGCAAAAAAACTATATATTTTTCATGCTCTATACCTGCGTCTGAAAACTAAACCTATAGTGGTAAAAATTATTAGTAACATAAAATAAATTATTAGTAACCTAATTTAAAATATATTACTAATAATTTTAAGCGTTGTGACTTCCTGATTTTGTGCTGGTAATACAGACGCTTTTTCGTGCCAAATTCCAACTCCATTCAAGCGTGTGGTAAATGTTGGAGAATAAAAAAGTCGGAGCGAACCCTGGTTCACTCCGACTCTATAAGAACGTGTTAATTACACAATATTTATATATACGCCTCAACCTTGCTTTTAGAGCGTCAACTGATGTGCGTGTTACGCTTTGGTATTGCGAATCTCTGCACGTCGTATTTTACCGCTAATTGTCTTAGGAAGTTCTTCCACAAACTCAATTACTCGCGGGTATTTGTAAGGAGCGGTGATGCGCTTTACGTGGTCTTGCAATTCCTTAATCAATTCAGGACCTGCCTTTTCCTTATACTCTTGCGCAAGGATGATAGTTGCCTTTACCACCTGCCCACGCATCTCATCGGGAACGCCGGTGATGGCACATTCGATAACGGCAGGGTGGGTCATCAATGCACTCTCTACCTCAAAAGGACCGATACGGTAACCCGAACTCTTGATAACATCGTCTGCACGACCTACAAACCAGTAGTAACCGTCTTCATCCTTCCAGGCAATGTCGCCCGTGTAGTAAAGTCCGTCACGCATCGCCTCTTGGGTGCGTTCTTCATCACGGTAATACCCTTTGAAAAGACCGACGGGTTTCTTTTCTCCCGTGCGAATTACGATTAACCCCTGTTCGCCCGCTTCAACGGAGCGTCCTTCGCTATCTACGAGGTCGATGTTGTATTGAGGAACGGGGAGTCCCATGCTTCCGGGTTTGGGTTCCATCCATGGCATGTTGCCGAGCAGTAGGGTGGTTTCTGTTTGCCCAAATCCTTCCATGAGTTTGAGACCTGTGAGTTGTCTAAAGGTGTCATACACCGCTGGGTTAAGGGCTTCACCGGCAATGGTGCAGTATTTGAGCGACGAGAGGTCGTAGCGAGTGAGGTCTTCGTGGATCAAGTAGCGGAAGATAGTGGGTGGCGCGCAGAGTGAAGTGACGCGGTGCGTCTCAATCATCTTTAGAAAATCTGCGGGAGTGAATTTCTCGTGGTCATAAACGAAGAGTGATGCGCCTACAATCCATTGGCCGTAAATCTTTCCCCATGCCGCCTTCGCCCATCCGGTATCGGCGATGGTGAGGTGGAGGCTTTCTTGAGAAAGGTTGTGCCAGAAGAGTGCCGTGCTAAGGTGTCCCAAGGGGTAAGTGAAGTTGTGTGCCACCATCTTGGGTTGCCCCGATGTTCCGCTTGTGAAATAAAGCAACATAGTGTCATCGTTTGTGTTGGGGCAGTCGGGGCGTTGAAATTCGGGGGCATTTGCCAATCCCTGGTGGAAATTCTCGAAGCCTTCGGGCACTTCAGGGCCTACACTTACGATGTGTTTTAGCGTGGGGCAGTCGGGTTGCGCATCAAAAATCTGCTGGGTGATAACAGCTTCCCCAGCACACACAATCATCTTGATGTCAGCAGCATTACAGCGATAAACAATGTCTTTCTTAGTGAGCAAGTGTGTGGCGGGTACTACCGTCGCGCCAAGTTTAGTGAGCGCCACACTGCTAAACCAAAACTCCGCTCTGCGCTTGAGCACAAGCATCACAAAATCTCCCTTGCCAATCCCAAGTTGTTGGAAGTAAGCGGCGGTCTTGTCGGTGCGCTCTTTAATGTCAGCAAAGGTGTAGCGACGCACTTCGCCTTGGTCATTTGTCCAAAGCATGGCCAACTTCTCAGGCGCCTCTGTCGCCCAAGCGTCAATAATGTCATAACCAAAGTTGAAGTTGTCGGGAACTATGAGCTCAAAATTAGCATTAAAGTCTTCTTGCGAAGTGAAAGTCGTCTGTTTAAGAAATTTGTGTATCATAGTTTTTGTGTTGTGTGTCAGTGTGTAGAGACAGACTTATTACGGCAATTTATTTCTGAACCTGCTACGTATTAGGTTTAAAGGATACAAGTTGTTAAGTCTTAGTTTTGAGAACCATTAAGTCTGTATTTCATATCACAATTTGTTCAAAGTGTAAGTGATATGCCGTATATTTTTTGCAAATATAACTTAATTTCTCTAAATAAAGTAGCATTTTGTTATTTTTTTAGAAAAATTCTATTTTGTTGGTTGGGAGAGGGGATACACTATATATTATGGAGGGTAGGTAAAGCGAATTTGTACTTAAATCAGACGTCGATTTCTGTTGAGTAAATGCCAACACAACTTATTGTAAATGTTGTCGGGATAATAACAAAAAAAAGAGAACGCTAATGCGTTCTCTAATCGTGGGCAGGGACGGATTCGAACCGCCGAAGCCGTGAAGCAACAGATTTACAGTCTGCCCGTTTTAACCACTTACCTACCTACCCGGTGCATCGTTAGGAATCTGCTTTGAAAGCGTGTTTCCCTTGATTGCGATGCAAAGTTATTGCTTAATTTTGTAACTGCCAAGAGAAATCTGCCATTTTTATTGCAGAAAGTGCAAATTCCTTACCTTTGTTGCCAATTTTGCCAACTGTGCGTTCCAAAGCCTGTTCTTCGTTGTTTACAGTAAGCACTCCGTAGATGATTGGGGTATCTGCTGTAGCATTGATGTGTGAGATGCCCTGAGTAGTGCCTTGACAGATATAATCAAAGTGAGGAGTATCTCCCTTAATGACGCAACCGATAGCAATTACGGCATCAAGGTAACCGCGCTTGGCAAGTTGTGAGCAAGCATAGATGAGTTCAAAACTTCCAGGCACTCGCTCAATCGTGATGCTGCTTTCTGCTACTCCGTATTGCTTGAGTGTTTGAACGGCACCCTCAAGGAGAGTGTCAGTAATGTGATTGTTCCACTCGGTTACGACAATGCCAAAGCGGTATTGCGAGGCGTCGGGGATTTCAGCGCCAGCCTTATCCATGTATGAGAATGATGACATATTATTATATGAGTTAAGGGATTCGGAATTGTGATAACTGAAATTGAGAATTGAGTATGTCCTATCTGGAGGTTACTCAATTCTCAATTCCGTTAATTATAATTTGAAGAATTACTTCTTAGCGCGTTCAATATACTTTTCAATTTCAGCGGGATTACCAACCACCATTGTAGAAGTGGGGTATTCGCTCTTAATCTGTTCGTAAAGCTTCAACGCTTCGTCTTTCTTATCCTGACTTTCGAGAAGCTTGCCTGCTTCTACGAGACACATGGGTGAGAGTGCTGCATTGTCAGCCTGTTCTGCTGCTTCTACGAATGTATCAACCGCCTTGTCAAGATTGTTAGTTGCTGCGTAGCACTGTGCAAGCGCGAAGAGTGCCATTGCTGAAACTGACTGGTCCTTACCGGGCTTGTACGCTTCAAGGTAGGGGAGTGCTTCCTGATACTTGTTCTGCTGTGCAAAGCAAACACCTGCATAAAGGTTTGCGAGGTATGCACCGTCAGTACCGCTATAATCTTCTGCAATCTTGATATAACCGGGGAAAGTGCCTTCACCGTTGAGCGCTGTTTCAAAGTCGCTGTTCTGCACATACTGCAAACCATCAGTGCAAAGTGTCTGCGCCTTTGCTTCGCGGGGCTGCTGATAACCATAAGTGTAACCGAGGTAACCTCCAACGATAACGACTACAGCAACGACAATGCTGATGATGTTCTTTTTGTTTGTTTCTACCCAAGCGCCTGTAGTTGCGATAACCTCTGCAGCCTGGTTTTCCTGAAGATTCTGTTTGTTAGACATAATTGTATTGTTATAATTTTTAAGTTTCGAACCGCAAAAATAGTTATTTTCATTTGATTAGTAAAATATTCGCGCCGATTTTTATCTGAACAACCATTTTTGTTACGAATTATCTCCCGTTTTCTGGATACTGCGTATCTTTGCAATTCATAATACAGCATCATGAGATTAGAAAAACTGACAATATTAAATTACAAAAATATCGTAGAAGCAACCCTTGCCTTTTCGCCCAATGTTAATTGCTTTGTGGGTAGAAATGGTATGGGAAAGACGAATGTGCTTGACGCCATTTATTGTCTCTCCTTCTGCAAGAGTCGCTCCTCTTCAGTAGATGCAGTGGCCATTCGCCATGGTGAGGATTTTTTCATGCTTCAAGGCGATTATCAGCGCGAAGAGGGGGGAGAAGAACATGTTCACCTTGCCTACAAACGTGCAGGTCGTAAACACCTGAAGCGTAATGACAAAGAGTATAAGCGTTTGGCTGAGCACTTGGGCATTATTCCTTTGGTGATGATTTCGCCTTCTGACTCCATGCTCATTGATGCGGGGAGCGAAGAGCGTCGCAGATTTATGGATATGGCGATTACGCAATATGATAGTCGTTATGTCGAGTCATTATTAAGATATGACAAGACCCTAAAGCAGCGTAATGCCCTTCTCAAGCAGGAGGAAGAACCCGATAAGGCGGTTATGGAAGTGCTTGAGGAGATGATGTCAATGGATGCCGCTTACATTTATGAGCGCAGAAAGGAGTTTGTGGAGAAATTCACCCCTATTTTTCAGCAACTTTACACCTCTTTGTGTGATACGGCTTCTGAAATAGTTAGCATCAAATATGCCTCTCACATTTCGCGCGGTGAACTCAAGGGGCAGTTGTCTTCTTTCCGCGAAAAAGAACGTATCGTAGGTTACACCCTTCATGGTACGCACCGAGACGATTTGGAGTTATACCTTAATGACTATCCTATCCGTCAAGAAGGGTCGCAGGGGCAAACGAAAACCTATTTTATTGCCCTCAAACTTGCACAATTCCTTTATTTAAAGGAGCGCGGCACACAGCGCACGCCGCTCTTGTTGTTAGACGACATCTTTGATAAATTAGATGCCGGACGCGTGGCACGCATTATTGATTATGTGTCGGGTGATGCTTTTGGACAGATTTTTATAACTGACACTAACCGCGAGCATCTTGATGGCATTCTTGAGGCAACGACAAAGGAGTATAAACTCTTCCATGTAGTAGATGGAAATATAAGTGAATGAGGATTTTATGGATCGTAGAAAGACAGAAGAGGTTACTGATGTGCTCCATCAGTTTCTACGTTTGAACAATTTAGAAGGTCCGCTTAACGAGTACCGCCTCTTGCAGGCATGGGAGGAGGTTATGGGACCTGCCATTGCTCGCTATACCACTCAAAAGTATCTCACCAATCAAACCCTCTGTGTACATCTCACCTCTGCTGCTCTTAAAGCCGACTTAATGATGCGTAGAAGCGAGATAATCAAAGCTTTAAATGATAAGGTGGGAAGTGTGGTGATTTACGACTTGATTTTGCGGTAGGGTTTGCGCGTTTGCTAAAAATAAGTCGGATTTAATTTGAAATAATCGGCACTTAATTTAAAATAATCGGCACTTAAATTGAATTAAGTCGGATTTAGTTTTCACACATAAGGATGTGAAGATTTTGTAGCGGGAGATGTAAATTGTAATGTTACGAATTTTAGGAAATAAAGAAGAGGCAACCCTGCGCAGGTTGCCTCTAATCGTTTCATGATCTCACCACTATTCTCTCACTACTTAAGACGTATTCATTATGTCGGGGAGGTGAGATATTATGCCCTCGTAAGTTATAGTTTGATTTTTTTAAGTTGGTTGGTTTAATTTATCTTCCAAACGATCTTCCTTGTCGCTCTTTAGAGGGTGACTTTGACTGAGTAGCGCGTGAGGGTGTTGAAGATTGTCGCGGTTGTTTGTTGACCGAGGCCGGTCTGCTGGTGCTCGGGCGGTTGTTGTGTTGCTTATCAACCTTGTTCTTCTGTTCTTTTCTTCCGCCTGTCTGAGCAGTGTTTGGGCGCGGTTTCGCAGGAGTGTTATGCTCAATTGCATTGCCCTTGTGGTAGTTGTCGCGCATACCTGTACCGTTTCTAAATGTCTGGTGTTTGTAAGGACTTGGCGCATGTGATTTTCGCTGATGCCATACACCGCCTCGGTAGGTTGCGTAACACTTGGGTTTTGCAAAGTAATGGTAGTCCTTGCGGTAGTAATCGTAGATGGCATGATAGCATGTGGAGCGTATCCATCTTATGGGTGTGTAGAAGTAAGAGGCAACTTTGTAAAGCGCATACTGCCAATCGTGAAGGATGTAATACAAGTCGTCGTTACGGTAATCCCAATAACGTCCGCGGCAGTCGCTGGGGGAATTTACATTGAGGAAGTACTCAAGGTTAACTTGATACACATGGTCATATTGCTGATTTGACAAATTCAATTCGTAAGCCATTTTGTCGGTTAAGAACCATGCTTCGCGGCGTGCTTCAGAGAAGGGGAGGGCAAGCATATTGCTTACGAATATGACACTCATTGTAAGTGTTAAAATTACGCGTTTCATAGGCTTGAGTTTTTAGATTTATACTAATCGTGAGGTGTTGATAGCGCAAAGAAATAAAACTTTTCGCATATAGAATAGTTTTCAAGTAAAAAAACACATCAAATAAACATTATTTATGTTTTTGCCCAATAAATTTAACAAATGTCTACAAATTTGGGACTTTCTCCAACATTTTTTTACTTTTCTATTTTGCAGGTTTGTTGGTTCGGAATAATAATGTACTTTTGCGAGAAATATTTTTTCACACCTTGTTTTTTGACATAAGCATAACATATATAATATGAGTAAGATTGTTAGCAAGGAGCAATTTTCTGAAAAAGTTTTCAAACTTGAGGTTGAAGCTCCGTTGATTGCTCGCTCTCGTCGAGCTGGTCATTTCGTAATTATTCGTTTGAGTGAAAAGGGTGAGCGTATCCCCTTGACTATAGCTGATTCTGACCCTGCGAAGGGTACGATTACCCTTGTGGTGCAAACCGTTGGTAAGACATCTACGGAGCTCTGCAAGATGAATGTGGGTGATGATATCCTTGATGTGGTTGGCCCTCTCGGTAAGGCGACTCACATTGACAACTTCGGTACTGTTGTATGTGCCGGAGGTGGTGTAGGTGTTGCGCCGATGTTGCCCATTATCGTTGCTTTGAAGAAGGCTGGCAACCGTGTGATTTCTGTGCTTGCTGGTCGCTCAAAGGAACTCATTATTCTTGAAGAAGAAGTGCGCAAGCATAGTGATGAAGTTATCATCATGACCGACGATGGTAGTTATGGTAAGCAGGGCGTGGTGACTATAGGTATCGAAGAAGTCATTCAGCGCGAGAAGGTAGACAAGTGTTTTGCCATCGGGCCTGCAATCATGATGAAGTTCGTGTGCTTGCTCACGAAGAAATATGAAATTCCCACTGATGTATCGCTCAACACGATTATGGTTGACGGTACTGGTATGTGTGGTGCTTGTCGTATCACTGTAGGCGGTAAGACAAAGTTTGTGTGTGTTGACGGTCCTGAATTTGACGGTCACCAGGTAGACTTTGACGAAATGCTCAAGCGTATGGCGGCTTTCAAGAAGGAAGAGATTGAAGCGATGCAACCCGCCGCGCCCACACAGGACGATGCGTGTAAGACTGAAAAGAAGAACGATTGCGGATGCCCCGAAGGTATCGATTGTTCAGAAGCATACGCTGATGTAGAAGGTCGCAACGACGCTTGGCGTGCTGAACTCCGCACACAGATGAAGCCCAAGGAACGTATGCAAATTGAGCGTTGCGTAATGCCCGAGCTTGATCCTGAATACCGTGCGCGTCAGTTGAAGGAAGAAGTAAACGAAGGTTTGAGCATCTCTCAAGCGCAACAGGAAGCAAAGCGTTGCCTTGACTGCCCTAACCCCGGTTGCGTAGAAGGTTGCCCCGTAAGCATTAACATTCCTACATTCATTAAGCACATTGAAGTGGGCGACTTTGCAGGTGCTGCGCGTGTGATTAAGAAGACGAGTGCTTTGCCCGCAGTATGTGGTCGTGTGTGTCCGCAGGAAAAGCAGTGTGAAAGCAAGTGTATCCATGTTAGGACAGGTGGTAAGCCTGTTGCCATTGGTTATCTCGAACGCTTTGCTGCCGACTATGAACGTGAAAACAACTTGGCGCAACCCATCATCCCTGCTGAAAAGAAGGGCAAGAAGGTGGCTGTGGTTGGTTCAGGTCCTGCAGGTCTTTCGTTTGCAGGCAGCATGATTGCTCGCGGTTACGATGTTACAGTGTTTGAAGCGCTTCATGAAATTGGTGGTGTGTTGAAATACGGTATTCCCGAATTCCGCCTTCCCAATGCTATTGTTGAGTTTGAAATCAAGAACCTCGAAAAGAGCGGTGTGAAGTTCGTGAAGGACTGCGTGGTTGGTAAGACTATCTCTATTGCCGAACTCCAGGCAGAAGGTTACGAAGGTATCTTCGTGGCATCGGGTGCAGGTCTTCCTAACTTCATGGGAATCAAGGGAGAAAACAGCACAGGCGTGATGTCAAGTAACGAATATCTCACACGCGTAAACTTGATGGACGCTTCTAACAAGAAGGCTGATACCCCCATTCTCTTTGGTAAGCGCGTAGCCGTTGTCGGTGGTGGTAACACGGCTATGGACTCTGTTCGTACGGCGCTCCGTCTAGGTGCAGAGCGTGCTATGATTATCTACCGCCGTTCGGAAGAAGAAATGCCCGCACGCCTTGAAGAAGTGCACCACGCAAAGCAGGAAGGTGTAGAATTCCTCACGCTTCATAACCCCATTGAATACATTGCAGATGAACAGGGTGCTGTAAAGCAAGTTGTATTGCAGCGCATGGAACTTGGCGAACCCGATGCTTCAGGTCGTCGCTCTCCCGTGCCCGTTGAGGGTGGTATTGAAACATTGGATGTGGACCTTGTAGTTGTAGCCATCGGTGTTTCACCCAACCCCATCGTTCCTGCTTCTGTAGAAGGGCTTGAAACAGGTCGTAGGGGTGTTATCGTCGTAGGTGAAGACATGCAGTCTTCTATCCCCATGCTCTATGCCGGTGGTGACATCGTTCGCGGTGGTGCTACAGTAATCCTCGCAATGGGTGACGGTAAGCATGCTGCTGAAGAAATGGACAAGAACCTTACAAATAAGTAATAGAATAAAAAGAGAAAGGGGAATAATATGCATGGTATTTTCTCCTTTCTCATTTATAAATAGTTATGTCAGGAATCTATTCCGTACTCTTGCTCGTGTTGAGCAATATTTTTATGACCTTTGCGTGGTATGGTCACTTGAAGTTGAGCGAAACAGGGATAAGCAAGAATTGGCCCTTGATTGCCATTATCGCCTTCTCGTGGGGTATCGCTTTCTTTGAGTATGTCTGCCAAGTGCCTGCGAATCGCATCGGTTTTATTGACAATGGAGGTCCCTTCACGCTCATCCAGTTGAAGGTGATTCAAGAGGTGGTGTCATTGCTCGTATTTACGGTAGTGGTGACCATGTTGTTTAAAGGTGAATCTTTCCATTGGAATCACATTGCAGCCTTTGCATGCTTGGTGGCAGCAGTTTATTTCGTCTTTATGAAGTAGCGCGATGAGCAAGCAGTTGCATAGTAAAATATTAAGAAGTTTCAGAGAGGGAGTTAAGGAGTTTCAGCTCGTAACTCCCTCTGATTCTATTCTCATAGGGTTGTCGGGCGGTAAAGATTCGCTTGCACTTCTCGACCTTATGGGCGACATGTTGCGTCGAAGCAATAACGCCTTTACGCTCCATGCGCTCCATGTTCGTATGGCGGGTGTTGACTATCAATCTGACGAAAATTATCTCCGACTTAAATGCGAGAGTAACGGCATTATTTTTCACCAACGCCTTATTAGTTTTGAGAGTGACCGTAATGAGAAACGCACTCCGTGTTTCCTTTGCTCGTGGAACCGCCGTAAGACGCTCTTTGAGGTGGCGCAAGAATTAGGATGTAATAAAATTGCCCTTGGGCATCATCAAGATGACATTCTGCACACGGCGCTTATGAACCTTTCCTATGCCGGTAGTTTCTCCACCATGCCCTGTAAACTTAAGATGCAGAAAATGCCCCTAACCATCATCCGTCCTTTGTGTAAGGTGAAGGAGGCATTGCTTAAAGAGTGGGCACACGTGGCCGAGTATCAGCCGTTGGTAAAATTATGCCCTCACGAGCGGGCATCTAAACGTACCGAAATCTCAACGCTCTTTGAGCAATTAGAGGCGCAAAATCCAGAATTCCGCGCCAACCTTTGGAATGCCTTATTAAAAGATGGCAAGTTGGTAGAGGAGTAGGGGCTAAAGAATCTTTTAAATGTACTTTGTGAGAATGTATAAAACAATCTTGAGATTGTTAAAAACATTCGGCACTTAATTCCAACTATTCAGTATATAGTCAGAATTAAGTGCCGATTATTTTTGTTTACTTTTGTTTTACTGGGAAACCTTATAAATTAATCCGGAAGCGACACTCATTTGAAAAATAATCGTAGAGAGTAGTTCCGGATTAAGTTATGTTATGTAGTGTTTAAAACTCACTTGTGAAGTGGAAGCGGATGTTCTTAAAGTCGTTTTGCGCCATTTGGAGCACATAACCTGAGTCGGCAAGGAAAACATCGCGTCCTTCACGGTCCTTTGCCATATACTGGTATTTGCGCTTCTTGAAGTTTTCGAGTTCAACGGCATCGTCGCTTTCAATCCAGCATGCTTTGTAGAGGGAAATGGGCTCCCAACGACACTTGGCATTGTATTCGTTTTCAAGGCGGTACTGGATAACTTCAAATTGAAGTTGACCTACGGTGCCAATAATTTTGCGTCCGTTGAATTGGTTGACAAACAACTGTGCCACACCTTCGTCCATGAGTTGCTCAATACCCTTCTGAAGTTGCTTCGTCTTCATGGGATCAGCATTTTCAATGTACTTAAACATTTCGGGCGAGAATGAGGGGAGACCGCGATAATGTAGGAGTTCGCCTTCAGTGAGCGTGTCACCAATCTTGAAGGTGCCGTTGTCGGGGAGACCAATAATGTCGCCTGCCCATGCTTCGTCAACAGTGGTCTTGCGTTGCGCCATAAATTGGGTGGGGGAGGAGAAGCGGAGAGTCTTGCCGTGACGCACATGGAGGTAGGGCGCATTGCGCACGAATTTACCAGAGCATACTTTACAGAAGGCTACGCAAGAGCGATGGTTGGGGTCGATGTTGGCGGTAATCTTAAAGATGAAACCCGTAAATTTCTGTTCGTCGGGTTCTACATTGCGCTCTTCAGCCTTTACGGGGCGGGGAGAAGGAGCAATTTCTACGAAAGTGTTGAGCAATTCTTCAACACCGAAATTGTTGAGCGCAGAACCGAAGAATACGGGTGCAAGATTTCCTTCGAGGTAATCTGCAACTTCAAAATCGGGATAAACACCTTCGATGAGTTCGAGTTCGCCACGGAGTTTGACGGCAAGGTCTGTGCCGATGTGTTCATCGAGTTGGGGAGTATTGATATCTACTTCTACCTTCTCTGTCACCACTTGCTTTGACGCTTGGAAGAGGTTGAGATTTTGCTCGTAGATGTTGTAAACCCCCTTAAAGCGGACACCACTCTCGATAGGCCATGTGAGGGGGCGCACCTTGATTTTCAGTTCTTCTTCAAGTTCGTCCATGAGGTCAAAGGGTTCTTTTGCTTCGCGGTCCATCTTGTTGACAAAGATGATTACGGGAGTGTTGCGCATGCGGCACACATCCATAAGTTTGCGTGTCTGCGTTTCTACCCCCTTTGCACCGTCTACAACGATGATTACGCTATCAACTGCTGTGAGTGTGCGGTAGGTGTCTTCGGCAAAGTCTTGGTGACCGGGGGTGTCAAGGATGTTAATCTTATAGTCGCGATAGTCGAACTCCATCACAGATGTTGTGACAGAGATACCACGTTGCTTTTCGATTTCCATCCAGTCGGATGTAGCGGTCTTCTTAATCTTATTGCTCTTAACGGCACCAGCTACTTGAATCTGTCCACCGAAGAGGAGGAGTTTTTCGGTAAGTGATGTCTTACCCGCGTCAGGGTGAGCGATAATGGCGAAGGTGCGGCGACGACTAATTTCGGGATTCATTGTTTTATGTTTAGTAGACGAGTTTGTAGTAGACAAGTAAACGAGAGAGTCACCGAAGTGTATGAGCATGAGATGAAGGTTCTGTTATATGTTAATCTCTCAAACTTTCTTGTCAACTTGTTTACTCGTCAGCTTGTTTATGTTTAGTTTAGTTTATTTCCTTCATTGCTTCCTTCAAACTGTCTTCCCACCAGGGAATAGATATGTTGAAGGTGTTTTTAATCTTTGTTTTGTCAAGCACGGAGTAGGCAGGGCGCTTTGCGGGGGTGGGGTAGTCTTCCGTGTGGATGGGCTTCACCTGGCATGAGTTGATACCCGCAATGCGGTGGATGGCTTTGGTGAAGTCGTACCACGATGTTGTGCCCTCGTTAGAGTAATGATATACGCCAGGAACAATTCCTTGTTTGATTATTTCGAGTATAGTCGATGCAAGGTCACGCGCATAGGTGGGAGTTCCAGTTTGATCGGCTACAACCCCCAATGTGTCGCGCTCCTTGCCGAGGCGAATCATAGTCTTGACAAAGTTGTTGCCAAAAGATGAGTAGAGCCACGCTGTACGGATAACCATCGCACCCACGCATGAGCGGATGACAGCTTCTTCGCCCGCCAACTTTGTGCGTCCGTAAACGCCCTGTGGGTTGGTGAGGTCATCTTCAGAGTAAGGGCGACAAGTGGTGCCGTCAAAGACATAGTCGGTAGAAATTTGAATCATACTTCCACCCATGCTGTCAATGGCTTCTGCCAAATACATGGGAGCGTCATGATTGAGGAGTTCGCAAAGTTCGGCATCTGTTTCAGCCTTGTCTACCGCGGTATAAGCAGCACAATTGACAATGATGCTCACATTGTTTTGCTCCACGAAGTCATACACCGCTTGTCGGTCGGTGATGTCGAGTTCCTCTTTATCGGTAAAGATAAATTGGTACTCCTCTTTGTCCAAGTCTGCTGCCAATCGCTGGATTTCACTTCCGAGTTGGCCTTTAGAACCGGTAATTAATATGTTCATTATGTTGATTCTAAATATTAAAATTCAAGAGGTTCTTGTTTGTCCTTCAAATAGTAATCTGAAAGTTGTCCAAGAAGGGTAGAAATGTGCTTCACGGCAGTTTGCGTTTCTTCAGAAATCTCCTGCTGTTTGAGGCGAAGCATCATGTAACCATATAGGGCATTGAAGCACACTTGTAACTCCGAGTCTTCTTGATTTACGCCCTTTTTGCGCAATTCAACGATGAAGGGGAGCACGCGGTAATACATCTCCTTATAGTATGGAAACTTTGAGGAGTTGAGCAATTGCTGATGGAGGTCGTCAAGACCGATGAGCACATTCTTGCAAATCTGCAAGTGTCCATGCTCCTTCACGCCCTCTTCAAGCATCATTGTGCAGAGGTCGGCATACCACTTTACGAGTTCCTCCTTTTGTGCTTCATCAAGTTCAAAGCGGGTGAGGTAACCTTCTTTCAGTTGGTCAATATCACAATCGTAGGCGCGAAGAATGTCCTCAATCTGCCAAAGGTAGAGAAGCAACTCTGCGCGATTCGTTGATTTTAGTTGATTTGCTATAAACATGTTTTACTTATCAATCGCTTTCCACCATTCATCCTGTCCCTTCAAGTACTTTGCAAACCAAGCGAAGATGGCGTTTTGCCATTCAAGGCGCTTCTGCCAATTGGTGATGACATGGTCTTCGCCGTTCACCTGGATGTAAGCCACTTCCTTGCCCAAGATGCGGAGTGCAGTGTAGAGTTGCTGACTTTCAAAGGGAGGCACATTGGTGTCTACCGTGCCGTGAATGAGGAGGAGGGGAGTGTTAATCTTGTCGGCGTTGAAGAGGGGAGAATGCTTGGTGTAGAGGTCGGGATTGTTCCAGGGGAAACTGCCGTATTGTGCGGCTTCACCGTAAGTGTAACCCCAGTAACCACCGCCCCAATAAGAGGCAATGTTTGAGATACCTGCATGCGAGATGGCTGCTGCAAAGAGGTTGGTCTTTGTCTGCAAATACTGCGTCATGAAGCCACCGTATGATGCACCGATACATCCAATCTTCGTCGTATCAACATACGCATGCTCCTTGCAGAACTGCTGTGTGCCTTCGATGATGTCGTCGCTTGACATGTCGCCCCAAGTGCCTGTGTGGCGTGCGCCAAACTCCTGACCAAATCCGAGCGCACCGCTGGGCTGTACCACATACACTACATAACCGAGGGCTGCAAACACCTGATAGGGGTAGTTGATTTCAAGCAACTTGTTAGAGGGTGTACAACCGCCGTAGTAATACACAATGAGGGGGTATTTCTTCGTGGCGTCAAAGTTAGCGGGGAGATAGTAGAAACCCTGCACGCTATCGCCACGAGAACTTTGGAACTTCCAGTCGTGGCAGGTGCCGATGGCAACATCCTTGTAGAGTTCGTCAAAATTTACCTCACCAATGCGCGTCGCACGCATCTTCTTGGGGTTGAGCGTCACGCGGAACATTTCGCGCGCTCTTTCGCCACCGTCCTGTCCGAGCACAACGGCTGTAGGCACCTTCTGAAGCGATGCGTAAGAGAAAGTCGAAACATACGACAGGGGCATGTCAAACTTCACCCTTTCGAGCGTCTTGGGGTTCAACTGCCAAATGCTGCGGTCGCTACCGTCGGCAGCTGTGATGTAGATAAGTCCGTTGGTGGGGTGCCAAGAATAACTGTCTACAGAGGGTGCAAAATCGGGAAGCAACGCCTTTGCTTCTCCCGACTTGATGTCGTAAAGGTAGAGGCGTAGGTCAAACGCATTGGGGTGCTGACCGGGCTTCACCTCAAGACCGATGTTGTCAAACGCCTTTGTTGAAGCGTTGATGAGCAATTGTGATGCATCGGGTGAGAATTTCGCACTTGAGAGCCACGCCGTGTCGGCAATCACCGTGTCGACCTTTGCCGTCAAGGCATCCATTACATAAATAGAGTAGCGACGGTAGGGCGCGCGTGAGGGCTCCATCGTAGAGCGCATCAAGAGCAACTTTGCCCCGTCGTTAGAAATGTCGTGAAGCCCGAGGCTCGTATTGCCAAATGTGAGGCGCTGCATGCGACGCTCCTTAAGGTCGTAGCGCCAAAGCGAAGTGCGGTTGCGATAGCCAGGCATGCGGTCGTCAGGGTGTTGCAACTCGCGGAGCGAACCGCTGGGCTTCTTGCCCTCCTGCGACTTTGTGATGATCAAGTAGTCAAGTGTGGGCGCAAGGGTGAATCCTCCATCGGGAAGGGCATCTGCAAGCACTGTCTCCTGCATTGTAGCGGGATCGAGAAGCACGAGCTGCTTGCCCTTCTCATTCGTGCGTGTGAAGTAAAGGGCATCCTTTGTCTTCACCCAGTTGTAGTCCACATACGAGTCATACTGTGCAATGGTGCGCTCGCTCTCCGTTTCGCTGAGCACCGTGCGGTAATAGTTCTTGCCATCCTCCATCGTGTGCTGATAGTAAGTCACCAGGTACTTGCCCGAGGGAGAAATACGCGCGTTGTAGGTACGCTTTCCCTGCATCATTTCTGCCATCAAGTAGGGGCGCTTCGTTGTGGGGTTCACCTCAACGCCCTCCAAGCAGTCGCCAACGACGCTGATATTCACGCTATCCTTCGCGTCCTTTTCTTGCAGGCACACCAAGCGCACATCGTAGTGTCCTGGCGTCATGGTGAGCGCCGTAGAGCCCGCCTTGCCGTTGATAAACACCTTGTAGTTCTTCAGATTCTTAACATCAAGCGAAGCCTTTGCGTAGCGGTCTGTGCGCACACCAAACTGGAGCACACGCAACGTCTGCATACTATCCACCGCCGTCAGTGCCGCACCACTTTCAAGTGTAGCCGTCACCTCTTGCTGGGCAAAGGCGCGCGTAGCATGGTCGTTAAGCACCGTAGCGCTATACTTATTGCCCTTGTTGTCGAGCGAATCCGTCATATAGGGCGCATCTGCCGTAATCGTGATGGGGGTAGTGACGCCCACGCGCTCCACGCGTAGCGTGTCTTTCGCCTGTGCCGTCAGCGCCATAGCGCAAACAATCGGAAGGAGGTAATGCTTCATATTTTCAGAGAAATGTAATGATATTCAAATTTTCTGCAAAGTTACTTAAAAAAGGTGGGGTGGGCAACTTAATTTTAATAAAAGAGGGGGGAAATAAGCGGTATTTTGCAATCGAGATTTATTTCAAAATATCAGTGGGTTAGTTGAAAATATGAGGGACTTACTAAGTGCCAAATGCTTTTTTGCCGTAGTATCATTGTTTCCACAATACAAAGATACAACATACAGATGGCGATGTGAGAATTAATGAGAATTAATTTTCTTAATTCGCTGATAATCAGTAATAAACTTTTCGGTATTTTTCTATCATACCCCTCCACACTTTCATCCCTGCCGTGGGGTGTACTCAGATATTCAGATACTCAGTTAAAATATTTTACCCGAAACAATGCCGTGTAAGAGAAGTTAAAGAAATTTTATTATATACATAATAATTTTGTTCTTTGTATGCATCGCGGTGGGGTGTGTGAATAAAAGAATACAACTGAGTATCTGAGTATCTGAGTATTCGTGTGTGGCCAGTTCTGTAAGATTAATGAGAGTGAGAATCGAGTGTTTCAGCGGATTATTGATGAATTGAAAAATTATTTCTCACTAATTCTCACTAATTCTCATTAATTCTCACATTGCCTCATGAATGTTGTATCTTTGTAATGTCAAAAGGGGCATTGGGGAATTGAAGAAAACAACTCGTTGGGTGGGGCGAGTGGTGTATGTAGAGGTGTTATATAAAAGGTAAAACAAAAGACTGATTTCCTATTGAAAACCAGTCCTTAATGCTTGAATTTATAGTTGTCTTATTTGCCTTACTACTCTCGCTTTCTTAATTCCCAAAATGCTACGGCAGAGGCGGCAGCTACATTGAGGGAGTCGACATGGTGGGACATGGGAATGCGCACCACGAAGTCGGCATTGTCGATGACTGCGCTATCGAGTCCGTCGCCCTCTGTGCCCATGATGAATGCGAGTTTCTGCTGCTCGCGTAGGATGGGGGCATCAATGGATATGGAGTTGTCACGCAGTGCCATGGCGGCGGTTTTAAACCCGAGGGCGTTAAGGTTTTCTTGAAATGCGGAGGGCACCCATGTCCAGGGCACGAGGAACACGGAACCCATGGAGACGCGCACGGCACGGCGGTTCAGAGGGTCGCAACTTGAGGGGGTGAGCAATACGGCATCAATGCCGAGGGCTGCTGCCGAGCGGAAGATGGCACCGATGTTGGTGGTATCGACCACGCCGTCAATCACCACAATGCGCTGGGCATTGCGGCATACGGCCTCAACGGTGGGCGCCGAGGGGCGACGCATGGCGCAAAGCACGCCACGGGTGAGCGTGTATCCCGTAAGCGAAGCAAGCACTTCACGCGTGCCGGTGTAGATGGGGAGGTCGGGGCATTGCTCGATGATGTCGCGAGCGTCGCCCGTGAGGTGGCGCTCCTCGCAAAGCAGGGCGATGGGCGTGCAACCAGCGGCAAGGGCTACGTGGATGACCTTGGGACTTTCAGCGATGAATACGCCCTTTTCGGGCTCCAGGCGGTTGCGCAATTGCGACTCTGTGAGTGATGTGAAGAGGGCAAGGTCGGGGTGGAATAGTGAGGTGATTTTGTGGATAGGCATAAGGAGAATGAGAAAATGAGAAATGTGAAATGAGAGCAAACTATCTTGTCTACTTCCGTCTGTCAACTTGTTTACTGAAATGCAAAGTTAGTTATTTACTTGCTCCGAGAGACTTTTGTGAGGATATTTTCAGTAGTTCGTTAAAAAAACTATATCTTTGCAGAGATATACACTATTATCTTACTTTTGCCTATGACAGTTATGCGGAATCCGTTAGCTCAAATCAATGCCTTTGCCATGCAAAATGGGCTGGTGGTCGGCATTTGGGTGTTGCTGACGCAGTGTGCCATGGTGGGGAGTTTTACCTATGGGGTGCTCTCGATGGTAAACCTAATGATGCTGCTCTTTACGCCCATAATGCTATTTTTGCTGACAAGGAAGTTTCGCACGATGGTGGCTCCGACAGGGGTGTTTACCATCACGCAGGGCTTCCTACACACGCTCTTGACCACGGTTTATGCCTCAACATGGGTGGCTATCGGCGTGTATGTTTACTTGTCGTATTTTGATGGTGGATATGTGTTTGATGCGTATGTGTCATACTTTAATCGCCCCGAGGTGAAGGAATTGTTGGCGCAAAAAGAGGTGCAGCAAGACTTGGCGGCGGCGATGCAAGGGTTGACCTTGGAGGAGGTAATCAATGGATTGAGATGCGTGCCACCTGCCACTTATGCCATGATGGTGTTTTACGGCAATTTGATGGTGTCGCCCCTGCTCTCGCTCATTATTGCCATCTGCTTGCATCGCTTAAAGTAAAGATGAATGAAATAGGATATAATCGTTTCATAGTTATAAAGATATATGAATAAGCATTTTGATATTTCTGTAGTGGTTCCCCTCTATAATGAGGACGAAAGTTTGCCCGAACTCTATGCGTGGATTACGCGTGTGATGAATGAAAATAAGTTCTCGTATGAGGTGATTTTCGTGAACGACGGTTCTACGGATAAGAGTTGGGAAGTCATTGAGGGGCTTTCGGCTACTGACCCCGAGCATGTTCGTGGCATCAAGTTCCGCCGTAATTATGGGAAGTCGCCTGCCTTGTTCTGTGGCTTTGACATGGCGCAGGGTGATGTGGTGATTACTATGGATGCCGACCTTCAAGACTCGCCCGACGAAATCCCCGAACTCTATCGCATGATTAAGGTGGAGGGCTATGACCTTGTGAGCGGTTATAAGCAGAAGCGCTACGACCCGTTGTCAAAGACTATACCCACAAAACTCTTTAATGCCACTGCTCGCAAGGTGAGCGGTATCAATAACTTGCACGACTTTAATTGCGGTCTCAAGGCATATCGCAAGGAGGTGGTGAAGAATATTGAGGTCTATGGAGAAATGCACCGCTACATCCCTTATTTGGCTAAAAATGCGGGGTTTGACAAGATTGGCGAAAAGGTGGTGCAACATCAGGCGCGTAAGTTTGGAAGCACCAAGTTTGGAGGTCTCAACCGCTTCGTGAATGGTTATCTCGACTTGCTTTCGCTTTGGTTCCTCAATAGTTTCGGTTTGAAGCCCATGCATGTCTTTGGTTTCATCGGTACGCTCATGTTCTTCTTCGGTTTCCTCGCATGCATTGTGGTGGGTGGCACTAAAATCATTGCCCTCTACAACCATACACCTGCTCCCCTTGTGACCGATTCTCCATACTTCTACATCGCCCTGACGATGATGATACTTGGTACCCAGCTTTTCCTTGCTGGTTTCCTCGGAGAATTGATTAGTCGCAATGCGATGAGCAGAAATAACTATCAGATTGAAAAGACTTTATGATGCGTAAGTTATTGTACTTGTTTAGAATATTGGTTGGCCTGAATTTCTCTTCCTGTACGGAGGTGGAGTGCCCACTGGATAGTGTGGTGGTAATGACTTGCGGACTCTATGATGCTGAAACGAAAGCGGAACTGACACTACCGCAGACGCTCACGATAAAACCGTTTGGAAAGGATACCGTGTTACTCAATACTGCTCGAAATATTCACGACTTCATCTTGCCCCTCAAATTAGGGGAAACGGCAGACACGATGCTGCTTTGTTTCACAGATGAATGGGATGGTGTGTCGACCGATACCCTTGTCTTGAATCATGAAAATATGCCGCATTTTGAATCAGTGGAGTGTCCGGCAACAATATTCCACAAACTTACCTCCATCGAATGGATGGCAGATAAAAACGGCGCTTGTAATGTAGCTATTGACAGTGTTGCAATAGTGCGCAATTTAGTTGATTACAATGATGTTGAAAATATCCAAATATATTTGCGTTCCGCTCATTAGCCTCTTTGCTATTTTGCCGGCAACAGCTTCGTTGCCCGCAGAGCAAATGGATTCTCTGAAAAACGGCGAAACAAAACTCTACACCTCTCGTGAGGAGGCGCGAAAGGCGCTTGAGAAGGGCAGTCGTGCTGTTTTCTTGAGTGGCATCTCTGTGGGGGTAGATATTGTTGGCCCCATTATGAGGGCTGCATCGTCAAGGGGGCATATAGAGGGCATGTGTCGTGTGAATCTGTTAGACACTTATTTCCCCGTCTTTGAAATGGGACTTTCAGAGTGCAACCACACCGACGAGAGTACGAATGTTAATTTCACTACGAAAGCACCTTATTTTCGCTTGGGTTGTGATGTGAATTTCTCCAAAAATAAGCAGTCGGGCAATCGCATTTTAGGGGGTGTGCGCTACGGATATACCTCGTTTGACTATGATGTTTCATCATCCCCAATAATTGACCCTACATGGGGTACTACAGTGCCTTATAACCTTCAGGGACTTAATGGGAAGAAGCATTGGGCGGAGTTGCTCTTTGGTATAGAATCCAAAATATGCTCTTTTATTCAAATAGGGTGGTCGGTGCGCTATAAATTCTCTATCAAAGACGATTGTAGCGACTTTGGTAAACCTTGGTATGTGCCTGGTTATGGCAGAAACAAGAACGGGATTTTTGGTGCCAACTTCAACCTCATATTTGAATTGTAATACAAGCGAACTCTTATGAAAAACCTCAAAATAGTTTTCTTCTTGTTCCTGCTGATTGGAACAGTATTGATTTTGAAGAATCATCAGGCGGAACAGAGTGTGCCTTACCGCATTGCTGAAGGGCGCATATTTGGTACGCAATATCGTGTGGCGTATCAGTCGTCTGTGCCACTTGATAGTGCTATTCAATCCGTGCTTCAAGAGGTTGATGCGTCGCTTTCTATGTTTAACAAGAAGAGCACCCTTTGGCGCATCAATAACGGAATGTCAAATCATGTGGATTCGCTCTTCTGTGTGGTGTTTAATGCATCGCAAGCGGTTGCTGAAGTCACTAACGGAGCTTTTGACCCCACCGTAGCACCTGCCGTAAATGCTTGGGGATTTGGTCCGCAGCAGAAGGCAGAACTCACAACATCAGCGTTGGACAGTATTGCCCAGTTGGTGGATTACAGAAAGGTAAAACTTGTGGGCGACACCCTCCTTTGGCGTGCTGATGAACGAATGAGTTTAGACTTTGGAGCTATAGCAAAAGGCTTCGGTGTGGATTGTGTGGCGGCAATGCTTCAGCGTAATGCCGTAGTCAATTATATGGTGGAAATTGGTGGCGAGGTAATCGTCAGTGGGCATAACGATAAGGGAAACACTTGGCGCATTGGTATTCAAAAACCAACGACAGATGGTGATGCCGTGCAAGAAATAATCCAGTTGAATAACGCAGCTATGGCTACGAGCGGAAATTACCGTAATTACTATTTAAATAATGAGGGAAAGCACGTCGCGCATACAATTGACCCACGCACGGTGTCGCCTGTCTCTCATTCCTTGCTCTCTGCTACCGTTATTGCTCCCTCTTGCGCACAAGCAGATGCCTTTGCTACGGCATTTATGGTGCTGGGAGTAGATAGTGCCAAGCACATTTTGAACGCTCATCCCGAACTTTCTGCCTACCTCATTTACGAAGATGCAGATAGTCTGTGCGTGTATTCTACGATTAAGACAAATATGGATTGATGAGGGGCAATCGCACCGTCAATTGTCAAAACTTTCTTCAGAGTCAGTATGCAAGACAGTGTCTTTGTTCGCTTGCAGCTCCTACCACTTTTTCAAGGGATAAGTAAAGAAGAACTCTTGCGAATGCTGGAGCGTGCAAAATTTAATTTTGTAACGGCAGAGACAGGAGAAATCTTGTTTGAGCGTGGAACTGCTGCTACACAATTGGTATACATCTTAAGTGGTAAATTTACCACCAAGCGCATTTTCTCAGAGGAACTACAAGTGGTTGAAGAGTTTGAAGGACCAATGCTTTTTCAACCTGAATGTTTATTTGGACCTTCTCCAACTTGGCGCCACACTTTAGTGGCTACCACCGACGTGCAATTGTTGTTGATTTCCAAACAAGATACGTTAAATCACCTTATGGATTTCCTTACCTTCCGTATGACGATGCTCAATTATCTTTGTGGTGTGACGGAAAAAGAACAAATATTTCTCGTTAAACCCACGGCGTCAACGCTTACAGGTAAGATTATTGATTACTTCTCTCGCCGCGTAACAAGCGTTAGTGGTAAAAAGACTTTTAAGGTAGGGATGAAACCATTAGCAACGCGCCTCGCTACGTCGCGCCTTGCCGTGAGCAGATGCCTTAACGAATTAGAGCAAATGGGCGTGTTGAGTTTAGGGCGAGAAACAATCACGGTCAATGATTTTCAGCAATTGCTTGCAATGCGATAAAACGTACTACATTAGTTTCTACTGATTTCTTGAAACCATTTTTTCATTTGATATCCCTCAACTCTCATCGTAGAGTGAGGGATATTTTCTTTTCTCTTTTGATTAAATCTTTCTCAAAACAAGTCAGCTGGGTGGACAAGTAAGCAACTGCGTTTGTCGGTCTTAGTTAATATAGCGTAGTGATGGGCGCGTTTGCGTAAAAGCGGGATGCTGGATAAAAAAGCCCTCACTGCTTATTTAACCCTCCTCAATAATCATGAGGTCGCTGATGACGTCGTTGGCAAGCATGATGCCCGCTTGCGTGAGGGTAATCCCATTTCCCGTGTGGCGGAGGCGGCGTGCGCGGATGTGGGGTTGCGCCCATGCGGTGATTTGCTCGGCGATGGGGGCGCCAAACCGCTCGGCGAGCGCTTCAAGGTTTAAACCGCTCGATGTGCGGAGCGAGGTGAGGACAAAGTCATTGCACTGCTCGGCGGGGGTAAGGCGCTCTATCTGACGGGTGGGTGTGCCATGGGCGGCGAGGTAGGCGCGGAGCGAGGGGGGATTGGCTGCGCGATTTTTACCATCAAAGGAGTGGGCGGAGGGGCCAAGTCCTAAATAGGGTTTGAAACTCCAATAACCGCTGTTGTGGCGGGAATGGCACCCCGGTCGGCAGAAGTTTGAAATCTCGTAATGCTCGAATCCGCTGCGCGCTGTTTCTGTGCACAAATGTTGGAACATGTCGCAGGCAAGTTCGTCTGTGGGTAGC
Source organism: Alloprevotella sp. (assembly GCA_045631665.1). Classification (GTDB taxonomy): domain Bacteria; phylum Bacteroidota; class Bacteroidia; order Bacteroidales; family Bacteroidaceae; genus Alloprevotella. The sequence goes on from JAZQVD010000008.1 coordinate 44,725, forward strand.
GTGAAGGCGCGCTGTTTGAGCATGTGGTGAAGCGGGGTTTGCTCTTCTACGGTCAGGGCGTATGCCGAGAGGTGGTCGATGGGGAGGGAGAGGGCTTTGCGCACATCGTCTGCCCATGATTGCAGCGTTTGATGCGGGAGTTGATAGATGAGGTCTATGCTGATGTGGGGGATTCCCATGGTGTGGCAGAGGCGTACGGCTTCTGTAGCTTGCGCTCCAGTGTGGCGCCGGCGCAAGAGGGTTAGCGTGGCGTTGTCAAAAGTTTGCACGCCCATGCTGATGCGGTTGACGCCCTCGCGGAGTAACGTTGCGAGTAGCGCGGGGGAGACGTCGTCGGGGTTTGCCTCAACGGTGATTTCTGCATCGGTTGCGATTGTGAAGTTGCTCCGCACGGCATGAAAAATTGCCCTTATCTGCGCTGATGAAAGCAACGAAGGTGTACCTCCGCCAATATACACGGAATGGAGCGTGGGGGAGGGGATCTCTTCGCGGCGCTGCTCCATCTCGCGTGTGAGCGATTGGATGTAGGCGTCTATGTGTGTTGTGGTGTGTGTGGTGGAATAGAAATCACAATAGATGCAGCGCTGTTGGCAAAAGGGGATGTGGATGTAGAGCATGTGCGTGGGGCTGTGAAACTTCAACTGATGTGTGAATAGTGGGCAGTGAGGTTTTTTAGTTGAAGGAGGTGGTCGTAGGCCGTTTTGATTTCCTGTGGTGTTCGGGTGGTGTGGTTGTGTATTATTTTGCTTGCTTCTTCTCTTGCTTGCTGCATGATGTCGGCGTCCTTAGTGATGTTTGCGACTTTCAGGTTGAAGGGTAATCCGCTTTGGGCTGTGCCCTCAAGATCGCCGGGGCCTCGGAGTTTGAGGTCTTCTTCGGCAATGACGAATCCATCCGTTGTGTCGACCATGATTTGCATGCGTCGGCGGGTGTGTTCTGAAAGTTCGTAGTTGGTGAGCAAGATGCAATAACTCTTCTCCGCTCCTCGCCCCACACGCCCACGGAGTTGGTGAAGTTGTGCAAGACCGAAGCGATCGGCATGCTGAATGACCATCACCGAGGCGTTGGGGACATTGACGCCCACTTCGATAACCGTTGTTGCCACGAGCACATGCGTTTCTGCGTTGGCAAATTGCTGCATGACGGTTTCCTTCTCCGCAGGTTTCATCTTACCATGAAGTTTTCCCACCTTATATTGTGGCAGCGCTTGGGTGAGTTCCTCGTGTCCACGCTCAAGGTCAAGAAGGTCAACGCGCTCGTTTTCCTGAATCAATGGGTAAACGACATAGACTTGTCGCCCTTGTTGCAGTTCGGAGCGGATGCCTTCAAGCACGTGCGAGAAATCCTTGTAATAGTAGTGAAAGGTTTGGATGGGTTTACGACCTGGGGGGAGTTCGTCAATAACGGATACATCAAGGTCGCCGTAGAGCGTCATTGCCAAGGTGCGTGGAATGGGCGTAGCAGTCATGACGAGCACATGGGGCGGAAGTGTGTTTTTCTTCCACAACTGTGCACGCTGTTTCACCCCAAAACGATGTTGTTCGTCAATGATGCACAACCCGAGATTCTTGAATACCACATTGGGTTCGATAAGAGCGTGTGTACCCACGAGTAGGTTGACTTCACCATTGCTCGTGCCTTCTTCAATATTCTTACGTTGCTTCCCTTTGACATTGCCTGTAAGTAATTGTATGTTGATGCCAAGTTTGTGGGCAAAGGAAGACAAGGTGTTGAAATGTTGTTCAGCAAGGATTTCTGTGGGAGCCATAAGGCACGCTTGGAAGCCGTTTCCGATTGCTATGAGGCAACAAAGAAAGGCAACAAGCGTTTTTCCTGAACCGACATCTCCTTGTACAAGTCGGTTCATTTGTTTGCCACTGATGAGGTCGGCATGCACTTCCTTGACCACACGCTTTTGGGCGTCGGTGAGCGTAAAAGGAAGGTGGTTGGAATAGAAACTATTAAAGAGTGCGCCTACGCGTGGCATGTAAAAACCTCGTTCCGACTTCTTACTTTCAGCATAGCGCAAGATTTCAAGTTGAAGAAAGAACAATTCTTCAAACTTCATGCGCTGTCGGGCGATGGCAACTTCCTCTGCATTTTTAGGGAAGTGCATCATTTGGAGTGCGCGTTCGAGGGAAACGAAATTGTACTCTTGAATGAGTGAAGCGGGTAGGGGGTCTGCTATCTTTCCCGAAAGCATTTCAAGGGCAATAGATACCCATTCCGTAAGGTTGCGCTGGGTAATAAGTCCCCCCGCCTTTTCTGACATGTGGTAACGAGGCATCACCTGCTGTCGCGGAGCATGGTTGGGGGAAACAACTTCTATTTCGGGATGGATGATGCTGATTTGTCCGTTGAAAAAGGAGGGTTTGCCGAATATGACAAGTTCTTTACCTACTTTGTAACTCTCTGTGACATACTTTATTCCGTTAAACCATACGAGTTGAATGTAGCCCGTACCGTCAGTAAAGAATGCCTTGATGCGGCGCTTTCTGCCTTCTCCCTCGGGAGCATCAAAGTCAGTGATGTGTCCACGCAACTGGATGTAATCCATTCCCTCCATCAACTCGTTAATGTTGTAAAACTTTGTGCGGTCAACATAACGGTACGGAAAGTTGTAGAGCAGGTCCCTAACCGTCTCAATCTCAAAATGCTTTTTGAGTCTTTCGGCACGATGGGGACCTACTCCCTTGAGGTACATTATGTTTTGATTTAACAACATTGTTGGATAAATGATAGAGGGGAAAACAAGTATATATTTGAGTAAATATAAAAGAGCAAAGAGTAAAGAGACCTTGCGGAGTGTATACCGAAAGGATTATCTTTTAACCGTTCTCTTTTCTCTTTACTCTCAATTTTTAGTCTAACTTAAGCACAGCGAGGAAGGCCTTTTGTGGCACCTGTACATTACCAATCTCCTTCATGCGCTTCTTACCGCGCTTCTGCTTTTCAAGAAGTTTACGCTTACGCGAGATGTCACCGCCGTAACACTTCGCCGTAACGTCCTTGCGCACCTGCTTGACCGTTTCGCGTGCGATAATCTTTGCACCGATAGCCGCCTGAATGGCGATGTCGAACTGTTGGCGGGGAAGGAGTTCCTTGAGTTTCTCACACATGCGACGACCGAAGGTTACAGAGTTGTCAACATGGGTCAATGTAGACAGCGCATCGACGGGTTCGCCATTGAGAAGAATGTCGAGTTTCACCAACTTTGAGGGACGGAAACCAATGGGGTGGTAATCGAAAGAAGCGTAACCCTTTGAAATTGATTTTAATTTGTCGTAGAAGTCGATAACGATTTCTGCAAGGGGCATGTCGTAATGAAGTTCTACGCGGTTACCACTTACATATTCTTGCTTGATGAGTTCGCCACGCTTAGAGAGGCAGAGCGTCATGATGTTGCCAATATAATCGGTGCGCGTAATGATAGACGCACGGATATAGGGTTCTTCAATGTGCTCAATCTCAAGAATGTCGGGCATACCGGCAGGGTTGTGAACCTCCTTCATCTCACCATGTTTGTCGTAAACCTGGTAAGATACATTCGGCACCGTAGTGATGACATTCATATTGAACTCACGGTCGAGGCGCTCCTGAACAATTTCCATATGAAGCATGCCCAAGAATCCGCAACGGAAACCAAAACCAAGCGCCACGGAAGATTCAGGGGTGAAGGTCAATGAGGCATCGTTGAGTTGGAGCTTTTCAAGCGAAGCACGGAGCATTTCAAAGTCCTCCGTCTCAATGGGATAAATACCGGCAAAGACCATGGGTTTTACTTCTTCAAACCCTTCGATTGCCTTTGTACAAGGATTCGCTACAGAAGTAATTGTGTCGCCCACCTTTACCTCAGTGGCTGTCTTGATGCCCGAAACGATGTAACCTACATCTCCACAAGTCAGTTCCTTACGCGGAGAGAGGTCCATCTTGAGTACGCCAATTTCGTCGGCGTCATATTGCTTTTGAGTATTGACAAAGAGTACATCTTCACCCTTGCGGATAGAACCATTGACAATTTTGAAATAGGCAATGATGCCACGGAAAGAGTTGAAGACTGAGTCAAAAATGAGTGCCTGAAGGGGAGCGTTTGGGTCGCCCTTTGGAGCAGGGATGCGCTCTACAACTGCACGAAGAATATCGTCGATGCCTTGACCCGTTTTACCTGAAGCATGGATAATGTCCTCCTCTTTACACCCGAGCAATTCGATGATTTCATCAGAAACTTCTTCTGGCATAGAGTTGGGCATATCACACTTATTGAGCACAGGGATAATTTCAAGGTCGTGCTCAATAGCCATGTAGAGGTTAGAGATGGTTTGTGCTTGTACCCCTTGAGTGGAGTCGACAATAAGCAAGCAACCTTCACATGCGGCAATACTACGACTTACTTCATAAGCAAAGTCGACATGCCCCGGAGTGTCAATGAGGTTCAGCACATATTTCTTACCATCAATTTCATGCTCCATCTGTATGGCATGACTCTTGATGGTAATACCTCTTTCTTTCTCAAGTTCCATATCGTCGAGCATCTGCCCTTCGGTAACTTGTATGGTCTTTGTGCGCTCCAAGAGTCGGTCGGCAAGTGTACTCTTACCGTGGTCAATATGAGCGATAATGCAAAAATTTCTGATGTGTTCCATCAATCTATATTTAGTGAGTTGTGTTACAATATTATTCGAAAGGAATGATTTGGTCGAGCGTGAGTGCGTGATTAAGGTCTTTCTCTGATAACAATGGAGGGTTGTCGGCAGAGATAGGCCACTCGATGTTTACGGTCGCATCGTTATATGCCAAGGTCCTTTCTGATTGGGGGGCATAACGGTTATCCACCTTATATACAAATGTAGCCTTTTCTGAGACAACATAGAATCCATGCGCAAAACCGCGAGGTATAAATAATTGTCTCATGTTTTCAGCAGAAAGTTCCACCATTACATATTTGCCAAAGGTGGGGGAACTCTTTCTTAAATCTACAGCAACATCCAATACGATGCCATTGATGACGCGTACCAACTTTGCTTGTGAGTCTGCGCCTTCTTGGTAATGGAGTCCGCGAAGTACTCCACGCGATGACATGGATTGGTTGTCTTGGATAAACTGAACGTCGTAACCAATATTTTTGTCAAAATCTGCCTTGTTATAGGTCTCTGTGAAATATCCTCTTGCGTCTTTGAATAATTTGGGTTCAAGGATATAAATTCCTTCAATATCTGTTGGGATATAATTCATAATTATAAATTTCTTAGTGAATGACGTATATTCATATTATCAAAAGCGACTGAAATATTTTTATTGTGTAATTCTATCTTCTTTCTTTTTTAAACCAAATAACTCTTTAAGATTTTTAAACTCTTTTTGAATTTGAATCCCCATACCTTGAGTTGTTAGGGCTGATTTAATAAAGTATTTGTCGTTAGTTTCGCTATATGCCTTTAAGAAAACATTCCCTGTAGGGGTTAATAGGTACTTGATATCAAAATCACCAACAATATTGTTTCCTCTCATAGCATTGTATTGATTTTCGTGATAACCAATATTACCATTGAGTATCAATCTGTTATTTAAGAGTTTTCCACTAACAGTACCATCTACTCCCATATCTGTCCATCCTGAGTTACCAGTAGATAGGTTTGTGCCAAATGTCCAATCTTTAGAACCAATAGCGTTAGTAATTACCTCGTTAATTTGTGAACTTAAGGTGTTTGAGATGAATGAGTTTGCAACAATAGTTGATTGATTGTGCTCAGTGTATGACTCAGTTGAGACGGAATTGTAAGTGTAGAATTTTCCAAATGCGAGAAGATGAATTACCTGCATATTCAAGTCTTCTTCAGTGGCAATTAGTTTTCTTACCATCTGTTTTTCATCATCGTTAATATTTGGCAAATCTAAATCAAAACTAACGTTAGGATTGGATGCAATTCCGCCAATGTGTAAGATACAATCTGCCTTTATATGACGATCTGAAAAATTATCTCCAATATTTAAATCAGCTAAAGAAGCTGTGGGGACTGTGTGATTTGCCTTAAGAGAAAGTTGTGCGATATCTGGGTCACCTCTAAAAATGATACTACTTCCAGGTTGTATGTCAAAATTTTTCTTCAAGAAATCTTGAATACTCATTTGATAATTTCCATCCGTTATATCATACTTACCATATAACTGGAAAATCCCCTTATTGTAGTAATCTGCTGTAATATTTCCGTACCCTCGTAAATTTAGATGATCTCCTGTTATCTCATCCATAAGAATTCGTAGTGTTGCCTTTGGATTCATATTGATGTTAAAGCGGAAATTCATGTCAGTTGTGGGAGAGTGTATACTTGATAATTGATCAAATTGATACCCTTCAACTTTATTCGGGGTCAAGTCCTGATATTTTATGAAACCTTCATTTGTATCTTGTGGATTAATAATCTCACTTTCTGTATAAACAATCAATGAGTTATCAGTTGGAGTGACTTCTATGTCTAGTGACAAAGCATTATAATCGCCCTTTAGGGAAACATCACCCGATGCATATGTTGTAGCATAGAAAGGCATGTCTGTAGAACGCTTTTTATCATACAATAATAAGCAATCTGCTTCCAAATTCAAATCATAGGTAAATTGTTTTAAATGCTTATGTCGTAAAGATGCATTTATCGTACCACTTCCGCCAAGTGGTGCGATAATAGTGCTTTCTTCTAACTGAAAAAGTCCAGACGACATGAGAATTTTCGCATCATTTAAGTGGTAGGAAACTCCATTCGCAGGTACGTTAAGCGAAGCATCAATTCTCATGGAACCACTAAAATCTAATTGATTAAAAGGTCCATATAGTCTACAAAAACCTCTTGTTTTACCGTTGATGTCTTTAACTATATTGTTTATCCAATAGCGTAAAAATGCGATATTTGTGTTCTGAGCTGTGATATTTAAATCCAAACCATTTTCAGCTGGTGAGACATACCCTTTGGCTTTTGTAAATCCAACGCCTTCTTCAATAAAAGTTCCATCGATAGTGATGCGATCTTCCAAAGATTTCCACGATGATGTGATTTGTGCATTACCAAGAAGAGTGTTATTAAAGTTGAACGATTTAACTTTTAAATTTGTTTGAAGTAAAGGTGAATTGGGGGACAGACTTAAATAAGCGTCACCACTTACACTACCATCAAAGAGTACACTATTAAATTTGACATTGTCTAATATGTATCCAATATTTACATCGTTCAATGAAACATGAAGTTGCTCTTGTTGCGTTGACGACAGACTACCATCAAAAGTTATGTTTTGATGGGAAGTATTTAAGGTTAGATTCTTAATTAAATGTTTGTTATCAAGTATGCTTATCTCTCCATTAGAAATATTCCAAATTGTATCTCCTACAACAAATGTTGTTGGCATAACTGATGAAACTATATTGCTCGGAGATTTAAAACTTGTAATTGTATTTAAGTTTCCTTTAACTTTATGAAAATCTAATCCCTTCCATTCAACATTAGTTTCAAGCAAATTGTCATGTAGTTGCGCCCCAATAACAAATTGAACATTGTCATCAAACATATGTTTTTTGCCTTGTACAAGCACACCTGCACCCAATTCCTTAGAGTTGATATGTATTGATACGTTTTCTAAGTTTGTACCTTTGTAATTGATGACATTTGTTTGGGCTGCAATTTCTGCCAATGAGTTTCCTTTATATAGTTTCCCCTGAATCGTGCTACCATCACCGAATTTAATGGGGATTAAACAAGTTTTTTTAAGAAAGTCACCATCGTGAATATCAATGAAAAAACTCATTGAAGTTTTGTCGTTAGGTATATTTCTTTTAATGCTACTTTCTTCCACCAATGATGGAACATGTTTCATCACAGTAGCTTTCCATGTATCAACTATAGTTGCATAATCTATGACACCTTCACAATCTACAGAAATGAAGTCACTTTTAAGCGTAAAATGGGAGGGTTTGCCCTTTGAATATGTTAACGAAGCATTGCACTTATTAAGATTGAATGACTCTGATGGACGTGTAACTGAGATAGAATCAGATTCTAATTCAAAATTTATCAAATTTTCTTTCATTTGAGGAATTCGAACTGCCAAATTTCCCTTCCATACTCCGTCAAAAATGGTATCTTTTATACCTATGTTGTTGAATTCAATACGCTTAACCTTACTATTTAATGCTAAATTAGAGATTGAATTATTATTTAATCGACATGACGCATCCATGTGAAAATCCAACTCGGGATTCTCACTTTCAATTTGACATTGATATACCTTACCTTTGACCTTAGTTTTGACTTTGATGTCAGTCAATTCATAAAGTTCATGGTTTAAAGCTTTATGAACAATCAACTCCATAGATTGAGGAAAGGATAATGAATCAGTCAATTGAGATGTTGAACTGATTGAGAAGGTTAATTGATGAGGGAGTGCTTCTGAATCTAAAAGAGTGTTTATGTCTAAATTTTCAGCAAAGAGGTCTAAATCAATATTATTTTCTTTAATCGTTGCGTTTATGTTTATTCCGTCAGTAAGTGGGGACTTTATTGATAGTTTTGCCTCACCGTGTTGGGTATTACGATTTACATCTGTGGTTCCATGAATCGTAAAATATTTGATTCTTCTAAGAATTTGATTGGTTTTATAATGTTTGTCAGAAGGCAATAATGCTAAAAGTGTAGAATCCGCAAATAATTCCTCACACTTTATCTGCCATATGTTCAAATCCTTAAGTTCAGACGTTAAAGCAAGATTAAAATGATTATTTTTTTCCTTGAAGTTAACACTCACTTGTGCTTCTGCTCCGCATCTTGCTTTAACATGACCATAGATGTTTAGAGCTAAATCTTCAAATTGTGGTAAGAAATAATTGAATTCCTTGGTGCTAAGATTATTGATAATCAAATCACCATTAAGAAATGGTTGCTTTTCATTCAATTTTTGAATGTCTATATCAAGATTGTCAAGTCCTGCAACTTCGCTATTAGAGGTCGTGAGATTAAAATTATTAATTTTTACACGTTCACGATTGCTTACAAGATTAAAATGTAGTTTCTTGATATACAATTTATCAGACTCATTACAAGAAAAGTTTCTGACTCTGATATTCAAACTATCACTATCGATACATTTCAATGAAAGGTTTGAATTGATATTATTAACTCTGATATGATCTTTAGAAAAATTGTCGTCGGTTTGTGAAATCCATCTATTATCATAGGAGATGTTTAATCTTGTAATAATTAATGAACCAACACTTATTTGGAATGGTTCATTAGATGATTCTTCATTATCAAACAATGCTGTCAAGAACGAATAATTAGGAGCGGCATCCGGATGCTCTTTATAGAGGCAAATTGTACCATCCATGATGAGAACAGAACGGAGGGTTATCTTTTTCTGAAAAATGTCTCGCAATAAAATCTTTACTGCAAACTTTTCAACTTCAACCATTTGTTCTCCGTGTTGGTCATAAATGACAATGTCATCAATGACAACTCGATTAAATAAACCGATCTCAATATCTTTAATTTCAACTGTTGAGTTTACTGCCTGGGACAGCCCCTTTTCAATTTCATTTATCCAAATACTCTTTACTGGTTGTAAATTAAGTACCAGCAACAAAACAAGGTAGGTACTTAAAATGATACCTACCATTGACTTGAGTATTTTTGCAATATTATGAATTTTCAAAGGTTGCAAGAGATGTTATGAGTGCTAATTGAAATTTCTTTATTGTTGATAATATAATTTATCACTTCTCAGTTCTCCTCATGTATATAATTCCTTCTGCTAAGTGCTTCAACATAGGAATAAAATGACAATAACCTTTTGTTGCGGAATTTAGGGCGAATTTGAAACATACTGCCCATGCATAGTTTCCATGAATATAGTATTCAAAAGCTCCACGACTTCGTTGTACACCAGCATCAATGTACACTAATGACTTTTTCAACATTGTGGAGGTCTCTACTAACTTTTGAGGATAAAAGTGCATGGTCAGATTGAGACGTAATGCATCAGTCAACCAAATATCATCTTCCCCGCAAGTGAGGAATTTTGTTCCGAGGCCAAATCGTTCGTCAAAACGAACAACACTTTGAACCCTACTTCTACGACAAACCATTTCAATTGCTGAAATTGAATAATCCGTAGGTAGTTCTTTTACTGGTCTATCTTGATTAGGATATTTTTTTAGAAGTTTACCAGTGTAGGTACTCGCGGTGAAAAATGCAACATCCAAATCAGGACGTTTTTCGAAAATGTCACGAACTAACTTAATGGAAGATTCTGAAAAACGTGCATCATCTTCAGCAAAAATCACTAAATCTGATTTTGCTTTATCCATAGCTAAATTTCTATTCGCAGAAAGACCTTCGCCTTTATACGGATAAAAACTCACATCTTCACGTCCTAAAAGTTCTTTAGGTATGAGGTCTAAATATCTTTCATCGGTGTACTGGTAAGACACTACATACCTCACCCCTTGAATGGGATGAAGTAATACATCGGGTACTTTTACAATTCCCTTATTTATAGAGCAAATTAAGATGTCTATTGTCATAAAAAACACAGATAATAACGCCTAATTTTTACAATAAGCAAAATTACATCTTTTTTTTTTAATATTCATACATAAGTCTATATACTCGTCATAATTTTATTGCGTGATGTAAAAAAACAGCAAAATTGTTTGGAGGATAAAATCTTGTTTATAATTTTGTTTTTGGAATGACAGGATATGAGCGTAAGTCATTCCCCTTTCATAATATAATTTGCTATGAAGAAGCCCATTGACTTACATACGCCACTGAAACGCTACTTTGGTTTTGACAATTTCAAGCATAATCAAGAGGATATTATTCGTAGTCTTCTTGACAAGCGTGATGTATTTGTGCTAATGCCAACAGGTGGTGGTAAGTCTATGTGTTATCAGCTCCCTGCATTGCTGATGGAGGGCACTGCAATTGTAATATCTCCGCTCATTGCTTTGATGAAAAATCAAGTTGACGCTTTGAGACATAATTCTGAAGATGATGGGGTTGCTCATTTCATCAATTCTTCATTAAACAAGGCTGCTGTTGATAAAGTTAAAAGTGACATTCAGCGAGGTATTACAAAATTGCTTTATGTGGCTCCAGAAACATTGACAAAAGAGGAGAATGTGGCATTCCTTAAGGGGATAAATATCTCATTTTATGCCATTGATGAAGCACATTGTATTTCAGAATGGGGGCACGATTTTCGCCCTGAATACCGCAAGATTCGTCCCATTATCAATGAGATTGGAAACGCCCCTGTTATTGCTCTTACCGCCACTGCCACCGAAAAAGTGAAGAGTGACATTAAGAAGAGTCTTGCAATGGTTGATGTTGTAGAATATAGCAGTTCGTTTAATCGTGCAAATTTATATTATGAGGTGCGTCCCAAGACAAACCAAATAGATAAAGACATCATCCGATTTATCAAGCAGCATCCAGGTCGTAGTGGCATCGTATATTGCTTGAGTCGCAAGAAAGTGGAAGAATTGGCAGAGGTGCTCCGTACTAATGATATTAAGGCACAAGCTTATCATGCAGGTATGGATGCTGCAACCCGAAGTCAGACACAGGATGCCTTCCTCATGGAGGACATCGATGTGATTGTTGCTACCATTGCGTTTGGCATGGGGATAGACAAACCCGATGTTAGATTTGTTATTCATTATGACATCCCTAAAAGCCTTGAAGGTTATTATCAAGAAACGGGGCGTGCAGGACGTGATGGAGGAGAAGGTATTTGCTTAGCATTTTATTCACAGAAAGACCTTCAAAAATTAGAGAAATTTATGGTCGACAAACCTGTTGCCGAACAGGAGATTGGGCGTCAGTTGCTAAAAGAAACAGCAAGCTATGCAGAAAGTTCACTTTGTCGACGAAAGTTAATATTGCATTATTTTGGTGAAAATTACGAACCGGATAATTGCCATAATTGTGACAATTGCTTAAACCCAAAGAAGAAAGTGGAAGCTAAAGACTTTTTATGTAAAGCTATTGAAGCAGTAATAGCTACGAAAGAAAATTTTACAGAAGAGTATATTATTGATATATTACAAGGTAACGAAACCGACGAGGTGTTGGCGCATCATCACGAAGACTTAGAGGTGTTTGCTGCTCTCGAAAATGTTGAGGAAAAAACGCTTTCTCCCATATTGAAACAAGCCATTATAAGTGGTTATTTCGAGAAAGATATTGAGAATATGGGAGTCTTGAAAGTGACTAAAGCTGGTAAGTCGTTCCTTAAGTCTCCCCAATCATTTACTATTGTTGAAGACAATGAGTTTGATGAAGGGGAAGAAGAAGAACCCGTTCAAAACGGTGGCGCATGCGCAGTAGATCCCGTTCTTTATGATATGATTAAGGATTTGCGCAAGCGGATGGCTAAGGATCTTGACGTCCCCCCATATGTCATCTTCCAAGATGCTTCACTTGAAGCGATGGCCACTATTTACCCCCAGACAATTAAGGAGTTGGAAAATATTCCTGGTGTCGGAGCTGGTAAGGCAAAACGTTATGGTGATGATTTTTGTAAACTCATCAAGAAGCATTGTGAAGACAATGAGATTGAGCGCCCTGAGGATTTGCGCATCCGTACCGTTGCCAATAAGTCAAAGCTTAAGGTGAGTATCATTCAGGCGATTGACCGTAAGGTGATGCTTGATGATCTTGCCGAAAATAAGGGAATTGATTTTGAAGAACTCCTTGATGAAATTGAGGCCATCGTTTATTCTGGTACCAAAATCAATATTGACTACTTCATTGAAGAAATCCTTGACGATGAACATATTCTTGACATTTACGAATACTTCAAAGAGTCGGAAACTGATGACATTGACGATGCCGTAGATGAACTCGGCGCAGAATATTCTGAAGAAGAGATTCGTCTCGTGCGTATCAAGTTTATTTCAGAAATGGCAAATTAAAAACTACTTTAGACTTAACATAATAATGACACAACAGGAAAATAATTCAGAACCTAAAAAGTCTTTGAACTTTATTGAACGAATTGTTCAGCAAGACTTGGCAGAAGGTAAGAACGGTGGACGTCTTCAGACGCGCTTCCCGCCCGAACCTAATGGTTATTTGCACATCGGTCACGCCAAAGCTATTGCTATGGACTTTGGTATTGCCGAAAAATTCGGAGGTCAGTGTTACCTTCGTATGGATGACACTAACCCCCAAAAGGAAGACCTTGAATATGTTCGCGCTATTGAGGAAGATATTCAATGGTTGGGATATAAGTGGGGTAAGATATGCTACGCCAGCGACTATTTCCAGGACCTTTGGGATTTTGCTGAATGGTGTATCAACACAGGTAAGGCATATGTAGACGAGCAGACCTCTGAAGAAATTGCTGCGCAGAAAGGTACCCCCACACAAGCAGGACAAAATAGTCCTTATCGCGATCGCCCTGCCGCAGAAAGTCTCCAGCTCTTCCGCGAAATGAATAGCGGTAATGTTGAACCGGGAAAGATGATTTTGCGTGCAAAAATTGATATGGCGAGTCCAAATATGCATTTCCGTGATCCTATTATGTATCGTGTGCTTAACCTTCCGCATTGGCGCACCGGTACGAAGTGGAACGCATATCCCATGTACGACTTTACACACGGGCAAAGTGACTATCTTGAAGGTGTAACACACTCAATTTGCACACTTGAGTTTGTGCCTCACCGTGAACTTTACGATCTCTTTGTGACTTGGATTAAGGAATGGAAGGGTGACGAAGGAGATATTAATGACAACCGACCCCGTCAGTTTGAGTTTAACAAACTCAACCTTAATTACACGCTTATGTCAAAGCGCAACCTCCTCATTCTGACCAATGAGGGCGTAGTTAATGGTTGGGACGACCCGCGTATGCCTACACTTTGTGGTATCCGTCGTCGTGGTTATAGCCCCCAGGCCATCCTCAATTTTATTGACAAGATTGGTTACACCACTTTTGATGCGCTCAATGATATCAAACTGATGGAAGCCGCTTGTCGTGAGGACCTTAATCAGCGTGCTTTGCGTGTAAGTGCTGTTGTTGATCCCGTAAAACTCGTGATAGATAATTATCCTGAGGACCTTGTTGAAGAAATGACCGCCATCAACAATCCTGAGGATGAAAACTCTGGCACGCACATCATCCGCTTTAGTCGTGAACTCTACATTGAGCGTGATGATTTCATGGAAGACGGTGGTAAGAAATTCATGCGTTTAGGTCCCGGTAAGGAGGTACGCCTCAAAAATGGTTATATCATCAAGTGTGATGAAGATCCTGCAAAGTGTATAGAGAAAGACGCTGATGGCAATATCATTTGCATTCATGCGACATATGATCCTGAAAGTCGAAGCGGTATGCCTGGAGCTGACCGTAAGATTAAGGGTAAGACGCTCCATTGGGTGAGTACAAAGCATTGTGTGTCTTGTGAGGTGCGCGACTATAGTTGCTTGTGGACTTGTGAAAATCCCCGTGATGCCATTAAGCAATATGAGAAAGAACACGGTGTACGCGGTATTGACGCTATGCGCCCCTTCCTCAATCCCGACTCTTTGAAAATCAATAAGCAGGCATATATAGAAGAGTGGGCGGCTACACTTCCCGCACTTTCTTATTTGCAATTCCAGCGCATTGGTTACTACAATGTTGATAAGGATTCAACTCCCGAACGTCCCATTTTCAATCGCACTGTGGGACTCCGAGATACGAAGTAAATTTTATTTTTAGTGGGGGCACTATCTTAGTTGCTCCCACTTTTTTATAGTAATAATACAGATGTTATCCAAGAGTAGAGAATATCTATATTATTACTTTTCCGTTCTCTGACAATTTCATCACCACACCCCTTGTATATTTATTCACTATTTTATTCAAATACAGATGCTAACAAAACTCATCTTGTAAGTTCTTGATAATCAAAGTGTATCGGGGTGTAAAAATTATTAGTAACATATTTCAAAAAAGGTTACTAATAATTTAAATTATCTTACTAATATTTTTTACAAAAAGTAATGTAATTTTTCATAAGTGTAAATTAGCACTTACTGAGTGTATAATTATTCGTATTTCTTACGACTGAATAGGGGTACAAAATAGATAAAATGTGATCCATCTTGTTTTAATATATCGCTGTTCCTTAAAATATCGTGTTCATCTCTCATAAACGTAATATGGAGGCAATCCATAACGATGAATTGCCTCCATATATTACACAACTGATACACAATGGGGTATGCGTTAGTCTCTAAATCTTTTCGTAAGTTCGGCGAAATGCTCTATACGACGATCGCGGAGGAAGGGCCACCAGCGGCGTACATTTTCAGAGCGATTCATATCAACATCAACAACGATGTTCACTTCTTCGTCTTTGGGGGCGCGGTAAAGGAATTCGCCTTGGGGACCTGCAATGAAACTGCTTCCCCAGAATGAAATACCATTTGTTTGTCCTGAAGGATCGGGTTCGTGCCCTGTACGATTAACGGCGATCACAGGCAGTCCGTTTGCTACTGCATGTCCGCGCTGTACTGTAGTCCATGCTTCACGTTGACGCTCCTGCTCTTCGGGTGTGTCGGATGATTCATAACCGATTGCGGTGGGGTAGATGAGCAACTCCGCTCCAGCGAGCGCCATGAGGCGTGCTCCTTCGGGATACCATTGGTCCCAACATACTTGTACACCTAATTTACCGACGCTTGTTTGAATGGGGTTGAAACCGAGGTCGCCTGGAGTAAAGTAAAATTTTTCGTAATATGCAGGGTCGTCTGGGATGTGCATCTTGCGGTAAGTTCCAGCAATGCTGCCGTCGCGTTCAAATACTACAGCTGTGTTGTGATACAATCCCGAAGCGCGGCGCTCAAAGAGAGACGTTACGAGTACGATGCCCAAACGTGCTGCAAGTGCACCGTAGAACTCTGTTGAGGGGCCAGGGATGGGTTCAGCAAGGTCACAAAGTTGGGTGTTTTCGGTTTGGCAGAAATAAAGACTATTGTGTAACTCTTGTAAAACTACGAGTTCTGCCCCTTGTGCTGCTACGTCGACAATGTTGGCAGCAAGTTTTTCTTTATTCGCCTGAATATCCGCAGTGCAAGTTTGCTGTATGATTCCTACTTTCATAGTTGTGATGTATCTGAATGAGTATTTATATAATACGTTGACTTTTAATAGAGTTGCATTGTTGCGCAGTGTAGCGAACCGTGTTGTCGAATAAGTGTGGTGCAATCTATACCCACAAGTTCGTAACCTGGAAAGGCTTTTGTGAGTTGCAGTGCAGCCAATTGGTCAATTTGCGGAGTTGCGTAGGTGGGGTAAAGTACGGCATTATTAACTACTAAATAATTAGCGTAAGTAGCAGGAAGTCGTTCTCCGTCTTCATCATAGGCAGGCGACGCCATAGGAAGGGGTACAAGATTGTAGGGAACTCCCTCAGTAGTGGTGAACGTACGCAATTGCTTCTCCATTGCTTGCAACGCTTCGTAATGCTCGTCTGTGGTGTCTGTGCACTGTACGTAAGCAATTGTATTGTTTGGGCAAAGTCGTGCAAGAGTGTCAATGTGAGAGTCGGTGTCGTCTCCCGCAAGATAACCGTGGTCAAGCCACAAAATGCGTTCCAGTCCGAACCATTCCTTTAGCCGCTTTTCTATATCCTCCTGAGACAACTCTGGGTTGCGATTAGGATTTAACAAGCACTCTGATGTAGTCAATAATGTGCCCGCTCCATCGCTTTCAATGCTACCGCCTTCAAGTTCGAAATCAAGATGATTAATGTATTCCCCCTTGAGGATTCCTGCCTCGGTAAGCGCTTTAGTTATCTTATTGTCAAGTGTGGCTTCAAACTTTCCTCCCCAACCATTAAATCGGAAATCAAGTAATTGTAAATGTCCATCGGGAATTGCACATGTGATAGGTCCGTGGTCACGTGCCCAAGTGTCGTTCGTGGGACATTCGAAAATAGTGATATTATCTAATACGTGCTTCGGAAACTTAGTTGCAAGCAACTTTTGTAAGTCTTCAAGGTGAGGTGTTACGATAAGCAGTTGTGTGCGTGAGGCAATTGCATAAGCCAATTGAAGATAACATGCGGTAACTTCTTCAAGCATATAATTCCAATCGGTTCCAGCATGTGGCCACGTGAGTTGCACACCACTTACCTTGCCCCATTCAGGGAGCAAAATTGGGTGCAGAGGATGCTGTTCTTTAGAGATTGTGTGTGGCATCTTTGTATGATGAAAGGGGGCTACGTGACTTCCCTTATTTGTTGGTATGGGTATTGCGTAAGGCATTTGTATTTATTGCTGTTTGCTGGTTAAATTGCTGATTTCCTCAAGAGTACGACAAGCGTTGCCATCTATGAATATTTTTTTCATACGTTCGGGGTTGCTTTCAAATGACGCTGTTTCCTTGAGGTAATTAAAAAATGCTGTGGTTGTGGTTGGTAATGTTATGCGAACCTCTTTTCTTTTAGGGAAGAAAGATGGAGCGTAACCGTCACCTCCTGTTGTCATGTAGTCATCTACGACAATGATACACTCATCCGTGTCTTTTATTTCTTTTGTTGTGCCATTGGAAGTTGTGTGGTACACCTTATTGACATTGAGGTTCTCAGCTGTAACCGTACATTCAAAAGTGAGCGCATGCGTTTGTAACCACCCAAATTTTTTATTGTTAAGTCCAAATGTGGCAAGTTCTTTCAATTCCTTACCGCTATAGCGATAAGCACGCAGATTGTTGGCGAACGGAAGAATTTCTCCTGCTTTCAACACACTCAGTATACCAGGGTAGAGCGTTGCTCTAATGCTGCCGTAATGACTCATGCCGATTACTGGAATCTTTTCTGATCGTTTTGAGGTATATGCAGCTGCGTATGAAGCACATACGATATCTGCAACTTCGGAGAAACCATAACACAGTGAACGATTGTGAGGCATCTCTGTTTTGATGGTGCAGAGTTGTTCGTTAAGCGGTCTTCCTCCAACATAGGTTGTGTCAAGAAGCGCCTCAATCATTTGTTGTGTGCGGTAAGATGTGTTTGGAGTATTTCTGACTGCACATAACTCGGGAGTAATGCTGGTTATTACATTTCTAATGGTGTCAAACTTAATCTTCATAACACCAATATAAGCACCATTGCATCCTGCTTGTATGATAGGGAGTTTGTCTTTGTTAATATACGCAGTCAAGGTGTCGTGTGTGTGTCCAGTAAAGATGCCGTCTACACTCTTTTTATCAATATCAAGTAATTGCGAAGTTGAGACGTCTTTCCATTCTGGTTTACTATTTTTCCACTCTGCTCCTAAGTGTCCCACCATGAAGCATGCATCTATAGATGGCGCAATGTTGCTGTATTCCAGAGTTGAAATTAGACTATCAATAACTGACTTATATTCTGCATCAAAGTGTAAATCTTTTACATGCTTTAAACTGGTTTGTTGTGGGGTAGATGCTGTTGATATACCTATGAGTGAAAGCGTAAAAGACTTTGTGTCAGACAACTTTATTTCATTGATAGCGTAGGCTTTGGCAAAGTGAGGAATGCGTCCCAACGTATCTCTTAAATTTGCAGAAAGATAAGTGATAGAACAGGGGACGTTGTTGTTCTGTGCACTCCATTTCTGTGCTAATTTTTCTTGTCCTTCATCAAATTCATGGTTGCCTAATGCCGAGATGTGAATATCCGCTTCCTCCAAAAATATGGGCATTGTCGCTCCATTGGTTACTTTATAAAAGTAAGAGCCTCCAAAATTATCACCTGCAGAGATAACAATGTGGTGGGGATAGACTGCCTTTAAGGAGTCTAACGTATGTAACAAACTTCCAACTCCATATAAGTCTCGATTTTCATCGGCGACAAATGCGGCGTGGAAATCAGTTATGCAACATACTGCTATGTCTACTTCTGCATCTGTGTGTGACTGACAAGAATAAATTGCAGGTAGAAGGGTGAATGCCCCAATTGCCAATTTCTTAATCATGAAATCGTATCTGTTTCTTTATTTTGTTTGTCAATAGGAGAGTGGTAACGATATTTCCAATTCATGACTCAAGATTAACTTCTGCTCACTTGGAGACCGCTTGTTGACACGCTCATATCCACAAACCTAGCATTGGGAGTGACTGGATTATGAGAAAGAATTTCACGAATTCGTCGTGCTGCCTCTTGGTCTTTAGCAATCATATACATGAAACCGCCACCTCCTGCGCCAGGAAGTTTATAACCCGCACAAAGGTCGTCAATGCGGCGGCAAATTTCCTCAATTACGGGAGGATTTGTACCTGCATCAAGAGTTTTATTTTGTTCCCATGTTAAACGAACTAATGCGCCTAACTTATCAAGGTCATTCAGTTGCAGGGTGTCATACATGGTTAAAGCATGTTCTTTCATTTCATCCAACAAAGATAGGTGCTGGGAACTATTTAAGAACATACCTCTAACAATTTCCGCAAGAATGTTTTTAGCTGTTCGTGTTACTCCTGTGTAATATAACAGGTGGCAGGGACGGAAATCAGTAGCGGTAAAAAGCGTGTCAGGCGCCCATCTTGTTGTTGCGTTTTGGTCAAAACCTGCTTGAGTTTGTAATAACTTTACCCCCTGGAAGACACCGCCGTATTGATCTTGCCAACCACCACCAGTTGTTAAGAGTTGTTCTAACACTAAAGTACGGTTACAGATTTCACTCTTATCCCAACCGAGACCACAGAAGTCAGATAAAGCGCCTAATACAGTTGCTGCTAAAATACTGCTTGTACCTAATCCAGAACCAGCGGGGATTGCTGAAAGTAATGTTATTTCAATACCACATCCGAAGGCCTCAAGTTGTTGTTTAAGGGTTGCGAACGTGTCTTTACCAAAACCAGGAATAAAACCAGCCAATGCTAAAGCTGCTTTGGGGATTGAGAATGGTGAACCAACCTTATTAAACAAGCGAAGTTCGTCATAAGACTCAATACGCTCGATTGCTCCGAGGTCTATAGAACGACAGATAATTGCAAATTCTTTGCTTGGTTTTACATATACTTGAAGGGGTTGCTGACCATTGAGTTCAATAGCAAGGTTAACAACATTACCACCTGCCATTAAACTGTACGGAGGTGTATCTGTCCATCCGCCCGCTAAGTCTATTCTTACAGCGCTTCTACCCCAAACGATTTGATCATCATACGTCGTTTTCCTCGGATTACTTTTATGTTGAAGTACATTTTCAGTAAGTCCTTCTTGTAAAAGTTTAAACGCTCTATCACTTTCCCCTCTAAACATCGCATCGTGGATGCGTGTCATCAAAGGGGCATCTAATGGTAGTGGGACTGGATTAGGTATTTGGAACGAATTGAACTTATCTGCGGTATCTTTTAAGTCAAGTTGGTAAAACACGCTCTTCTTCCAATTCGCAGCAATACCCTCAAGGTTCTCTTTCATCAACGTTCTTCGTTGAGATACAAGTCGTGTGAGATTTGCTTGAATAGAGATTTCATCAGCAGACAGACGAGGTAGATTTAAATACACTTCTGTTAATTCTGTATCCCCAACTTGTGAAATCATCCAATTTAGGAGTCTTCCCATCTGCTCAATGTCGTCACAAACTGGGAATATCTTTGCAGCTTGAATGTCTTTCCAATTACCCACAGATTCCTTAGAAATACCACGTTTCTCAAGCCAGTGCTTCCATGGTTTTTCTAAAAACATTACAGATTCATCCTCAGCACTACCTCTAAAGGCATCTGTATAACCATAGGGACGTAACGCGTAACTCGTTTCTCCAATTGGTACAACGTCCACACAGATCCCATCTTGCAATGTTACGTTCCAATTGTTTTTCGGTATCCCCGTAATAACATTTCGGGTTGTAAAGTAAAAGTTCTGTCCAAGATACGAATTTTCCATCCATACATACTCATTGCTCTCTGTTGCCTTGTTTACAATAGAAAGGTTTTGAGTAAATACAGATGAATGGCGCTTTACGGATTTTTGAATAATGAAGCGTTGGTCTTTGACTCTGTTTTGAATTGCCTCTGTCGAGGTAAGTAATTCTGGAGTTGTACCAAAGTGGTAAAATTCTCCGCCTGGCAAAGGAAGAATTGCTACAGTTAGTCCCTCTAAATCAACATCAGGACGTGAAGGATGTTCTCCTAATCCACAACCAAATTCAGAATATAAGTCGTATGCTTTACTCAAACTTCCATCACTTCCAACAGGAGCTTTCTTGAAGAGTGCTTTAACGGCACGGTCAGACAAAATCCATACACCAATATCCATTAGTGTATAGTGTGTTTGCATCAACTTTGCTTGCTCTGAAGTACTCGGTTTTTGGAGCATAAAATCTAAGCGGTCAGGTTGATTTCTGTCTATCACAAAAACACCATGATGACTCGCTAATACTGGGTCAGCCCACATCCCATAACATACAACATCAGCTTCAGGAATATCCTGTAATTGCTCAGTTGCACGAATATATACATCACCACTTGCGATTAGTGTGCGTAAACCTTCAGGCGCTTTCTTCAAAATTCTTTCGTAAAGCGGTAATTGAAGGTCTAATAAAGTTTGGTCAACACATTGACCGCGCTGCCAGCGGAAAACAGGTATTGGAGTTAAAACCTTTCCACTGGGCGCATACATTGGAAGACGTCTGCTCTGTCCGCCCGCATGAAGTAAAATACGCTTCTCTTGCGCAATCCATTCGTCAAAATTTTTGCCATTACCTTCTTGTTGAAAGCAATCTTGAAGCAACCAAGTAGTTCCACCTCCTGAGCCTAATTTTGTGCCAGCTGGGTCAGAAGTGCAAAAATAATTATCCTTACTCAGTTGAGAAACTTCGTGGAAACAATTGACTAAGTTAGGGGGAAGGGATAATAATGTCTTCATTTTACGCAAGGCGGATATTTTGTGTAACGATTAAACTGATATAGCGAAAATATATTTGCTACTGATTTGAAAGTTACGATGTTATTATGTATTTGAATTGAAAATTATAAGAGATTTACTCTATTTGCTTCAACTTATGCAACACGGTTTTGTTGAGTTGCTTGATATTCTTTTCCCCCGTGCGTGCTAATTCTGTGTTAAGGTCTTGCAGATGCTGGGGGATTTCGTTGAGTTGGTCAGAGAACACTTGAAGAAGGTTCAAACGGCGGGGTGGGGCACTGGGGTTGACCACCATGTTGATGCCCTGAGGGTGGATTTCCACTTCAATTTCTTGGGCTGTTGTAAGCGGGTCACCATCTACATGCACAGGGTCGTTGCCATTACGCGTGATGCGCACCTTTTTAGCCTTAAAAGTCTTTACACGACTATTTGTTGTAAGTGTGCCGTTAAAGAGTTGCAGGGCGAGTTGGGGTGCTTCAATAGGAGGGAAGGGTTCCAGCACTGTGATGTCCATCAGTCCATCACTCATAGATGCAGCTGGGGCAATAAAAGCATTGTTGCCGTATTGCGAAGCATTGGCGCAAGCAATTACGAACGCACGTTGTTGAACCTCGGTATCATCAAATCGCAGCGTGTACGTGTCGGGTTTATAAGTGAGCGTTTCGCGCAAAGTGTTTTCGATGTAAGAAATAAGTCCGCGCTTACCGCTATGTGCAAACTTCATGCTCACGAAAGCGTCAAAACCCATGCCGCAGGTGCAGAAGAAGGGGAGTCCATTCATCGTGCCATAGTCAAGAGACTTGATAATCCCAGCGTTTATCATCTTAATTGCGCCTTCTGGGTCAATGGGAAGTTGCAAGTGGCGTGCCAACCCATTTCCGCTACCGCAAGGGATGATTCCCAATGCTGTGTTCGTGTGAATCAGCGCACGCGCCACCTCGTTCACCGTACCGTCGCCCCCAACAGCCACAACGATGTCTATCCCAGCAGTCGCAGCTTCGCGAGCAATGACTTCTGCATGACCAGCGTATTCAGTGTAGCGAATCTTGTAGTCATACTTTTTGGTGTCAATATGTCTCCCAATACTTTGGCGGATGTAAATCTTTCGGTCTGTGCCTGACTTGGGATTGATAATGAAGAGTATGTTACGCATAGTTATAGCGGATTAACGGGATACGATTAACGGGAAGCAATTAATGGGTGAAGACCTGTCGCAATATCATCTTGATATCCCACATATCATCTCGTTTCTTAAATAGGGGAAAAATGAAATCCGAGTTGCGAGAAATTAAGTCCGACTTATTTGAAATTAAGTGCCTAATATTTTAAATTATCTCGGACTTAGTTTTTCAAAAAAAGTTTACTTCTATCTGCAAATGCGTCTGCTAAACGAGTTCACTCATTCTTAAGCAAAGGTAATTATTTCTACTTGTATTTGCTCAAAGCAACGTGTAAAAAATATGAAATTGCACAAAGTCGGTCGTTTTGCGTAGTTTTTTTTACTGAAACTGGAGTTATATCCAACGGAATTTGTAATTTTGCAAGGACTTTTGAGTGTTGTGCCCACCAATTCGTGAGAACGATGCTCGGCAATTTGATTTTTACACATTATTTATATTATACAAATTATGGGTTTACTTCAAGAAAGATTGGCGCAATATACGCTTCCTCAGGAATTGATGCAGCAGGGCATGTATCCCTATTTCCGCGAAATTGATGGTAAGCAGGGCACTGAAGTTGAAATGGGCGGACACCGCGTGTTGATGTTCGGTTCAAATGCCTACACAGGTCTTCCTGGCGACGAACGCATTATCAAGGCAGCAAAGGACGCTTTGGATAAGTATGGTTCGGGTTGTGCTGGTAGCCGCTTCTTGAACGGTACTTTGGACCTCCATGTCGTGCTCGAAAAGGAGATTGCAAAGTTCATGGGTAAGGACGAAGCCCTCTGTTTCTCAACAGGCTTCACTGTAAACTCAGGCGTTATCGCATGCCTCTGTGGTCGTAACGACTACATCATTTGCGACGACCGCGACCACGCTTCAATCATCGACGGACGCCGCCTCTCCATGGCGAAGCAGTTGAAGTTCAAACACAACGACATGGCTGACCTCGAAAAGCAGCTTCAGCGTTGCGAACCCGAGGCAGTGAAGCTCATCGTCGTTGACGGCGTGTTCTCAATGGAAGGTGACCTTTGCAATCTCCCTGAAATTGTACGTCTTAAGAAGAAGTACAACGCTACAATCATGGTGGATGAAGCTCATGGCGTAGGCGTATTCGGACGAGACGGACGTGGTGTGTGCGACCACTTTGGGCTCACAGACGAAGTTGACCTCATCATGGGTACTTTCTCAAAGTCGCTCGCAAGTATCGGTGGTTTCATCACCGCTGATAGCACCATCATCAACTGGATTCGCCACACTTGTCGCACTTACATCTTCTCTGCTTCTAACACTCCCGCCGCAACAGCTGCAGCACTTGAAGCATTGCGCATTATTCAGGCAGAACCCGAACGCATTGCTGCTCTTTGGGACGTAACAAACTACGCGCTCGTGAAGTTCCGCGAAGCAGGTTTTGAAATTGGCGATACTGAAAGTCCCATCATCCCCCTCTACGTACGCGACACAGAAAAGACATTTGCTGCAACTATGATGGCATTTGAAGAGGGTGTATTTATCAACCCCGTAATTCCTCCCGCATGTGCGCCTCAGGATACTCTCGTACGCGTAGCCCTCATGGCAACGCATACGAAGGAGCAGGTGGACACAGCAGTGGAAAAACTCGCAAAAGTATTCCGTGAACTCGGCGTGATTCAGTAATAGAAATTGTAGAATTTCATATATTTAAAGAAGGGCATAACTTTCAGGTATGTCCTTCTTATTTTTTGTTTATAATTATTTATTTTAAATACATATGTAAAAAAATAAGTGGGTGTATCATTGATATACCCACTTGTAATACTATTAATCTGAATTACATCAGATATTGTGAACTGATACTCTTGTTACCCAAGACGCAACGGATTGCTTCTGCGATGAGAGCAGAGCAAGAAATTTGCTTAACCTTGGGGCAACTTCCACGATAAGGAATTGTATCTGTAAATACCATTTCTTCGAGGTCACTATCCATTACACGCTGGTCAGCAGGACCTGACATGATGCAGTGACTCGCAATAGCGCGAACACTTGTTGCACCGTTTTCAATCATGATGTTAGCAGCCTTAGTAATTGTACCTGCTGTATCAACAATGTCATCAATCAATACAACGTCCATGCCTTGAACATCGCCAATGATTTGCATAGTATCAACTTCATTTGCCTTTTTACGTGTCTTGTTGCAAAGCACGAGAGGACAATTGAAATATTTAGCATATGCTGCGGCACGCTTTGAACCGCCAATGTCAGGAGTTGCGATACACAAGTTGGGGAGGTTCAAACTCTGGAGGTAGGGGGCGATGATTGATGAACCATAGAGGTGATCCACGGGTACGTCAAAAAATCCCTGCTCCTGATCAGCATGAAGGTCCATGGTGATGAGTCGGTCGATACCTGCAACGCTGAGAATGTCTGCTACTAACTTTGCACCGATACTTACACGAGGCTTGCTCTTACGGTCTTGGCGAGCCCAACCAAAGTAGGGGACAACAGCGCAAATTGTCTTTGCAGATGCGCGCTTTGCGGCGTCAATCATCAGCAACAATTCCATGAGGTTGTCGCTATTGGGGAATGTTGACTGTACGAGGAATACATCGCGACCGCGGATTGATTCTTCGTAGCATACTTCAAACTCTCCATCTGCAAAATAAGTGATGTCGAGATTGCCGAGGGGACAACCGAGTTCCTTACAGATTTTTTCAGCAAGGTAGCGTGACTTTGTGCCAGAGAATACCAAAAAGTTATTCATAATCTGAAATGTATGTGATGAGGTTTATTGCGAATTAAAGTGTGTGTGAGTGCAGAGAAGTCGAGTCGTGTTAGGAAACGATTCGTCTGATTTTTCGGAAATGGTTGATAATTTCTTTAAAATCCTGGGTGTTATGGATGTCAAACTTATCCCAAATAGCGTTCTGAAGTACTATGCCCCCGAAACCAGATTCTGCAATTTGCGAGGCATTATCCAAATCAATATTTCCCGTCGCAAATACTTTTTTATCAATGAGTTTGCGCTTGGAATTGTCTTTCAGTAAAAGGGATAGATCTGTGCTTGTTACATCTAACAGCAAGTGATCCATTTCCTTTTTTACTTGCGCAATCTCTTCAATTGATTCACACGAGCAACTTACGCAACCTTTGTAATGTTCGGGTTTCTGAGGGTTACGCTCTGAGATGTGAATGCCCTTTAACTCGTACTCATTCTGCAAGTAGAAGTGGTCATGGGTGACAATTAACTTGCGGTATGACTCGGGAAGAAGGGACAAAAGTCTTTCGCAAAATACGGGTTCTGAATTGGGCTTATTTAAGTGAACCATTTCCAATCCCTCGTCGAAAAGCGCTGTCAATATATGATGCTCCTCAACAAAGAAATGTGGAGTGGACATTAATACCAGTTTCATATTGTAAACTTATTTGTTGTGCAAAGATAATATATATTTTTTGCGTAGGTTAAAATATATGAAAAAAAACGGGGTGTAGGCAGGTATTTTATTCGTTGAATCAATTTTCATGAGTGCATTGTGTTTGTGGAATAGCAAAAGCATGTTTTAAACTTGGGGGAAGTTGATGAGAAGTTAATTAAAATACTTGTTAACAGGTTATGAATTTCACTTTTTCAATTAAAATAAATATGCGTTAGGACTCTTCACGAAATATACGGGAGTTAGTTTAAATTAAGTGCCGAAGAATTTAAATTAAGTGCCGAATAGTTTTTCAAACAAGTGATATGTTTTAGTGGAAAGTGTTATCAAATGAAATTGTGTTCTCTTTGTATGTCAATACATGTATTTTGTAGGCGTGTTTGGGGGTTGTGATGAATTAAATTTGTGCTTGGGAATCGTGATTTTTTTAGTTTTTTTAAGACGACAGAATCTCTGGATTTTGTATTTTTGCAAAATATGTTTGGGGGTGGAAGAAAAGTGCGTTTTTTCTCTCTTGACAACCACTTACAAGATATAGATGTAGTTTCCTAAGAATAGTTTCAAAAATACAATATTAACAATGTCACAACAAATTGATGTGCGCGAATTAAATGCGCTGATAGAAAGTCGCACGGGTTTTATTACAGACCTTGTAGCGGGTATGAACAAAACGATTGTTGGTCAAAAGCACCTTGTTAACTCTTTGTTGATTGGTCTTTTGAGTGATGGACACATCTTGTTGGAAGGTGTGCCTGGTTTGGCAAAAACGCTTGCAATTAAGACTTTGTCAAGTTTGATAGATGCAAAGTTCAGCCGTATTCAGTTTACCCCCGACTTGCTCCCTGCCGATGTAATTGGCACCCAGGTTTATAGTCAAAAGACAGAGTCATTTACCGTTAAGCGCGGTCCCGTGTTTGCCAACTTCGTTTTGGCGGATGAAATCAATCGTGCTCCGGCAAAGGTGCAGAGTGCGCTTCTCGAAGCTATGCAGGAGCATCAAGTTACGATTGGTGAGCAGACAATGTCTTTGCCTTCACCCTTCCTTGTGATGGCTACCCAAAACCCCATTGAGCAGGAAGGTACTTATGCGCTTCCCGAAGCTCAGGTAGACCGTTTTATGCTCAAGGTGCTTATTGATTTCCCCACGATTGAGGAAGAAAAGAAAATCCTTCGAGCACACCTCAATGATAGTTTTACAAAGGTTGCGCCCGTAGTAGATTTGCAAAAGATTGTTGAAGCGCGAGCTTTGGTGAAGCAAGTATACCTTGATGAGCGCATTGAACAATACATTGCTGATATTGTATTTGCAACGCGTTACCCCGAACGCTACAAGTTAGGTAAGTTGAAGAACTACATTTCATTCGGTGGTTCTCCCCGTGCTTCAATCAATTTGGCGCTTGCCGCGCGCACTTGTGCATTCATCAAGCGTCGTGGGTATGTAGTGCCCGAAGATGTTCGAGAAGTGGCTCATGATGTATTGAGACACCGCATCGGCTTGACCTACGAAGCAGAAGCAGAAAACATCACGGCAGATGCAATCATTGACGACATTCTTAATAATGTAGAAGTACCCTAATAGGTGAAATTGTTAGGAACTAAAAATACGACATTGCCGTGGAAGTTTCTGAACTTATAAAGCGCGTTAGGCGTATTGAAATAAAAACTCGTAGCCTTTCCAACAATGTGTTTGCGGGCGAATATCACTCTGCCTTTAAGGGTAGGGGGATGTCGTTTGCAGAGGTGCGTGAATACCAGGTTGGCGACGATGTTCGAGATATTGACTGGAATGTTACGGCGCGAACCAATCGTCCACACATTAAGGTCTATGAAGAAGAGCGCGAGCTTACGGTGATGATGCTTGTTGATGTCTCTGGGAGTTTGATGTTTGGTTCAGAAATGCGTACGCAGCGCGAATTGGTCACAGAAATTGCTGCTACGGTGGCCTTCTCAGCCCTCCAAAACAACGATAAGGTGGGAATGATTCTTTTCTCCAATAAGATTGAGAAATACATTCCTCCCAAGAAGGGTAGGAAGCACATCCTATATATCATTCGTGAACTCTTAGACTTTGAACCTACTGGTCAAACAACAGACATTCGTGTAGGGTTGGAGTTCTTGATGCAAGTGCAACGCAGGCATTGTATCGGTTTCCTGCTCTCCGACTTTATCGACGCGCCTGAATTTGAGCAACAACTTTCAATCGCACGCCACAAGCATGATTTGGTAGCTGTTAAGGTCTATGACCAACGCATGAAGGAGTTGCCCAATGTAGGGTTGATGAAGGTACAAGATGCCGAAACAGGTGCATCTGTTTTTGTCGACACCTCGTCAAAGGCGGTGCGTGAGCATCACTCCATATGGTGGAATAATGAGGTTGAGAAATTAGATGTTGCTTTCCGCCGTTGCAAGGTGGATTATGTCTCTGTAGGTACTGCCGAAGACTATGTCAAACCGCTTCAGCTTTTATTTAAGAGTAGACATCGATAACCTCAAAACAAAGATAGAAATTCAGAATAAATATGAATAGAATATTTGCTTATATATTGTTGACATTAAGCAGTATATCCTTATATTCTCAAGTAGTTGTAGAACAGGAGATCTCACAAGTAGATTTGCTTATAGGAGAGCAAGTTGCACTGAAGACAACCGTGCTTGTTGACGCTGATAAGCAGGTCACTTACCCTGCATTCGCCGAGAATGTGTATACCCACGGAGTGGAGGTGGTGAACGAGGGAAAGATTGATACAACGCTATTGAATGAAGGCAAGCGAATGCAGCTGACGCGTACTTACAAATTGACCTCTTTCGACTCTGCTTTTTATGCACTTTCGCCCTTTTATGTGTTAGTAGAGGAAGACACTTTTAAGGCTACGTCAACCATTGGGTTGAAGGTGACTTCTGTGCCTGTTGATACCACAAATGCAAATGAGTTTGCGGGTCCTTACACCGTAACATCCATTCCGTTTCAGTGGAGTTACGAGTTGTGGCTCATCATGCTTATTCTCATTTTGGCGGTATACGGCATTGTGATGCTTTATAAGAAGGTGAGAGACAACAAGCCCATCACAAAGCGCATCGTAGTGACTCCACCGACTCCTGCTCATAAACAAGCACTTGATGAATTCGCGCAGATTAAGACCAAACCGCTTGAGACGGAAGAAGAACTGAAAGTCTATTATGACCAAATCACCGACATCTTACGTCAATACATAGAAAATCGCTTTGCACTTAACGCCAAGGAATTGACTTCGGAAGAAATCATCACCAAACTGACCGACACGAACAATGCTGAAGCATTGCGTGAGCTCAAAGAAATTCTCACAACAGCCGACTTGGTGAAATTTGCGAAATATCAGGCCTCTGTATCTGAAGCAAATAGAAGTGTTGCCATGGCGCTTGATTATGTAAATACGACCAAACTCTCAGACGAACAACTCCCCAAACCTGAAGTAAAAATAGTTACAATTGGAGAAACCAAGCAGCGCAATGTTAGAATGATGTTGTTTGCATTGATGGTGGTCTTGGGCTTACTCTCTTTGTGCCTACTCGGATATATTCTGAAGGAAATTTATGAGTGTTTTATTGGGTAAAAAGTCTTAAACTCATCCCCAATCAAGCACCCTAATATATTTAAATGCAACCTATGGTTTTTGCAAATCCGTTATGTCTATATTTGTTGTTGTTGATACTTCCGCTTATCCTGTGGTATGTGATTAAGCAGCGGCATCAACCAACCCTTACTATAGCCACGACAAGCGTGTTTCAGAAGATGAAGGTACACACCCCTCGCACGCTTCTGATTCATGCCCCCTTCGTGTTAAGAGTCCTTACGCTCATCTTTGTCATTCTTGTGTTAGCGCGTCCGCAAACGCATGAGTCGATAACCGAAAACGAGCGCGAGGGGATTGATATCATGATGGCGGTAGACATTTCAACCAGTATGCTTGCCGAGGATTTAAAGCCCAACCGCATTGAGGCGGCAAAGCAGGTGGCTACAGAATTTATTGCCAATCGTCCCAATGACAACATCGGGCTTACCCTCTTTGGTGGTGAAGCCTTTACCTACTGCCCATTGACGATGAACCACGGCGTACTGCTCTCTATGTTTGCAAATGTCAATTGCGACCTCCAAGCCTACGGTGTAATCAGCCCCGGAACGGCCATCGGGATGGGACTTTCAAACGCCTTGGCACACTTGGAGCATAGTAAGTCAAAGAGTCGCATTGTTATTTTGCTCACTGATGGTGAGAACAATGTAGGCGACATTTCTCCGCTTATGGCTGCCGAGATGGCAAAGACGCAAGGAATTCGCGTGTATACCATCGCACTGGGTAAAGAAGGGAAGTCAAAGCAAATCGTAGCGCAATTGTCAAACGGCGAGACTTATGAAGAAGAAGTTGAGAATCAAATGGACACCAAGACGCTCCAAACCATAGCAGCAGCCACTGGTGGCATATTCTATCAAGCCGCTTCTAATTCGAAATTGGAAGAAATCTATGACGATATCGACAAGCTCGAACGCACCAAGATGAAGGTATCCAATTACGATAAGTTTTACGAAGCCTATATTCCCTTCGCTTTTCTTGCGCTCATCTGTTTTGTGCTCGAGATCTTGTTGCGCCTCACATTACTTCGTAGGTTGCCGTAGAAAAGAGTACAGATAATTGTGTACGACTAATAGTCAGATTACCCCCGCAAGGACATTTCTCATTTGGCTTTTAGCCTCTTCGGTCGCGCCTTTCGGTTCTCATTTCTCATTTCTCCTTTTTCTTTCTCATTTCTC
The DNA here is from genome assembly GCA_045631665.1 of Alloprevotella sp. Lineage (GTDB taxonomy): Bacteria > Bacteroidota > Bacteroidia > Bacteroidales > Bacteroidaceae > Alloprevotella. The sequence goes on from JAZQVD010000008.1 coordinate 75,952, forward strand.
CCTTATGCGCTTTGCATCTCCTGAAAATCTATATTATTTAATCATCCCCCTTGTCGCCTTGTTGCTCTATTTATATTCAGAATGGAGGGCGAGACGACGCATGGTGCGCTATGCCTCACCACATTTGTTTTGGAAATTAGTGGGCAACTATTCGTCTGTGCGCATGCATGTCAAGTTTGCGCTTGTGTTGCTCACAATGGTGCTAATGGTGATCGTGCTTGCCCGTCCGCAGATAGGGATGGTGAAAGAGGTAAGTAAAAAGAACGGGATTGAAGCCATCATTTCGCTTGATGTCTCCAACTCGATGCTTGCCACAGATGTTGCCCCCAACCGCTTGGAGTGTAGCAAGAAGCTGGTGAGCAACCTCATCGACCGCATGCGTGACGATAAAATCGGGCTCAATGTGTTTGCTGGTGAAGCATATCCTCAAATGCCCATCACCAACGACATTGTGTCGGTAAAACTCTTCCTCGACAACATCTCCACGGGCATGGTCACACTTCAAGGTACGAGCATTGCGTCGGCCATTACTTTGGCTACGCATAGTTTTACGAAAGAAGAGCAAGTAGCGAAAGCCATTATTATCATTACCGATGGTGAAGACCATGAAGAGGGCGCCATAGAAGCAGCTAAAGAGGCGAAAGACAAGGGCATGCTTGTCTATGTGCTTGGAGTCGGCACCACCAACGGATCCACCATCCCCACGCCCTACGGGCCTATGACCGACAAGAAGGGCGAGGTAGTCAGAACGAGCGTTAACACTACCGCCGCACAAGAGATTGCAGAAGCTGGTGGAGGGAAGTTCTTCTTGATTGACAATACCAACGCGGCACTCAAGCAATTGACGGATGAAATCTCACAACTCCAACATGCTGAAAGCCAATCCTCATACTCCGTTTATAATGAGCAATTTGTAGCGGTGGCGATATTAGTATTCATCTTGTTGATTCTTGAGTTTTTACTCCTTGATATCGTACATCCATTCTACAAGCGTTTCCATTTATTTGAAAATTAAAACGCATACATCCCCTTTCTACTTATGCAAACCAAATCACTTACGATTCTCGCCCTGCTCCTCTTTCCGCTCCTTTGTACCTCGCAAACTGCTGTATGGAAAAACATGCACAAGGGCAATCGTGCTTTCGAAAATAAGGACTATTCAAAGGCCGAACTCAACTATCTGAATGCCCTCAAGGCGCAACCCAACCTTCCTGAAGCGCGCTTCAACCTGGGCAATGTGCAGTTGGGCAAGGGCAATGCAAAAGCCGCTTTTGAGGCGTTTGAGCAAGTCAAGCAGGCTTCTACCGACACAACCCTCAGAGCAATGACGCTCCACAATCAGGGCTACATTTATCACGCTACGGCAATGGCGTCGACCAGCGAAGAGGAGTGCCAGAAGGCGTTGCGCACGGCTATCGATTACTACAAGCAATCACTGCGCCTGAACCCTGCCGACAACAATACGCGCTACAACCTAGCACTCTGTCAGAAGCTCTTGAAGGACAGCCAACAACAGGAGCAGCAACAAGAGCAAAATCAAGAGCAGCAACAACAATCAGAGTCGCAGGAGCAACAACAACAGCAACAGGCAGAAGAGACAAAGAGAGACGAGAAGCAAACCCAGCAACTCCTCAATTTGGCAAAACAAGCCGAGAAGCGCGCAAAGGAAAAGGTGGACAAGGCACTCAAAAACCGACGCCCGAAGAACCTTGAAAAGAATTGGTAACTATTACCTTTAAACGACATACTTTTTTCTCAGAGTAGACAATCCTTTTTAAAAGGATTCTGATTTAAAACCCCAAAATAGGCGAGCACCGAAATGTGCTCGCCTTATTTATTGTATTTCTAAAATTTCAATCTAAAGTTTCAACCTCAAATACAGATTGATATCGCCTTTTGAAGAACTATTGATTTCTTGAAGTCCACTGCTGGTGGTATTTCTATTGAAGTAATGCGTCATGCCGTATCGAATTCCTAAAGTGAAGCGGTTTCGCAAGGTATATTGGGTTTGAACAGCGCCCCGAATGCCTTTGTAATACAGCGCCCCGAAAGCGTACATGCTGGGCAAGAGCGGTTCATAAGCATAGACGGCAGAGGCATAATCATCTGTGCAGAAGAGGGCGCCTGACAGCGCTACCGACCAATTGGGTCGGCACAGATATTTCCCTCTGAGGGCTGCGGTAATGCCGAATGCGGCATCATTAGTTTGTGCATGCGTCATGCTCCCTTCAATTAGGGTAGTGAGGTTGAGTCGTGGGCGGTTGAGTGAGTGTTGAAGGCGCAGACGGTGTTTGCCCCGATATTCCAATTGGTCTTTTCGCCCCGTAACGTTTTGTTGCCATAACCTATAAGTGTAGCGCAATAGGGTTGTGTTTTGATTGCGCAAGGTTTTTGCCGCTTGCAGGTAGAATTTCAAACCGTGTGACGCCTGTTCGGCACGATAAGTAGAGAACGGAAATTGGTGAACGTCAAGGTAGGTTTCAATGTCAATACCTTTTGCTCCTCTCCATGTAACGCCCACTAAGGCCCCCCGTTCATTGCCCACTCGTGAGGCAAAGCCAACGGTTTCTGCCCACGGTGCGACGAAGCGCTTTGAGAACCATCGCAGTTGTACATTCATTCGGACGTCGTCGGAGACTTTATAATGGAAGCGGTGAGAGAAGGCGAGGTGTAAACGGCGGTCGCTAGCTAATTCGCCCGTAAAACTTAAACGCTTGTGCAAGGTTGAAGCATACGTAAGCGAGGTCCCTGCGGCAATGTCTCCACTAAGGGCGTAGCGATTATTGGTGCGTGGGAGCGGAACTATCGGGGTTTCATACCGACTGAGGTACCCTGAAATTCCTAAGTGAAGGTATGGTGAGGCATGCTCAATGAGCGCTCCGAACGTGGCATTTCCGAGCGTGTTCTTGTGTGTGAGTTCGGTGTACGTGCGGTGATAGCCGTCGGTGTAGAGGGTAGAGGCGACATCGTTTTCAATCTTTGCATCTAAAGTGCGGTATGACGCAAAGGCAGTGAGGCGCAATCGCTTGTGTGTAAGGGAGTAGGCAACTCCGCGAAAGAATTTATACTCATCAGTGCCGGTGTGGGGGCGCAGGTGGAGTCGCGTTTTTGAGGGTTGGCGCAGCATATCGAGTTGTCCTGCGAAGGTGCTCTTACCCAACAGGAGTCCCTCGCCAAAGTGCAGGGAGTAATCGCCCAACAGGAGTTTGTGCTTCTTATCCCTTGAGGTGTAGGAAAAATGAAAGGAGAGGTGATCGTAGGGATTATTACCCTGCGAGGCAAAGGGTTCGCCAGCGTCTTTCTCCAACGTGATGCCATAGTTTACCTGCTCGCCATAGTCGTAATGGAGGCGCGTAACGTTCTTTATCCCGTCTCCTAAATATCCACCACTGGTGCGCTTTTCGCCCTCTCGCTCATATGTGGGGAAGTCACAACGTGTTTCAATCACAAATTTCCCTTTCGTAAATTGCTGAAGCAGAGAAACGCGGGGGCGCAACGTGTCGCCAATGTAGGTAAAAAGCGAGGCAAAGCGTCGTGTGGGAGCATCCCAACCTGTTAAGAACTGAAGTTCGCCAAGCGTGAGAAGCCTGCGCTTCCTTTCTCGATAGGCAAGAAGCGAATCCACCTGTTGCTCCGTCAGAAAGGGGAGTTCCAACAGCGCATCTTTGCTTACGGTGTTAAGATTAAGGGGATGCTGTGTGAGCTGTTCAAGGCGCTCAAATTCATCTTGAGAGACAACCTCTTCATCTGCACAATATTCTACAAAATCCTCCCATGAAGTGTAGATTTCACGGTAGGGATGCTGTGCAACAACTGACATCGGAGCAAGCCACGCACAGAGCAGGATATATAAAAAGAGACGACCGTTCATAAGTATGTATTCAACGTCGTACAATGTACTGACAAAGTTAATAAATCCTTTAATCCAATACATGTTTGCCGCAGTTCTTTTCCTTAGAAAACGTGTTAATCAGCAGGCAACGCCTCGTAAGTGACAGAAAATTTGTATCTTTGCAAAAATATGCGGATGCACTTATCTTGAAAACGATATTCAATTATATTTCTAATTAACAGTATGAAGAAAACGATTCTTGCGTTGTGCGCTACGGCACTTGTGTGTGGTTGTGCCAACAACGAGGCGGTTGAAAATCCCCTCCTCGCGGAGTTTAACACTCCCTTCGGAGTTCCTCCCTTTGACGACATCAAACCCGAGCACTACATGCCCGCCTTTGAATTAGGTATGGAGCAGCAGAAGGCTGAAGTTGATGCGATTGTCAACTGCACGGAACCCGCAACATTCGAAAACACCATTGCTGCGCTCGACCAGTGCGGCGCGTTGCTCAACAAGGTGTCCTACGTGTTCTACGCTCAAAACAGCGCTTGCACCGACTCTGCCATGCAGGCCATCAGTCGTGAACTCTCGCCCAAGCTCTCAAAGCACTCTGACGACATCAACCTCAACCCCGCGCTCTTTGCGAAGGTAAAGGAAGTGTATGAAACTACCGACACTGCTGCCCTCACAAAGGAACAGAAGAAGCTCCTCCAGGAAACTTACAAGGGCTTCGTACGTAGCGGTGCCAACCTCGATTCACTCGGTCAGGAAAAGCTTCGTGAACTCAATAGCGAAATCTCACTCCTTCAGCTCACTTTCAGTCAGAATATGCTTGCTGAAACCAACGCTTTCCAGCTCTTTATTGAGGATGAAAAGGACCTCGCAGGTCTTCCCAAAAGCCTCATTGACAACGCTGCCGAAGCAGCAACTGCAGCAGGTCAGCAGGGCAAGTGGCTCTTCACACTTCACAACCCCAGCGTAATGCCTTTCCTTCAGTATGCAGAAAATCGCGACCTCCGTCATAAGATGTATGAAGGCTATACCAACCGTGGCAACAACGGCAATGAGAATGACAACAAGGAGGTGGTTCGTCGCCTTGTAGAAGCACGCATCGAGAAGGCAAAGCTCATGGGCTACTACGACTATGCTACATTCGCTCTCGAAACACGCATGGCAAAGACTACAGAAGCTGTATGTGAGCTCTTCGACCAAGTGTGGCCCTCGGTAGTGAAGAAGGCAAACGAAGAACTCAAGGACATCAAGGCAGAAATCCGCAAGGAAGGCAAGAACTTCGAACCCATGGGGTGGGACTGGAGTTATTATGCCAACAAGGCGAAGCAGGCAAAGTATGCGATGGATGAAAACGAACTCCGTCCCTACCTCAAACTCGAGAATGTACGCGACGGCATGTTCCTCCTCGCCAACAAGCTCTACGGCGTAACCTTCACACAGGTTGACAGCATACCTCTTCCTCACCCCGAAGCAACTGCCTTTGAGTGTAAGGATCAAGACGGCACACACCTCGGTCTTCTTTACCTCGACTTCTTCCCCCGTGCCAGCAAGCGTGGCGGAGCATGGTGTGGTCGTTACCGCAATCAGACTTATGCTGACGGTCAGCGCAAGGCGCCCATCGTAACCGTTGTGTGCAACTTCTCAAAGCCCGCTGCAGGTCAACCCTCATTGCTCACTGCTGACGAAGCGTCAACCATGTTCCACGAATTTGGTCACGCCCTCCACTCACTCTTTGCTGATGTTCACTACTACGGCGTAGCAAGCGTACCGCGCGACTTTGTAGAACTCCCCTCACAAGTAATGGAACACTGGGTGTTCGAACCCGAAATGCTCGCCCTCTATGCACGCCACTATGAAACAGGCGAAGTGATGCCCACATCACTTGTAGAAAAGCTTGAAAAGAGCGGTAAGTACGGTCAGGGCTTCGCAACAGCAGAATACTGGGCAGCAGCATGGCTTGATATGAGGTTCCACTTCCTTAAGGAAATCCCCGAAGGTTTCGACGTGATGGCATTTGAAAAGCAAGTCATGGATGAAATCAAACTCCCCAAGCAGATTGCTCCCCGCTACCGCACTACTTATTTCAACCACACCATGGGCGGCGGTTACACCGCAGGTTACTACAGCTACTTCTGGTCAGAAGTGCTTGATGCCGACGCTTACGAAGCATTCAAGGAAACAGGCAACATCTTCAATACCGAAGTGGCTGCCAAGTTCCGCCAGTGCGTTCTCACACCCGGTTGCATTGATGATGCCGATGTAATGTACCACAACTTCCGTGGCGCAACGCCCAACATCGAACCCGTCCTCAAAAATCGCGGTTTGAAGTAATCTCACCACATCCCCCCGAATAAGAAGCATCCGTATTGCCCCAGCCAGGGTGAGCGGGTGCTTTTTTGTGTCTTAGAGAAAGGAAGGGAAAGCAAACCACGATGTCCGAATGGGAAAACTCAAATCCGACAAATAAGAGTAACTTAGTAACTCGGATATAGTTTGAAAAAATCGGCAGTTAATTTAAACTATTAGTAACTTAATAATCCCCAAAGAGAAAGAGAACATGACTTGTCGTAGGGGCGCTATCATAGCGTCTGCCATCCGCAGGGTTATAAGGTTAGCAGAGGGGCGTGAGGCAGGGTGGCGGTAGGTGATGAGCAGAGATTGGCGGGAGCTCGTGCGTCCGAATTCATAGTAATACATTCCGTGGAGCAATACATTCCGTGGAGCAGGACAACCTGTGGTGCAGGATAACCCGTGGCACAATACATGCCGTGGCGCGCAAAATCCCCGTCTGTGGCGGACGCACGCGCCGTGCGTCCCTACATGCATGATGCTACTCCAAACGAGGTGGCGAAGGCGGTGAGCACGGTGATGATAAACTGAATGAGTTTGCCCCAAATGGGCGATTTGTTGGTTTCCATAGGTTTAGATTAGTTAGTAGTTAGTAGTGAGGAGAGAGTAGTCCATGCGGGGACACAGGGGCGTGGGCAGGGTGGCGGGGAGTTGATGTGCGGTAAGTGATGAGCGGAGATTGGTGGGCGCCATGCGGGTTGCGTACGCTTGTGTATTGCGTCCCTACGTTTTCTATTGCAAAGATACAACACGCGCCACCCCACTTGGCATTTATTGGCATTTAGCATCGCAAAAATGGGCGAAAATATGCGTCTAACGAACGGATATTCAGTATTTTAAAATCAATGAAAAAAATTCAAAATTTCTCAGCAACTGCTCAAAAGAGCCCCCCTACAGTCAAGCGTAATGCAACTCGAAAATCAGGCTGGATTACCATTGACCAGTACGTACACACGGCGTGCGTCCTCATCAATCGGCATATTCCATTGGCAAGCGTGTGAATGAAGGACGCACGCACCGTGCGTCCGTACCTGCCATTCGGAAAATTAAGCGACTCCAATCCCCACCTCGCATTACAGATTACAGATTACAGTTATTTTGAAACTCACATGCTCCCCTCAGCGTAAGACATAAAAAAAATTTTATTATATATTATAATATATAATAACTTATTTCTTGTACTATTTTTCAAGTCTCTGACGTATCAAAATAAAAAACTGTAATCTGTAATCTGTAATGCAAGGGGCATCCTGTCTTTTCCTGAAAAAGGTTGACTCTTTTTTGTACTGTTTTTACTTTACTAGAATCTGTGATTTTTTTCGTACTATATAAGTTGACTTTCTCTACTAAGATTGTTGTCGCTTTTCCTAGTTTAGTTGCCTCTTTTCCTACAAAAGTTGACTTTAGACGGATTTTGTTGACAGTGAAAAGAATTTAGGTACACATGGAGTAAACTGTGAAAGACTATGCTGAGTGGAGATACAAGAAAAAGAGCCTGGCGGATGCCAGACTCTTTACCGGTGTATGGTTTATTTGCCCCAAATCGTAGGGTGAGTATTCCTTTTTCTGATTTAATTTAACAAACGGATTATTTTAGACTAGGAATGAGGTATTTATCATCCGTTCGATTGATAATTTCCTTGCGGTACTTTTCGGGGAATCCGTCGCGCTGGGGAGGCACGGCGATACCGTCGGGGGTGAGGTCAAATGTGCCGTTTGTTTCTTTCTTCACCACCATATCGTTGTACTTCACGATGATGTATTCGCCGAGTTTCTTCCACTCTGAAAGCATGGTTTCACCCGCTACGGAAGAGTAGGTGGTGAGGAACGCAATGCCCTGCTGCTTATCTCGGTTGAGTTCGTTGATGGCAATCTGCTCGATGCTTGCTTGCTTGGCGAGGAAGGCATTCTCAATCTCTTCGCGCTTCTGCTCTACGGCGGGGAATACCTGTGAGTAGCGGGGGTAGGTCATGTTTGCCACCCAGTTGCACACCCAAAAGGCGGAGTTCCACGAGAAGTTGACGTCGCTCGCCTGTGGGTCGGAAAAGCATGCGGGGGGTTGTGTGGCGCAGCAGTAGATGGGCACGTAGGCAATCATATTGGCCTCGTCGTTGCCCCACCAAAGGACTCCACCCACCTCGTTGGGCATGTCGGCGCGGAGCTGTGCAATCATCGTGGCGCACGCCTGTTGCGTAGAGATGGGGCGCTCGTTGAAGTATTTCTTGCCCTCGTATTCCCACGTGAGGGGCGAGGGGCGGTAGGGCATGTTGAAGATGCCCGCTGAGAGGTCGGTCTGTGTGTCGAAGAATGTGCCCTCGTAGTGGTCGCGCATAGAGGTCATAACGTCTTTCAACGAGAGTTGCTTCTTGGGCGTGAAGTAGAGGGGCATGGGCTTGGCGGTGTCGATGGCGTAACCCTTGGCATAGTCGAGGTACTGATCCATACCGTCTACCCACTTGTTGTAGAAACTCCACACGCGTGCTTCACAGAAGCGGATGGCGCTGAAGTCGGCGGGGGCGTAGGCGTTGGCAAATGAGAAATCCTGGTCCTTACCCGTGTAGAAACCCATCTTTCGCGCGAACGAGATGACGTCTTTGCTGGCCATGACATTCTCCTTATCATTAAGGTCGAACTGATGGATGCGACTTTGGTTGGCGTGGCAGGAAATGGCATCGTCGGGGATGCGAACGGCTACCCAAACGGCGCCCTTCTCCTTACCGCCCTTACCAATCATTTCGAGTATCCACGCTTCGTTAGGGTCTGCTATAGAAAAACTTTCACCACTACTTGCATATCCGTATTTTTCAACAAGTTGTGTCATCACATGAATTGCCTCACGCGCCGTCTTTGCACGCTGAAGTCCGAGCGTCATAAGGCTTACGTAGTCAATGATGCCGGTGGTGTCAACGAGTTCTTCTCGCCCGCCGAAGGTAGTCTCCATAATGGCCAATTGGTGCTCGTTGATGTTGCCCATCACGGCGTATGTGAAGGCTGATTCGGGGATTTCGCCGAGGTAGTGGTTGGTGTCGCCGTCAACGATGGGGCGCATGGTGCCTTCGGGGTAGGTGGCAGCAGGGAAGTGGTTGAGGTGGGTGAACATCCCAAAACTATCCATGCTGTAAGTAATCATCACCGAACCGTCTTTTGACGCCTTTTTACCAATCAAGAAACTGGTGCAGGCATCGCTCGTGATGACTCCCGCAAGGAGGGAAAGTGCTAAAAAAGTGATTCTTTTCATCGGTTGTATGAGTTAATGTTGTTATGTATGAAGCGATTTTCTCTGCAAAGTAAGCAATAATATCCCATTTTTTCAGTAAGTTTGCGGTTAAATTAAACATTCAAATTATAAACAAGTACTTTCTGAATATGATACAATCCATGACCGGCTACGGAAAAGCCGATGCAACTTATAATGGCAAGAAGATTCATGTAGAGGTTAAATCACTTAATTCCAAGTCATTGGATTTGAGCACTCGTCTTGCTCCGCTGTATCGCGAGAAGGAAATGGAGTTGCGCAAACTCATCCAGGAGCAGTTGGAGCGCGGAAAGGTGGAATTTAACCTCTGGATTGAGAAGGACACAACCTCTGTGGGTGGCGTTATTAACGTCGATGCCGTGGCCAACTATGTGGCGCAGATGAAGAAAATCAGCATGGAGCAACTCGGAGTGGGCATCTCGGTGGAGAACATTTGGGAAACGCTGGTGCGCTTGCCCGAAGTGGTGCAGACGTCTGCCGTAGAAACCCTTGAAGATGAGGAGTGGCAGGTGGTAGCGCAGGCGGTGAATGAAGCCCTTGCGAACCTCGTAGACTTCAGAAAGCAGGAGGGTGAGGCGCTCTACGCAAAATTCTGTAAGAACCTTGACACGATTGCCGACTTGATGAAGCAATTAGAACCCTTTGAGGTGTCGAGAGTTGAGAAGGTGCGCCAACGCCTCACAGAGCGCCTGGCAGAACTTAAGGGCGTGGATTACGACAAGTGTCGCCTTGAACAGGAACTCATCTACTACATCGAAAAACTCGATATTAACGAGGAAAAGCAGCGCCTTACAAATCACCTTGACTACTTTAAGCAAACGATGCTCAACGGTAGCGGACAGGGCAAGAAACTCGGATTTATCGCACAAGAAATGGGCCGCGAAATCAACACAACGGGTTCGAAGAGCAATCAGGCAGAGATGCAAAACATCGTGGTGATGATGAAGGATGAATTGGAACAGATCAAGGAGCAGGTGTTGAATGTTATGTAATGCTTCAGCGCCTTGCATGTCAGTTGTTCGTACATTGCGGAGTTTCATAACCTCAAAACCTTTAACCTCAAAACCTTATACCTCATAACCTCACGAACTTATGTCAAAAGTAATCATATTTTCAGCACCTTCGGGTAGCGGTAAGAGCACAATTATCAACTACTTGATGCAGCAAGAACTGAACTTGCATTTCTCCATCAGTGCCACCTCACGACCGCCTCGCGGACAGGAGCAGCATGGGGTAGAGTATTTCTTCCTTACGCCCGAAGAATTCCGTGCGCACATTGAGAATGGCGATTTCTTGGAGTATGAAGAAGTGTATAAAGACCGTTACTACGGCACACTCTCTGCGCAGGTTGACCAGCAGTTGGAGCGTGGCGAAAACGTGGTGTGCGACGTTGACGTGCTTGGCGGTATCAACATCAAGCGTCACTACGGCGACCGAGCTTTGAGCGTATTTATTCAGCCGCCTTCAATTGAGGAATTGCGCAAGCGCTTGGTGGGTCGTGGCACGGATTCGGCAGAAGTGATAGAAACCCGCATTGCTCGTGCAGAGTTTGAACTCTCACACGCATCACAGTTTGATGTGGTGGTGATTAACGACGAACTTGACCGCGCTTTAGCGGATGCGTTAGCGAAGGTGCAGGCTTTTTTGAAGGAATAAATCGATTTGAACAGCGCCACCGCGAAAAAAAGCAGTATATTTGCACAAAAATACAGAAGTAAGACTTTATGGAGCCCATACTTACATATCAGGAATTTGATGCCGTGATGCAACATTGCCGTAGTTTGTATCTTCAAAAGATGCACGATTACGGTTGTGCGTGGCGCATCATGCGTCCCAGTTCTATTACTGATCAAATATACATTAAAGCCAACCGCATCCACACGCTTCACGATAAAGAAGCTATGGTGGATGAAGGTATTGCCTCTGAGTTTATCGCTATCGTGAATTATAGCGTGATGGGGTTGATTCAGTTAGAACTTGGATTTGCAGACCGTGCTGACCTCGACGAAGTGGCGGCGACATCACTTTATGACCGTCATGCTGGCGAAGCGTTAGACTTGATGAAGCGTAAGAATCACGATTATGGAGAAGCATGGCGCGGTATGCGTGTGTCAAGTATGGCAGACATGATACTCATGAAAGTGTATCGCACTAAGCAGATTGAGGATTTGGAGGGCGAAACGCTCGTTAGCGAGGGCGTAGCGGCAAATTACATGGATATGATGAACTATGCCGTGTTTGCTCTCATCAAATTAGGAGTAGGCAGTGACGCTTCCAAATCACGATGAAAGCAAGATTGAAAGTTCGTCTTTGGATAGTTAATATCTTCAGAGGAATACTTGCCCTTACGATGCTTGCCTCAGGGTTGGTGAAGTTGCTTGACCCCATGGGCATGGTGTATAAGTTACAAGCTTATGCGGAGCATTGGGCATTCAGCATAGATGATTTGTGGTTAAAGGTGGCGGCGGTAGCGCTGGGCATCATTGAATTACAATTAGGTGCTTATTTACTACTCGGCATCCGTCGGCGCACGTCGGCATGGGTGGCGCTACTGATGATGGTTGCCTTCTTAGGCATTTCTGCTTACCTTTATTTCGACGGAGGCATCAGTGATTGCGGTTGTTTTGGCGCTGCCGTAGAACTCTCATCGGGAGCAACGCTCCTTAAGAATGTGTTGCTCACAGGCATGGCGTTTTACGTAGTGTGTTTCCCCAACCGCATGCGTCGCCTTGTGACGGAGCGCAATCAGGGCATGGCTACGATTTACGTGTTTTGCTACGGATTGGTGCTTTCGCTTTATAGTTTGCACTACCTGCCGTTGGTCACTTTTACCGACTATAGGAAGGGAGAAAGTTGGGCGACACAATATAATGACGGCACTGCTCCAGCTCGTGAGGGAGTCATCAACCTTGCGGTATATAATAAAGGAGGAGAAGATGTTACGGCGGAGTTACTGAGTGATACTTCACGCACGTTTATCCTCACGCTTCACGATGCACTGAAGGCAGATGATAGTTCTGCTGATAGAATTAACGACCTTTATGACTTCGCCGTTGACCATGGTTACCGATTTGTTGCCCTAACGGGGGAAGCGGTAAACTATGCGAACTGGCAAGACCGAACGGGGGCAAGTTATGATTGCCTTTATGCCGACGCTGATGTTATCAAAGCGATGGTGCGCTCTAACCCTGGTTTGCTGCTGTTGCATAATGGCACACTGGAAGGGAAGTGGGGAACGAACAACTTGCCGAATGTTGAGGAAATGAATCTCGCAACGATGGAACTCCCCGAGAGCGAATACATGGCGTGGACGCGCATCCTTTTGTTACTCATCGTGCCGATGTTGCTCTTGATGGTTTTAGACGGCGTATGGATTGGGCGAAAATATCGCGGACACCGCCTAAGAATGCGAGAACTGCTGAAGGGTGAGGTGAAAAGCGATGCTACTGAAAAATAACGAAAACAAGAAAACGATTTAATATCAACTATTTATTAACAAACGTTACTATTATGAGAAAGAAAATTGTAGCTGGTAACTGGAAGATGAACAAGAATCTTCAGGAAGGTGTTGCACTCGCAACAGAACTCAACGGTTTGCTCGTTGCTGACAAGCCCAACTGCGAAGTTGTAATCTGCACTCCCTTCATTCACTTGGCAACAGTTGCTGGTTTGATTGACAACGAAGTGCTCCAGCTTGGTGCTGAAAACTGCGCTGACAAGGCAAGCGGTGCTTACACAGGTGAAGTTTCTGCAGAAATGGTTAAGTCTACAGGTGCACAGTATGTAATCCTCGGTCACTCAGAACGCCGTGAGTATTACAACGAAACTCCCGAAATCCTCAAGGAAAAAGTAGATTTGGCATTGGCTAACGGCTTGAAGATTCTCTTCTGCATCGGTGAAAGCCTCGAACAGCGTGAAGCTAATCAGCAGAACGAAGTATGTAAGGCAGAACTCGAAGGTTCTGTATTCCACCTTACAGCTGAACAGTGGGCAAACGTAGTTATCGCTTACGAACCCATCTGGGCAATCGGTACTGGTAAGACTGCAACTTCTGAACAGGCAGAAGAAATCCACGCATTCATCCGCTCTTGCGTTGCTGAAAAGTACGGTCAGGAAGTTGCTGACAACACCTCAATCCTCTACGGCGGTTCATGTAAGGGTTCTAACGCACCTGAACTCTTCGCTAAGCCCAACATCGACGGTGGTTTGATTGGTGGTGCTTCATTAAAGGCTGCCGACTTCAAGGAAATTATCGATGCGTTCTAATCCCCATTAACGGATAGCATCTTTAATCAATTGAATACATTTTTTACGGAGTTAGCTCAATGGGGGAGCATCCCTTCAAAGGGCTAACTCCTTTCATCATTGAAGCGAAAACGCTCGCTCTTCGCTCTCTCTCTTTTCCTCCTCAAAGTAAATTATGAAGCGATATACTCTTGTTTTATTCCTTTCGTTGTTGTCGTTTGCGACTTACGCACAACACTTTACCGATTCTCTCCGTACGCCCAATCGTAACGGAGGCGTTGTCGTGTTGAAGCAATCTGCAAAAATTGACAGCTTGGTGAATGGTCTTAAACCCAAGACGCCCACAAAATTGCCCATCACACCGGTATTTCAACAGAGAGTAGATTCTGTCGAACTTGATAGTTTGGGCAACCCCATCGTTAAGGGGTATCTCAACAAGGAGGGGTATCGCATTCAAATCTTTACGGGTGCAAACTCAAGAGCGGATAAAGAAAAAGCCATCAAATTGCAACATCGCTCAGAGGCACTCTTCCCCGACATGAAGAGTTATTGCAGTTTCATATCCCCCCGATGGGTAGTTCGCATCGGCGACTTCTCAACCCGTGAAGAAGCCATGTTGCGCATTGCCGAAGTACGCGAATCAGGACTCTCAAAAGAAGTCAGATTGGTGAGATGTAAAGTGCAGATACCCATTTATTAAGTTCAAGGTTTTTAAGTCAGCAACTAATGGATAAATTAGAACAACTTAAATATCACTATCAAGAGATTTTGAAGTTGATAGGCGAGGATGTAGCGCGCGAAGGACTCTTGAAAACCCCCGAGCGTGCCGCAAAGGCCATTCTGTCATTGACTCAGGGATACGAAAAAGATGCCATTGCCCTCTTGCAATCGGCCGTATTTAGCGAAGATATTCAGAACATGGTGGTTGTGAAAGATATCGATTTTTACAGCCTTTGCGAGCACCATGTCCTGCCATTCTTTGGCAAGGCCCACGTGGCATACATCCCCGACGGAAAAATCGTTGGACTCTCAAAAATCCCCCGAGTAGTTGATGTATTCAGTCAGCGCCTGCAAGTGCACGAGCGCCTTGCAAAGCAAATTTGCGAAGCGGTAAACCAGGCCATTGCTCCAAAGGGCGTAATGGTAGTGCTTGAAGCGCAACATTTGTGCATGCAGATGAGAGGCGTAGAAAAGGCGGGTAGTGTCACCACCGTTTACGACTACTGCGGAGCGTTCACAGACCCTACACTTCGCGCAGATTTCCTGCAAATGATTAGAAAATAACGGAGCAATCATAAGATTGACTTGAAAATAATTAACTGGGAGATAGGTTAAATTATCTCTCAGTTATTTTTGTTTAAGTAATAATATATTTGTTGTCCACGATAAAACATTATAGTTACGTGCTCCACAATTTTTTCTATTTTTTTTAGCCACGAATGAACACAACCGAAGGTCGCGCAAGTCAAATTTTCACTAACCAAAGGTTGCGCAAGTCAAATTCCATTCGGATTGTATTTGCCCCATGGCATTAGTGCCCATTGACGCAATTGACTTGCGCGACCTTAGGTTCGTGGTAAAAAAAATAATCATTAGTGGTTTCCAAAAATACTGTTTGTGGGCAACTGAAGGTCGTGTAAATCAACTTCTATATTACTGCCAAAATTATTAGTAACCTTTTTTTAATTATGTTACTAACAATTTAAATTAGGTTACTAATAGTTTTCACTACAATAGGTTTAGTTTTTCAAACAATGGAGTTTGTGCCCTTTTTATAAGCAATAATATAGCTGTTGTCCAAATGATTTTTAAGAACATAAACATTTGCGGACAATACCTATATCATTACCTTTATTAAACCCTCGATTACCCTATTTCTCTGCCAATTTGTTTAAGCACTGGAACTGCTACGCGATAGCGCATGGAAGGGGTGGGAGGGAGTAGGTGCATAGGATTTTAGCGGTACTGCTTTCTCCTTTTTCTTTTTTTGTGTATTTTTGCAATTTATAGAAAATATGTGAGTGAAGCGGGGAGGGGGCGGATTGCTTGCGTACCCTGCTTTTGCTCCGAATTCAGACACCAGAAACCAAACAAAATATGTCACTTCGTTTTAAAGTTGTAGAAGAGGCGTTTAAGAAGCACCCTCTTGAAATTCAGAATCCCGAGAAGCGTCCGTCGGAATACTTTGCTAAATATGTGTTCAACCAAAAGAAGATGTGGAAATACCTGCCCGTAGAGATTTATCAGAAGTTGATCGAGGCGATAGAGGGTGGCACCGCCCTTGACATGCCCACCGCTGATGAAATCGCTAAGGGCATGAAGCGCTGGGCCATGGAAATGGGGGCTACGCATATTACCCACTGGTTTCAACCGCTGACCGAGGGCACGGCGGAAAAGCATGACGCCTTTGTAGAGCACGACGGTAAGGGCGGAATGATAGAAAACTTCTCGGGAAAGTTGCTGGTTCAGCAAGAGCCCGATGCCTCTTCGTTTCCCAATGGCGGTATTCGCTCTACGTTTGAAGCGCGCGGTTATTCGGCGTGGGACCCTGCTTCTCCTGTGTTCATCGTGGGCGACACGTTGATGATTCCCACGGTGTTTATTTCTTACACCGGGGAGTCGCTTGACTATAAGGCACCGCTGAAGAAGTCGCTTGCGGCCGTTGATAAGGCGGCAACACGCGTGGCGCAACTTTTTAACCCCGAGGTGACGAGCGTGTCAACAAACTTGGGGTGGGAGCAAGAGTATTTCCTTGTTGATGAAGGCCTTTATGCCGCTCGCCCTGACTTGCTTTTGACGGGGCGCACGTTGATGGGGCATGAAAGTTCTAAGAATCAGCAGATGGACGACCATTATTTTGGCGCCATCCCCGAGCGCGTTGCGGAGTTTATGAAGGACTTGGAAATCCAGGCGCTTGAACTTGGCATCCCCTGTAAGACGCGCCACAACGAGGCTGCGCCCAATCAGTTTGAATTAGCGCCCATTTACGAAGAGTGTAACTTGGCGATTGACCATAACATGTTGCTCATGTCATTGATGCGCAAGGTGGCGCGTAAGCATGGGTTTAGATGCTTGCTTCATGAGAAGCCCTTTGCCGGCATCAACGGTAGCGGTAAGCATAACAATTGGTCGCTCGTGACCAACAACGGCATTTTGCTTCATGCACCGGGTAAGACGCCTGAAGAGAACCTTCGCTTCATCACCTTTGTCGTGCAAACGTTGGTGGGGGTATATCGCCACAACGGCGTGTTGAAGGCTTCTATCATGAGCGCTACGAATGCGCCTCGCCTCGGTGCTTGCGAAGCGCCTCCTGCGATTATTTCAAGTTTCTTGGGTTCGCAGATTTCTGAAATGTTGGATAAGATTGAGCGCTCAACGACAAACGACTTGTTTCAACTTGAAGGTAAGCATGGCATGCGCCTTGACGTGCCACAGATTCCCGAACTTAGCGTAGACAATACGGATAGAAACCGCACATCGCCCTTTGCCTTTACGGGGAATCGGTTTGAGTTTCGTGCTACGGGGTCAAGTGCAAACCCCGCAAGTGCAATGATTGCGCTAAATGCGGCTGTGGCAGAAGCGTTGACCAACTTTAATGAGCGCGTGGACGAACGCCTCGCAAAGGGGGAAAACAAGTTGAGCGCGATTCTTGAAGTGTTGCGCGAAGATATTAAATGCTGTCGCCCCATTCATTTTGACGGAAACGGATATTCTGATGAATGGAGAGAAGAAGCAAAGTTGCGCGGCCTTGATTGTGAGGGTTCTACACCGTTAGTGTACGACCGTTACCTTGATGAGAGCGCCGTGGCAATGTTTGAGAAGACAAAGATTATGACGCGTGCAGAATTAGAAGCGCGTAATGAAATCAAGTGGGAAACTTACTTCAAAAAGGTGCAGATTGAGTCGCGAGTGTTGGGAGATATTTGCATGAATCACATTATCCCCGTTGCTACGAAGTATCAAAGCGTATTGGTAGACAACATTCTCAAAATTCAAAGTTGTTTCCCCTCAGATAAGTCTGCCGAACTTACGGCATATAATGTAGGTCTCGTAGAAAAAATCAATATGCACGCTCACATGATTGTGACGAAGGTTAATGAAATGGTAGAAACGCGTAAGCGTATCAATCGTATTACCGACATTCGAGAGAAAGCCATTGCCTACCACGATGAAGTGGCGCCCTTTATTGATGGACCTAAAAGCATTCGTCAGCACATTGATGAATTAGAACTCATTGTGGAAGACGATATGTGGACGCTCCCGAAGTACCGCGAATTGCTCTTTATCCGATAACGCAGGTAGTATTTAACACATCAAAAACAATAAGTATATGAAATTGAAAACATTTTTGCTTTCGACTTTCTTAACGCTGTTTGCTTCAACTCAGGCAACTGCTTCAGGAGGTCTTGATTTGAAGGACATCACTGGAGGAGCGTACTATCCTGAGTATGTTTACGGCGTAACGCCTATGGCAGACGGTGA
The DNA here is from genome assembly GCA_045631665.1 of Alloprevotella sp. Lineage (GTDB taxonomy): Bacteria > Bacteroidota > Bacteroidia > Bacteroidales > Bacteroidaceae > Alloprevotella. The sequence goes on from JAZQVD010000008.1 coordinate 94,128, forward strand.
AACTTATACGCAACTTTCGCCCGACCACAAGCGCATCATTCGTCGCTCTTTTAAAACGGGTGAAGAAGTAGGCGTTGTATTCAACGTAGATGAAGCGCGTGGCGCACAGAAGTTGAAGCACATTGATGGTTATGTAATGTCGCCCGACGAATCTACCATCTTGTTGCGCACACAAACAAAGTCTATCTACCGCCATTCTTACACCGCTGTTCACTACATTTATAGTGTAGAAAATAAGACCTACGAACCGCTTTCAAAGGGTGGTCCTCAGCAAGTGCCTTTGTTCTCTCCCGATGGTAATCTGATTGCTTTCGTAAGAGATAACAACCTCTTCCTCGTAAAGTTGCTCTTCGGAAATTCAGAAAGTCAAATTACGAAGGACGGTAAGTTTAACGAAGTGCTCAACGGCATCCCCGACTGGGTGAATGAAGAAGAGTTTTCTACCAGTCGCTCATTTGATTTCTCTGCCGATAGCAAGATGCTTGCATGGGTGAGATACGATGAAAGCCAGGTCCCCGTTTACAGCATGACCATGTATCAGGGGATGGCGCCAGCGCTCAATCAACATGCAGAATACCCCGGTGCTTATGCCTATAAGTATCCCGTGGCAGGTGCAAAAAACTCAAAGGTAAAGGTGCTCACTTTCGACATTCAAAGTCGCCGCACTAACGAAATGCAGTTGCCCATTGCTGAAGACGATTACATCCCCCGCATCAAGTTTACAAGCGATGCCGAAAAACTTGCCATCGTAACGCTCAACCGCCACCAAAGCGTCATGAACATTTACATGGCAAATCCACGTTCTGCGGTATGTAAGTTGGTGCTTAACGAAACAAACGCTGAAGGAAAGTACATCAAGGAAGACGCTTACAGCGCATTAAAGTTCTTCGACGGCGGTTTTGCAATGGTGTCCGACCGCACAAACTTCCGCCACATATATTTGTACAACCTCAACGGTCAACTCTTGCGACAGGTAACGAGTGGCAACTACGATGTAACCGACTTCTACGGTTACAACACCGCTACGGGCAAGTGCTACTACGCTTCATGTGAGGAAAGTCCGCTTCGCCGTGCTGTTTATGTGACCGACAAAAAGGGAAAGACCACGAAACTTTCTAAGAAAGTGGGCACAAATGCAGCGACCTTCTCTGCCAACTTCAAGTATTTCATGAACGTCTATTCTGCGGCAGGTGTACCTCCCGTTACCACCTTGTGCGACGAAAAGGGTAAGACCCTGACCACGCTTATTGACAATGCTTCATTGCGTCAGCAGGTAGAAGCGCTGAGCAGCAAGATAGAATTCTTCACCTTCACTACAGGCGACGGTGTAAGCCTTAACGGCTGGATGGTAAAGCCCCGCGATTTTGACGCTTCTAAGCGCTACCCCGTAATCATGTACCAATACTCGGGTCCCGGTTCACAGGAAGTAAAAGACGCATGGGGACTCGGTATGTATGGCGGTGCACTCTATGAAAGTTATATGGCGCAACAGGGATTCATCTTTGTTTGCGTTGACGGACGTGGCACAGGCGCACGCGGTTCTGAATTTGAAAAGTGCACTTACCTCCAGTTGGGTTACCTCGAGTCAAGAGACCAAGTAGAAACCGCCATTTACCTCGGTTCGCTTCCCTATGTTGACGCGCAAAACATAGCCATCTGGGGTTGGAGTTTCGGTGGTTTCAACACGCTTATGGCAATGTCAGAAGGTCGCCCCGTCTTCAAGGCAGGCGTAGCCGTAGCAGCACCCTCAAGTTGGCGTTATTACGACACGGTTTATACCGAACGCTACATGCGCACCCCCGCCGAAAACCCAGAAGGGTATAACATCAACGCCCTTGTGCGTGCGCCCCAATTACACGGCAATCTCTTGCTCATTCATGGCACCGCCGATGACAACGTACACTTCCGCAACTTCACTGAAGTCGCAGAGGCATATGTGCAAAACAACAAGCAGTTTGACATGCAGGTTTACACCAACCGCAACCACTTCATCAACGGCGGCAACACGCGTTACCACCTCTTCACTCGAATTTCAAACTTCTTCATTGAGCACTTGAAATGAAATACCTTATAGTTTCCGACATCCACGGTTCGGTTACGGCGTTGCAGAAGGTGTTGAATTACTTTCATAACAACCAGTGCGATATGTTGTGTCTGTTGGGAGATATTCTCAACTTCGGACCTCGCAATTCTATCCCCGAGGGACACAATCCCCAGGAAGTTGCACGCCTGCTAAACACTGTTTCAAGCAAGGTCATCGCGATCCGAGGCAACTGTGATAGTGAAGTTGACCAAATGTTGCTCAACTTTCCCATCATGTCTGACTACACCATGTTGGTAGACGAAGGCAAGCGCCTGTTGCTCACCCACGGACACCTTTACAATCCTGAGAACACCGCACATCTCGACTTCGACGCCCTCTTCTTCGGACACACACACATTCCGCAACTATATAAGACGAACGAGGGGAAAATCATTTGCAACACGGGTTCCGTAACCTTCCCAAAGGAAGGGAATCCCCCCACCTTCGCCGTTTATGAAGCGGGAAAAGTGAAGGTAATAAAGTTATAAGTAGTGACGCATCGTTTGCGCCCCCATCAAACGGGGTGAGTTGTCGTAAGAAAGGCAGAGTCCCCAATCAGGGACTCTGCCTTTGTCGTTCTACGGGGCTCTCCATCTACGACCTCGACCATATCCCCAACCCCGAAGGGCGCTGGGCGGAGATAGCGCCACGCAAGGAGCAATTGGGCCTCGGGGGATGATGTAGATGAGGCACAAGCCCTCACAACTCAGCGTAATGTGCGCCATAACGAGGCCTATAGTGTGTAACGAGATTAAAACGCAGTTAATAAACGCGACTTAGTCTTAATAAAAATATTTTCCTTTGTATAGCGTTAAAATCTGATAATTTATTCTTAACTTTGCTCCGAAATAAGACAATTTTTTAACCCTATTAAATATTCGTTGCAAAATGGAAAAAAGTGCATTGCAGATTGCGAGAGCAGCTTATCAACCTAAGTTGCCCAAGGCCCTTCAGGGTGCAGTAAAGGCTGTAGAAGGTGCAGCTACTCAGAGTGTTGGTAACCAGGAAGAAATTAAGGCTCTTTTCCCCAACACTTATGGTATGCCCGTAGTAGAATTCGTTGCTGCTGAAAGCGAAAACAACGAACCTATTAACGTTGGTATTATCCTTTCAGGTGGTCAGGCTCCTGGTGGTCACAATGTAATCAGCGGTCTTTACGATGGCGTAAAGTCGCTCAATAAGGACAGCAAGCTCTATGGTTTCTTGATGGGACCTGGCGGTTTGGTTGACCACAAGTATCTCGAATTTACTAACGAACTCATCAACGAATACCGCAACACTGGTGGTTTTGACATCATCGGTTCTGGTCGTACAAAGTTGGAAAAGGAAAGTCAGTTTGAAGCAGGTATTGAAATCCTTCGCAAGCTCGGTATCAAGGCATTGGTTATCATCGGTGGTGACGACTCTAACACTAACGCTTGTGTACTTGCTGAATACTATGCAGCTAAGAACTATGGTGTGCAGGTAATCGGTTGTCCTAAGACTATTGACGGTGACTTGAAGAACGAACAGATTGAAACTTCTTTTGGTTTCGACACTGCTTGTAAGACTTACTCTGAACTTATTGGTAACATCCAGCGCGACTGTAACAGTGCTCGTAAGTACTGGCACTTCATCAAGTTGATGGGGCGTAGCGCTTCTCACATTGCTTTGGAATGTGCGTTGGAAACTCAGCCCAACATCTGCCTCGTTTCTGAAGAAGTAGAACAGAAGGAAATGTCATTGGACGATGTAGTAACTTACATCGCTGAGATTGTTGCAAACCGTGCAGCTGATGGCAATAACTATGGTACTGTATTGATTCCCGAAGGTTTGATCGAATTCATTCCTGCTATCAAGAAGTTGATTCAACAGCTCAACGAAGTTCTTACTGACCCTGCAACTGGCGAATCTCGCGAATTTGGTAGCGCAGAAGAACAGATTGCTTTCGTTAAGAGCAACATCGCTCCTGAAAACCTCGCAATCCTCGAATCTCTTCCCGCAGATGTAGCTCGTCAGCTCTGCTTGGATCGTGACCCCCACGGTAACGTTCAGGTTTCACTTATTGAAACTGAAAAGTTGCTCAGCCGTATGGTTGAAGTTAAGTTGGCTGCTTGGAAGGAAGAAGGTAAGTTCGTAGGTAAGTTCAGTGCTCAACACCACTTCTTCGGTTACGAAGGTCGTTGCGCAGCTCCCTCTAACTACGATGCAGACTATTGCTACAGCCTCGGTTACAATGCAAGCCGCTTGATTGCAAATGGTAAGACTGGTTACATGAGTGTAATTAAGAATACTACAGCTCCTGCTGCCGAATGGATTGCTGGTGGTGTGCCCATCACTATGATGATGAACATCGAACGTCGTAATGGTGCTAACAAGCCCGTTATCCGCAAGGCATTGGTAGAATTGGAAGGCGCTCCCTTCAAGTACTTCGCTGCTCATCGCGAACAGTGGGCTAAGCAAACAGCTTACGTATATCCTGGTCCTATCCAGTACTTCGGTCCTACTGAAGTTTGCGACCAGTGCACAATGACTTTGAAGCTCGAACAGGCTAAGTAATCCTGCTTGCTTCTAAGATGAATTGAGAATTGGGTGTTGAAGACTCGGTAGTTGACAAATCAATGCCCAATTCTCTTTTTTATATCATAAATAAGTAGTGTAGGGCAGAGGCTGGGCGAAGTCAACAACGCTCGAAACAAGTTGCTCACATCTAAATTATACATGGCAGAAAGAAAGGGTAAGAAACAAAAGAAAAAAAGTAATGCCAAGAAGGGTAAATTCCCTGTTGTCATCATCTTGATAGTATTGGGCATCGCACTTGCCATTGGACTTTATAGTTATGTGTTCCAAAGGTATGTGCTCTCTCCCTATAGTAGATTCCGCGCTTCGCATAGTGAAGTGCGCTATCCTGATGGTTATTCTGTGCGCGGCATTGACATCAGTCGCTATCAAGGCACCATTGATTGGCAACAGGTGAAGGACGATATGATTGGTGGTAGCACCATTCAGTTTGTATTTATCAAAGCCACCGAGGGTGTGACGATTTTTGACCCGCATTTTAATGACAACTTCTATAAGGCGCGTGAGCATGGGTTACTCCGTGGGGCATACCATTTTTTCACACCTTCAGAAAATGGAGAAAAGCAAGCGGCTCATTTTTTGCGACAAGTGCATTTGGAAGAAGGCGACCTTCCTCCTGTGCTCGATGTGGAAGAAATAGGGCGACTTTCTGGAAAGCAGTTGAGAAGGGAAGTGCTTGATTGGTTGAAAATCGTAGAGGCGCATTACGGTGTAAAACCCATTATCTATTCAGGGTATTCCTTCAAGAAGAATTATCTAAATACGCCCGAATTCAACGATTACCCCTTCTGGATTGCCCACTATTATCGTGAGAAGTTGACATATTCAGGCGATTGGATGTTTTGGCAACACACGGACTTGGGAGATGTGAAGGGCATTAACGGAGATGTGGACTTAAATATCTTTAATGGCACACTTCACGACCTTCACGCACTCACTATTGATAGTATATCCTAAGAAAATGTTACCTTAGAGTCAAGATTATAGTAAAAACTTGCCGACATATTTGGTGGAACGCAGAAAAGTTACTAATTTTGCACTCGTTAAACAACAGCAGCACATGGGTAAGTGCTGTACGGCCAGCTCCCTTCGAATCCTCCAGGGCTTGATCGCAGCAAAGGTAGTTGGTTGTAGCGGCGCGATGCAGTGAGCTTACCCTCCCGCCTCTTTAGCTCAGTTGGCCAGAGCACGTGATTTGTAATCTCGGGGTCGTTGGTTCGAATCCGACAAGAGGCTCAACAAGAAGGACACATCTTTCGGATGTGTCTTTTTTTGTTTTGTTATGTCTATTGGATACAGATGGAAAGTTCAACTTGTTATCTTGATTTTGCAATTAAGATTCTTAAAAGAAAGAAATGTATTTTTAAGTAAAAAAAATGGGGCGATGCTTGTTGGATAAACAAAATAGTTGTAATTTTGCACTGCAAACGAGAAACAACGGATATGCACTCTTAGCTCAGTTGGTAGAGCAACTGACTCTTAATCAGTGGGTCCTGGGTTCGAATCCCTGAGGGTGTACGAGTTATTCGAGATTGACAATTCATTTGAGTTGTCAATCTTTTTTTTGTTTTATTGCAAAATATTTTGTTATTGGTGCGATAGTTTATTATAAAAAAGTTAATTTTGCTGACATAATTTTTCTTAGACAGATAATTGTGGTGACAATTGATGATGTGCAGCGCTTGCTTGAGGATGGAAATCTGCAGGGCGCATTGACTGAAGTGACGAAGTTGATTGCCCAAGAGGGTGATAATGATAAACTTTATTATTTGCAGGGTAAGATTCATTTGAGAAATGGTGAGTGGCAGGCGGCTACGAATGCCTTTTTACAAGCACAAGAACTTAACCCTGAAAGTCCCGCAAAAGAGCAGTTGGCGATGATAAAGGATATCATGGACTTCTATAATAAAGACATGTATAATCATTAGGCGATAACTAAATTAGAAAATACTAATGCCGTGCACCTCGCTTAGTTGGTGCACATTATTTATTAATTAACAGTATGGCAAAGATTGTTGGAGCCGTGGTAATTAATACCGAACGATGTAAGGGATGCAATCTCTGTGTCGTGGCTTGCCCAAAGAAATGCTTGTCGCTCAGCGGCAAAGAAGTGAATCACAAGGGCTATGCGTTCTGTGTGGACACACAGCCTGAAGAATGTATTGGATGCAGTTCGTGCGCGATTGTGTGCCCCGACGCGTGCATCACAGTGTATAAAACAAAGATTGAAGCATAATTATGAAGCAAGATAATGAAGTCCTTTTGATGAAAGGTAATGAGGCTATCGCACATGCTGCCATTCGTTGCGGATGCGATGGATACTTTGGTTATCCCATCACGCCTCAGTCGGAAATTTTGGAAACATTAGCGGCTGAAAAGCCCTGGGAAACAACTGGTATGGTTGTGCTTCAGGCAGAAAGTGAAGTCGCTTCTATTTATATGATTTATGGCGGTGGTGCTTCAGGTAAGCGCGTGATGACTTCTTCTTCAAGTCCTGGTGTGGCATTGATGCAGGAAGGTATCACTTACATGGCTGGTGCTGAAGTTCCCGGTGTGATCGTGAATGTACAGCGCGGTGGTCCTGGTTTGGGTACGATTCAGCCTTCACAGGGCGACTACAATCAGGCAACTCGTGGCGGTGGTAATGGTGACTACAATGTTATCGTATTAGCACCTTGCTCTGTGCAGGAAATGGCTGATTTTGTGGATGTTGCTTTCGACTTGGCATTTAAGTATCGAACTCCAGTGATGATTCTCTCTGACGGTATTATTGGTCAGATGATGGAAAAGGTGGTACTTCCTCCTTACAAGCCCCGTCGTACGGAAGAAGAAATTAAGGCTACTTGCCCCTGGGCTACAACCGGTCGTGGCAAGCGCGAGAAGAATAACATTATCACTTCTGTAGAACTTCAGTCGGAAGTGATGGAAAAGAACAACCTCCGCCTCCAGGCAAAGTATGCTGAAATTAAGGCAAATGAAGTGCGCTACGAAGTGAGCGGTATGGAAGATGCCGACTACATGATTGTAGCCTTTGGTTCAGCTGCTCGTATCTCTCAGAAAGCTGTTGAATTGGCTGCTGAAAGAGGTATCAAGGTGGGTGTGTTCCGTCCCATTACGCTTTGGCCCTTCCCCGAAAAGGAAATTCGTGAGTACTCAAAGAACCTCAAGGGTGTGTTGACAATGGAAATCAATGCCGGTCAGATGGTACACGATGTGCGCCTTGCTGTTGGCGAACGCATTCCTGTTGATCACTTTGGTCGCCTCGGCGGTATCGTTCCCGATCCTGAAGAAGTGGTAGAAGCACTCGTGGCACTTACAAAGAAAGCCAATGATTAATTCCAACGAACCTCACATTCTCAGCCGTTTGAAGCATCCTGAGCGAGAAGCGCAACGCTTGAAAAAGGAGCGCAAGATGCTCATCCTCAGAAATATTCTTAATGCCGTGTTTATGCTCCTAGCTGCCGTAACAATGATAGGCATTTGGGCGTATCCCGAATACACAAATCAGTGGTATATCATCGGACTTGTGGCTGTGTGCATTAAGATTGTTGAAGTGATGTTTCGAATGCCCGGAATGAAAAATAATAAGAAATAATATGCGTAAAGAAGATATTATCAAACCTGAAAATTTGGTGTATGAAAAGCCCAAATTGATGAACGATACGGATATGCACTATTGTCCGGGTTGTTCACACGGTGTTGTACATAAGCTCATTGCTGAAGTAATTCAGGAAATGGGATTGGAGGAAGATGCTATTGGTGTATGCCCCGTAGGTTGCTCCGTGTTTGCTTACCGCTACTTGGATATCGACTGGCAGGAAGCTGCTCATGGTCGTGCTCCCGCTCTTGCAACAGCAATTAAGCGTTTGTGGCCCAACAAGGTGGTGTTCTCATATCAGGGTGATGGTGACATCGGTTGTATCGGTACAGGCGAAGCTATTCATGCCTTAAACCGTGGTGAAAACATTGCCATGATCTTCATCAACAATGCTATCTATGGTATGACAGGTGGTCAGATGGCGCCAACAACCTTGATTGGTCAGAAGACGGTAACTTGCCCCTATGGTCGTGACCCTCAGTTGCACGGTTATCCCTTGAAGATTTCTGAAATGGCGGCGTTGCTCGAAGGCACGTGCTATGTATCGCGCAACAGCGTGCAGAATGTAGCTGCTATTCGTAAGACCAAGAAGGCCATCCGCAAGGCATTTGAAAATTCATTGGCAGGTAAGGGTTCAAGCCTCGTAGAAATCGTTTCTACTTGCTCTTCTGGTTGGAAGTTGACACCCGTTAAGGCCAACGAATGGATGGAGGAAAACATGTTTAAGTATTATCAATTGGGCGACCTTAAGGACAAGGAATAAGCGCCTCCGTAGTATCTCGAATATGAAACAAGAAATAATTATCTCCGGTTTTGGTGGTCAGGGCGTTCTCTCAATGGGAAAGATTTTGGCTTATGCCGGATTGATGGAAGATAAAGAAGTAACTTGGATGCCTGCCTACGGCCCCGAACAGCGTGGTGGTACAGCAAATGTAACGGTGATTGTAAGTGACGAACCCATTTCGTCGCCCATCCTTTCACAGTATGACACGGCCATCCTTTTGAACCAACCCTCTGTGGACAAGTTTGAAGCAAAGGTAAAGCCCGGTGGCACCTTAATTTATGACAGTTTCGGCATCATGAACCCTCCCACACGCACAGATATCAATATTTACAGTATCAGTGCGATGGAAACAGCTGCTGAAATGAAAATCATGAAGTGCTTCAACATGATGATTCTTGGCGGTTACTTGAACAAGCACCCCATTGTGAACCTCGAAAGTGTGATGAAGGCACTTGCAAAGACACTTCCCGAGCGTCACCACGGACTTCTCCCCGTCAACGAGCAGGCCATCATCAAGGGTATGGAAATCATCAAGTAAATGATAAACTAAGTCCGACTTATTTAAAACTATCTCCCAAAGATTTTCTTTTAAGTCGGACTTAGTTTTCAGCATCTCACGCGCTCCGCCACAATGGTTGTTGGTGTGATGTCTGATGCGTGTTTGCACATTAGGATAAGCGTGGGGAGGGGACTCCATAATAAGTTGAGGATGAGTGATTCGCATCATTCTTCTTCTTCGTTCAATACTTTAATTATAAAGAATCGTTTCAGTAACAAATCCAAATGCTGAAACCTAAAATCACTACATTTTACTATGGCAAGTCGTAAAGTTCTTAAGAAGGCCATCAAGGGCGCTTGTGGCGAACTCTTTGCTGATTGCGTAGCGCTCAGCATGTGTAAGGATGCAAATAAGGAAGCATTGTTCGCTCTTGAACAGAAGTTGGTTGATTTGTGTCAAGACTTCGTATCACGCCTTTCTCACACTGAAAAGGGCAACGAAAAGAAGTTCTATAAAAAGTTAGTAGCAGAGTTTACTGATTCCATCAACGCAATTGCAGAAGAAATTATCAAGGCATAATCATGGCCAATTGCTTTCATCGCTTGTTATTTAAGCGATTGGGGTGGAGCGAGCAAGTCACCGTTCCTCACCGCGATAAATGCATCATTTGCGTTGCGCCACACACCAGCAACTGGGACTTCATCTACGGTCAGCTTTATTACGCCGCGATTGGGCGTCGAGCAGGTTTCTTGATGAAGAAGGAGTGGTTCTTTTGGCCCTTGGGAATCTTGTTTAAGAAGCTCGGAGGCATTCCCGTTTATCGTTCAAAAAAGACGAGCATGACCGACACCCTGGCGGAACGCATCAAGCAGATGGATCATTTTGAATTAGCAGTAACCCCGGAGGGTACGCGTTCGAGAGTGGAGAAGTGGAAGCGCGGTTTCTACTTTATTGCTCATAAGGCAGGCATCCCCATTCAGCTCTATGACCTTGACTACAAGAACAAGGTCATCAAGTGCACCAAGGAGATTTTCCCAACGGGTGATGTAGATGCTGACATGCGCGAGATTATGGAATATTACCGCCACTCAAACGCCAAGCATCCCGAAAAGTTTGCTGTTGAAGAAATTTAGAAGATGAGGTTTATTTTATCCCTTATTGGATTACTTACCTTAATCCCCCTTTCTACTCGTGCATCCCTTTTCTCTGAAAGAGGGGTGCACGACCTTGTATCTACCTGCAAGGAGCGTGAGAAAGCACTCTGCGACACTTTGCAATCTTATTTTGACAACTACCAACGCCCAGGTTATTATGTCCGTAAGCCTTTTGCTATTGACTCTTTGAGGTTGAATGATAGTGTTAAGGAGGTGCGCATTTATCCTAACGAAAACTTTTACGCACAGATATTTAGCACTGATTTATTGAAGCAAATCTATAATGATTTGAAAGTGCTTCTTCCGGTTGATTATACGGATTATCGTCTGTGCTTGTTTGCGAAGCGCGAGCAACCTCTTGAAGAACTTGTGCCGAATTTCTTGCGCACAGATAGTCTTGATGAGCGTCGTCGTTTCTCGTTGGATGCAGCTGTACATGGTACTCCCTGGGTGCAACCCACAAGCAAACCTTATTCCGTAAGTAAGGGACTTCAAAACCGTCACTTGATGGTGTGGGCGAGTCATGGGAAGTATTATAAGAATAAGGTTGATCGTTGGGAGTGGCAACGCCCCAATTTATTTTGTACTACCGAGGATTTGCTCACACAATCCATTGTCTATCCCTTCCTTTTCCCCATGCTTGAGCGCGCAGGTGCCATTGTGGTCACACCTCGTGAGCGCGATTCTCAAACGGCCATGGTGGTGATTGACAACGATTCCCGATGGCGAGCAGGTTCTTATGAAGAGCAAGCGCGTGGTAAGCAACAATGGACGACGGTGGCTGAAAAGCAAGCCTTTGCTGTGCTTAACGAACCCCTTACTGATGGGTGGAATCCCTTTACGCTCGGAAGTGCTCGCGCTATAGAAACAGAAAAGCAGAAGGCGGAAGCAAGCACCGTGATGTGGAAACCTAATTTCACCAAGAGTGGGCGCTATGCTGTTTATGTGTCGTATGTCACTTTGCCAAATAGCGTCAGTGACGCACGCTATGTCGTGTATCACCAAGGTGGAGCTTCGACTTTCAGCGTCAATCAGCAGATGGGCGGTAATACATGGGTGTATCTCGGCACCTTTGATTTTAGCGCTGATGCTAAGGAACTTCAAGGCGTGATGCTCACCAATCAGAGTGCGCAAGAAGGAGTAGTCACCGCTGATGCCGTACGCTTCGGTGGAGGCATGGGACAAAGTTTGCGCGAGGGTAGGGCTTCTCATCTCCCGGCTTACCTTGAAGCCGCTCGTTACTATACGCAATGGGCAGGGCTTCCCGATGGATTGTGTAACACGGAGGGAAGTAATAATGATTATGTTGACGACCTCCGTTGTCGTTCTAACTATCTCAATTATCTTGCCAGTAATTCGGTTTATCTGCCTTCAGAAAAGGGCGGTCTTGGTGTTCCTCTCGAACTTTCACTTGCCGTACACACCGATGCCGGTCATCGCCCAGACACTATCTTTGGTACACTCTCCATCAGTACGAATTATGATGTCGCAACAGGTGACACATACCCCTCGGGAATTTCCCGCATGGCGTCTTCCGACTTGGCGCATTGGGTGGCTATGGATCTTGTTGAGGATATGACCAGATTGTTGGGCAAAGAATGGACGCGTCGTCAGTCGTGGGATAGAAATTATAGTGAAACGCGCACTCCGCAAGTGCCTTCTGCAATCTTGGAACTCCTCTCGCATCAGAACTTCACTGACATGCGATATGCTCACGATCCTTATGTGAAGTTCCACATTGCCCGAAGCATCTATAAGTCGCTCCTGCGCTATGTAAACTATCAGCATCATGTGACGGATGTTGTCGTTCAACCCTTGCCCGTAAAGGATATGCGGCTGGTACTCGACTCAAAGAAAAATCGTATAACGCTCGGTTGGCGCCCTACGGCTGACCCGCTTGAACCAAGTGCACGACCTACGCATTATATTGTGTATACCAAGATCGGAAATCGTGCGTTTGATAATGGGCAAATTGTTACTTCGCCTAATTTCTCAATGCCTGTTACGCCAGGTGTGCAATACAGTTTCCGCGTTAGTGCGCTCAACGATGGAGGCGAGAGTTTCCCTTCCGAGGAAATGACCGTCTATCGTGCTCCTAACGAACAAGCCCGTGTGCTTATCGTCAATGGTTTCACTCGCCTTTGTGGTCCAGCCTTTGTTCAAAATGCTGACAGCGTGGGATTCCTTTTGCAGAAAAACATAGGTATTCCCTTGGGAGCAACTTCTGGAATTGCCGGTAGTCAGGTTTGCTTTGACCCGCGTCGTGCAGGACGTGAGGGAGAGGGTGCTTTAGGATTCTGTACGAGCGAATGGGAAGGTAAAACTATCGCCGGCAACACCTTCGACTTTACTTCAGAGCATGGACGCACCCTGGCGCGCATGAAGGAATATTCCTTTGCTTCTGCCTCCGTTTCAGCGGTTGAAAGGGGAGATGTCTCGCTTGCTGATTATGATGTAGTCGACTATGTGCTTGGTCGTCAAGCTAATAGTGTAGAAAATTTGTATCCAGCCAAGACCTTTTCTCCGGCGTTTCAAGTACGCCTCACGGATTACACGCGTCAAGGAGGGCATCTCCTTGTGACGGGTTCTCACTTGGGTAGTGACATGCAAGAAACGGCAGAGCGCAAATTCCTTGCACACACGCTTGGAGTGACTTATGCAGGTACAATGCCCGCTGATTCATGCGCTACGCTCCTCGGTCTTAATATGCAAATTCCTATCTACAATCAGCCCTCTGCCGAGCATTATGCCGTAGGGCATCCCGACATTCTCGTGCCTTCAAGCAAGAGAGGATTTTCCGCCTTTGCTTACACAATGGGAAAATCAGCGGGAGTAGCATACAAGGGCAAAAATCACCGCGCAATAACCATTGGTGTACCCTTTGAATGTATTGCAGACGAACAGCGCCGAGAAATCATTATGCGCTCTATTCTAAATTTCCTTATGCAATAGAGTAGTGGTGATTGGGTATGACGTATGCGCGTAATTTATTGACTATCAATAATGGACGCACATCTCGTGCGTCCTTTTTTTATTCTTGTAGTTGGCATGTGAGAATGATTCTTGTAAAAAATAAAACTATCTCTCAGTTATTTTAAATTATCTCCCGATTATTTTAAACTATCTCTCAATTAGTTTTATTAACGAGAAGTACTTTATTCAAACTTATTTTATGCCTCAGTACTACTTGTATTTGCTGAAAAATCTGTAACTTTGCACTTTCTATAAACCGAATAATTTTCTATCAACAAAATACAGTTATGTCATTAATTGCAGTTAGTCCTATCGACGGACGTTATGCTTCTAAAACAAGCGAGTTACAAAACTACTTTTCAGAGTATGCTCTGATGAAGTATCGTGTGCGTGTTGAAATTGAATATTACATTGCGCTTTGCGAACTTCCCTTGCCCCAGTTGGTTGGTGTTGATAGTGCGCTCTTCCCCAAGTTTAGAGAAATTTATCAGAACTTCTCTTTGGAGGACGCTCAGCGTGTAAAGGATATTGAAAGCGTTACAAATCACGACGTTAAGGCAATTGAATACTTCATCAAGGAGAAGTTTGACGCTATCGGTGGTTTGGATCAGTATAAGGAGTTTGTGCACTTCGGTCTTACTTCTCAGGACATCAACAACACTTCTTTCCCCTTGATGATTAAGGATGCTACAGAGGAAGTTTACATCCCCTTGTTGCAGAAGGTGATTGACCAACTTAATGCTTTCGCTGAGGAATGGAAGGATATCGCTATGCTTGCAAAGACTCACGGTCAGCCCGCATCTCCCACACGCTTGGGTAAGGAAGTAAAGGTGTTTGCTTACCGTCTTGAAGAGCAGTTGAAGCAGTTGAAGGCAGTTCCTTGCAGCGGTAAGTTTGGTGGTGCAACAGGTAACTTGAACGCTCACCGTGTGGCTTATCCTGCTTACGATTGGAAGGCTTTCGCTGAAAAGTTTCTTGCTGAAAAGCTCGGCATCAAGCGCGAAGAATACACTACGCAGATTTCAAACTACGACAATCTTGCTGCTACATTTGACGCTATGAAGCGCATTCACACGATTCTCATCGACTTGAATCGCGACTTCTGGCAGTACATCTCAATGGAATATTTCAAGCAGAAGATTAAGGCAGGTGAAGTTGGTTCTTCTGCAATGCCTCACAAGGTGAACCCCATCGACTTTGAAAACTCAGAAGGTAACCTCGGAGTGGCGAATGCAATTCTCGACCACTTGGCAGTGAAGCTCCCCATCAGCCGCCTCCAGCGCGACTTGACCGACTCAACGGTATTGCGTAACATCGGTGTGCCCATGGGTCACGCACTCATCGCATTTAGTTCTACACTCAAGGGCTTCAGCAAGTTGCTCCTCAATGAAGAAGCACTCCGTCGTGACCTTGAAAACTGTTGGGCAGTATGTGCAGAAGCTATTCAGACAGTGCTTCGCCGTGAAGCTTATCCCAACCCCTATGAAGCGCTTAAGGCATTGACGCGCACTAATGCTGCAATCACAGAAGAAAGCATCCGTACCTTTATTGAAGGACTTGATGTAAGCGAAGAAATCAAGGCAGAACTTCGTGTGATCACTCCCTGGAACTACACAGGTATCTAAACAAGAAAACAATCAACAAAGATTGTTGACTTACGAAAGACGATAAGACAAAAAGTCAATTTTAATTTATGTCAGATTTTTACAACAAGGAGAAGGGTGGCCGAGATGGTAACCGCTTCTCAAAAGGAAGTTTCGGACGCAATTCAAGCCGCCCTGGCTCACGCACAAGTGCAAATGGTGGTTATCGCCGTGAAGGTGATGCGCAGCGTCCTCGTTTTAACAACTCCAACACGGGTTTTGGCGAACGCCCCGAAGGTGGCTTCCAGCGACCCAGTCGTGATGGACAGAGTCGCTTCAATAAGCGCCCTGGTTTTAACAACTATGCTGGTGGTGAAGGCGCTCCCCGTCCTCGCTTTAATGCTGGTGGTGAAGGTCAGCGCGGTGGTTACAATCGCGGTGAAGAAGGGCAGAACCGTGGCTTTGCACCCCGTAAGCGTACGGGCAACTACGACCCCCATGCTAAGTACAGCGCCAAGAAGCGCCTTGAGTATAAGGAAGAACACTTCGACCCCAATGCTCCTATCCGCTTGAATAAGTATTTGGCAAATGCCGGTGTATGCAGCCGTCGTGACGCAGATAAGTACATCGAAGCAGGTGTCGTAACCGTTAATGGTGAAGTGGTTACTGAACTCGGTGCTCGCGTAATGCGCACTGATGTCGTTTGTTTCCACGGTGAAACAGTAAAGTTGGAGAAGAAGGTATATGTGCTTCTCAACAAGCCTAAGGGTTATGTAACAACAAGTGAAGACCCTCAGAATCGTAAGACTGTGATGGACCTCGTACAGGGTGCTTGCCCCGAAAGAATCTATCCCGTAGGTCGTCTTGACCGTAACACAACGGGTGTGCTTCTCCTCACAAACGATGGCGAGTTGGCTTCAAAGTTAACGCATCCCAAGTTCTTGAAGAAGAAGATTTACCACGTTCATACCGACCAAAATGTGTCGCTTGCTGACATCCGCCAGATTGCTGAAGGTATCACGCTTGAAGACGGTATCATTAAGGCAGACGCTGTAGAATATGCTTCTCCCACAGATAAGAAGCAGATTGGCATTGAAATTCACTCGGGTAAGAACCGCATTGTGCGCCGTATCTTCGAATCATTGGGTTATCATGTTGTGAAGCTCGACCGTGTGTATTTCGCTGGTCTTACGAAGAAGAATGTACGCCGTGGTGACTGGCGTTACCTCACTGAAAAGGAAGTTTCAATGTTGCGCATGGGCGCTTTTGAATAATTATTTGGAAATAATAGTATGAGAACAAAAGTTATTGATATACTTCGTTCTACCAACTTCGGTGCGGAAGTAACCGTAAAGGGGTGGGTGAGAACAAAGCGTGGTAGTAAGTCGGTGAATTTTATCGCTCTTAACGACGGTTCTACCATTCACAATGTGCAGATTGTTGCCGATGTTGACAAGTTTGACGAAGAGTTGTTGAAGAAGGTAACAACAGGTGCTTGCCTTGCTGTAACAGGAACACTCGTAGAAAGTCAGGGCGCTGGTCAGGCAGCAGAAATTCAGGCAACTGAAATCATGGTTTACGGCACTTGTGACGCTGAATACCCCATGCAGAAGAAGGGACAGACCTTTGAATTTATGCGTCAGCACGCTCACATGCGCTTGCGCACCAATACATTTGGTGCTGTCTTCCGCATTCGCCACAACATGGCAATGGCGGTGCATCAGTACTTCCATGAACGCGGCTTCTTCTACTTCCACACTCCCATTATCACAGCTTCTGACTGTGAAGGTGCAGGGCAGATGTTCCAGGTAACTACGAAGAACCTCTACGACTTGAAGAAAGATGAAGAAGGTAAGATTGACTACTCTGACGACTTCTTCGGCAAGATGACTTCGCTCACCGTATCGGGTCAGTTGGAAGGCGAACTCGCTGCTACGGCATTAGGTGCAATTTATACGTTTGGTCCTACTTTCCGTGCGGAAAACTCAAACACTCCGCGCCACCTCGCTGAGTTTTGGATGATAGAACCCGAAGTTGCTTTCAACGATATTCACGACAATATGGACCTCGCTGAGGACTTTATTAAATATTGTGTGCGTTGGGCGTTGAACAACTGTAAGGACGACCTCGAATTTCTCAACAAGATGGTTGATAAGACGCTTCTTGACCGCCTTAACTTCGTAGTAAACAATGATTTCGTACGCCTTACTTACACTGAAGGTGTTGAAATTCTTGAAGAAGCTGCTAAGTCAGGTAAGAAGAACTTTGAGTTCCCCGTATACTGGGGCGTAGACCTTGCAAGTGAGCATGAGCGCTACCTCGTTGAAGAACACTTTAAGAAGCCCGTTATCCTTACCGACTATCCTAAGGAAATTAAGGCGTTCTACATGAAGCAGAATGAAGATGGCAAGACCGTCCGCGCTATGGACGTGCTCTTCCCCCAGATTGGTGAAATCATCGGTGGCTCAGAGCGTGAAGAAAGTTACGAAAAGTTAACTGCACGTATCAACGAACTCGGCATTCCCATGAAGGATATGTGGTGGTACTTGGACACTCGCCGTTTCGGTACTTGTCCTCACAGTGGTTTCGGTCTCGGTTTCGAGCGCCTTATCCTCTTTGTGACAGGTATGCAAAACATCCGCGACGTGATTCCTTTCCCCCGTACTCCCAAGTCTGCTGAATTCTAATAATAAAAAAATGGGAAGTTAGAAGCATCTCATGTGTCTTCTGACTTCCCTTCTTAAAATCTTTTCTCATGAAAAAGTTTAAGTCTCTAAGTATTGTTGCTACAGTGGTAGTTTTGGGTCTTGCTGCTGTTATTGGTGGTTATATCTACACGACTACTGACGGTTATCAAGCACAGAAACTTTATGATGCGTTAGGTAATGATTATGCAGCATCGCAGTGTGATAGTATTACCAAGCGTTTCCCCGCAACGAAATATGCCGAATTAGCACAGGAAAAGAAGCGCACTCTTCTTCGTCAGCAGGCAGAGTGGAATACGATTTCTAAGAATCCCTCTCGCCAAGCAATTCAGACGTTCAAGAGCAAGCACCAACTTACGGATAAGTATTTTATTGCAGCAGAAGAAAAGTTAGATTCGCTGCTTTGGGACGATGCTTTGAAGTTGAAGACAAAGAAAAATTATGAGGAGTATGCCCAGTTGGGTCAGATGGCGCGCAATTATGATGAAGCGATGTTTGTGCTTCAGAAGATGAATAAAATACCTGAAGTAGCAGCGGTTAGTCAGAATCTTGAGGAGCAGGTAAATAAGTTTTTTGATGCATTGGGCAAGGGGGATGCCACTGCTGTTTCCGCTCTTTGCGCCGACACCGTGTCATTCTTCCTCTTCCGTCAGAATCTAACGGCAGACAAGGTGGCAGAGTTTATCAACAAGACTTACTGCAAGAATATTAAGAAGCGCACCTTCTCAGCACCCTCAGCCATCACGTTTGACAAATCACGCATTGCCGTAGACAAGGCGGGGTATATTGCTCATTTCACCATCGACCTTACTGCGCCCGCTAAGGTGGCACGCAAGCAAAAGGCGCTTTTTATGTTTACTCCCGAAGGTAAAATTATTTACGCTTCTATGCGCCCCAGTTTTAGAAAGTAAGGGGCGTAAATAACTTAAATCCACTAACAATTTAATACATTTTCAAACATGGAAAAATTGGTCATTAATAGTTACGATGAGTTTGCTGCTCATCTCGGACAGGAACTTGGAACTTCTGAGTGGTTAGAAGTAACACAGGAGCGTATCAATCTTTTTGCTGATGCAACGTTGGATCACCAATGGATTCACGTAGACACTGAGCGTTGCAAGTCGGAAAGTCCCTTCGGTCAGACTATCGCACACGGTTACCTCACGCTCTCACTTCTACCTTATATGTGGGACCAAATTATTGAGGTCAACAATATTAAGATGCTTGTAAATTACGGTATGGACAAGATGAAGTTTGGTCAAGCCGTTCTTTCAGGTCAGTCGGTTCGTTTGGTAACAAAGTTGGAAAGCATTGCCAACCTGCGTGGCATTGCAAAGGTAGAAATCAAGTTCTACATCGAAATTCAGGGTGAGAAGAAGCATGCCGTAGACGGCGTTGCAACGTTCCTCTACCATTTTAATTAAGATATAACGGACAGAGTACGGCGTACAAATCAATGCGCTGTATTCTGTTTTCTTTAGTAATTACACACCCCACGCAGGTTGCAGATAACAGTTATTTAGATGGATGATAAATACTTAACCATCATTGACGACGGTGCCGAGGGCTTTTATTCAGAGAAGCGCAGTCGGTTTCTTGCCTTTGCCCATCATGTCGATACCGAGGAAGATGTAAAAACGCTTGTGGCGGCATACCGTAAAAAATACTTCGATGCCCGTCACGTGTGTTATGCATACGTCTTGGGGTATCAGGGGGAGCGCACGCGTGCGAATGATGATGGCGAACCAGCGGGTTCGTCGGGGCAACCCATCTTAAGGCAACTCCGCTCTTTTGGTGTTACTTTCACCCTGGTGGTAGTTGTGCGCTACTATGGAGGGGTGAATTTAGGTACGGGCGGTTTGGTGGTGGCGTATAAAACTGCTGCTGGCGAGGCACTCTCGGCATCGACCATCGAAGAGCGCTTCGTGAAGTGTGAATTTACCGCCTCAATTCCTTATACAGAGGTAGATAAGGCTATGCGCACCATTCGCGCTGTAGATGCAGAGGTGCTCAACCGCGAATACACCGCATTCGAAACCATCCTCACGCTAAGATGCCGCCTCTCGTATGAGCAGGAACTCAAGGAAAAATTAGGGGTGAAGGCGGAGGAAGAGTAATTTTGAAGGAATGTTAATTGCGCCTTTTCGGTGTATATTATTGAAGCAAGATGGTGTAGGAAGGAAGTTGTTTTTCCTTCCTGTTTTTTATATCAGTCCATGCGCGACTTTTCCGTCTGGATGATAATATATGAGCATACTCATCGTTACAGGAGGGCAAGGTACATTTAAGTGCGTTTTCGTTTTGCAGATTAGATTGTTTGAGGTAACTTCGCAGTTGCTATGAAGTTACGCCATTTGTTTATATATTTGCTTTTTCTGCCCTTGTGTCTTGTGGCGCAGGAGGTAAGGGTTGTTGCGCCCGAAGAAGTGGGTCAAGATGCTTATTTTGAACTGAAATATATCGTTGAAAACGCGGATGTTGATGATATTACGCTACCGAAATTGTCGGACTTCGTATTGTTGAGTGGCCCGAATTTGTCAACAAGTTCGAGCTTTATGCTCAACGGCACCAAGATGACGCAAAGCAAGACGACGACTTACACCTACATCCTTGAGCCCAAGGAGTGTGGCACATTTACCATCCCTGGTGCGACGCTCGAGATTGACGGTAAAAACCGCACGGCGCGTGAGGTGAAGGTTAGGGTAGTGCCTGGCGGTGGTGAGGCGCCTTCGCGCCGTAGCAGTCGTTCGCAGGGCGTGCAACCGATTAAAAACATTACGGAAAAAGACCTCTTTGTGCGCGCCATAGTATCAAAGACAAAGGTGATGGAGCAAGAGGCGCTGGTGCTTACCTACCGCGTGTATTGGCGTATGGGCGTAGGGTTGAGCAACATCTATTTGCAGAAGTCTCCCGACTTTCACGGCATGGTGAGCAACGAAATTCCCATCACGGAGCTCAATGTGAGTTTGGAGCAGGTGGGAGGAGAATCCTACAAGGTGGCCGACCGCTTGAAGTATGTCTTGATTCCCCAACAAGAGGGGAGTATAGAGATTGCGCCCCTCGTGCTTGATTGCGAAATTGTGGAGAGCGACCCCACGATGGATGCCTTTGACGCCTTCTTCAATGGGCGCATGAGGAGCCGAGTGTTGAAGCGCGCTTCTGAAAAACTCACGATTGAGGTGCAACCCCTTCCGCAACCCAAGCCTGATGATTTCTGTGGCGTGGTGGGCGAACTTTCGATGAAGGGCAAGTGGGCAACCTCAAGCATTACGGCAGGCGCGGCGGCACATTATCAGTTGGAGGTTTCGGGAAACGGAAACTTGAAACTCATGCTCCCCCCGACTATGAACGCTACGGCGGAGATGGATGTGTATGATGTAGCCACGGGTGAAGAACTCGAACTCACCACCTTGGGGCATAAGGGCCGCGTGACCTACGATTACACGATTGTACCGAAAAGTGCGGGTAAGTTCACGCTCGACGCACTGACACTTTCGTATTACAACAGTGCGAAGGGCAAGTATGAGCGCCTCACGACGGGAAATATTAACATGAATGTGTTGCCCAGCATTGGTGTCGCTACGCAAAGCAATGCTACCGAGCAGCAGGACATTCACACCATTCATGTCGGGGCACACGATGTGGTGGCGGCTGATGCGTATGTGACATGGGGCGGTGCGGGTTACCTGCTGACCCATTTACTCTTGGTGGGTGGATGCATGGGCGCCTTCTTCCTGGTGAAGAAATACCGCCACAGAGATGGCACGGCAAGAAAGCAGAAGGCAGCAGTGCGCAAGGCATTGGTGCAATTGAAAGCGGCTGAACAATGTATTCAGAATAAGGAGAATAGCAGATTTTATGAAATCGTTAATGAAACTATTTCAACCTATCTCATGGAGCAATATAAGTTGCAACGCTCTGGCTTGAGCAGAGCAGCTATTACCGACCTTTTTGCTTCGCTTCAGATTGATGCGGCGCTCACACAACGCCTGTTGAAAGTCATTGACGAATGTGAGTATGCGAAATTCGCACCACGCGCTGATGAAAGCGGATTGAAGGATTTGCTTCAAGAAGTAAAAGATTTGCTCCAATTATTGTAAAGTGGGAAAAAGGTGAGGAGTGAACGGTAAGTGAATCAGCCACCTTTGAGACTTGCCTCTTGACGCTTGCCTTTTGACGCTTGCCTTTTGACGCTTGTCATTTTGAGACTATTGCCTCTTGACCTTTGCCCCTTATCCCTTGTTTCTTGATGATTATGAAGATGAAATCAATACTGACTTATTTACTTACATTCCTTATCAGCATCCCCTCATTGGCAGCGTCAACGAGGGCTGATAGTTTGTATTCCGTGCAGCACTTTAAGGAGGCGTCAAGTGAATACGAATTGATGTTGGCAGAAGGGGTGAACGATGAGATTTTCTATAACCTCGGAAATTGTTATTACCGCATGGGAGAAATGCCCCGAGCGATACTCAACTATCAGAAAGCCCTGAAGGTGAACCCCCAACACGCTGATGCCCAGGCCAATCTTATGCTTTGCTTGAAGCAGGCGGGTGTGCAGGTGGGCACTACCGACGAACTCTTTTACACCACCTGGATGAAGTCGATAGTGGGCAGTAAGAGTGCCGATCAGTGGGGAAATTTTGCGGTGCTTTTTTTCGCCATCTTCTTGGTTTTAGGCATGATTTACCTGCTCTCAAAGACACCGTTGGTGAAGAAATGGATGTTTTTTGCCGCCCTCTTCTCGTTGCTCACTTGGGTGGTGCTCAATGTCTTTGCGTATATCAGCAAGGAGCGCTTCTACAGCGTGGAGCATTTGGTGGCGATGAAGCAGGTGCTACTCTACGAAAGCGCTACGGAGGTGTCCAAGCAAATAGGCGAAGTCCCTGCGGGCACCATCTTGAAGTTTGACGAAGCCTTCAATGACGAATGGGTGCATGTGGTGCTTCCCGACGGTCGTGAGGCGTGGTGTCAGAAGGCGCAGGTAGAATATGTTAAGATTTAAACGAAACTGACTATGTTAGAAACACTTATTTCGCTTGACACGCAACTCACCCTGTGGTTTAACGGCAGTGATAGCCTGTTTCTCGACACCTTTGCGATGACTGCCACCAAGACCTCTACCTGGGTGCCCCTGGCGGTGTTGCTCTTTTATGTGTTGGTGCGCATGAAGAATTGGAAGCATGCGTTGCTCATTGTCCTTGCCATGGCGCTGGTCATTACTTTGGCCGACCAAATGGCGAGTGGCATTTTCAAGCCCCTTGTTGGGCGCCTTCGCCCCACTCATAATCCCGAACTTGAAGGGCTTATTGACATTGTCGACGGTTATCGCGGTGGTCGCTACGGATTCTTCAGCAGCCATGCGGCAAACACCTTTGGCGTGGCGGTGTTGCTCTCCTTGTGCTTCCGCCACCGATGGTTTACGCTCGCCATCTGCTCGTGGGCAGTGTTAAACTGTTGGACACGCCTGTATTTGGGCGTACACTATGTGGGCGACATTCTTACCGGTGTGCTTTGGGGCAGTTTTGCGGGGTGGATGGTCTATCAGTTGTGTGTGTATTTAGACAGACGCCTGAAGATTGAGGGCGCGGCGTTGTTTACCGCCCAGCGTGCCAAGTTGCTCACCGAGGGCATCCTCATCACCTATGTAGCACTCTTAATTTATGCCACTTGCCGCGCAATATTATAGGCGGTTGTTGCGTTTAATGAGAGAGTTAGTCACACCGTGTATCATCTCTATGACATTTATTTTCGATAAAAGACTCTTGCTTGCTCACCGACTCCTGGGTGTCCTTGCCGCCTTTTTCCTGTACATGGGGATAGGGGAGGCACAGACGCGTTGTCGCATCTTTGGTTCGGTAAAGAACATGAGCGGCGAACCCATCGAGTTGGCAAATGTGCGCGTGCCAGCTCAAAATACGGGTACGATTACCAGTTTGAAGGGGGAATACAGTTTCTATTGCATGTCTACCGACACCGTAGAAATCGTGTTCTCCATGATTGGTTATGAGAGTCGCAAGCGCAAACTCACGAAGCCCACCGACTCTGTGCGCGTAGATGTAGTCTTGCCCACCTTCGACGATTTCTTTGGCGAAGCCGTAGTTACGGGGCAGCGCATCCAACTCGGCACGACGCAGCAGATGAAGCCCGTCGACGGCAAGTTCTTACCCTCGACCACGGGCAATGCTGTAGAAGAAATGATTGCCACACAGGCAGGCGTAAGCACCCACAACGAACTCTCTTCGCAATACAATGTGCGTGGTGGTTCGTTTGACGAGAATGTGGTCTACCTCAACGGCATAGAAGTCTATCGCCCCATGCTCATCCGCTCTGGTCAGCAAGAAGGGCTCTCCATTATCAACAACGATATGGTGGAGAAAATCTCCTTCTCAAGCGGCGGATTTGAAGCCCGTTATGGCGACAAGATGTCATCAGCGCTCGACATTACCTACCGCAAGCCCGAGCGCTTTGAAGCGAAAGCCAACGCCTCCATGCTTGGTGGCGGAGCCTATGTGGGGTGGGGGAATAAGCGCTTGAGCATGATGACCTCCGTACGCTATAAGACCACGCGCTACCTCCTTGCCTCTACCGACACCGATGGCGAGTACAACCCCCACTTCCTCGATTATCAGGCGTATGTCAGCTGGCGCCCTTCACAACGATGGACCCTTGATGTGTTGGGAAACATCTCCGACAACACCTACAAATTCGAACCCGAGGACCGCGAGACAAACTTCGGCACCATGGAGGCGGCAAAGCAGTTTAAGGTCTATTTTGACGGACAGGAGAAGGACTATTTCCGCACCTACTTTGGCGCAGCCACGCTCACACACCATTTCAATCCCGAAACCTACCTCGCCGCCAATTACTCGCGCTTCTTGACCAAGGAGCAAGAGACCTACGACATACAGGGTGAATACTGGTTGAACGAAGCCACCACGCAGGAGCAACTCGGCGTAGGCACCTACATGGAGCATGCCCGCAACTACCTCCAGGCAGAAGTCAATAATGTAGGCCTCGCCTTCCGCACGAAGCTCACCGGTCACACCCTCCAGGCAGGCGTAAACCTCCAAAACACGCGTATTCGTGAAAACTCCACAGAGTGGGAGATGCGCGACTCCATGGGCTACTCCTTGCCCTACACCCCCGACGCCCTCCAGCTCATCTACAGCCTAAAGTCTAAAAACTCACTCACCTCCAACCGCATTGAGTCCTACCTCCAAGACACCTGGAGGTTCAACACCAAGCTCGGGCTGTTTAACATCACCTACGGCCTGCGCCTCACCCATTGGGATTGGAACGGCGAAACCCTCCTCTCGCCCCGCGTGTCGGTAGGGTTGTTGCCAAAGAATGAGAACCTCACCCTACGCTTTGCCACAGGCGTCTACTACCAAGCCCCATTCTACAAAGAGCTGCGCGACACCACCCTCATCGCAGGCACAGCAACGGCAACGCTCAACAAGGACATCAAGTCGCAGAAGAGCCTACACTTCGTGCTCGGCGGAGATTACACCTTCCGCATGTTCAACCGCCCCTTCAAGTTCACCACCGAAGCCTACTACAAGGCACTCTCCAACCTCATCCCCTACACGGTTGACAATGTGCGCGTCGTCTATTACGGACGCAACATGTCAAAGGGGTATGCTGCAGGGATTGACTTCAAGCTCTTTGGGGAATTCGTGCCCGGCACCGACTCGTGGGTAACCTTCTCGCTGATGAAGACGGAGGAAAAACTCAACGGCGTGTGGATTCCGCGCCCCACAGATCAGCGCTACAACTTCTCCCTCCACTTCACCGACTACTTCCCCGGCTCCGAGCGTTGGCGCCTCATTCTCAAAGCCGCCTTTGCCGACGGACTCCCCTTCGGCCCCTCACACTCCCAGCGCGAGAAGCATGTATTCCGAGCGCCAGCCTACAAGCGCGTAGATATGGGCTTGTCCTACTGCCTCTTCAACAACGACGACTACCTCATGAGCTATCCGCGCCTCAAGTGGATTAAAAACGCATGGATAGGGCTCGACGCACTCAACCTCATGGGCATCAACAATGTCAACTCCTACTATTGGATTACCGACATCACCAACAACCGCTACGCCGTGCCCAATTACCTGACAGGGCGCCAATTCAGCATCCGCATTTCAATTGAAATCTAAAGGTAATGCGTGAAATACAGAAGGGACTGAATTCCAAGCGAGTTCAGTCCCTTTTTTTTGTCGTTGTCGATAGTAATAAAATAAGAGAGACTAAATTTAAAATTATTGGCACTTAATTCAAATTAAGTTACTATTAAATTTTATCATCTCTCTAATGTTATTTCCAGCGCTTCACACCAACTAATAAAAGAGTAAATATGTGCCTACGGCGCTTTATTTAGAGGCATGTAACGTTAAGTATGTATAATTTGTCGGTAAGGTTGCATCTTTTCTCAGATGTCATTTGCAGTTATCAAAAAAAGCAGTATTTTTGCATCTCAAGTTTTAAATCTCCTGCGGTTGTAGCTCAGTTGGTAGAGCATTGGCTTCCCAAGCCAAGAGTCGCGAGTTCGAGTCTCGTCTGCCGCTCAATAATAATCTGCTCCCTCATGACAGCTGTAATTCTTTGTGTAATCCTTGCGGGTTTTCTACTTATTGCCACTGAAAGTTTGCATCGCATCAATAAGGCTGCGGTAGCAATGCTTGTAGGGGTGTTGTGCTGGATGCTTTATATTGGTTATGGCACGGATTATGTGTTGCAGCAGTATTCTACACAATTTGCAGACTTTCTGACTGAAACTCCCGATAGAAAGGTGCACGCAGCAAAGTTGTTTATAGCTGAAAACGTGTTTGTTAATTACTTACAGCAGGGCGCACAAATCGTATTCTACCTGCTCTCAACGATGTCGATTGTTGAGGTGCTGACGAATAATGGGTGTTTTGACTTCCTCAAAACGTGGTTACGCACACGTTCATCACGTCGCTTTTTCTGGACGCTTTGCCTTATCACATTAGTTTTGTCAATGAACCTGGACAACCTTACTACGACGGTGTTGATGCTCGGTGTGGTAAGCGTGCTGATCAAGGAGGAAAAGTTGCGCTGGATGTTTGGTTCTGCCGTTGTTATTACGGCGAATGTGGCTGGAAGTCTGACGGTTATCGGTGATGCGACAACGCTGATTTTGTGGATTAAGGGAGTTGTAACACCTGCCGCTTTGACGATGAAATTGTTGTTGCCCATTATCGTTGGATTGGGGGTTATCCTGCTTCTTATTTCAAGAAAATTGCCTCGACAACTACATTTCCAAGACAACACACCTCGCTATCGTGGTGATGACTCGTTGCTGAATCGTTGGCAGTCACTGCTTATGCTCTTGGTGGGTATCGGAGGTTTGTGGTTTGTCCCCATATTCCATCGCCTTACGCTGATGCCTCCGTTTGTGGGGTCGTTATGCGTTCTGTCGTTGCTTTGGATTCTCAACGAACTTTTCAACCGCACTTTGTTCTCATCAGGTCGTATGACTCAAAACGTGAACAAACCCCTCGCGCTTCAGTATGATACGATTCAAAATATGCTCTTCTTTATGGGGATTTTCCTCGCGCTGAGCGCAATGCAAGAGACGGGGAAGTTGGAACGCTTCTTCATTGACATTGCCCGCGCCATGAGTAATGTATATTGCTTGAGCGGTGTCGTTGGTCTTTTATCGGCATTCTTTGGAAATGTTACGCTTACGCTTACGAGTATCTCGCTTTTTGCACACCCTGAGGTGATTCAAAATACAGAATTTGCACAATCGTTTGTTACGGATGGTAACTTTTGGATACTGCTCAGTTACACGACTGCCTTTGGTGCTTCAATGCTTACGATTGGGTCGGTTTCGGGTTTCTCTTTGATGAAGATGGAAGGCGTAAGTTTCCTATGGTATCTGCGCCACATGACCTTTAAAGTCGTTGCCGGATGGTTAGCAGGTTTAATTGTCTACGGCATTATAGATATGGGATTTTAAGTTGATTCAATATAGATAAACAAGCAAAGTTAAATATGAAAATAGGTTATATTTCGCAGATTATTGGTCCTGTTGTGGATGTCTGCTTTAAGGCAGAAAGTAAGAACAGTGCCAACCTACTTCCTCGCATACACGACGCTCTTGAGTTGGTACATCCTGACGGTCGTAAGATTGTTATTGAAGTACAACAGCACATTGGTGAAGACACCGTGCGTTGTGTGGCAATGGACAATACCGACGGTTTGAAGCGCGGACTTGAAGTAAAGTCGCTTGAAGCGCCGATTTCTATGCCCATTGGTGAGCAGATTAAGGGGCGTATGATGAACGTAATTGGTGAAAGCATCGATGGTTTGAAGGCGTTGGACAAGGGTGAAAATGCATACCCTATTCACCGCGAAGCGCCCAAGTTTGAAGACCTCAAAACCAGTCAAGAAGTACTTTATACAGGTATCAAGGTGATTGACCTTCTCGAACCCTATGTAAAGGGTGGTAAGATTGGACTCTTTGGTGGTGCTGGTGTGGGTAAAACGGTGCTTATCATGGAGCTCATCAATAACATTGCAAAGGGACACGATGGTTTCTCCGTCTTTGCCGGTGTAGGTGAGCGTACGCGTGAAGGTAATGACTTGCTTCGCGAAATGATTGAATCAGGAGTTGTAAAGTATGGTCAGGAATTTACTGAAGCCATGGAACGTGGCGAGTGGGACTTGTCAAAGGTTGACTATGAAGAGATGGCAAAGAGCCAGGCAACACTTGTTTATGGTCAGATGAACGAACCTCCCGGTGCGCGTGCAAGCGTAGCGCTTTCAGGTTTGTCGATTGCAGAATCATTCCGCGATAGCGGTGCGAGTGAGGGTAAGCAAACCGACATTCTTTTCTTTATCGACAACATTTTCCGTTTTACTCAGGCAGGTTCTGAAGTGTCAGCGCTTCTTGGTCGTATGCCCTCTGCCGTAGGTTATCAACCCACATTGGCAAGTGAAATGGGTGCGATGCAGGAACGTATTACTTCAACGAAGAATGGTTCAATTACATCAATCCAAGCGGTGTATGTGCCAGCCGATGACTTGACCGACCCTGCGCCTGCTACCACATTTACGCACCTTGATGCGACAACCGTGCTTTCACGTAAGATTACGGAATTGGGGATCTATCCAGCGGTAGACCCTCTTGACTCTACATCACGTATTCTTGACCCCAACGTGATTGGTCACGAACATTACAATTGCGCTCAGCGTGTGAAGCAGATTCTTCAGAAGTACAAGGAATTGCAAGACATCATTGCCATCTTGGGTATGGATGAACTTTCTGACGAAGACCGCCTTATTGTAAACCGTGCGCGTCGTGTGCAGCGTTTCCTATCTCAGCCCTTTACCGTGGCTGAAAAGTTTACAGGCGTTCCAGGTGTGATGGTACCTATCGAAGAGGTTATTCGTGGTTTCAACATGATTATTGATGGTGAAGTTGACTATTTGCCCGAACAGGCATTCCTCAATGTAGGTACTATTGACGATGCTATTAAGAAGGGTGAAAACTTGCTCAATCAGGCAGTGTAGTTAAACTATGAAAATAAAGATTTTATCACCCGAGAAACAACTCTATGCGGCAGAAGTGAATAGGGTAGTAGTGCCAGGTGAAATGGGGCAATTTGAGGTGCTTGAAAATCATGCTCCAATTATTTCCACCTTGGTAAAGGGTACCATCTTTTGCTATGGTCCTGAAGATTACACCATTGCTATTCACTCGGGATTCATTGAGGTGACGAATAATGTGCTGAACATTTGTGTAGAACTTTAAGTTATTGTACATGAAATCAGCATTAAAGTCAATTTGGAAGTTGGGACTTATATACGCATTACTCACACCCTTAATGTGCTATATAGAAGTGGCGCATGTAGAAGGTGGAATCAGTATGGTGGCACCTTTGATTGTGCTCCCCATCATCTTCTTTGTAGTAACGCTTGTCTCACTTTCTGTATACCACTACCTTCAGGAGAATAAGTCGAAGTATATAACACTATTTCACATGGTGAACAATGTCGCACGTTTGCTTTTAACACTTGTGATAGCATTGGTATATTTCTTTATTATTCTGCAAGAACATAGAGTGCTGTTTACGATTAACCTACTCATAATCTATCTTGTAGCGTTATTCTTTACCTCAATACATTTCATTGTGTGTGAGCGTAAACAGACAAAGAGTAGTTCAAATTAGCGATTGAATATACATGATTAGATACTTAAAATGGATACTTGTCGTTGGTCTTGCCGTAATGATGTCGCTTCCTGTTAAAGCATCAGGAGACAGTCATGAAGTTGGTAAGATTGATGTAAAGGGTATCGTCTTAGGTCACATGAGTGATGGTTACGATTGGCACATCACTACTTACGAAGGTCACCACATTTCAATACCACTCCTTGTGATTGTGAAGGGTGAAACTTCGGGTTGGAATGTGTTTAGCAGTAGCAAAGTAACTCATGGTGACACTTACAAAGGTTTCTACATAAATGAAACCAATGGTAAGATTTACGAGAAATTGGCAGACGGAAGTTCCGTGCGCCCTTGGGATATCTCAATCACCAAGAATGTTGTACAACTTTGGATAGTTGTAGCATTGATGCTCACGATCTTCTTGAGTGCCGCTCGTTGGTATAAGAAGAACGGCGCTACACAACAAGCCCCCAAAGGATTCTTCGGTGTGGTAGAAATGATGGTGATGATGGTTCACGACGATATCATCCGTCCGAGTGTAGGTGAGAAGCAGTATAAGAAGTTTGCTCCATATTTGCTCACATGCTTCTTCTTCATTTTCATCAGCAATCTTTTGGGATTGGTTCCAATCTTCCCTGGTGGTGCGAACCTTACGGGTAACATTACCATTACGTTCTTCCTTGCATTCTGCACCTTGATTGCCATCAACTTGTTTGGTAATAAAGAGTATTGGAAGGAAATCTTTTGGCCTCCTGTTCCCGTGTTCCTCAAGTGTCCCTTACCTATTATGCCTTTGGTTGAAATGCTTGGCATTATTTCGCGGCCATTCTCGTTGATGGTGCGTCTCTTTGCCAACATTATGGGTGGTCACGCAGCGATACTTTCGTTCACCTGTGTGATTTTCATCGCCTTTACTATAGGGGTTGGTATCGGTTCCGCCCTTACTCCTGTGAGTCTTGTGCTTATGATTTTTATGAACTGCTTGGAGTGCTTAGTGGCGTTTATTCAGGCATATGTGTTCACAATGTTGTCGGCAGTTTTTATCGGTATGGCACATCCTGAACCTCATCATCACTAACTTACTATTAGTTTTAAATAAATAACTAACAAATTAATATAAATTACTAATAAATAAAACTTTACAACTATGTTATTACTCGCAGTAGGTCTTACAAAATTAGGCGCCGCTCTTGGTGCAGGTCTTGCAACTGTAGGCGCAGGTCTCGGTATTGGTAAAATTGGTTCTTCAGCAATGGAAGCAATCGCTCGTCAGCCTGAAGCATCTGGTGACATCCGAACTTCAATGATTATTGCTGCTGCTTTGGTAGAAGGCGTTGCCCTTTTCTCAGTAGTGGTTTGTGCGCTTTGTTTGTTCATCTAATTTCAGAGCAGTATGAGAGTAAAGAGTTGAGATAAGTGAGTCATGATTCTCATTGAGTGTTGACGCTCAGTCATCCTTCCTCTTTACTCCTACATCTGAATTCTGCCTTATGGATTCTTTGAACCTCCCATCTATTCTTAGTCCTGATTTAGGGCTATTGTTTTGGATGTTGATAGCTTTCCTTGTGGTATTCGGTCTTTTAGCGAAGTTCGGTTTCCCCGTTATTACTTCTATGGTCGAAGAGCGCAAGAAGTTCATAGACGAGAGTCTTACGAATGCTCGCGTTACGAATGAAAAGTTAGCAACATTGAAAGCAGAGAGCGAGAAGATTTTGAGGGAAGCCCACGAGCAACAAGCAGCGATATTGCGTGAAGCAAAAACTACTGGCGATAAGATTATTGCCGACGCACAACGTAAGGCTCACGAAGAAGGTGCAAAGATTTTGGAAGATGCAAAACTCCAAATCCAAGCAGAGCGTGAGCGGGCACTTCAAGATATCAGAGGTGTAGTTTCTCAACTTTCTATTGCCATTTCTGAAAAGGTGATGCGACAGAGTCTAGCCACTACAGAGGCGCATGAAAACTACATCAATACATTGCTTGATGAAATCCAACCTTCTAAAGACTAATTGAAGCGTATGGACATTGGGATTATTTCTTCGCGTTATGCGCGCGCCCTTCTGTCTTTTGCTATTGAGAATAAGGAAGAGCAGCAGGTTTATGCAGAAATGCAGCAACTTAGTGATTGCTTTATGAAGCTTCCTAAGATTCAGCAAACGTTGCAAAACCCTGTAGTCTCCAACGAAAACAAATTGAAGTTGCTCTTGGCTGCGATAGCGGTTAAGGGTGAGGTTACTGCCTCTACGTCGCGATTCTGTCAATTAGTCATTGATCAGAATCGTTGCAACATCATGCAATTTGTTGCCACTTCTTACATTGCGCAATATCGCAAACATTGTGGTATTACGAAGTCACGTTTCATTGTACCCACGCCCGTTTCTGATGCCATTTTGGCACGTATGAAAACCATCGTTCAGCAAGCGGTTAACGGACAAGTGGAATTTGAAACCGTGGTTGATGCCACAATTGGTGGTGGTTTCGTTTTAGAGTACGACACATATCGTGTGGATGCTTCTCTAAAAACTCAGTTACAAAAAATTAGTAAGGGAATGTAGAAAATATAGTAAACAAGTGGTGAGGTAACACGCAGGCAATAAGGTTAAAGGAGTCTGTGTAGTTACGAAGAAAACTTGTCTACTAAATTATTATTACTATGGATAAAATTAAACCAAATGAGGTATCAGACATATTGCTCCAACAACTAAAGGAGGTAAACATCGATGTCCAACTAGAGGAAGTCGGTGTGGTTCTCACTGTTGGTGACGGTGTGGTACGCATTTATGGCTTGAATAACGTTACGGAAAACGAATTGATTGAATTCGAGAATGGCGTAATGGCCGTAGCGATGAACCTTGAAGAGGACAACGTCGGTGCGGTGCTTCTTGGTCCCTCGGTGGGCATTAAGGAAGGTCAGTCAGTAAAGCGTACGGGTAAGGTTGCCTCTATTGAAGTAAGTGAAGAAATGCTTGGCCGCGTCATCAATCCGCTTGGTGCGCCCCTTGATGGAGGCGTTGCGATTGGTGGTGAAAAGTTCCTTATGCCGCTTGACCGCAAGGCTCCTGGTGTAATCTACCGTCAGCCTGTCTGTGAAGCCATGCAGACAGGACTTAAGGCTGTTGACTCGATGATTCCCATCGGTCGTGGTCAGCGCGAATTGATTATTGGTGACCGCCAAACGGGTAAGACGGCTATTGCCATTGACACGATAATTAATCAGCGTGGTGCCTATGAAGCGGGCAATCCCGTTTATTGCATCTATGTGGCAATCGGTCAGAAGGCTTCAACCGTGGCAAATATTGTGAATACTTTGCGCTCGGCAGGCGCTATGCCTTACACGATTATTGTAAGTGCCACTGCTGCTGATCCCGCTGCTTTGCAGTACTTTGCCCCTATGGCAGGTGCCGCAATCGGTGAGTACTTCCGCGACCAAGGTAAGCATGCTCTCGTTGTATACGATGACCTCTCAAAGCAGGCGGTTGCATATCGTGAAGTATCGCTCATACTTCGCCGTCCTTCGGGTCGTGAAGCGTATCCTGGCGACGTCTTCTATCTCCACTCACGTCTTCTTGAACGTGCCGCAAAGATTAACAATCAGCAGGAAGTAGCTGCTCAGATGAACGACCTCCCCGAATGTCTTAAGGGCAAGGTGAAGGGTGGTGGTTCGCTCACGGCATTGCCTATCATTGAAACACAAGCGGGCGACGTATCTGCATACATTCCTACCAACGTAATTTCTATTACTGACGGTCAGATTTACCTCGACACCAACCTCTTCAACCAGGGTTTTCGTCCTGCCATTGACGTAGGTATTTCTGTGAGTCGTGTGGGTGGTGCTGCGCAGATTAAGTCTATGAAGAAGATTGCAGGTACGCTCAAGATAGACCAGGCACAGTATCGAGAACTTGAAGCCTTTGCGAAGTTCTCAAGCGACATGGACGCCGTTACGGCAATGACTATTGACCGCGGACGTAAGAACAATCAACTCCTCATTCAGAAGCAGTATAGTCCCATGCCTGTAGAAGAACAGGTTGCCATTCTCTATTGTGGCACACGTGGTTTGCTTAAGAATGTGCCCCTTGATAAGGTTAACGAATTCCAAGAGCAATACCTCCAGATCTTGCGCACGAACCATCAAGAAACCATCCTACGTCCCCTTGCTGAAGGCAAACTTGATGATGAAATTTCAAAGCGTATAGAAAAGGTTGCAGCTGATTTGACGGCACAATTTAGTTAAGGTTGCAGGTTTTAGGTTATAAGGTTATAAGAACCTTTCGGGATGAATCATCCCAACAACCTAATACCTAACACCTCATAACCTCAACAACCTTATATTATGCCCAGTCTTAAAGAAGTTAAAAATAGAATAGCCTCGGTACAAAGCACGCGAAAGATTACCAGTGCGATGAAGATGGTGGCGAGCTCAAAACTCCACCATGCTCAACAGCGCATTGATCAGATGCGCCCTTATGAGCAGCAACTTGGTCGTATTTTTCGTGCTTTTGTGAGTGACACTTCTGAGTATGTGCCCTATGTCACTCCGCGCCCTGTAAGCAAAGTTGCCTTGTTGCTTTTTACCTCTAACTCAAGTCTTTGTGGAGGATTTAACAACAACGCGATTAAGAGTTTCACGGCAAAAGTGACAGAGTTGCGTGCTCAAGGCATTGAAATTGCTCAGGTGTATGCCGTAGGACGTAAGGGACTTGATGCCGTTCGCCGCATGGGATTTGCCGCCGAAGATACTTATTGTGAATATCTCGACCATCCTCATTACGACGGAGCAAAGCAACTTGCGGAGCGCATCATGGCAAGTTATGATGCAAAGGAAATCGATGCCTGTTACATGATTTATCATCACGCACAGAGCACGGCGCATCAAGTGTTGCGCTACGAGCAGTTCCTTCCGCTCCCCCTGCCTCAAGAAGCAACGCGTGAAGAAAATAATTACATAGTTGAACCTTCTTCAGAAGTTATTTTCTCACGTCTCCTTCCGCGTGTCATCAACCTCACGCTCTTTGCCGCACTGCTTGATTCCTTGGCTTCAGAACACGCCGCACGTGTTGTCGCTATGCAGGTTGCAACCGACAATGCCGACGAACTCCTCCGCTCGCTTCAGTTGCAGTACAACAAGTCACGACAATCTGCCATTACCGCCGAACTTCTCGACATCGTCGGTGGTAGCATGCAGTAATACAATACTTAAAAAAGGACGCACTAAATAATTAGTGCGTCCTTTTTGTTTGAGGTTATTCAAGAGGCATTTTCCTTTGTGTGGAAGTTATTTAATTTTCCAACCTTTCTCGGTATATACCATTTGAAGCAGTATTTCTTCAGACTCTGCTTTGTTGTAATATTGACGAATGTATACGGCGGCGTATTCGTTATTGTCGCTTTTATGAATGCGCTCAATCTTTATAGAGTCCACCTTTCCGTAATTCTCAGTCAGTTCTTCCCATTGTTGCTTGTAGAGGTTTATGATTTGCTCTCTGTAGAAGCGGGGTTTGCCCTGACATGAAGCAATATGACTGACGTACTCGCTAAAATGACCTTCTATGTAATGCGTGTAAATGTGGTACACTTCCTCGGGAGTCGGACCCGTTTCATCAGAAGATTTGTCCGATTCGTTCTTTGTACAAGAGCAGACAATAAGAAGCAGACCTATACCCAAAAGTTTGAGTAATTGGGTAAAGGTCTGCTTTAAGTTATTCAATATCATTCTGTCGTTCATATTTTATTTCTGACGGATGAAGATATTTATCGGTGTACCATTGAAATCCCAACGTTCGCGAATTTTGTTTTCAAGGAAGCGCTTGTAGGGTTCCTTTACATATTGAGGCAAGTTGCAGTAAAACACGAATGAAGGAATCTGTGTGTTGGGCAATTGTGCACAATACTTAATCTTGATGTACTTACCCTTGATTGATGGAGGAGGATATGCCTCGATAAGGGGAAGCATTTCTTCGTTGAGCTTGTGCGTAGTAATGCGGCGAGTGCGGTTGAGATATACTTCCTTCGCAGTTTCTAGCACCTTAAAGATGCGCTGCTTTGTGAGTGCCGAACCGAAGATGATGGGGAAGTCCTTAAACGGTGCCATGCGCTCACGAATAGCATTTTCAAAGGTTGAAATGACTTCCTGTGTCTTATCTTCTACGGTGTCCCACTTGTTCACCACAACTACAAGACTCTTGTTGTTGCGCTGTACCAATTGGAAGATATTCATATCCTGACTTTCGATACCACGAGTCGCATCGATAAGAAGGATGCAGACATCAGAGTTTTCAATTGCTCGGATAGAGCGCATTACTGAATAGAATTCTAGGTCTTCTGTAACTTTATTCTTCTTACGGATACCTGCTGTGTCAACGAGGTAAAAGTCAAAACCAAACTTGTCGTAACGCGTAAGGATAGAGTCGCGAGTGGTGCCGGCAATGTCTGTAACGATGTGGCGCTCTTCACCGATAAAAGCGTTGATAAGACTTGACTTACCTGCGTTAGGGCGACCTACGATGGCAAAGCGAGGTATATTCTCTTCACCTTCTGCCTCAGTCTTTTCTGCGCCTAACTTTTCCACAATCTGGTCAAGAAGGTCACCCGTTCCCGAACCTGTTGCAGCACTTACACAGAAGGGATCGCCAAGACCGAGTGAATAAAATTCTGCTGAAGCATAACGGTCTTCATTACTGTCCGTCTTGTTGGTGCAAAGGATGATGGGGAGGTTCTTTGTGCGGCGAAGAACACCTGCAACTTGTTCGTCCAAATCGGTAACACCATTTTTAATGTCCACAACGAAGAGGATGAGGTCGGCTTCTTCAGTAGCCAACTTAACTTGCTTGCGGATTTCTTCTTCAAAAATATCGTCGCTATTAACTACCCAACCGCCTGTATCAACGATAGAAAATTCGCGCTGACACCATTCGACCTTACCATACTGACGGTCACGCGTAGTACCCGCTTCGTCCGAAACGATTGCAGAGCGTGTGCCAGTCAAGCGGTTGAAGAGTGTAGATTTGCCTACATTGGGGCGGCCTACTATTGCAACTAATGCCATATTTATCTCTTATAGTTATAAATGTGAATATGCGAAGTGCTTCGTAGACCTACACCTTATTATTCGTGTGAATAACCGTAACTCTCTAAGCGCTTCGAAGAGTTTCTCCAATCCTTGTCTACCTTGACAAATACTTCAAGGAAGATGTTCTTTTGGAAGAACTTCTCTAATGTCTTGCGTGCCTCTGTGCTTACTTTCTTCAGCGCCACGCCCTTGTGTCCGATGATAATTCCCTTTTGCGAGTCGCGCTCTACATAAATGATGGCATTGATGTGGATGCTCTTATCGCTCTCCTTAAATTGTTCTACAACAACTTCAACGGAGTAGGGGATTTCCTTATCGTAGTAAAGCAAAATCTTCTCGCGGATGATTTCCGTTACGAAGAATCGCGCAGGTTTGTCTGTCCACTGGTCCTTCTCGAAATAGGGAGGTGAAAGCGGAATGAGTTCCTTAATGCGCTTCAACACATTATCAACATTGAACTTTGCTTGCGCTGAAATCGGGAATATCTCAGCCGTAGGAAGGATTTTCTTCCATTCCATCACGAGTGCTTCCAATTTCTTTTGATCAGAAAGGTCAATCTTGTTAATGAGCAAAAGGATAGGTACATTCAACTTCTGAACCTTTTCAAGAAATTCAATGTTTTTGTCGGGTTGCTCAATGACGTCTGTTACATAGAGCAATACGTCAGCATCTTGGAGAGCTGATTCAGAGAATGCCAACATTGACTCCTGGAGCTTGTAATTAGGTTTCAATACTCCAGGCGTGTCTGAAAAGACAATTTGAGCATCCTCAGAGTTGATGATTCCCATAATGCGGTGACGCGTTGTTTGCGCTTTAAATGTCGCAATCGAAATACGCTCACCCATAAGGAGGTTCATCAATGTGCTCTTACCCACATTAGGGTTACCAACGATGTTGACAAATCCAGCCTTGTGGTTGGGTTTATTTTCCATCATAACCCCATTTAAGGTATGCTGCACCCCAAGTGAAGCCAGCACCAAATGCTGTGAGTACGAGGTTGTCACCCTTCTTCAACTGCTTTTCGTAATCCCACAAAGCGAGGGGAAGCGATGCTGCTGAAGTGTTACCGTACTTCTGAATGTTCATCATCACCTTTTCGGGTTCTACTTCAAGGCGTGCAGAAACAGCTTCGATGATGCGCACATTAGCCTGATGGGGAACCACCCAAGCAATATTATCCTTTGCAAGGTTATTGCGTTCAGCCACCTTTGTACATGCATCCGTCATGTTGGTAACGGCAAACTTAAATACCGTCTTACCTTCCTGATGTACGAAGTGCATGCGGTGTTCAATGGTGTAATGCGAGGGAGGACAAACCGAACCACCAGCCTTCATGCAGAGGTAGGGAAGACCAAGACCGTCTGTGCGGAGGTGTGAATCGAGCCAACCGTATTCTTCTGTTGTTGGTTCAACCAATACAGCAGCTGCACCGTCACCAAAAATAGGACAAGTTGCACGGTCAGTATAGTCAACAGCACTTGACATCTTGTCGGCACCACAAACTACAACCTTCTTGTAACGACCACTCTGAACCATACTTGCGGCAGTGTCCATCGCATAAAGGAAACCGCAACAAGCCGCCTGCATGTCAATCGCATGAGCGTTCTTCAAACCTACGCGTCCCAACACGATACTTGCTGTTGAGGGGAAGTGGAAGTCGGGAGTAGAAGTTGCCACGATAATGCAATCTACATCCAAGGGGTCAGTACCTGTCTTTTCAAGAAGTTGTCTAACAGCCTTACGCGCCATGTAACTTGTACCAAGCCCTTCTTCATTAAGAAGGCGACGCTCCTTAATGCCAATGCGAGTCATGATCCACTCGTCGTTGGTATCAACCATGCGAGAGAGTTCGTCATTTGAGAGTACGTATTCAGGAACATAACCGCCAACTCCGGTGATTACAGCATTGATTTTTTCCATAGTAATGATGATGAAGTAGGTAAAGAATCGAGTGGGGGGGATGAGAAGGTTGCGGATTCTAACGATTTATTTTTCGTTTTTCGTTCGCCCTTCCCGTAGTTCACTCGTAACTTACCTGTAAAGAAAAAATAAGGAGTTAAAAGCAGAAAGCGAGATACACATTTAAAATTAGTGTTTAATAACTTTCGGCTTTTAACTCCTCGGTATAAAAGTTGATTACTCAGCAACTTCGTCAACTACGATAGCGAGCTTACCACGATAGTAACCACAAGTGGGGCATACTGTGTGGTAGATGTGCCAACCACCGCAATTAGCGCAAACTGCGAGTGTAGGAGCTACTGCCTTGTCATGTGTACGACGCTTGAGTGTTCTTGTCTTTGACTGTCTTCTTTTAGGATGTGCCATTTTTCTTTAAATGTTTAAAATATTAATTTTAGTGTTTGTGTGTGGTGCATTAAATGTTCTCAGCATGAAATTTTAGATGCACTCTTCTTCATTATAGCAAATGCGACTGAGCATGTCCTCATTACACTCCCCCACTTGGTGGGTGCGCTGAATAGGGAGTGAAAGTTCCACGATTTCGTAGACGTCCCAAGAAGCGTCGTACATGTTCGTATTCTTGGGGATGAATTTAATGTCATCGGCTGCGGAGTCGGATTCATCGTCATAGGTAAGTTTGATGGTCTCCTCAGCATCAACAACAAGGGCCAGGTCATCGAGACATCTGTCGCATTCAACAATTACTTCGCCTTGAATAACGAACTTCAACGTATAAACCTCTCCTGAATGTTCGCGAATATTCAAGTTCACCTTGACTGTTCCGCCCTTAATTCTATCCTGATCTAATGCAGTGAAAAAGTCTCCATCAAGAGTCATTTCCAACTTCATTCCGTCAGCAGGAATTTTAGAGAGATTAATATTTAGAAGGTCCATTATTGCCATAGCGTGTGCAAAGTTACTACTTTTTTTAGTTTTGACACAGTTTTTCGCCCCCTTTTTTACGCATTAAAGGCGTCTAACACACTTCTTACGGTAGAAAAATGCAAGAATTCGCTTATTTGTGCGGTAAATGGGGAGTAAAAATGGGTAAATTAGGAGTTTAGGATAACTCATGTTGATGCCCACACCTTCAAAACTTTGGTGCAAGCGTCGCAATGGAATGATGAGAAGGGCGAGGAACACAACAATGATAATTGTGTGAACAATTACTTCCCAAATCATCGGTGAATTTGGGGTAATTGTCAGGACTCTGACCGCCGTTTCTCGTCCACAAAAATGTATCCACAGCGCCACATTTTGCAAAACGGCATAAAGGAGTAGCAGAGGGAGGGTTATCAAGAAGCAGGCGCTGATGTTGTAACAAGCGTTTATCACCCTTGACTTGACTGACATATAATAATATATAATGTGGTGCTCCAATGCCTCTTGGTGGAAATCATTTTCATGCGAATGAACCTTAAACACACCCGTTTCTGCGGAAAGCGTTGCGCAAACGCGACCGATTCTTGACAGATGTGCTACAAGCAACGGCAAAGCGCCGATGCTCAGTCGTGTGTGTCGGTTAGAGAAACCTTGTTGCTCCAAGAAATGACTCTTGCGTATCAGGGCATGCGTCAAGAATCCTCCAGTGTAATTTCCGATGCGTGCCACCTTAAAGTTTTGGATGTTTTGAAGGTGCACATCATAGTGCCAAAGCGTTGTTTCTTTGTTATTTACACCATGATTAGAATACCCTACGACAATGTCATCATCTTGTCCACGCGCCTCCATCATCATTTGCAACCAATTGGGCGCTGGCGGAAGCACATCGGCATCCAGTAGCATTACCCACTCTGTCCGCGCCCCCTTAATTCCGACGCTCATCGCTAACTTCTCACGGTCAATCAGATGCGTAGTCGTTGCGATGTTCGTGTGTTTAAGATGTCGGAAATCACGCTCCATGCGAAGCAGCGTTTCTTCAACAGCTTTCTCGCCCGAGTAATTGGCAATAAGCACATGAATTGTCCCCGCATATTGCTGATTGAAAATGCTGGTGAGTAGGGAGTAAAGTCCTTCCACCTCTCCTTCAAGTTCAAGCGCAATTACCACGGTAATCGGAAGCGTCTCATCGTTCTCCTTTTCATCCTTCGCCTTAGGGAGTAAGGGCATGCGGTAATACCTCCATCTTAAAATAAAGAGGAGGGGCAACCAAATGAAGATAATGAGAAGCAGGGGGATGAAATACATTACGAGAGGCTGGATAATAGCACTTGATTACTACCTAATTTATTAGACTTCGTTAAGTCATTTGACAATGAAGTTGTCTTCTAAATTCGGCACAACAAATGGCGGTTGCAATGGCTACATTCAGACTCTCCGACGTTTCACCCCCAGCTGGATGGGGAGGAATAAAGAGTTTCTGATTGATAAACGCTTGCGTCTCGGGGCGGATGCCATTTCCCTCGTTGCCCATGATGAGCAACCCGTTGGAAGAAAGTGATTTGCCGTAGATGTTATCTCCTTCAAGGAAAGTGCCGTAAACAGGTACGTCTTGAGGGATAGAGGAAAGGAATGTCGTTAAATCTGTGTAATGGAGCGAGACACGCGTGATGGCACCCATTGTGGCTTGAATCACTTTGGGGGCAAATGCGTCGGCAGTGTCTTCCGAGCAAATGATGTGGTGAATACCAAACCAGTCGGCAAGGCGAATAATCGTGCCGAGGTTGCCAGGGTCTTGCACGCCGTCAAGCACGATGCAGAGTTCCTCGCGCAACACTTCTTCGGAAATGGGCGAAGGAGTGGGTTGGCGGAACACGGCAATCACATCGCGCGGTGTTTTCAGTTGGGAGCACTTTTGGAGTTCAGCTTCAGTAATCTCAATCACTTCATCGGCGTTTACATTGGGATGTTGAGCAAGAAACTCTTTCGTGCCACAAAGCATAAGGCAGCGAAAGTAGGGGAGAATGTCTCCCACTACCTTCGCTCCTTCAGCAAGGAATACGCCCTCCTCATCGCGGAATTTCTTCTTCGCAAGGGAAGTGATGTATTTAATTTTGTTCTTCGTAAGCATGTTGCTTATTTCTTACATGTTGCCTTAATCAAGTAGCAAATCAACAACAAGTAGCAAGCAAGACTAAGGATTTCGCTTGAGGGATTTGCAAGCCAAGCACTATTATCAAACTTGATACCACCAAACTGAAGCGCAGCACTTGCTACACCCATCAAGGCGCCACCGGCAATAAAACCAGAGGCGAGCAATGTGCCCTTTTCGATGCGTGCGTTATTCACCTTTTCATCCTTCGTGCGTGAACCTACAAACCAATTTATGGCGCCACCCACGATAAGGGGAAGGTTGAGTTGCAAAGGAATGAACATACCCAAGGCGAATGCCAAAGCGGGAATACCGCAGAAGTTCAGCACCAAAGAGATGAGCGCACCGATGCCGTAGAGCAACCAGGGCGCACCTTCGCCACTCATGAGGGGTTCGATAACGCCCGCCATAGCGCGTGCCTGTGGCGCCGCCATTACATCAGCATTGTCGGGAGTAAAACCATACACTTTTTGGAGAATCATGATTACACCGCCTACGGTTGCCGCACTCACTAAGACACCAATAAACTTGTAAGTCTCCTGATACTTGGGCGTGCTTCCCAACCAATAACCAATCTTCAAGTCGGTGATGAAAGCGCCCGCTGATGAGAGTGCCGTACATACCACACCGCCCATAATCAACGCCGCCACCATTCCGTGTGTGCCGTTCAAGCCTACGAGCATCATGATAATGCTGGAAAGGATGAGCGTCATGAGCGTCATACCGCTCACGGGGTTAGAACCCACAATGGCAATCGCATTTGCCGCTACGGTTGTAAAAAGGAAGGCGATAACGGCAACAATTAAGATGCCCACGATGGTGAAGAGCAAGTTGCCCTCCATAGGTCCGAAGAAGAAGAAAAGTGTTGTTACCAAGATGGTTACGAGCGTACCGATACCGATAATCTTCATGGAGAGGTCGCGCTGAGTGCGTACTTCTTCCGCCTGTTGCGCGCTGCCCTTTGAAATCTTACCGATCAAGGCAAAGGCGCTCTTAATCACGCCCCAACTCTTTACCACGCCGATGATTCCCGCCATGGCTATCGCACCAATACCGATGCTCTTAGCGTAACCAAAGATTTGTTCGGCGTTCGCATTTCCCGCCGTAATGCCGTTAGCAACTTCAAGGTCGGGGAAGAGAACCGAAATGGCTGGTACAATACCCCACCATACGAGGGCAGAACCGGCACAAATAATCGTAGCATACTTCAAACCTACGATGAAGCCCATACCGAGCAGAGCCGCACTGGTGTTGCAAGAGAAGATCACCTTCGCCTTTTCGGCAATCGTACTACCGAGTTCGCAACAACGGCTGGTGAAGTTTTCATTCCAAAGGCCGAAGGTCGCCACGGAAAAGTCGTAAAGACCACCAATCACACCCGCTACAAGTAAGGGCTTAGCACTGCTTCCGCTCTTCTCGCCCGAAAGTAGAATTTGCGTAGAGGCGGTTGCTTCGGGGAAGGGATATTTGCCGTGCATCTCCTTTACGAAATACTTGCGGAAGGGGATGAGCAACAAGATGCCGAGCGCACCACCGAGGAGCGATGAAAGGAAAATCCAAAGGAAATTAACGGTGATTTCGGGGTGCGTGTGTTGAAGGATGTAGAGCGCGGGGAGCGTGAAAATCGCACCTGCAACAATCATGCCCGAACAAGCACCGATACTCTGAATAATAACGTTTTCACCCATGGGGTCCTTGCGGTGTGTTGCGCCCGCCACTCCCACGGCTATGATGGTAATGGGAATGGCTGCTTCAAACACCTGACCGACCTTCAAACCG
This sequence comes from Alloprevotella sp., assembly GCA_045631665.1. Classification (GTDB taxonomy): domain Bacteria; phylum Bacteroidota; class Bacteroidia; order Bacteroidales; family Bacteroidaceae; genus Alloprevotella. The sequence goes on from JAZQVD010000008.1 coordinate 138,095, forward strand.
AGGTAAGCCGTTGCTGCCGAAAAGAGAATTGCCATCAAGATACCCCAAATGATGGACCATGGAGTGACTTCGCGGTACTGCTTGCCCGCTTCCATCAAGGGCTTGTATTCTTCGCCCTCACGCAACTCGCGGAAGGCATTTTCTGGAAGATTTGTTTCTTTCATTTGAGTGAGGTGAAAGGATAAGAGGTTTTGAGGTTTTGAGGTTTGAAAGGTTCCATTCGGTCTGCATAGTCCTTAAAACCTAAGAGCGTAGCAACCTCAAAACCTTATAACCTAATTAAATTTAATCCATCCTGTCGCGATAATCCTCATACTGATAGTTGCGCAACACATCGAGCGTACCGTCGGTGTGGAGCAGGGCGAGTGAGGGATGGTGGATGCCGTTAAACATGTTGGTCTTCACCGTGGTATAGTGAATCATGTCTTCAAAGATTATGGTGTCGCCAATTTCAAGCGGACGCGCAAAGCGCCAGTAGCCCATGAAGTCGCCCGAGAGGCAAGAGTTTCCGCCAAGGCGATAAACGCATGCTTCCGTTTCGTGACCTATAGCATCTTCGCCTTCAAGGGTTTCGGCGTTTCTCACGCGTGGCCAGTAGGGCATTTCAAGGCAGTCGGGCATGTGGCACGTAAACGACACGTTGATAATGGCGGTCTTGATGCCGTAGTTTTCTACGATGTCCACCACACGCGATACGAGCGGACCTGTTTGCCATGCAAAGGCAGAACCAGGTTCGAGGATAACCTTGAGGTTGGGATACTTCGCACGGAAGTTTTGCAACAACCCAATGAGGTGTTCTACATCGTAATCAGCACGCGTAACAAGATGACCACCACCTAAGTTCAACCACTTCACCTTTGGCAACCAGGCTCCAAATTTCTCCTCAATGTGTTTGAGTGTATTTTCAAGCGCGTACGAAGAACTCTCGCAATGACAATGGCAATGGAAACCCTCAATCTGCGCGGGAAGCACGGCGGGAAGGTCTTTTGCCAACACGCCGAAGCGAGAACCCGGAGCGCAAGGATTATAGAGGTCGGTCTCGATTTCGCTATACTCAGGATTAATACGCACACCGCAAGAGGTGCCTGTTGCACGACTGGCAAAGCGTTCAAATTGTGTGAGCGAGTTGAAGGAGATGTGGCTGGAGCATTTTACGATTTCATCGAAGGTTTCGTCCTCATAAGCGGGCGAATACGTGTGTGCCTTCGAACCAAATTCTTCAAGCGCCAAGCGTGCTTCGTAGAGCGACGAGGCAGTAGTGTGCGTGATGTATTCGCGGAAGATGGGGAAGGTCTTCCAAAGCGCAAAAGCCTTAAACGCCAAGATAAATTCCACCCCCGCACGGTCAGCAATGCTCTTGATGAGCGAGAGGTTACGGCGCAGCTTCTCTTCTTCAAGGATATAACAGGGTGAGGGATGAGTGGGATAGGGGTTGGTGTACATAGATTGGGAAAGGAGAAATGAGAAAGGAAAAAGGAGAACCGAAGGTTGTGGCGCCCGAAGGGGCTAAAGCCAAAGACCATGCGGACTCTGAAGTCTCTGAAAGCTCTGAAGACTAAAGCGCCCCGAATCCGTCTTTCGTTCTTCCTTCTTATATTTAGAGAAAAAGAAAAGAGAAAAAAGAAAAGAGAAAGGACCATGCGTCAGCCATTTCTCCTTTCTCCTTTCTCGTTTCTTATTTCAAAAGGGTATTACATGATGCCGCGTTCGCGGAGTTCAAGCTGCCACTTCCAAGCAGTGCTGAGTGAGTCTTCGAGTGTGTGAACAGCCTTCCAACCGAGCTTTTGATTTGCCTTGTCCACATTACCCCAAACCTTTTCGATGTCACCAGGACGACGTGCTACAACCTTATAGTTAAGCTTAACGCCTGTGCACTTTTCGAAAGTATTGATGAGTTCGAATACTGTAACACCCTTACCTGTACCTACGTTGTAGATTTCAACAGCTTCTTCGTTCTTGCCATTAAGGATGCGTTCCATTGCGCAAACGTGTGCCTTAGCGAGGTCGATTACGTAGATGAAGTCGCGGATGCAAGAGCCGTCAGGAGTGTCATAGTCGTCACCAAATACAGAGAGACATTCGCGGATACCGATAGCAGTCTGTGTGAGGTAAGGAATCAAGTTAGCGGGCACACCATTGGGCATTTCGCCGATGATTGCAGAGGGGTGCGCACCGATGGGGTTGAAGTAGCGGAGGAGGATAGCCGAGATGGGAGCGCCACTCTTAACGAAGTCCTGAACGATTTCTTCGTTAATAGCCTTAGTGTTACCATAGGGGCTTTCTGCCTGCTTCAAGGGAGCGTTTTCAGTAACAGGAAGGTTTTCGGGATCGGGCTGACCATAAACGGTGCAACTTGATGAGAAGATAATACCCTTCACGTTGTACTTGGGCATCAACTTGAGGAGGTTGATGAGCGAAACGATGTTGTTTTCGTAGTACTTCAAAGGCTGTTCAACACTTTCGCCTACTGCCTTAGACGCAGCAAAGTGAATGATACCTTCAATACCGGGGTACTTCTGGAACACTGCTTCAAGCTTGGGATAGTCGCAGCAGTCAACTTCTTCGAAAGCGGGGCGAATGCCTGAAATCTTTTCGATACCGTCAACTACGTCTGCCTTAGAGTTTGAGAGGTTGTCAATGATGACTACATCGTAACCAGCAGCCTGAAGTTCTACTGTAGTGTGTGAACCGATAAAACCAGTACCACCCGTTACCAAAATTGTCTTCTTCATAATGTTATTAAGTTATGTTAAGGTTATCACCTGCGAAATTACAAATAAATTATGAAAGCGTGATACGAAAACCGACATAATTTTTAACAAATCATTGCAGAGGTTTTATCCTACTTTTTGTCACCCTGCCTAATGACACCATCCTATTGTGTCAATCTTTTGCGGGGAAAGGGGAGTGAGAAACAAAAAAAGAGCAGGAAGAAACGTGATGTGTTTTCTTTCCTGCTCTTGTTATACCATGTTTTTGAAGCGCAACAACAGTAACACTAACACGCAGAGAATGCGCTTTTTGTAACTCGACACTACTTCCTCAAAAAAAGCTAATACTTTTTGCAAAAATTATTAGTAACCTTTTTTAAATTACATTACTAATAATTTTTCTTAGGTTACTAATAATTGTCACAACAATAGATGCGCTATTACAAATTGCCGGCTTCTTCTTCAAAGTCAAAATATGCGTTTACTGCGAGGTATACGCCTTCTTCATCAAGGGGACCATAGGCGTCTTTTTTCGCTACTTGAAGGATGTATTGAGTGATTACTTCCAAATCAAGTTCTACCTCCTCTGCTGTGAAATCAACCTTTTCTGTGAGGTATGTTTCAATAAGGTCAAGGCAATAGTAGAGATCGTCTTCAGTAAACTTTTCTTGCTGCTCCTGGGGAAGGTGGGCATACATGTAGGCTACGGCCTGTGCATCATGCTGCGCATCATCAAGGAGTTCGTCTTCAAAACCTGCCATAACTTATAAAATTGCTTGAAGCTTTTCTACGAATACGCTCTTTGTGGCAGCACCTACTTGCTTGTCGACAACTGCGCCGTCCTTGATGTAAAGCACAGTGGGAACATTGCGGATGCCGTATTCCATTGCGAGGTCTTCACATTCGTCTACGTCACACTTGCCTACGATTACCTTGCCTGCATATTCTTCTGCGATTTCGTCCATGATGGGCGCTACCTTCTTACAGGGACCACACCATGTTGCTGAGAAATCTAATACCAAGGGAAGGCCCTTTGCTACTACTTCTTGATAGTTTTGATCTGTAATATGTTCCATAATAAAAAATCCTTTTGTCGGGATGAACCGACGCATTTTGAGTGATTATTGTTTACGTTAAAAAATGAACTTCTGTGCAAAAATACACATTACTTTTGGGATGTGCAATTTTTTGCGTTAATTGATTGAATAACTGAGGGCACTGTTTGAGGATAAGAAATCTATGATTTTTTTAGTGACATTCAAGTGGTGTATTCTTGAGCGGAGGTGCACAATTGTTTGGTTTTCGTGGTCCCTAATCGTTACATAAACGGTCGTGTTGCCCGGTGATGACTCGAGTACGGCAATGAGTTCTTCAACAAGATCTTCGGTGAGCGACTCGAGGTTGATTTCTATGTTGAGTTTTTCAATCCTTTTCTCCTTCACTTCAGAGAGAAACTCGATGTTTCCGATTCTGAGGTCGTACTCATTGGGGCGGTAGCGGTGGGGCTCGATTCGCGCTGTAATGAATACGGGATTACTGATGCCGAGATACCCCTTCCACTTTGCCCAATCTTCGCCAAAGAGGGGGAGTTCGAAGGTGCCAGAATAGTCTTCAAGAACTACGATGCCAAAGGGTTTGCCCGTCTTGGTTTGTCCCTCCTTAGCAATTGCGTTTACAATGCCTCCGAAGTAGACATCTTGACCTGCGAAATCTGCCTTGTTCTGAAGTTTTTCCAATGTGGCGGTGCAGAGGTTGTTGAGCACAACTTGGTAACTATCCAGGGGGTGGGCAGAGATGTAGATGCCGATAAGTTCTCGTTCCTTATTTAGGCGCTCAATGTCGCTCCATCCGCGATAGACTTTTGCGGGTTGGGGTTTTACGACTTCAAGTTCTTCAAACCCTCCAAATAGTGAATTTTGCTGTGCTTGTTGGTCGGTTTGATAGCGTGCACCATACTTGATGATGGAGTCAATAAAGATGTCGCCATCAGAGGCAGGTTCGAAGTATTGTTCGCGTTTAAACTCGAAGCTGTCAAAGGCGCCGGCAAGCACCATGCTTTCAATGCACTTCTTATTGCAGGCGCCGAGGTTGATACGCTCTACAAAGTTGTAGATAGATGTGAACCTGCCGTTTGCCGCACGCTCTTGCAGAATGTTTGCCACGGCAGCTTCACCAACTCCCTTAATGGCGCCAAGACCGAAGCGAACGTCGCCCACAAGGTTTACGCTAAACTTGATTTTTGACTCGTTAATATCGGGTCCAAATACATTGATGCCCATGACTTTACATTCGCTCATAGCCTTGGTGATTTCGGTGATATTATCCAAGCTTCGACTCATGTATCCCGCCATGTATTGTGAGGGAAAGTTTGCCTTGATGTATGCCGTTTGATAAGCCACCCAAGAGTAGCAAGTGGCGTGACTCTTATTAAATGCATAAGAGGCAAAAGCGCGCCAGTCTTCCCAAATCTTCTCTAACACCTTAGCGTCGTAACCATGGGCTTCACCGCCTTTAAGGAACTTGGGGTACATGTGATTCAACTTGTCAATCAACTTTTTACCCATTGCCTTACGGAGGTTATCACTCTCACCGCGTGTGAAATCAGCAATTTCGCGAGAAAGTAACATCACCTGCTCTTGATAAACGGTAATGCCGTAAGTGTCTTTCAAGAACTTCTCCATGCAAGGAAGGTCGTAAGTAATAGGACTACGCCCCTTCTTACGGTCGATAAACTCGGGAATGTATTGCATAGGCCCCGGACGATACAGGGCATTCATCGCAATAAGGTCTTCGAATACAGAAGGTTCCAATTCACGCAGGTATTTTTGCATACCCGGAGATTCAAACTGGAAGGTGCAAATTGTGTTGCCGTCGCAATAGAGTTGGAAGGTACCGGGGTCGTCAATAGGAATTTGGTCAACATCAAGCACGATGCCCAAACTGTCCTCAATATTTGCTACTGCCTCTTTGAGAATTGAGAGTGTCTTCAATCCCAAGAAGTCCATCTTGATGAGTCCCGTTTCTTCAATTACCTTTCCTTCATATTGCGTGCAGAGCAGTTTCTCCTTCGTTTCCTTATCTTCTGCCGTAGAAACGGGTACCCAATCAGAAATTGCGTCGCGACAAATGATGACACCACAAGCGTGTACACCCGTGTTTCTCACGTTCCCTTCAAGCATCTTTGCGTAGCGAATGGTGTCGTAGAGTAGGGGATCAGAAGAGGTTTCCGCCTCTTTAAGTTCGGGGATGCAAGCAATGGCGTTTTCCAAATTCATCTTCGGTGTCTTACCATTGGCATCTTCGGGCAGCTTATCAGGAATGAGTTTGCAGAGGTAGTTACTTTGCGCCAGGGGCAAGTTTTGCACACGCGCTACATCCTTAATGGCTGACTTGGTGGCCATCGTAGAGTAGGTAATGATGTGTGCCACCTTTTCTGCACCATATTTATCAGTAACCCACTGAAGCACCTTACCACGACCGTCATCGTCGAAGTCCACATCAATATCTGGGAGTGAGATACGGTCGGGATTCAAGAAACGCTCAAAAAGGAGGTCGTACTTAATGGGGTCTATGTCTGTAATACGCAAACAATAAGCCACGGCACTACCTGCGGCAGAACCACGACCGGGACCTACACTTACGCCTAACTCCTTGCGCGCCACCTTAATATAGTCTTGCACAATAAGGAAGTAACCAGGGAAACCCATGGTCTTCATAATGTGTAGCTCAAACTTAATACGAGCAGCCGTTTCATCGTCCAAGGGGTCGCCATACCTCCATTTCGCGCCTTCATAAGCTAACTTTGCAAGATAGTCGGCCTCTAACTTAATGCGGTAAAGTTTGTCGTAACCGCCCAACTTCTTAATCTTGCTTTCTCCCTCTTCACGCGTCAAGACTACATTGCCATTTTCATCTTCCGTAAACTCTTTGTAAAGGTCTTCAGTAGAATACTTTTGACGGTAGCCCTCCTCAGTTCCAAATTCTTCTGGAATCTCAAAGTTAGGCATGATGGGACCGTGGTCAATGGAGTAATTCTCGGTCTTTTCAGCGAGTTCGCAAGTATTTTCGAGCGCTTCAGGAATGTCGGCAAAGACTTGATTCATCTCTGCACGCGTCTTAAACCACTCCTGCTTCGTATAAAGCATGCGCTGTGAAGAATAGAGATCAGCACCCGTAGACAAACAGATTAAGCGGTCGTGTGCCTCTGCGTTTTCTTCGTCGACAAAGTGGGAGTCATTCGTACACACAAGCTTCACCTGATGCTTCGCAGCCAACTTAATCAAATGCTGATTCACTTCCTCCTGCAAGGAATAGACTTCGCGATTGGCATTCTGCGCAGGGTCGGTCACTTTATGGCGCATAAGTTCAAGATAGAAGTCATCCTTAAAGACACGCTTAAACCACTCAATGGCCTCTTCGGCAGCAGGGAGGTCACCCGCCTGAATCTTTTTCGGGATTTCGCCTCCAAGACATGCCGAACTCACCATGAGTCCCTCACTATATTTTTCAAGTTGCACATGGTCGGTACGTGGGCGCATGTAGAAACCATCAACCCACGAATTACTCACCAATTTAATAAGGTTTTTGTAACCCGTGAAGTTCTTTGCAATGACTACAAGGTGCCACCCTGAAGCGTCTTGCTTTCCCTCCTTAAGGTGCATACCACGACGCGCAACGTACATCTCACAACCTATCATGCGCTTAAAGTTGGCGATGCGCTGTTGCTTCTCTATTTGAGGGAGGAGTTTATCCTTCAGTTCGTCAATTGTGAGCGCCTCTTCATCTTCGGTTTTAGAATAGGTACCCGCCTCAATCTCTGAAAGTTTTGCCTTGAGTTCTTTCAACGACTTTTGGGCTTTTGAAATGACCTTCTCCGTATAGTTGAAGAAGTCTTTAATGCCCATCATGTTGCCATGGTCAGTAAGGGCCATGCCTCGCATTCCGTCTTTAATGGCCTTATCTACCATCTTGGGAATAGCGGCTTGACCGTCAAGGATAGAATATTGGGAGTGTACGTGCAGGTGTACGAAGTCTTTCATACTATAAATTATAGAATTTTGATAGGGTAGAGCGAGGCGTTACTCAATGCGCACATTGGTTTGTGACATTAGTATTATTGTTCAAAATATGTCCCTAATAATTTAAAATATCCGAGACTTAATTTAAAATAACTGCCTAACTCTATTTAAACGAAAGGGAGAAAGGAGACCTTGGTAATTGCTTATTTCTCCTTTCTCCATTTCTACTTCATAATCAATTCACGAAATTCCAACTTACACCTAAATGAAGGGTGAATCCGTTCATAGGATAGTGGGGAAGTTCGAATGCCTTTTTCTGACGGTCACTTGCATTGATGTGTGACGCCATGATGTAGAATCTCGTACGCTTCAAGTGGAAATTAGCGTAAGCATTGATGACTGGATAACCACCAACCTTTTCAGCATAGCGCGCGTCTTGCAACACATATTGACCAATGATGGGCGAATACACTTGAGGGGTGAAGCGAGTGAAGAATCTGAGGTCAGAACCAATCTCTGTGTTCAACACTTTCGCTATCTTAAACTTCAAGAACAGGTTCGTGTATGCAATAAAGGCCGGGGTGGGGGACAAAGACTTGTCAGAAGTGGTTTGATAAGTCAATTTATTCTCCCAATTAAAGATACCTAATGTCGTCAAATTATATAATCCCACCTCAAGGCGCTGCACGGGTTTACCATTCTGAATGGCCGTTACGCTGTGGAGTTTCGTGTTCGGCGCAGTAGCACTGGGTGCATCAAACAATGTTTCCTGGAAATACGCACCATCGTTGACTTGCTCAAAACATACGGTCAACTTGGTGGTCTTATATTTTAATTCGGCACCAAAGCGGGTGGTAAGCGTGTTGCTCAACCCTTCTTGATTCCACCAAGCGTTACGCGCTTGGTAATGTCTGTAGTAGAACGCAGGTTCTTCCGAACTCATTTGAGCATATCCCGAGATTTGAAGCGAATCGTTCCAAAGGGGAAGGTTTAAACCGCCTGTAGCAAGGAGTTTAAATTCTCCCCAACGACTACCGTCTCTGGTGCGAAGTTCTCCAACTAAGTCGTAATTCAACAACTTCCCCTTGCGGTGCATCAACTGCGCACCAATGTTGAAGTAGTTGTAATTGTAAGAATCTGATGCCGTTGGTGATTGCGGCAAGGTGAAGCGTTCGTACTTATGAGTGAAATAGATTCTTGCACCAGCGCGCAACCATTTTTTCCACTTCTCATTCAACTCCAATGCGAGGGTGTTACGAACGGCAAAGTGCTTTGTTTTATCTGCCGCAGAGTCGCCTACGAAAAAATAATCCTTGAAATAGTTGGAATCAAACTCATTAGAAGCAAAATTACTCAAGAACAATCTATCGTCGTGATCAACCTGCATAGAGTGTGAAAGCGTCAAGGGAGGTACATTTGACTTCACGACCTCTTTTTTCGCAAGACTATCGGTAGTTGTTGAATCATTTGCTGCGCCATTGCCACCGATGTGAATTCGCTGTGTGAAAAGCAAAGAATTAACGTTTATCTTATTCCACGTCTTAGACAGGTTGGTGGGCATGTCCCAAGTTTCGTAATTCGTTGAGAATGATTCGGGTTCTGTAATGTACTTGTCATCCTCAAGACCGCCATTTTCTGTGGTCTTCAAATAGTGTAAGCGGTATGCCAAATGAGCATTGTAGCGGTCGCCAATGTATGATGCGTAAATGTCGCTTCTGAAGTGTGCCGTGTTTTGACTTTGGAAATAACCGCGTCCGTATAGGTAGTCAAGATTAAATCCTAAACCAATTTTCTTGCCCGCATTGACGGCAAAAAGCGCCGTAATTCGGTCCTCACCATGCTCCTTGTCTCCACATTCGTGATAGGTAATGTTTGTGAAGGGAGACTTGGTGTTAGTAAACAACTGATTAGAAGCACGTTCTACAAAGAAATCGTAGGGATTCATGAACATAAATTGCTCATTCCAACCTATATACGGTTTATGCGTCAGATGGAGCGCTGTTCTTGGTGCGCCCAAGTTTCCTGTGCTTAAGAAACCGCCGTAAAGTCCCTTTGTGGAACCTTGATTCTGAAAGGTGTGTTGCAAGGTGTCAATAGGTGCGAGCACAATGTCTCCAAAAGTGGGGTCTACACGCCAAGCATAAATACCTTCGGGGACATCAAGTTTTGATGTCGTCTCGATTGTATCTTCAGAAATTTCATTCCATCTTGACCCTTGATTTTCATAACCAGGGTTAAAATTTCCACGCTGCAGTTTATTAAAATTTCCCTTTACTAATTGTGCATCACAAAGAGCAGGAAAGAAAACGAGCGTCAACAGGATGATATGTAGGATGCTGCATTTTTTCATAATTGTTGCAAAGATACTATTTCTTTTCCGCTGTTAAAACTTCATAACGCACAAAATTAGAATTACAACTCATAAATTTAAATCATCACTCAGAAAATGATTTCCGTAGGGCAATACAAATCACCTTCATCAGTAGAGTTTGTTCACGTGTTCAAAAAGACATTTTAAAATATTTTATCTAAACAGACCAACTTCTTTCTAAAAATACTATTAAACATAATCGTACTTCTAATTACAATTTAGAATAATGAAAAGTTGAGACTTTGTGACTTCGTTTGTATTTATTTAAGAATGGTCAACACAAGGATTCATGCAAAAGTTGTAACTTTGCACAAATATATCAGTTAAAATTCTATGAAACTAATCGTATTGTACAATAATTATCCCGCAACTGCGTTAAATGAAGAAGCACTTGATGTATACACCTTGCCAGATACGGCATTGTTAAAGGATGGTAAACCCTTCTTTATCCCTGATTTTGCCGATCCATGCACCATCCAAGGTCATTTGGTGGTTCGCATCTGTCGCTTGGGGCGCTCTATTTCAGAACGATTTGCCCACCGCTACTATGATGCCGTTACCGTTGGAGCAACGTTTACAGCAGAGAATCTGCGTCAAGAATTAGCGGAAGCACAGCGTCCGTGGGACCTTGCCGTAGGTTTTGACGGAGCTGCAGCTATTGGGAAAATGATTCCCTTATATACCCCTAAGCAGCAGACACAAACGGAGGATGAAGTTGGAGTTAATCTGCACTTCAAACCTTTGCCAGGTGACATTAGGTTCTCCATTCTCAACGGCGAAACAAAGATTGTAGAAGGCGTGTCAACCATGATGCGCAACCATATTGACAAGGTCATTGCGCAAGTCAGCAAGCACTACACACTGCGCCAAGGTGACCTTATCTTTACGGGAAGTCCCACGCTGCCACAAACCGTAGGTATAAATGACAAAATTACGGGATATTTGGGTGCAGAAAAGGTGCTCCAATTCAATGTAAAATAGTATATCACAAATGAAGTCATTCTTCACCATACTCCTCTTATTTCTATGCTCTTTTGGTGCTTCTGCCCAGGAGTTTGAGACACTTCGTCCGCAGGATTATCCCGTGAACGATGTCCTTCCGTTGTACAGCACACAAATCAAACTCGCTCAAGGACAGTCAGCTGAGGATACTGAAGTGTTTGTAGAATATCCGGAATATATCACATTGACAAACAAAGAGATAAAGAAACTAAAACAAGCAGGAATAAACCTTTCAGAACGCTTGGAAGTACAGATACATTACGGAATGGAGCGCAAGAGAGGTGTAGTAGAAGTTTCATTTGCTCCCTTCCTTAAGAAAGATGGTGAATGGGTTAGATTGACAAGCATTCGCGTAAGTACTCGCCCCAAGGCCGTCCTTGCTTCAGAAGTGCGCACGAGTCAGCAAGAACGCTATACCGAAAACTCCGTACTTGCATCTGGTAAGTGGGTAAAAATAGCCGTGACTGAAGAGGGCATTTATCAACTCTCACAAGCGCTTATTAAGCAGTGGGGATTCACCGACTTGAAGCGCATAAAGATTTATGGTTACGGGGGATTACCGCAAGCAAAGAAACTTTATGATACGGGCACATCCCACATTGATGACCTCAATGAAGTAGCGGCATTCCGTTCTGACGACAAAATTCTTTTCTTCGCCAATGGTGTGGTAAGACGCACTTGGAACAATTCAGGGAAACGATGGAAGCACGAGATAAACCCCTACTCTTCCTATTCCTATTACTTTATCACTGAGGGCGAAGCACCTTTGTCACTTGAAGAAGACGGTGCGTGTACAACCACAAATACCGTGAACGAAGTGCCCTACCATGTTCTTTATGACAAGGATGAATTTGCTTGGTATGAAGGCGGTAGACAATTCTATGATGCCTACAATTTTGCAACGGGCAATAGCAAAACTTATACATTAAATACTCCTGATGCTGTAAGCGGTTCAGCATCATTGGAATTATCCTTCTCTGCGTCAAATACTGCGTCAAGCACAGAAGTTCTCGTTGCTCATAGTGGAAACACCCTCGGACGCTTCAGTATTCGCTACTGCCGTGAGCATGAGAAGGCCATAGACAAGCGCCAAACATATACGCTTGAAGACATCGCAGAGACAACACCTATTAAGTTTACGACAACCGCAGGAAGAGATGCGCGACTTAACTATTTGAGTTTGACTTACACTCGAAAACTTTCTGCAACGGGCACCGCTTTCACCTTTGTACCAACCCCTACAAATTCAAGCGCCATTGCATTAAGCGTTGAGGGCGCAACCAACGCTACGCAGGTGTGGCGATTGGACGAGAATACGGGGACTATTACACGTTGCTCCACACAGTTAGACGCCACCTCACTCACGGCTGTTGCTCTTAATGGGAAACACCGCTACATCGTTGTAAACACCGATAAGAGCTACGCAACACCCACCTATATCGGAACAGTAGAAAATCAAAATTTGCATGCACATAAAGGTGTGCAAATGGTGATTGTTACTCCTGAAAGTGGTAAGTATAACGACGAGGCCAATCGTTTGGCTGAAGCACACAGACTTTATAGTAATCTGAAGGTTGAAGTCGTTGGTCAACACCAAATATTCAACGAATTTGGTTCCGGAACCCCCGATGCAACCGCCATTCGTCGTTACTTGAAGATGTTGTACGACAATGCAACCACAGACACTGAAATGCCGCGTTACTTGCTCTTATTCGGAGATGGTACTTTCGATAACCGCATGGTGACAACTGCGTGGAAGTCGCGCTCGCCCAAAGACTACCTTTTGGTATATGAAGACAATGATTATTACGATTCTCAAACCGAAAATGTAATTGGTGATATAGTCTCCTACCCCAGTGACGATTATTTCGGACTCTTGGATGATGGCGAAGGAAACAATCTGAAGACCGAGAAGGTTGACCTCGGAATCGGTCGCTTCGTATGTAACAATGTGACTAACGCAAAGACACTTGTAGACAAATCTATCGCATACTTGCAAAACCAACAAACCGGAAGTTGGAAAAACCGCATCGTAATGATTGGTGATGCTCCTCGAGGAACGGATGTTGGTGATAAAAACGATCACATGGAAGATGCCGAGCGCACTGCTAATATAATGAGTACTGCAAGTAACGACCAACTCAACATCCGCCGCATCTATCCCGACTACTATGAACGTGAAATGACCGCTACGGGTTATCGTTTCCCAAAAGCCACAGAGGTGTTAACGGAAGAGATTAAGCGTGGTGCGCTAATGTTTAATTACAGTGGACACGGAAGCCCTGCGCAAATATCTCACTCTTACATCTTCGAGACATCTGATTGGGAAACAGTCACCTCTAAAGCGCTCCCCATTTGGGTACTCGCCTCATGTGAGATTCTTCCCTATGATCAGGAAACCATTGACTTCGGTCGTCAAGCCCTCTTTGCTCCTCAAGGTGGTGCAGTAGCCTTCATGTGTGCTTCGCGTGCCGTGTATGCTACCGAAAACAACGCGCTCAATATAGCCTTCTGCGAAGCCCTCGTCAAACGCAATGCCGATGGTTCATACAATACCTTTGGCGACGCTCTGCGCATTGCAAAGAATAAGCTTATCACTTCAGCACAAGACCGCACGATTAACAAACTCAAATACATCATTGCTGGCGACCCTGCGCTCCGCTTGATGCAACCAACCCTAAACATCATTGTAGATTCCATCAATGGCGCAAAGATTGTGGAAGGAGAAAACCGTGAGTTGAAAGCTGGTTCTATTGCTACTTTTTCAGGATATATTGAAAATGAGGCAGACTTCTCTGGCATTCTCACGGCAACGCTCTACGATAAGGTAGAAACGCTTACATGTCGCAATAGCGGCAATGTGGCAGACGAAGCCTTTACTTACTCTGAACGCACGAAGATTGTGTTTAACGGTAGCGACTCCATCCGTAATGGTCGCTTCAACATTTATATCCCCATCCCTCGCGACATTAGTTATAGCACCGATTGCGGGCGTCTCTCGCTCTATGCTGTGAATCATGATGGGCAAAAGGAAGCACGCGGGTTGAGCGAAGCGTTCCACTTAAATGGCACCGAAGAAGGAATCAATACCGACTCTGTAGGACCACAAATCTTCCTCTATCTGAACGAGGCAGAGTTCCCCAACGGTGGTGTTACAAATAGTAATCCACTCTTTATCGCCAAACTTTCTGATGAATCGGGAATCAACGCTACAGGCACAAGTCTTGGTCACGATATAGAACTGGTGATAGACAATCAAACCAACAACTTGATTGTGCTCAACGATTACTTTGCTTATGACTTTGGTTCATATAAGGAGGGTACCGTCAGTTACCAATTTGAGAACCTCTCACCCGGTCGTCACACCCTCTCCTTCCGTGCTTGGGACCACAACAACAATTCCTCAACATCAACGCTTGATTTCGTTGTAGGAACGGCAACACAACAAAGCAAGCGCCTCTATGCCGCCATTAACCCCGCGCGCACCTACACTCAATTTGTAGCAAATACATCTGAAGCACACATCGGAGGAACGCTTACATTTGAAGTGTTTACGATGAACGGCCAAAAAGTGTGGGAGAAAAGTCAACCCCTTACCACCACTTATGCCACAGAGCGTTGGAACCTTACCACCACAGCAGGTGTACCCCTTCCAAAGGGCATCTACATCTTCCGCGCAACGATTAGTTCACCCGCTGGAAGTGAAGAGATGAATGGTGAGCGCCTCGTAATCGTAGGCAATTAAATCAAATGATTACCCGATAGACTTGAACACTTGAATCGTCAAGTTCTAAACACTCGACGATTCAACAACTCCAATCCTCATCCTCATAACCTAACATTATGAAGTCTAAACTCATGCTTCTTGCCTCTTGTTGCGCCCTACCCCTTTGCGCACAAGATGATATAAAAGACCAGTTCAATCCCGTCATGACCGCTGTCGTGTCGCAAAGCATTGCAGGCGATGCGCGTGCGGCGTCAATGGGTGACCTCGGTGTGGCCACCGACCCTGATGTCAATTCACAGGCGTGGAACCCAGCGAAGTATCCCTTCACCATCTCGCGCTCTGGACTTGCCATTAACTACACCCCCTGGTTGCGCCAACTCACCAACGATATCGCCTTGCTCAATGCCGCTGGTTATTACCGCATTGGCGACTATCAGGCAGTTTCTGCTTCATTGCGCTACTTCTCGCTGGGTGAAGTGATGACGGAAGCGGGCGACATGACCATCAAGCCCTATGAAATGGCGGTTGATGTGGCTTACTCACGCATGCTTTCAGAAACATTCTCGGCAGGTGTTGCCCTACGCTACATTTACTCCGACCTTTCTGGTCACTACGACGACAATGTGAAACCAGGTTCAGCCTTTGCTGCCGACATCTCTGCCTACAATCAGAGTTATGTGCTCCTCGGTCAGCGCGAGTGTCAGTTAGGTTTGGGGTTAAACATCTCAAACATCGGTTCTAAAATCAGTTATGGCGATGATTACTCTTACTTCATCCCCACCAACCTCCGCCTCGGTGCTTCGTTGCTCGTGCCCATTGATGAGTATAACCGCATCAGTTTCTCTGCCGATGTCAACAAGCTACTCGTGCCCTCTATGCCCCTTAAATTAGAAGGCGAAGAAGAAGCCGACTATCAAGAGCGCCTCAAAACCGACTATTACGATGTATCATCCATCTCCGGCATCTTCAAAAGTTTCGGTGATAGTGAGCGCGGATTTAAGGGCGAACTCGAAGAAATCCAATGGAGCGTAGGGGCTGAATACTGCTACAACGACAAGTTCTTCCTCCGCGCAGGTTACCACCACGAAAGCGAAATGCAGGGTAACCGTAAGTACTACGCAGTCGGAGCAGGTTTCCGCATGAATGTCATTAACATTGACGCGGGTTACACCATCGCTACCGAAGCCTCTAACCCACTCGACCAAACCATGCGCGTAAGCATCTCCTTCGAACTTGATGCGCTCCGAGACATGTTTGGATACTAACAAACGGAGTATAAAGCCCCCAAAGCGGGATTCCCCCCCCTTTCACCTCTAACCTTTAACCTTTCACCTTTTATGATACGCATAGGAATGGGCTTTGATGTCCACCGCCTTGTAGAGGGTCGCGACCTTTGGCTCGGCGGAATTAAGATACCTCACACTCTCGGTCTCCTGGGGCATAGTGATGCCGATGTATTGATTCACGCCATTTGCGACGCCCTACTTGGCGCAGCCAACATGCGTGACATCGGTTACCATTTCCCCGATACAGCAGGCGAGTTTCACAACATCGATAGCAAGATACTCCTCCGTCGCACGACAGACCTCCTTAAAGAAAAGGGGTATAAAATTGGAAATATCGACGCCACCATCTGCGCAGAACGTCCCAAAATCAATCCCCATGTAGAAGCGATGAAAGAAGTGCTTGCTCCGCTTATGGACATTACTACTGACGATGTCAGCATAAAGGCCACAACCACCGAAAAGCTCGGATTCACAGGTCGTGAAGAGGGCATCTCCGCATACGCAGTAGCGCTGATTGAAAAATAATTTTTGCAGAAGAAGAGGAGAAACATACGCGCGTTTGTCTGTGACCCAACAACTATTCTCAACACTTACTCATAAGCAAGAGCGGGAAAGACGCATCGCGTTTATTCCTGCTCTTGTTAGTTAATTAGAAATCACACCTAAATTGTTTAAGACTCGATTTAAATCTTGTTTCCTTATTTGTAAGTCCCTACTATTTTAAATTATCTCCCTGATATTTCAAACTAACTCACTAATAGTAAGTGCCGAGTATTTTTCCTCCTTCTCTATTTATACAACGAAAAAAAATCCGCAACATGTATTTTTACATGACGCGGATTCTTCTTTATCAATAAGGCACATCTCCCATCGAGGGTGGTGGGAAGTTGAGCGGGTCGGATTCTGGATAGTTTGCTGGCGCTGAGAGGTTGGTTGAGATACTTGACGAGAATTCCTCACCAGGTGTGGGGATGTAGTTGTCAGCATCGCGATCCTGGAAGCGCGTAAACTGTCCCTTGAAGGAGAGGAGCACATCGCCCACGGCACCATTACGGTGCTTGGCAATGATGATTTCTGCCATCCCACGAAGGTCACGGCCGTTGCCGTCGGTATAGATTTTGTAATACTCTGGGCGGTGGATGAAGCACACCATGTCGGCGTCTTGCTCGATGGCCCCGGATTCGCGTAGGTCGGAAAGTTGCGGGCGCTTGTCACCATCGGCACGATTTTCGACACCACGATTGAGCTGTGAGAGGGCGAGTATGGGGATGTTGAGTTCCTTTGCCAAGCCCTTGAGTGCGCGCGAGATGGTTGACACTTCTTCCTGTCGGCTTCCGTAGTTCATGCCCGAGGCGTTCATCAGCTGTAGGTAGTCAATCATGATGATTTTGACTCCGTGCTCACGTACAAGGCGGCGGGCTTTGGTGAGGAGTTCGAAGACGGAGAGCGAGGGAGTATCGTCGAGGAAGAGGGGTTTGCCAAAGAGCTGCTTCATGCGTCCGTCGAGGCGTTGCCACTCATCGGGGCGGAGTTGCCCTGTCTTGAGCTTATCCGACTCAATTTCTGTGACATTTGAAATAACACGGTTCATGAGCTGCACATTCGACATTTCAAGCGAGAAGAACGCAAGGGGGATGCCTTGGTCAATGGCGATGTTTTTGGCCATACTGAGGGCAAATGCGGTCTTACCCATTGCGGGGCGCGCGGCAAGGATGACGAGGTCGGAGGGTTGCCATCCGGAGGTCATCTTGTCAAGGTCTGTGAAGCCTGTAGAGATGCCCGAAAGACCGTCGCTTCGCTTGGAGGCTTTGATCAGCATGCTGTAGGCGTCGTTGATGACGGGGTCAATCTGCGTGTACTCCTTCTTCAGACTTTGCTGACTGAGCGTGAAGAGTCCGCCTTCAGCCTCTTGCATGAGTTCGTCCACATCTTGTGTGGGGTCGAAGGCCTTCGTTTGGATGTTGCTGGTGTAGGTGATGAGCTGTCGTGCTAATGCCTTTTGCGCAATGATGCGGGCATGGTAGACTATGTGAGCTGACGAAGAAACCATCCCCGAGAGTTGGGTGATGTAGTAACGCCCACCCGCTTCTTCAAGCGCTCCCATGCGCTCTAACTCGTCAACTACGGTGAGGATGTCGGAGGGCTTCTGATAAATATTCAAGCGACTAACGGCCTCGTAAATGTGCTTGTGGCGAGGGTCGTAGAAGCTCTCGGGCTTGAGGATTTCGGAGATTTGCGCATAAGCCTCTGTCTCGATAAGCAACGCGCCTATGACGGCCTGCTCCAACTCGGGGGCTTGGGGTTGGAGGTGTCCGTAGTTTTCAAGTTCTGCCTTGGGCTTGGATTTTGGTTTGCGGGGAGTATTTTGTGGCATAATATTATTTAAGGGTAAGGATAAAAGATGACGCTTCGTCTTGACTTTAAAACTTTCTTGTTTAATCTTGTCTAAACTCGCACCTGTTATCTTGTCTACTTTGATTCTACATATTCATAACATCCCATTGAGGGAGCTGATGCACGCGTACGGCCCAAGCGGTCGAGAGGGTAAGTCTCGGCGGTGATGTTGGCATCAGCCGTGCCTACGGCTACCGATTGTGGAGCGAGGGTGAAGGTGTAAAGGAGTCGGTCGAGGTCGAAGGCCGGCGAGAAGTTGTCGGCGCGGTAGACTTCGTTGTTGTCATTATCCCAAAGGCAGTTGACAATCTCGGGCGCCTCATAAGTGGGCGTGTTGAGCAGGCAATTGCGGAAGGTGTAATTAAAGGCTGTTTCTTCGCCCATATTCTCGCCCATAATTTCGTCGGTGGCATAGCCGGTGACGATGGAGTTGGCTATCGATAAATTCTGAAGCGGATAGGCTGAAATGCCGTCGGTGTTGGCAAATTGCAGAGCTACACCGCGAGTGGCGGTAAAGGCGTAAAATTGTGCAATGGTGCAATGCGTGAAGCGCACATCTCCACCCAGGATGGTGACGCAATTGCCACCAGCATTCGTGAGTTGAGAATTGCCCACAAGGGCGTTGACATGAAGGAGCGTCAAACCGTCGTGGCTGGTGTTGTGGATGATGGAGTTTTCGATGCGAATCTTCTCCGTATCAATGCTGCTACTATCACACAGAATGCCGTAGTTGCCACTATGGATGTCGGCAAAGTTCACGAGGTTACCATAACTCTGCTCGGCAAAGCGGATGCCACCCCATTGACCGGGGATGCAGTCGTAAGATTGATTGGTAAACATATTGCCCAATCGGTCGCCACGGAAGACTACATTTTCCTCGGCACTACCCTGCACATCAAGGCGACCATACACAAAGAGTGAGGCATCTTTGTGAAAGAATAAGCGCGTGCCGGCAGCTATGGTGAGGGTGGCTCCGGAGCGCACTACAAGGCTGTCTAACACTTGATAAGGGCGGCGTGAGTTGTAGGTCACATCTTCGTGAATTTCTACGCCTTGAAGCTTAATGACATCCCATCCATGAAGCTCTAATGGGAGTTCCTGCACTACCCCACTCTCTAACTCAAAAAGCAGCTTGTCGGTATGCTCCACAGGGTTGTCGCTATCGGTGGTGGGCGTAAGGGAGTTGACAAAGATTCTCAAACTATCGCCCGAACGAAGTTGGAAGTCGGTAGCGGTGCCCTGATGGAGGGCGGTGCCGTCAACATTCACTCGGAAGATGCTGTTGGCTCCCTGCTGAAGCGACACAGACTTGATGTGCAGTGCTGCCTTATTGGGGTTATACACCTGCAAGGTCATTGTGTGCGACAACTCCCCAGCAATGAGTGTGTCAAAGTCTACGGAGTCAACCGAGAATGTCAACACATCGCGGGGGGAAGAAGTGAAGTCCTCTTCATCCATACAGGAATGTAGGGCGAGAAAGGAGATGAATATGAGTGGGAGTAATAAACGCATAATCTTTGTAGAGAGAAAAAGAGGCAGGAACTGATGATGAGCGTTACAGTTCGCTGCCTTATGAATCTGTTAATTACAGATGTTGCAAAGGTGCTTGACGGCGTATGGTTGACTTCAACTCTGTGCCCTTACGCTTGGAGCGCCAATTGAAAATATCGTCTTTGTGAAGCGGTCGCACATAGTCGAACCAAGCGAAATTCTCAAGTTCTGAATGCTCACGCGGTGCCATTCCGATGCCGTAGAACTGACCTTCGGCAGCAGGTGTCCAGATGCGTTGCAACTTGCGTTGCTCCAAACTCATCTTCAACTTTGCGGTTTCCATATACAGCTGATAGATCACCGTACTGTCCTTCTCTAACGGAAATTGAATGACGCGCACATTGCCGTCAACATAGTTCTCGTGCATGTCTCCATCTTTGAAATAGGCACGCATCTGATGGCCGCTTACTTGGTTGTAGTGCACACTATCTACTGCCTCTACCAACAATGCCTGGCGCGAAACATAAATACTGTCAATCGTTTGCTCGTTAAAGTTCACATCAATCTGTTCGCCAAGGATCTGTCGATTCTCGCTCCACACGATGGGGTCGCGATAGAGGGTGAGACGGCGTAATTTGCTGTCGAAACTCAAACTATCACACACGGCTTGTACATCTGTGCGGTAGGCGCGCACATGGAAGAATGCGTTGACCTTGCGCACCACGGAGTCGGTATTCATATTAAATGTGGTGAGGCGAATGGTGTCGGCATGCATATAGAGCGTGTCGGGACCTGAAGAATAGTCCATCACGACGGCGTTGTCGTGACACAAGGCATCACCCGTGAGTTCGTTATACCACACATAATCACCGCGGAGGATATTGCGATTCTGCTTATCGTTATAATCAATATCGTTGAAGGCAAACATGTCGCCCGTCAACTTATTGTAGAAGATACTATCCCCCGTCAGGACCTTATCATTACCGGTCAATACAGTGCGCTTGTACAGTTTGGCTTGCTCCGACTGGGTGTTGTAATAGCCCATCTCGGTGTAAATATGGTTGCCCCCGTTGTGGATGTTAGAGGGACCGAGAAGTTTTGCCCATTTCGTGTCGGTGTTATACTTCAAAGTATCACTATTTATGATGAAAGTCTCGCCTTTGAGCGTTACATCATAGTAGAAATGTGCATCCTTGGTCTCTGTAAAATATTCTCCGAAATCAGAGGTCAATTCGTTGGTCGCATCAACAAGGGTTCCGCCCTCAAAGAAATAACCTACGCTCAAGACGCGGTCGTAATTCAAACTATCGGTATACAGTTTCTGTGAATTATGCGTGAGCACAACATTGTAGCGCATCTGTGCCAAGAGACTTTCGCCGTCGTAATACAAAGAGTCGCCCACAAGCGTCAAAGTGTCACCCTGATGAATGCGGACATTACCGACTGCTTCAAAGGAGTTAGAATTCGTGTAATAAATAGCACTGTCACAGTACATATCAAAATTACCATGACTAAACTTCACATTACCACTCAAGCGGTGGGCGCCAGGAAAGAGGTAGTCGTTAAACTCCATGTTGTCAGCATGGTCAATATTCACACGCTGCTTGTCCTGTTGCGTTGCTTGCTTGAAAGAGGGTTGGTATGTAAATGCAGAAGTTTGGACAAAACTCCCCAACATAAGGAGGAGTCCTGACCAAACCGCTAACTTTCTTTTATCTAAACGATTCAAAGTGACACTATTATTTTGTTACAAATAAATTTATTTACCCCAATTAGGATAATCAAACTCACAATTTCTCCACTCGGGGTTGATGCGCACGAAGGTAGATTTTTGCTTTTCTTCAATCCACTTTTGACGCATTTCATGAGCTCGCTTATTCTGAACAACATCCTTCAACACTTGGAAGTCTTCGGTCATGTTTGCACGGTGAGCAGGAATTCTTGTCTTCAATTTCACAATCGCGCAAATGTCTTGTCCTTGAGCGTTTTTGTAGATAAATGCTTCAGAAATATCCCCTACTTCCATTGTTTCTACCTTGCGTGCAATTTCAGCGGGAAGGTCTTTCATCTCAAAGCGCGAAGTAACCTTGCGCGTCATCATGTCTGTGTTGACCATGATGCCGTGATTGTTTCTTGTATCCTTGTCGTCAGACAATTCAACTGCACCTTCTTCAAAAGTAAATTTTCCGCGCTTCACATCTGCAGCAATTGAATCCAATCGCTCCAATTCGTTTGTAAAGACACTATCGGCAATTTCAGGTTTGAGCAAGATGTGGCGGAAGTTTGCCTTATCACCATTCTTATCAATTAACTGGATGATGTGATAACCAAACTCCGTGCGCACAATCTTTGACACCTTCTTGGGATCGTTGAGCGAGAAAGCGACATTTGAGAATTCAGGAACGAACTGATTTTTACCGCTATATCCCAACTCACCACCAAGACGCGCAGAACCTGGGTCTTGAGAGTAAATCTTTGCCAATGTAGAAAATTCTGCTTCTCCCTCATTCACACGGCGTGCAAACTCTCGTAATTGTTCCTCAATGCGTTCTACTTCTTGACGCGTGGGGAGCGGATGAGTGGTGATAATTTGCACCTCAACTTGAGTGGGAATAAGAGGAAGACTATCTTCAGGCAGTTCACTAAAGTGAGCGCGCACTTCAGCTGGAGTGACCTTGATTTTGCCAAAGAGTTTATGCTCAATCTGCTGAATCATAGACTTTTGACGCATAGTCTTCTTAAGTTTTTCACGCAATTGAGGGATTGACAGGTTAAAATGTCTCTCTACATTTTCGCGTGAACCTAAATTCTGAACGAAGATATTGATGCGCTCATTTGCCTCTCTCAAGACTTGGGCTTCATCAACGCTTATAGAGTCCAATTCTGCTTGATGAAGGAACAACTTTTGAATCGCCAACTGTTCTGGAATTGTGCAGTAGGGATTTTCATAAGGCGTTCCCTCCATTTCAGCTTGTAAGCGGGTTTCCTCAACATCTGATAAGAGAATGGGAGCATCACCTACAATCCAAATGACCTCATCAATAACATTAAGTTGGGCAGCAGTTGATAAAGTAAACACTGAAAACAGTGTTACCAATAAGTGTTTCATAATATCCTTAAGCTTATTTGAGGGTTTCAAGCACCTCTGTGTAGATAACGACTTTGTATTTCTTACGCAATCCATCCACCCATATCTTTTCTGCTTGTTGTGTGTAGTCACTGACTACTTGAGACTTAACATCTACATAAGTAGAAGGTTGCTTCTTCATCTTACCCACTACATCATACAACGAGTACTTGCGCAAAGTCTTAGCAGGTTCGCCCTTAAACTTAACAGCATCAATGAATTTATTCTCACCCTTTTTACAGAGGTAAGGACCTTGCACCAAGCAAACTACACTATCAGCGTTCACACTTTCCTGAATAGCCTTTCTCCAATCGCTATTCTTATTCTTCTTCAAAATACTCTTGGCTTTCTTCAACACCTTCTTGTCGTTGGCATGAACCACGAATCCCTCAAAGCGAGGTTCGTCCCAAGCGTATGCCTTCTTGTTTGCCTTGAAGAAGTTATCCAAAGCAACAATATCAGATGACGCCTTATCCCATACATTAGTCTTTGCTACTTCATAGAGGAGAAGACCATCATAGTATTCGTTTACAAGATACTGCAATTCAGGATTTTCTGCTACGCTCTGGTTCAAAAGTTTGAGCATCACATCTTCGCGTGTCAACTTGCCGTTTGACGCTTCAATCTCTCTCTTAATCGCTGCTTCAGCAGAAGCTTCCTCAATACCTTGTTGCTTCAAGGCATCAATAATCACATCCTTCAACGCGTCATACGACTCTAAAGCCTTACGGTCTTCCATTAAGATAATGTGGTAACCAACAGGCGAAAGGATGGGTGTGCCCATCTGCCCGGGTTGAAGTGCATAGGCTGCATTTTCAAATTCCTTGATTGTATTGCCAGGGCCAATCCATGGCAACAAACCGCCGTTGCGTGAAGTACCTCTGTCATCACTAAACTTTTGTGCCATTTCTTCGAAATTTGCACCCGCTACAATTGCGTTGTAAATAGAGTCGGCACGATTGGCGATAACCTGACGCTCTGCTTCAGTAGCATTTTGTCGCACCATAAGAAGGATGTGAGCAGGACGAAGCAAGTCGGCACCATTTACATACTTCTTAATGTCTGCGTATTGCAAACGAGCAATAGAGTCAATAAATTGAGTATCAACCATCAAGGGCGTGAGTTGCATATCACGATATTGACGGAATTCTGTGATGAA
Source organism: Alloprevotella sp. (assembly GCA_045631665.1). Taxonomy (GTDB): domain Bacteria; phylum Bacteroidota; class Bacteroidia; order Bacteroidales; family Bacteroidaceae; genus Alloprevotella. The sequence goes on from JAZQVD010000008.1 coordinate 162,381, forward strand.
TGAGGTCAAAGTGTCAAAACGCAAAGCTTCGGCTTCAGCAACCTTCAATTTGTAATCCACATACATTTGGACATATTCATCAACCGTCTTATGCTCTACGGCACCTTCAACACTATTATTCTTGTTGTAGGAATATTCAAATTCTGCCTTTGTAATCTTCTTGCCGTTAACCTCCATCAATACGGGATTAGCAACCTGCGCACCCACAGTGAGCGCAAAACTAAAGAGACTGGCAATAAATGTTATTTTTTTCATAAAAATGTTAACAGGGATATTATTAAGCAGCAAATGTGTAACTATGAAAATTATAATGCTCAGACTTCATGCCTCAAACATCAGAATTTTCACACTTACACATTCCACTAAAATATTAGGAGTTCCTAAGACTCAAGCGCCACATTATATTAGTTGTCACTGCGTGAATAATTGGGCGCTTCACTTGTAATTGTGATGTCATGGGGATGACTTTCAAGTACACCGGCATTTGTAATGCGTGTGAAGCGAGCCTTCCACAAATCATTGATTGTTGCTGCACCGCAATAACCCATACCAGAGCGCAAACCGCCCACAAGCTGATAGATTACTTCTTGAACGGTACCCTTATAAGGAACACGACCTGCAATACCTTCGGGAACGAGCTTTTTAGCTTCAGTTACGCCCCCCTGGAAGTAACGGTCCTTAGAACCATTTTCCATTGCTTCCAAAGAACCCATACCGCGGTATGACTTGAACTTACGACCGTTAAAGATAATTGTGTCGCCAGGAGATTCTTCACAACCAGCCACGAGAGAACCGATCATTACGCAATAACCACCAGCAGCAATTGCCTTAACGATATCACCAGAATAACGCAAACCGCCGTCAGCAATAAGGGGTACTCCAGTACCTTCAAGCGCCTTTGCTACATCGTAAACTGCTGAAAGTTGAGGAACACCAACACCTGCTACAACGCGAGTTGTACAGATTGAACCAGGACCAATACCAACCTTCACACCATCAGCACCAGCTTCTACCAATGCCTTTGCAGCTTCACCAGTCGCTACATTACCTACGATGATGTCAACATTCTTAAAGCGCTCCTTAGCCAATTTCAAACGGTCAATTACACCCTTTGAATGACCATGAGCTGTGTCGATAATAATAGCGTCAACGCCAGCATTTACGAGAGCTTCCATACGGTCAAGTGTATCAGCTGTTACACCTACACCTGCCGCAACACGCAAGCGCCCCTTTTCATCCTTACAAGCCATGGGTTTGTCCTTAGCCTTTTGGATGTCCTTATAAGTAATGAGACCAATGAGGTGATTGTCCTTGTCTACTACAGGAAGTTTTTCAATCTTATTTTCCTGGAGAATCTGACTTGCAGCAGCGAGGTCTGTTTGCTGAGTTGTAGTCACCAAGTTTTCAGAAGTCATCACTTCGTCGATCAACTTTGAAGCATCGCGTTCAAAACGCAAGTCACGATTGGTTACAATACCAACGAGGAGCATATTATCGTCTACCACAGGAATACCACCAATATGATATTCGCTCATCAACGCCAAAGCATCGCCCACAGTAGAACCGCGCTTAATCGTTACGGGGTCATAAATCATACCGTTTTCAGCGCGCTTCACAATTGCTACTTGACGCGCCTGGTCTTCAATAGACATATTCTTGTGAATCACACCAATACCACCCTCACGAGCAATCGCGATAGCCATCTTTGCCTCTGTCACGGTATCCATTGCAGCAGTGACAAATGGGATTTTCAATTCTATGTTACGCGAAAATTTAGTTCCCAAGTTTACCATGTAAGGCAAAACTTCTGAATAAGCAGGAACCAAGAGGACATCATCGAATGTGAGACCGTCCATTACAATACGATCAGCGATAAAATTAGAAGCCATAACAATTTTTAATTTTAACCGATATAACCACGGCACATTTGCAAACATCGCAAATACACCCCAGCTTTTGGTGAGTAATATTTCTGCAAAAATACAAATTTATCTTTTACATGCGACACTCTCTCCGCTCTTTTTTTCGGTGAAAAGCAGGATTTTTCGTTTTTCTTTCCCCAAGTTCAAACCATCAGAAAGAAATCTTACAGACAGACACCACCCTCCTATTCAAAATTCCGAATAAAAACACTTCAAACGTGCCACTCTCTATATACCAACAAATCAAGTATTTAAAAGAACTAAAATTCTTAGTAATATAATTTCAAATAAATTACTAACAAATTTTCCTAAGTTACTAATAATTTTCATTAAAACGGATTTAGTTTTTCTCTTCTCCCGAGAAGGATTTCTCACTCACCACTTCCTTCTCCATTCCACGAATTTCAATTCAAATATCAATAACATATGCACACAATTTAAGTCGACAAGTTAAATCCTGAAATATTTGCAACACATAAAACAAAAACTCACCTATTTTTTGTAAATTTGCAAAATGTATTAACTCAATCCAGCAACATGCAAAGAAGAAACAATACCTCAAGTCAGTTCATTCGTTTTACAGTTAAGGAGTCTTGTGACTTGATGGCGTTCATTCAGAAAGCGCTTGACGGCGTGAGTCGTAACCGCGCAAAGGCTATCCTTACGGGCGGCGGAATCCGTGTGGACAAAAAGATTGTGAAGCAGTACGACTTGATGCTTCAACCTGGAAATATCGTTGAAATTTCTAAGAAGAAGCCCAAGGAAGAACTCCGCAATAAGTTTGTTAAAATCGTATACGAAGACCATGCGATTGTCGTGGTGGAGAAGAACATTGGCATTCTTTCTATGGCAAGTTCGCACCACTCGTTCAGTGTAAAAACAGTATTGGACGAGTATTTTAGACGCACCCATCAGAAATGTACCGCCCATGTGGTGCACCGCCTTGACCGCGACACATCTGGGTTGATGGTCTATGCCAAAACAATTGAGGCAGAGCAAATCTTAGAGCACAATTGGCATCAAATTGTCACCGACCGTCGCTATGTTGCCCTCTGTTCGGGTGCTCCTAAAGAACCTCAAGGTCGCGTAGAAAGTTGGTTGAAAGACAACAAAGCGTTTTTCACTTTCTCTTCGCCCACAGACAACGGCGGCAAGTATGCTTTGACGCACTACAAGACTTTGCGCAGCAATGAGCGCTACTCTCTCGTGGAATTTAAGTTGGAGACGGGAAGAAAAAACCAAATCCGTGTACACACACAAGACCTTGGTTGCCCCATCTGTGGGGACATTAAATATGGTAATGGCGATAACCCCATCGGACGCCTCGCTCTCCATGCCTTCCGACTTAATTTCTACCACCCAATTACCAACGAACAACTTTACTTTGAGACAGCAGTACCTAAAGCGTTCATGAAGGTATTCAAAACTCAAACTATCAGTAAGAAGTTCAATAACAAGCAATAATACAGTGTTGTTAAAAATTCACTTTAGAAGATTCTCCACGCTCAAATCGAAACTTTCGCAATTCAAAAGCACCGCTTTTAAAAATTCTTAGTACCCCTATTCTCACGATGCGCATACTGCTCCTACTTAGTTGCTTACTCATTGTAGGTTGTTCTTCTAAACGCGTTTTAGAGAAGAACGAGTTACTGCTTTCTACCGTAAAGATAGAGAGCAGTGATAAGCATATATCTCCAAGTAGTGTGCAAACAGCCATTTTACAAAAACCTAACAATAAATGGTTTGGTATCGCAAAAGTACCATTGGGTATGTATGCTCTTGCAGGAAAGAAGGATTCAAGCGCAGTGTGTAAATTGCTCCGTAAAACGGGTGAAGCGCCTGTTATTTATGATAATTTTTCTACGCAACAAACGATAAATTCATTGCGTAATTACTTAGTTTCAAAGGGATTCCGACAAGGTTATGCCACATACGACACTGTGCGTAACAAGCACAAGGTTAAACTAACATACAAGTTACATTGCGGTCCTCGTTCTTACGTAAGAAATATTTCCACCAACATTCAGAATGGCAACATCGAAAAGATTATTGCAAGAGAGCGAAGCACTTCTGTTTTACACGGAGGTATGCCTTTTGAAATCAATAAACTTTACGAAGAACGCAACCGCATCATCAACATACTCCACAACAGCGGTTACTATCGGATTAACAAGGAGTTTGTAACCTTCACTATTGATACCATACAGGGAGATTTAGGGGTGAATTTAACCATGAATATCTCTGCTCCTGCGGGTACTGACACCGCCGTAGCATACACTCCTTATCGAGTTGGGAATATAAACATCTACGAGGATTGCACCACAGATTCTAACTCTACGAAGTACAAGGGCATTAATTTCTTTCATGAAGGAGATAAACCTAAAATCTCACGAAGGGTATATCGTAGCATGGTTGGGTTACACACAGATAGTTTATTCAAAGCAGAAAACGTTTCCTACACCAACAATGCAATAAATAGTCTTGGTGCGGTGAATTTCAGTACAATAACAACAAAAGAAAATCACCCTTACTTAGATTATGACATATTCGTAAGAAAGTCAAAACCGTATAGTATTTCTTTTGACTTAGAGGGCACAAATACTGCAGGTGACTTAGGCGCTGCTGCGGCAATTACGTTTACGAATCGTAACTTATTCAGAGGTTCTGAACTCTTCCGCTTAAAAGTTAGAGGAGCATACGAAGCAATAACAGGTTTAGAGGGTTACTCAAATCAAAACTTTATGGAGTATAGCACGGAGGCAAGTCTCTCATTCCCTACCCTGCTAATGCCTTTCTCTGAAAAGCTGCGTTATCAGTACCGTGCAAGCACAGAATTTGGGTTGATCTACAACCTTCAAGAGCGACCTGAATTTCACCGAAGAATGCTCACCGCAAATTTTTCTTACAAGTGGAAAAAGAACAACTATTATAGGGCACAGCATAAGTTAGACATTTTGTCGCTCAACTATATCTTCATGCCCTGGATTTCCGATACATTTAGGAAGAACTATTTAGAGGGCGACGATCCAAGATATGGTATCTTGCGTTATAGTTATGAGAACTTGTTTATCATGAACTCAGGATATAGTTTTGTATACAATTCTCAAAAGTTAAATGATAACAAGTTACAGAATCACAAAAACGTTTGGCAACTCAGATTCAACATCGAATCAGCCGGTAGTCTGTTGAACCTTGCCAAGAAACTGCTGAATGCTCACCGCAATAATGACGGGCATTACGAACTCTTTGGCATTGCATTCTCACAATATGCAAAAGTAGACGTTGACTTTGTTAAAAATCACCCCATTAACGAGTCAAGTTCTATAGCCTTTCACGCAGCTGTAGGCGTCGCCTTACCTTATGGCAACTCAACAATGATTCCTTACGAGAAACGCTATTTCTCAGGCGGTGCAAATAGTGTCAGAGGGTGGAGTGTGAGAGAATTAGGACCTGGTTCATATAAAGGAGTAGACGGACAGATTGACTTTATCAATCAAACAGGGAATATTAAACTCGATTTAAGTATTGAATACCGCACTTACCTATTCTGGAAGTTCTATGGTGCAGCATTCATTGACGCCGGCAACATTTGGAACACCAGAAATTATGCGCAATCAGGCGGACAATTTAAGTTTGACACGTTCTACAAAGAAATTGCTGTTGCCTACGGTTTAGGTTTGCGCCTTAATTTCGACTACTTCATACTCAGATTCGATGGTGGTATGAAGGCGATTAATCCATCTGAACCTACAGGCAGAAAACACTACCCCATAATTTGCCCCAAATTAGGTAGAGACTTCACATTCCACTTTGCAGTAGGTTTGCCGTTCTAAATAACAAGTAAAAAACGATTCTCCCAAAACGCATTTGCTGACCTCACGAAAATAATAGTAATATAGTTGAAAATAAGTCTCAATTATTTCAAAATAAGTCTCAATTATTTTTGTAGCAAAAGGAATCGTTTCTACTTGAGGACGTCCCTCAAGTATCCCACTCACAATCAACACAAAGACAAACATTCCCCAATGAAATTCATATCATTTGCAAGTGGCAGTAGCGGTAATTGTTATTACTTACATGCCGATGGTTGCAGCATTATCATAGATTTAGGTCTTGGAATCAGAACCTTTAAGAAAACATACAAGGATTATGGATGTTCGTTTGGGGATATTCAAGGAATTCTTGTAACCCACAATCACACCGACCACACAAAGGCAGTTGGATACTTGTCTAATGAATTTCACATCCCTGTTTATACCACAGAAGCAGTGCATGAAGGGATGCGTAATAATCCCTTTTTGAGCAAGAAGATTAAGTCACAAGAACTTAAAGTGGTCTATCATTTCACACCATTCCAAATTGGTCCGTTCACAATTACTGCCTTTCCTGTGCCCCATGACAGTTATGGCAATAACGGGTATATTATCAGTTACAAAGAGATTGTATTTTGCATCATAACCGACATTGGTCATGTTACTCCAGAGATTGAGGAGGCGGTAAGTAAAGCGACTCACCTTGTAGTTGAATCAAACTATGACCTTCATATGTTGGAAACAGGTCCTTACCCCTTGCGCCTCAAAAAGCGTATTGAAGGACCATACGGACATATTTCAAATGTAGAAACTGCTCAGTTATTAACCAACTCCTTGTCGCCTGAACTGATTAAGAAAGTATGGTTGTGCCACTTATCTGAGGAGAACAATAAACCCGAACTTGCTGCGCTCACCAGTTTGTCTGCGTTGCAAAATTCTCCGAAACTGAATCATATTAATCCTCAACCACTCCCCAGGAAACAACCAACTGGAGTAATTGAACTACAATAAAAGAGTTCACAATTACCCTTGTCACTCTAAATGATTACCATCAATCTATGCTGCAAATAATTGTTGTCGTAGTAATAGTCATATGTGCACTCATCTACCTCATTCGCTCTTTCATAAATAATTGTTGCAAGAAGAAAGGATGTTGCTCGTGCCCGTTGTCTAACCAGTGCAAGAAGAATACTCATAAACAATAAGTTTTTAAGGCGCATTGTTATATATCCCCCATGATTACCCGTTGTTACCTTGAAATAACCAATCGTTGCAACCTCAATTGTGTGTTTTGCCCTAAAACAACTCGCAAAGCACACCAATTATCGCATGAAGAATTTGATACGCTCACCAATAAACTTATTGGCAAAATCAAATTTCTTTATTTTCACCTCATGGGAGAACCCTTCCTGCATCCTTTACTTCCACAATTTATTGAGTCAGCAGGAAATAAGGGATTCATCCCCATCCTTACCACAAACGGAACGCTTCTCAAAAATGCTCATGAAATAATAAAAGCGCATCCACACAAAATTCAAATTTCGCTTCAAGCTCATGAAGGCAATTTTAGGGAGAATGCAGAAGATTACATCGCAGAGGTTATGAACTTCTCAAAGGCGGCAGCCGAGCAAGGAATCATCATTGTCTTGAGATTGTGGAATGAAGGCGGTGGTTACGACTCTAACAATCCTGAAATTCTGCGCCTCATGGCTCAACATATCCCTACTCCATGGGTTGAACGACCTGATGGTTGGAAGGTTGCAGACCTCATTTATTTAGAAACGGACTCCACTTTTGAGTGGCCCGATACTGAGCGCACTCCTTACGAGCAGAGTGAAGCATTTTGCCACGCTTTGAGAAATCAGATTGGTGTTCTCGTTGATGGCACTGTTGTGCCGTGTTGTTTAGATTCGCAAGGTGCAATAGATTTAGGGAATCTACACCACCAATCACTTGAAGATATCCTTAATTCGCCGCGTGCAAAAAATCTATATGACTCCTTCTCAAGACATCAAACCTCAGAACCACTCTGCCAGACTTGTGGTTACGCTTTGATTAATAAGAGATTTAGAAAATAGGTCTACATACATTGCGCTTCTGAAATTATTCACTAAATTTGCATCTGTTTGTAAGAACTGTACATTTATATTATTCCTCATACAGTGTCAAGGTATGAGTTATTTTCCCCATGATTACATACACTAAGGAACAGTTGATGCTCGTCAGCATAGAGGTTTTACAAGCTCTTGCTCAGCAATTTAACACACCCAATAAGGAATCATCTGAACTTGAAGTTTTAGTTTCCGACATTTTAGAAGCCCAGCAAAATTTGTTGGGTTCGACAGATGTTACACTTCCTGTCAAGAAAAAACGCGGGCGCCCTTCAAAGGCTGATATTGCTGCGCGTGAGGCGGCAGAAGCGATTGCTAAAGCGATTAACAAGGAACAAGAGTTTCAAGCAGAAGTGGCTGAGGATGTAGATATCCCCGAACAACCTTCCATTGAGGAATCAATGCTTGAAGAAACAGAGGTTACTACTACTGACGAGGTTGAAGAAGCAAAAGTACATGAGGTCATTGGCACAAAGTTTACTCATATAGACGAAAACTTTGTAATCGCGGAAGATTTACCCGTTTACGAAGTGGTTGAACCAATGAATAATGATGACGTTCTTCTTGAGGATGAAGACGAAGAAGATGATATGGAGGATGAAGAAGAATCGTTTACTGCTACTGCTCCTATTTCACAACCTCAAGTACCTACAATACCCGAAACCATTCAGTTAGAAGGTGGTGGTGTACTCGAACTTACTAAAGAGGGTTATGGTTTCTTGCGCTCTGCCGATTACAACTACCTCACATCTCCAGATGACATCTATGTTTCTCCCATGCAGCTTCGTCAATATGGTTTGAAACCTGGCGATGTAGTGATGGGTAAAATTCGCGTGCCTCGTGAAGATGATAAGTTCTTTGTGCTTGCAAGCGTTGACACCATTAACGGTAAGTCTCCCCTTGAAGTGCGCAATCGTGTTGCTTTTGAACACCTCACTCCCCTATTCCCGGATGAGAAGTTCAACCTTTGTTGTGGCACGAAAGACAGTCTTTCACGCCGTGTTGTAGACATATTTGCACCCATCGGTAAGGGACAACGCGCCCTCATCGTGGCACAGCCTAAGACTGGTAAAACCATGCTGATGAAGGAAATAGCCAATGCTATTGCTGAAAATCACCCCGACACTTATCTCATGATGCTCCTCATCGACGAACGCCCTGAAGAAGTGACTGATATGAAGCGCACGGTGAATGCCGAAGTCATTGCCTCTACATTTGATGCTCCAGCTTCCAACCATGTAAAGATTGCAGGCATCGTGCTTGAAAAGGCAAAGCGCATGGTAGAATGCGGACATGACGTTGTCATCTTCCTTGACTCAATTACGCGCCTTGCTCGTGCTTACAACACAGAAGCACCTGCTTCAGGTAAGATACTTTCTGGTGGTGTTGATGCCAACTCACTTCAGCGCCCCAAGCGTTTCTTTGGTGCTGCACGAAACATTGAAGGCGGCGGTTCGCTCACAATTATTGCTACAGCGCTTATTGATACAGGTTCACGAATGGATGAAGTTATCTTTGAAGAATTTAAGGGTACTGGCAACATGGAACTCCAACTTGATCGCCAACTTGCAAACAAGCGCATCTTCCCAGCTGTCAATGTTATGGCATCAAGCACGCGCCGCGACGACCTGCTCCTACCTCCCACTACATCCAACCGCATGTGGATTTTCCGCAACTATCTCTCACAGCTTAATACCGTTGAAGCCATGCAAGAAGTTATTAAGCAGATGGACAATACGCTTAATAATGAGGAGATGCTCCTGACTATGGGAAGTTAAAAAGGTGAATAGTGAAAGGTGAACGGTTAACGGCGAATGGATTACGCCGTTGCCCGTTAACCGTTGCCCATTAACCATTAAAACATAACTATGAGAAAAATAGAATTGCTGGCACCAGCCAAGAATCTTCAAGTCGGAATCGAAGCCATCAAGCACGGCGCAGATGCCGTATATATTGGTGGACCGAATTTCGGAGCACGTGCGGCAGCTGGTAATTCTGTTGACGAGATTGCCCAGTTGTGCAAGTTCGCTCATCTTTATGATGCTAAGGTATATGTTACACTTAACACCATCCTCTACGACAACGAACTTGAAGAAGCACGAAAGTTGATTTATCAACTCTATGACGCACAGGTGGATGCCCTTATCGTGCAAGACCTTGCCATCTGCTCCATGCAGTTACCCCCCATAGAGATTCATGCTTCTACTCAACTCGACATCACGACTCCGGAGAAAGCGCAACTCCTTGAGCACGCTGGATTTAAGCAGATTGTATTGGCGCGTGAACTCTCATTGCAACAAATTAAAGACATCAAAGCGGCCACCTCTGTGCCTCTTGAAGCCTTCGTCCACGGTGCGCTCTGTGTAAGTTACAGCGGAAGATGTTATGCCTCTGAATATTGTTTTTCTCGCTCTGCCAATCGCGGACAATGCGCACAATTCTGCCGTCTCCCCTTCACCCTCAAAGACGCCAACGGACGCATCATTCGCAAGGATAAACACCTACTTTCGCTTCGCGATATGAATCGATCTGCATCGCTTGAAGAAATGATTGATGCAGGGATTACTTCATTTAAGATTGAAGGCAGATTGAAGGACGGTGGGTATGTAAAGAATGTAACGGCTTATTACAGTCAGCTCCTCAACCAAATCATTCAGCGCCGACAAGGTGAATTGCAAAGAACCTCCTGTGGGAAAGTGCAACTTCAATTCAGCCCACAACTTGACAAAAGTTTTAACCGTGGATTCACCGAATACTTCCTTCATGGGAAACGCCGAAATGAAGCCAATTTTGACACTCCAAAATCAATCGGCGAACACATTGGTAAAATTTCAAGAATCAGCGGTAATCGTATTGAAGTAATTTTAGAACCTGGAATAAAACTCAATGCAGGAGACGGACTTTGCTTCTATGACTATCAAGGATTGCTTCAGGGATTCCGTGCCAACACCGTAACTCACACGGATAAGAACAATAAATTCATTGTTACTTATTTCGGAAAACAATCTTTTGCTTTCTCTCCTAAACACGAGCTTGAACTTTATCGAAATTCAGACACCGCTTTTGAAAAACTCCTCGAAAAAGAAACTGCAACTCGTAAGTTACTACTGCATATTAAACTGGAAGAAGCGACTGAGGGATTTGTGCTGACAGGGGTTGATGAACTCAACAGAACTGCATCTGTAACCATAGATTGTGAGCATCAACCCTCTCAAACTCCGCAACGCGAAAACATTCTCCGCCAACTGTTAAAGGTAGGCGACACACCTTATCTCATTTCGGATATAGACATCAATTTCGCAGCTGATTGGTTCATCCCCTCATCATTACTGACCAACGCCAGAAGAAATTTGATTCATCAGTTGGAAGCGATAAGTCCACCCCATGAAGCAATCATCCTTTGTCCTACTTCTCGCCAATTGGATATGGAAGCGATTCGTTCAAAACTACACCTTGATTATCGTGCGAACATTGCCAACACAAAAGCACACGCATTCTATACAAACCTGGGCATCAGTTCACCTCAACCCGCCTTTGAGGTTGCACCTCCTAAGGGCAGAAAGGCAATCATGTTTTGCAAGCACTGTATTCGCTACGAACTCGGAATGTGTAAGAAGTTGAACAAACAATCCTTCCCCTACACCGAACCCTTCACGCTCCATAGTGCTGATGGTAGAAAGTTCGAACTATCCTTTAATTGTAAAGATTGCGAGATGACCGTTTGGACAACTGAGTGAGGGGTGCTGAAAAAGACGTTGTTTTTAGACATAAGAACATAATTTTCCATGCGGTGATTATTTAGGTAATGATATAGCAGTTGACCCAATATAGGGATAAGAATCATACCCCCTCCCCGCCTGCGGCGGTACTCCCCCTATCTTAAGGGGAGAGCGCCGTTCGGAACGCAAATAACCCGATTATACCGTGTAAACCATCTGG
>JAZQVD010000009.1:0-30658 GCA_045631665.1 Alloprevotella sp.
GGCGTAGTCAACGGTTGCCATAGAAACGCCCATCTGTTCGATGCTCCAAGAATTGGGGTAACCTTGATTGTAGAATGTTACTCCGGTAATCTGCTTGCCAACCATTGACTCCAGCATGCTTTCGGGGTAAATTACTTGCCCCGTAGTGCCCTTGGTATCAAGATAGTAGAAGTAGAAGGGTACGTTCTTGTTGGTGTCAGTGCCGTCACAGAGTGTCAGAATAGATGCTTCTTCAACTTCGTTCTGATTAACTGCCTGATAGTTTTGCGCTACACTTGTCAACGTACCTGTGCTCAAAAGTATTGAGTATAGGATTGAGGAAAAATGTTTCATCTGTTTAGTTTTAATATTGAGGAATTGAAGTTTGAATAGTAAATAATTTTACTTAATGCTCTAAGCATATTTAAAGTAAAACGAGTAGACAAGTCTGTACGGAGATTTCGCTTCCGACAAGTACTTGTCTACTCGCTTATGAGTCTACTTATTTATAATTCAATTACTGAACCTTAACTGTAGCACGACGGTTGTAGCTGTAAGGAGCAATAGCGTCTACACCACCTTCTGCCTTAACAATAATCTTGTCTTCAGAAACACCCATCTTAACGAGTTCCTTAGCAACAGTGTTAGCGCGCTTTTCAGAGAGCTTCTGGTTGTAGTCAGCAGCACCTGTTCTGCTGTCAGCAAAACCTGTTACTACGATAGTCTTACCGTTAGCCTTAGCGTAGTCAGCGAGTTCCTTAACATTTACGAGGTCCTTGCGAGAAGCGATACGAGCTGATTCTGTGTTGAAGAATACAGAAGCAGAAGTGCCGATGAATTCAACTTCCTTAACGATGCGAACTTCGGGTTCCTTAGCTTCAGCCTGTGCGAGGAGCACGCGGAGGCGTTCAGTTTCCTGCTGTTCAGCAGCGAGCTGTTCGTTAACTGCGTCGATCTGTTCCTGGTTCATTGCCATGATAGCAGCGAGGTCGGGAGTCTTTTCCCAAGTGCAAGTCTTGCTGATCTGGTAAGTAACACCGAGCTTCAAACTAGCAACCTTGTCCCAAGCGCGGCATTCGAAGTTCTTACCGCTCTGACCACCTACACCGATAACGTCGTCACCGCAAGCCATGAAGCCGAGTTCAGCAAACAAAGAGAGGCGCTTGTTCAAACGGAAGTTGTTGTGGATACCTACGTTGAGTGAGAATGAAGCCTTGTCATCGTCGAAGTTCTGGATGTAACCGAAACCTACGAAGGGACTAACATTCCAAATGCGATTTTCCTTGTAACCGTAGATGAGGTTTGACAAGTTGAACATAACGTCTTCGCGAACCTGGAAGAAACCTACAGTTGAGTGAGCGCTGTGGTTGTCAGCATACACATTTCTCAAAGAACCGAAGTCTGCAACTGTACGCAAACCGATACCGGGAGTAAACCACTTACCGAGAGCAAGGTTACCGCTGAAAGTACCACGCTTGTGAGTAAAGGGATTTGCAGTTACATCAAATTCCTGTGATGTGTAAGTTGCGTTGTAAGCGCCACCAGCACTTACGTACCAATTTGACCAGAAACTGTTAGTAGAAACGCTGTGCTTCTTCACGGGAACATTTTCCTGTGCAGTAGCAGCAGTTGCGAAACCTACAAAAGCGAGGGCCAACATTAACTTTTTCATAGTTGTAATGTAAATAGTGAGATTAAAAATTTGTTTGCTAATACGTTTTAAACACCATGTTCCAACGGTCTTAGTATGTTAAGAACAGTCAGGACGCACGATATTTGGTGCAAATATAGTCATTTCTATATTATGCAGATACATTTTTGAGTAAAAACTTTTGTTAAAAGCCCTATTTTTTGCAATAATTACCACTTTTGTGCGTTGGACTTGGAAAAAATGAGGCGATTAGTGGGCGAATATGCCCCAAACGGGCAGTGTGGGGTAGGGCGCGGTGATGTTTATCTCTTGCTTGGAAACGGGGTGGATGAAACTCACTTTTCGGGCATGCAAACAGATGCTTCCGTCGGGGTTTGAGCGAGGTGATCCATACTTCAAGTCACCCTTGATTGCCGCCAAAGCAGTGGCGAGTTGGCACCTGATTTGATGGTGACGCCCTGTGTGAAGGTTTACTTGAAGCAAGGCATATCGGTCGCTTGTGGTTACAACTTGGTAATCCAACGTTGCTTTCTTGCTGCCCTGCACCTCTTTCGTATACGCGTACGCCTTATTTTGCTTCTCGTTACGCGTCAAGAAATGGGTGAGCAATACTGGTTTTTCTGTTTCCACAAGCGTTGCCAATCTGGGAATGATTGCGTGATACGTCTTGTGCACTTCCCCTTTTCGGAACATCTCATTGAGGCGTGACAGCGCCTTACTTGTTTTTGCGAAGACTACGACGCCGCTGACGGGGCGGTCTAATCGGTGTACGACTCCAAGAAATACCTCTCCCGGCTTCGCATATTTTTCCTTGAGGTACGCCTTTACGATGTCGCTCAGTGGCACGTCGCCCGTCTTGTCGCCCTGCACGATTTCACCAGGCGCCTTGTTGACAATGATTATGTGGTTGTCTTCGTAAAGTGGAGTCATTTCCGTGGGGAGATAAGGGATAAACAAAAGAGAAAGAACCGGTTCCGACGTGGTGCCCGGCTCTCTCTAATTTTTAGCACACTATATTATACAATGGTGTTACTCATTTATTACATGTTCATACCACCGTCAACCTGAATCACCTGACCAGTTACATAACTTGAGAGGTCTGATGCGAGGAAGGTTGCAACGTTGGCAATGTCTTCTACCTGACCGCCACGGCGGAGGGGAATCTTAGCACACCATTCCTTACGCACTTCTTCGGGGAGTGCACCTGTCATTGCTGTTTCGATGAAACCGGGGGCAATTGCATTCGCACGGATACCGCGAGAACCGAGTTCCTGCGCAATACTCTTTGCGAGCGCGATGAGACCTGCCTTTGAAGCAGCATAGTTGCTCTGACCAGCATTACCGTGTACGCCTACTACAGAAGCCATGTTGATGATGTTACCGCTGCGCTGACGCATCATGATGGGCGTGCAAGCGTGGATGAAGTTAAATGCCGACTTCAAGTTTACAGCAATAACAGCGTCCCACTGCGCTTCAGACATGCGCATCATAAGACCGTCCTTAGTGATACCTGCATTATTTACGAGAATGTCAATCTGTCCGAATTCTTCCTTTACAGCATTTACAACTTCCTCTGTCTGAGCAAAATCAGCGGCGTTGCTGGCATAACCTACGCACTTCACACCGAGCGCAGCAATTTCTGCCTCTGTCTGCTTGCCGTTTTCATCAATTACGAGGTCTGTGAATGCAATGTTTGCACCTTCCTGAGCAAACTTGATAGCGATAGCCTTACCGATACCGCGTGCTGCACCTGTAATGAGGGCAGTCTTACCTGTTAAAAGTCCCATTTTACTAATATTTATTCGTTAGGGTTATATAGATCTTTTGAGAATAGTGCTCTCATCCCGAGTTACTTGAGTACTCGGTTGAGAATGTCGCAAACGATGCGCTTGCTGTCTTCGCTGGGAAGTCCCTTCGCCACGCGGTCGTAAATATAAGGCACCTCCATGCCCTTGATTGCGTAGTGGATGATGTCTGCCACGAGGGGAATGCTTTCAATCTTAAAGATGTTGCGGTCAACACCTTCCTGCAACACCTGGCGAATTACGGTGCGCTCTTCTTCATCAAAAGCTCTGCGCACGTGCTCCACCATTCTGATGTCGCGGAAAAACTCTGCGCGAAGCGAACCATTGCGCGTCACGACCTCCTTAATCATCGAGAGGTGCGTGTAGATGATGCCAATGATTTTCTCCTCAGGAGATATAATTTGGTTGGCTGTTTCATCCAACTTCTCCGACAAAATTTCCAACTCCGAAGCAATCACCGCCTCATACAGTTCTTCCTTATTCTTGAAGTACGTATAAAGCGTGCGTCTTCCTTTGCCTGAAGCCGCCGCAATATCGTTCATTGTAGTAGCCTCAAACCCCTTGCGCGCAAAGAGTTCGCGTGCGCAATCTACAAGGCGGGTTCGCGTTTTTGAGATGGACATAATGAAAATCTGTTATGAGTTATGCGGGAGTGTTACGCTTTGAATTTACGCACACACCTTTCTTGTGTGCAAAGTTACAAGTATTTTGGGAAAGAGACTAAAATATCACCCATTTTTTTTGCACAAAAAATGCGAATGTGAGTAATTTTTCCCGCGCCCCAGTATCCGCATCCCCGCCTCTCGATTATCCGTTCATTTTTGGTGGGTAGAAAATTTCCCAAAATGCGTTTGAAAGATTCCCGAAATAGTTGCTCGAAAAACTAAACCTATTTTCGTGAAAATTATTAGTAACCTAAGAAAAAGTATTAGTAACCTTTTTTAAATTACATTACTAATAGTTTTTGCCAAGTTTAACCTGCGGCTAACTTGTATAAATTCAGGATTTTCCGAAAAACGATTTTTCTTGTTAAAACGACTTGTTGGGTTGATGTTTAATAGTGTAAAAAAATAATAGGCAACCCTCTTATGAAGATTGCCTATTATTTTTTTCTTTGAAAAGTCATTAAGCCTTGGGCTCAACGCTTACAACGCTGCGGTCGCGCTGACCACGCTTGAAAGTTACTACACCGTCTGTGAGTGCATAGAGTGTGTGGTCGCTACCCATGCCTACGTTCTTGCCAGGGTAGTGTACTGTACCGCGCTGACGCACGATGATGTTACCTGCGATGCAAGTCTGACCACCCCAGATCTTAACACCTAATCTTTGTGAAGCTGATTCACGGCCGTTCTTAGAACTACCAACACCTTTCTTATGTGCCATTTTCTTCTAAACTTTTTAAGGGGTTAAGCAATAACGTTTTTGATTGTCACCTGAGTGTACTGATGGCGGTAACCATTCAATTTGCGGTAACCCTTGCGGCGCTTCTTGTGGAACACAAGCACCTTGTCGCCCTTTACGAGGGGATCGATTACTTCGCATACTACCTTAGCGCCTTCTACTACGGGAGCGCCTACAGTTACTTGACCGTCGTTGTCTACCAACAACACCTTTTCAAATTCAACAGCCTGACCGCTTTCTGCGTTCTGAATGTGGTTTACGAAGAGCTTCTTGCCTTCTTCCACCTTAAACTGCTGACCGTTAATCTCTACGATTGCGTACATTATTAATAATATGTTAAACGGATTTTTCCAAGAGGCGTAGTCGTTCTGACTCTCTTGTTTTGCCCCGTTGGACTCTAATCGGGTGCAAAATTACGACTTTATTTTTTACCCCACAAGCAAACCGATGCTTTTTTTACTTTCTCGTCAATGCGAATGGCTGCTTCCTCGGCAGAAAATGGGGCGCCGATGGGAATGAGTTCCGACTCGTTGCCATAAGCATCCACCGCCGTCACGGCATATTGCGAGTGCATCAACACGGGTAGGGCGGGCGAGTAGCGGCATGAGGTGGTGCGCAATTTATGTGCCAAGCGCTTCGGCGCAGCGTCGGGATTGTCGATGCGATACACATTATAATATATAGGAGTAGCGTCTACCACGGCGTCCCATTCCATGACGAGGGTGCGATGTCCGAGTTTGATGCGCACGTTAGGCGCAGCGGGGGGCGTATTATCCGCCCAAGTCATCGCAGGAGTCATCGCGGGTTCCTTATAGAAATAGCGTTGCACCCACTCATAGAGTCCCTTCTCATTGTTGAGCAGAAATTCTGAACGGAAAAAGGCTTGTCCGCCCATACCTAAGTCGCGCACGACATTCATTTGGCGCTGAACGACTTCAAGACTCCAGTCGCGCTGCTGGCGATTGAGGAAATAGATGCCCAATCCGGGTACGACGGGGCGACCGTAGCAATTCTCCTGCCAGTCTACGGCAAAGGGGTAAAAATGCTTACCGTCAAAATACATCATGGGGAAGAGCGCGTCCATAAGTCCCGTGCGCAACCACTCCTGTGCCTCCTGGTTTACAGCGTTGTAGGCGTTCCACCCGTAACTGCTCTGACGGGGAAGGTCGGCATGCTTTCCGATGGGTGCACATGAGAGACGTACCCACGGGCGCACCGATTTAATCGCCGTGTGTATGGCCTTGACACAACGGGTTACGTTGGCGCGGCGCCAGGCTGCCTTGTTCTGCTTCTTGCCATACTTGTTATAGGTCTTAGTGTCGTTGAAGCGCACCTCTTTTTCGGGGTAGCGGATATAGTCCAAGTGAATGCCGTCGACATCATAGTTCTGCACAATCTCTTTACAGATGGCAGCCAAATAGTCTGCCGTTCCGGGCACACCAGGATCCATCATCCAAAGATCGCCACAGCGTTGGCACAACTCAGGTCGCTTCTTGGGGAGCGCGCGACTGCCTAATTTCTTTTCCGTCGGCACTTTACACACCGGGAATGCCACTACCCACGCATGACATTCCAATCCGCGCTTATGACATTCCTCTACGGCAAACGCAAGTGGGTCATAAAGCGGTTCTTTTCCCGGAGTGCCCGTAAAAGCTTCGTCCCAAGGTTCATACATTGAGCGGTAGGCGGTCGTAGAACGCATACGCGCTTGCACAAATACCGTGTTGAGGTTCGCCGCTACGTATTGGTCAAGCATTTGTCGGAGTTCCTCCTTCTGACGTTCCACTCCCGCGGGAGTTGTAGCCGGTTTCTTAGGCCAGTCAAGACCTAAATAAGTTGTCAACCACACGGCGCGGTATTCGCGAGTGGTGGCAAACGTTTTAAAACTGCTGCAGCATAAAATCAGGCAGCACAAAAGGTGTGTTAGTCGGATGTTGTAGTTCACGTGTTGGATGTGAATGACGTGTGATGAGAATTTTGGTTAATTATCAGTAAGTTGCATGCAATTACTTGCGCAACTTGCGTGCCGTAAGGCGGTCTTTTTCGGCGGCAGTGTGTTTGCCTAATTTTTTCAAGCAGCGTGCGCGCTCTTCGTAGAGGTCGGCGCGTTCGGGAGCCCGCTTTATGGCTTCGTCATAGTCTAATGTCGCCAAATCATTGAGGTTTTGTGCCTCATAAATCGCCCCGCGGAGGGCATAAGCTTCCACATTTTCGGGATGCACAGAGAGATGGCGGTTCAACTGTTCGATTGCCTCTTGCGAACGTCCCTCATCGTGGAGCGAAAGTGCGAGCATGACGGGCGCATTTTCGTTTTTGGGGTCAAGAAAGCAGAGCGTCTCCAAATCCTTACGCGCTTCTTTATTAAGGCGCAGTCCCATAAGCGCTGTGGCGCGTACGAAAAGCAGGCGCATGCGTTCTTCTTTCGTCGGGGTAAGTGTGAGCAGGGCGTCGCAATCAGTTTTCGCCTCGCTGAAGTGGCGTAATTGTACCGCTACAACGGCGCGCGCCATGCGGGTGTGGTGAAGTTCGGGATTTTGTTTGAGCGCATTGGTGTAATGTTGCTCAGCTTCGCCTAAGAGTCCCTCAACCTCGGAAATTTCTCCAAGATGTTGCTCTACAATGTAGTTACCTTCTGCCGTGGGGCGCAGGGCGAGCGCTTCTTTGAAGTATCTTTTTGCTTCGGAAAGGGAATCGCAGTGGAGCGCACTGAAAGCGCGTTTCAAGCAATCGGCATAGCGCACAGAATCTTCGCGCGCCGCTTTCACCGCCACCTCTCTGTCGTAGTCGCGCAAGGTTTTTGAGCGCACGCTCCCGCCGTTATTCAAGTCGATAACGGTTTGTGCGGTTGCTGAAGTCGCTATGCAAATCAGCAGGGTGAGAAGTAGGCGGAGGTGTAACATTTATGGAATGTAGAATGTCGGATGTAAGGGAGCACTTAGCGCATTTCCAAAAGCGGACGGGGCAGGTCGAAATAAATTTCAAAGCCCGGACGCCACGTATTTGTAATTACGGCGTACCCCTGTTCTACACGGTAGGGCGTGTCGTGACCGTTGCAGTAAATGGGAAAGGTTTTGTCGTTCCATTCCCCCTCGGGGAGGCGTATGCAAAAGGTAATGTTTTTTCCCTGCGTATTTTCCATACGCGCCAGTCGGAGTTTCACACGCTCATGAAAGGGCATGGCGGTAATGAGGTCGAGTTGGAATGAACCGGTTGAGTGTTGCAGAATCGCCGTTGCGTTGGCGTAGAAATTTACATACACCGTGTCGCCCCGCGTTGCCAACATCGTGCCGACGGCATTCATCAGCGTTTGCGCTGCCGTAATCTTTTCGGCGCTGAGGTCAGGAGTTGTGGCGGCTTGGAGTAGAGGACCGTAAATCAACTGCTCCATGCTGAGCGCATACTCACTGTCAGCGGTGAGCATGAGTAACCGAGCAGCGAGCGTGAAGCGGTTAGCGGCGTCAAAGGTGGAGAGGTTGAACGGGGCGTCAGTCTTCCCCTTTCGCCACGCTTTTTGCAGCGCCTCAAGTTGTGAAGTCTGCGCCTTTATGACTTGTGGGCGCAACTGCGGACTGGCTTTTAGCGCCGTGGTGCGTAGGTTGGCCACGTCGTTGTCCCAAGTCATGATGCTGTCGGCAGAAACATATTGCCACTGAGCACTTGCCGTGACGCTTAGGCCTAAGAAAATGAGTAAACTTAGTATCTTGCGCATAGTGAAAACTCAAATTTTCGCAAAGTTAGCAATATTATTTCAGTTGGCAGTGCGCTGAGCGGGGAATAACATTTGTTAGGAAAATGCGAAAGTGAAATCTTTTTATATTTTGACCTCTGAGGCACCTGAAACTTGCTGAAAAAGTGGTGCTTGAGTCAGACCTACTGCGACGCAGGTGGATAAAGATTGCCCCGCGCTCCCTTGACTCAGATTTTTTTTAGAACTTTGCACTCCGAAACCTTCATCTGAGAATTATGCAACTACTCACATACGGCACGCACTGCCGCGCGCTACTGAAATTAGGACTCCCCATCGTTGTGGGGCAACTGGGCATCATTGTACTCAGTCTTGCCGACACGCTGATGGTAGGGCGTTACGGCACGGACGAACTTGCGGCGGCGAGTTTCGTAAACCAAATGTTCAACCTCGTAATCATGTTTGCCACGGGCTTTTCTTACGGGCTCACGCCGATAGTCGGTCGCCTGTTTGGAAGGCGCCAATTAGAGGCGATTGGCGGGCAACTGAAAAACGGGTTGTTTGCAAACTTGCTCATGGCACTCCTGCTTTCGCTGGGCATGGGGATACTCTACTTTAACCTTCACCGCCTGGGACAACCTGCAGAGTTGCTGCCGCTGATGCGCCCTTATTACGTGGCGCTCTTAGTGTCGGTGGTCTTCGTGATGCTCTTCAATGCCTTTAAGCAATTTGCCGACGGCATTACCGATGCGCGGACGGCGATGTGGATACTGTTGGGTGGAAACTTATTAAATATTGTGGGCAACTGGTTGCTGATTTACGGCCGCTGTGGACTTCCCGAAATGGGGCTCTTAGGCGCTGGCGTTGCTACGTTACTTTCGCGCGTAATCATGGTAGTTTGCTTCGCCGCCTACTTCTTTTTCGCGCCCCGCTATCGTGCTTATCGTGAAGGCTTTGTGCAATCTTCGGTAAACCGCAACGACCTTGTGGCGGTCAATAAGTTAGGTCTGCCCGTCGCCCTGCAAATTACGATGGAGACCGCCTCTTTTAGTTTGACGGCAGTCATGGTGGGGTGGCTCGGAACTTTGGCGCTCGCCACGCATCAAGTGATGCTCACCGTGGGGCAACTGGGATTCATGCTCTACTACGGCATGGCGGCGGCAGTGACGGTGCGCGTAAGCAATTTCCACGGCTCACGCGACCTGCCCAACCTGCAACGCGCTGCCACGGCTGGTTATCGCTTGATTATGGGTATGGCGGTGTGCGTGGCGGTAGTGATGTTTGTGTTTAGAAATCACTTCGGCATTTGGTTTACAGGCAGTTCGGAGGTTGCCACAGGCGTGGCGGCGTTGGTCATTCCCTTTATCGTTTACCAGTTTGGCGACGGGTTGCAATGCACCTTCTCAAACGCCCTTCGCGGTATCTCGGAGGTGAAACAGATGGTCTACATCTCGTTCATTGCCTACGTGCTCATCTCGCTGCCCTCGGCTTACGTGCTCGCCTTTGTGTGCGAACTCGGATTGACGGGCATCTGGTGGTCGTTCCCCCTTGGGTTGACCACGGCGGGTGTGCTTTTCTGGTTAAACTTCAGGAAAAAAGTGCGCCAAATGACCACTTCGCAATCCCCACGATAGTTGCCCCAAAAACTAAACCTATTTTCGTGAAAATTATTAGTAATGTATTTTAAATTATGTTACTAATAATTTTTTTTATGTTACTAATAATTTTGGGCAGGTCTAAGCGGTTGATTGTTAAGTGTGATTAAAAGGCATAAAAATAGCGTGTGGCAGGGCTGATATTAACCCTGCCACACGCTTGTTTAGAGCGCCGTTTTAGCGCGGCGCTTGTGCTTAAAATTCCAATTCTCCGAGCTTGATTTCGTCGCTGCCCTCTTCTTCTACTTCAGCAGTTGCTTCCG
This sequence comes from Alloprevotella sp., assembly GCA_045631665.1. Lineage (GTDB taxonomy): Bacteria > Bacteroidota > Bacteroidia > Bacteroidales > Bacteroidaceae > Alloprevotella. Next base: position 10,440 of record JAZQVD010000009.1, read on the forward strand.
CAAAAGTTACTGCTGCGGGCGCTGCTTCCTCGTAGCGTGCGTAGCGAGGCTGAGCGGGCTGCTTCTCAATGGCAAACTGAGCCGCGTCGGTAAAGGCTTCGAGGAACTTCTCGAGGTCTTCGCGGTAGAGGAATATCTTATGCTTTTCAAATACGGGGCGCAATTCCTCCGTACCTTCTTTTACGCGCTTGCTCTCAGTGAGTGAGAGGTAGAGTTCGTCGTGGCGGTCGCGCTTCACGTCGATGTAATAAATACGCTTGCCGGCCTTTACCGACTTACTGAAGAGAATGTCATTTTCTGCTTTTCCGTTCATCTGTCCAATCAGTTTCAAAGTGAATTTTAAAATTTCAACAGCGAATTTGCAACGATTTTTCTAAACTGCCAAGCACAAGTGCAATATTTTATACAAAAACATGAATCTCCCCTGCTTTTCCTGCTACCTACTATATTATTTATAGAGTGGCGGCAGAGAATTTCCATTTTTATTTGTATCTTTGCCGAGATTATAAAAATGAAGTAGACAATGATCAATCGTGAACTCATAAGAACGAAGGTTGTGCAGCTCGTGTATGCATACGTTCAGAATGAAGATAAGTCACTCGACGCAGCTGAAAAGGAACTTGACTTTAGCCTCATGAAGGCGTACGAACTTTATAAGTACCTGCTTTCGCTCATGGTGCAAGTAAAGCGTATTGCTGACCGCCGTGAAGCAGCGCGCTTGGCGCGTGAAGAGCGCCTCGGGGTGGCTACTGAAGAACCGTTGCTCGATAAGTATTTGGCGCAAAACAAACTCCTTCAGGTTATGGCGGAGAATGAGGCCCTCGTAAACTATATTGAGCGTGAGAAGCAGGAGTGGCTGGAAGAAGATGCCTTGTTGAAGAACATCTACAAGTCATTCACCGAGAGTTCCATCTATCATGAGTATATCCACAAGGGCGATTTTACCATTAAAGCCGACCGCGAAGTGGTGCGCCGCCTTTACAAGGAATTTTTGCTCGATAACGAGTTGCTCGAAAGCACCCTTGAAGACCACAGCATTTACTGGAACGACGACAAGGAAGTGATTGAGCAGTTTGTCATCAAGACCTTCAGCAAATTTAATTGCGAGTCGGAACCCGAAATGCCCTTGATGCCCGAATTTTCTGACGAGAGCGACCGCGATTTTGCCCTCCAACTCTTCCGCCAAGCCATTGAGCGTGGCGAAGAAATGCGCGGACACCTCCGTACGAACTGTTTGAAGTGGGACTTTGACCGCATCGCGCTGATGGATAAAGTAATTATTCAGACGGCGTTGGCAGAAATTCTCTGCTTCCCCGACATCCCCTTGAACGTAAGTATCAACGAGTACGTTGAAATTGCCAAAAATTACAGCACACCCCGCAGTGGCGCCTTTGTTAATGGTCAACTCGACGGCATCTGTAAGCGCTTGAACAAGGAGCGTATCTTGATGAAGATTTCAACTAAGAAAAAGTCGACCCGCACTTCTGCCGGCGCAGAGGAATAACCTTTCGACGGAAGCAGGTCGCACCTCAGAGAAAACTATATCCACTTAATCCTAAACTATAAACTTAAGACAATTATGTTGTTCGCTTTATTACAAGCAGCTCCTGCTCAGCAGGGCAGCGGTTGGAGCATGATCATCATGCTCGTAGCAATGTTTGCAATCATGTATTTCTTCATGATTCGTCCTCAGCAGAAGAAGCAGAAGGAAGCACAGAATTTCCGTAATTCACTTACTGTAGGCCAGGAAGTTATTACCATTGGTGGTATTTATGGTATTGTTCGCAACGTAGAATTGGACGGCGTAGTAACTCTTGAAGTTGCTTCAGGCGTAAAGATTCGCGTACACAAGGACGGCATTAACCCCGTGGCTACTCCCGTCGGCGGAAACAAGTAAACCTCTATTCTCCATGATGAAGTTAATAACCTTCATTCGAGAAAAAGTCAAGATTGCCTTGGTACTCCTCAGGAGCAAGTCATTCTTGACTTTTTTATTCTTCCTAATGCTCTCAACCGCCTTCTGGTGTTTCGAGGCGTTTAAGGAAACCACCACGGTGGAACTTGCAGTGCCCTTGCGCTTGAAAAATGTTCCCGACAATGTCGTTGTAACCACCGCCTTGCCCGAACAAGTGCGCGTGACGTTGCGCGACCGTAACTCAGCGCTCTTTTATTACCGCTACTTCCACCGCCCACGTCCCGCAACCGTAGACTTTGCTGCCTACGCCAACCCCAGTTGTCACGTACGCGTGCCACAGGAAGACGTGAAGCGCAGCGTGATGCGTAACTTCGAGGCAACTACAGAACTTCTGAGTCTGCTGCCCGATACTTTGGAGTATTTTTACAACTACGGCACGAAGAAGACGGTGCCTACGCGCCTCCAGGGAAAACTTTCTCCTGCCGAGGGTTACTACATTGTGAGTCAAACACTCTCGCCCACGGAAGCAACGGTCTATGCTACCGATCGCCAACTCGACACCATTTCAGCGGCACATACCCTTCCGCTCTACCTCACCGAACTCACGGAAAGTTTTACCACTCCCGTGTTGCTTCAAGGTGTAAAGGGGGCGAAGTTTATGCCTGACACGATGCGTTTGTCGGTTGAGGTGGACCGCCTTGTGGAGAAAACATTGGCGCTTCCGATTACGCCGCTCAACTTCCCCGACGACGTGCGCCTGCGCACCTTCCCCATGAAGGTGAATGTGACGTTCCAAGTGGGCATGAAGGAATTCCGCAACGTGACGGAGCAAGATTTCACGCTCGTGCTCGACGCTAATGACCTCGAGAGCGCTACGGCAAACACCTGCACCCTGCGCATGGAGCGCCAACCGGAAACTGTCTTCCGCTTGCGCTTAAATCAGAGCGAGGTAGAGTTTCTCATCGAAAAAACGTCCGCACAATGACCTACGCAATTACCGGAGGCATAGGCTCGGGCAAGAGTTTCTATTGCCGACAACTGGAGCAAGCGGGTTTCCCCATCTTCTATTGTGACGACGAGGCGAAGCGCATCATCCGCACTTCAGAGGCGGTGCGTCGCGAACTCTGTGCGCTTGTCGGCGCTGACGTTTACGACGCCGAGGGGCAGTTGCAGAAACACGTACTTGCCGCCTACATCTGCCGAGGCAAGGAATTTGCAGAACAGGTTGACGCCATCGTGCATCCCCGAGTGGCAGAAGCGTTTCAGACCTGGGCGGAGGAGCAAGCAAAACTTCACGACCGCGTGTTTATGGAGTGTGCCCTGCTTTACGAATCGGGCTTTGAGCATTTGGTAGACGAGGTAATTCTCGTTACAGCTTCGCAAGAAACCCGCGTGCGCCGAGTTATGGCGCGCGATGGTGTGACGCGCGAAAAGGCTTTGGCGTGGATGGCGCTGCAATTACCTGAAGAGGAAAAGATGAGGCGCGCACACCATATTATATATAGTGAGACGGATGGCAAACTTGACGGCGCGCTATTCGTGTGAGTCGAAAACAAAAAAATAAAGCATTGAAGATTCCCGCCCTCCGCACTTTTGGGGCAGCGTCTTCAATGCTTTTTTTTTACAATTTGCGCTCCTCAAATGGGGTGTGTTGAGGGGCAAAATAAGGGTGATTTTTGCGCGAAAAATCGATTTTTGTAAACTGCTGTGTATGAGCCTATTAAAAATATGCTACGAATAGCTGAAATTATTAGTAACCTTTTTTAAATTACATTACTAATAATTTTAATTAGGTTACTAATAATTTTTACGAAAATAGGTTTAGTTTTTCGCACAACTATTTTGGGACTATTTCAAACGCATTTCGGAGGCATTTTCTGACCTCAAAAATGAACGAAAAATTGAGGGGAGATGATACGGGTACGACCTACGCTTTCTGCTCCGCCGCTTCCTGCTCCCACTGCTCAATGATGCGTTCGCGCAGCGTGAAGAAGAGGCGCATGTGAGAACCGTAGGCCTTCTTTTCGCCCACCTTGGCCACAATTTGTGGGAACTGCGAGGTGAGATGGGGTACGTCCTTCACAAAGGTTCCGGAGTTGATGTATATAGATTTGGGCAACTTGTCGTGGTGTACCTCAAACCAGTTGATGAGTTCCTTAAGTTCCTCAGGGTCGTATACTTTTTTGTATTCCATTCGGATGAAAATTTTTGTGTGAGTGTTGAGGCGCGCAGTGCATGCCTTCTTTTCGTGCAAAATTACCACACATTTATTAAAGAGGCAAATTCGGGGGCGTTTTATTTTGATTATCAAATGAATTACCTTAAATTTGCAAACCGTTAGCAAACGTTAATAATTTTGTCAATTTACGTTCGCTTCCCTGTGACTCTATCGCTGGGGTATTCTCTTAATATTCAAGCAAAAACACAATAACGATTATGATTAAACTCGACATTTCAAAGGCTACTCCCTTTCTTGCAGCAGATGCAGTTGCTGCTCTCGAACCCCAAGTAAAGGCTGCGCAGCAGGCGCTCGAAGCGGGCACTTGCGCGGGCAATGACTTCCTCGGTTGGCTCCACCTTCCTTCTTCTATCACCGCAGAACATCTTGCTGACATCAAGCAGACAGCACAGGTGCTCCGCGAAAATTGCGACACTATCGTAGTTGCAGGTATCGGTGGCAGTTACCTCGGTGCGCGTGCGATTATCGAAGCCCTCGGCAACAGCTTTGAGTGGCTTGCTAACGACGGCAAGAATCCCGTAATCCTCTTTGCGGGTAACAACATCGGCGAAGACTACCTCTACGAACTCACTGAATATCTTAAGAACCGCAAGTTCGGTGTGATCAATATCTCAAAGTCGGGCACAACTACCGAAACCGCTCTCGCATTCCGCCTTCTCAAGAAGCAGTGTGAAGAACAGCGCGGTAAGGAATTGGCTAAGAAGGTTATCGTAGCCATTACCGACGCCAAGAAGGGTGCTGCGCGCGTAACAGCAGACAAGGAAGGTTACAAGAGTTTCATTATCCCCGATAATGTCGGCGGTCGCTTCTCTGTACTTACTCCCGTAGGTCTTCTCCCCATTGCTTGCGCAGGTTTTGATATTGATGCGCTCGTCCAGGGTGCCGCAGATATGGAAAAGCAGTGCGGTGCAGATGTTCCTATGCAGGAAAATCCCGCTGCGCTCTACGCTGCAGTGCGCAATGCAATCTACCAGAGCGGTAAGAAGATTGAAATCCTCGTAAACTATCAGCCCAAACTTCACTACATGAACGAGTGGTGGAAGCAGCTTTACGGCGAAAGTGAAGGTAAGCAGCACAAGGGTATTTTCCCCGCAGCTGTAGACTTCTCTACAGACCTTCACTCAATGGGTCAGTGGATTCAAGATGGCGAGCGCACCGTGTTTGAAACAGTTATCTCTGTTGAAGAACAGTGCCACAAGCTCCTCTTCCCCCACGATGAAGAAAACCTCGACGGCTTGAACTTCCTTGAAGGCAAGCGCGTGGATGAAGTAAACAAGATGGCAGAACTCGGTACGCTTCTCGCTCACGTTGACGGCGGTGTGCCCAACATCCGCATCTCAATGTCAAAGTTGGATGCTTACAACGTAGGTCAGCTCATCTATTTCTTCGAAATCGGTTGCGGTATCAGCGGTCTCGTGCTCGGCGTTAATCCCTTCGACCAGCCTGGTGTAGAAGATTACAAGCGCAACATGTTTGCCCTCCTCGGCAAGCCCGGTTACGAAGCACAGACAGAAGCCATTAAGGCTCGCATTTAATAAATGAGAAAGGAGAAATGAGAAAGATGCTGGCGCTAAAAGTCCCGCATGGCAATTTCTCCTTTCTCCTTTTTTCTTTATCCTTTCAAAATGAGATCCCCTCGCGCAGTATTTTTCGATATGGACGGTGTGCTCTTCGACAGCATGCCCGCTCACGCCAAGTCATGGGAAACCGTGGCGAAGCAGTTTGGTTTTGACCTGCCTTATGAAGAAGTTTTTATGAATGAAGGGCGCACTGGCTTTTCTACCATCAACATGCTCATGCAACGCACCCACGGTCGCGATGCTACACAGCAGGAAATTGATGACATCTACGAAGCAAAGTGCCAGGAGTTTAACAAATTTCCCGAAGCACCTCAAATGCCGGGCGCAATGGAACTTCTCACGAAACTTCAAGCAAAGGGACTTGCGCTTTATGTCGTTACGGGCAGCGGACAACCCTCTTTGTTGGAGCGTCTGCGCCTGAATTTCCCTGGCATCTTCCGCCCTGAGCGCATCATTTCGAGCAAGGATGTGAAGCACGGTAAACCTCATCCCGAACCTTACCTCATGGCGCTCGACCGTGCCGGAGTTGAGGCTAACGAAGCGGTGGTTGTGGAGAATGCTCCCCTTGGTGTGCGCTCCGCTCGTGCGGCAGGCATCTTCACCGTGGCGGTAAATACAGGGCCGCTCCCCAATATTGCCCTCGAAGCCGAAGGTGCGAATGTTGTGCTCTCAACGCTTCACGAATTGTGCCGTGATTGGGAAAAAATCGTGGAATAAGCAGTTCGTAATATCCTACAAGAATCCCCCTCTCTGCTACATATTGTTTAGGCAGAAAGGGGGATTTTTATGTCAAGGATTTGAAGGAATTAGTGCATTGCGTTCCACTTTTCCTTTCGCTCCACATAGCGCTTTACCCAAGCAATTACGGCGTATGCCATGGGTGTGCCAAAGAGGGCTTCAATGCAGAGTTTCATGAAATACTGCGTGGCGATCATCAAGAGCAAATCCTCTGTCGAAAGTATGCCCACAAAGGCGATAAGCACAAAGGGAAGTGTGTCGAAGAAGTAACCTATAATTGAACTACCAATGGTGCGCAACCACAGAAATTTGCCCTCCGTCTTGCGCTTCATCCAATCCATAATCCAAGCGTTGGAGAGTTCGCCAAGCAAAAAGCCGACGAGCGAACCCACTACGATGCGGGGCACATAAGTAAAGAGATGATTGTAAGCATTGGCCGTTTCCTGTAAATAATCGGGGGAGGGGAGCCACACACCAATCTGTGTGCATGCTACAAGAATAATGTTACAAACAAAAGTAATCCAAATGACTTTCTTCGCTGTGCGATACCCCCAAATTTCGGTAAGCACGTCGCCCAACATATAGGCGAAGGGGAAGGTGATGGTGCCTGCGTCGAAAGTGGGACCTCCCCAAAAGCTGACGACCTTGACGGCCATAACATTGGATACGAGATAGAGCGTGGCGAATACCGCCGTCACTAACATCAAAGGCGTGTTAGAAGTTGCTCGGTTTTTGAAAGGGTTTTCCGATACCTTTTGCATAGTTGTTAAGAAACTAATGAGTGAAAAAATGTGGTTGAGAGAATTGTAGAAGGGTGCCACCCTTCACAAAATAGGCGTGCAAATATACCCAGATTTCTTTATATCCCCCTTCTCAAAGGGGTAAAAACCCATTTTTCGCCCCTATATATTATACTTTTTTGACATTTTAGTTTTGCAATTCAATAGTAGTTCTTAACTTTGCTACTTGAAAAGGACTGTGCCGTAACTACGAGAGTAGGATACGCTATGTTTCGTGTGAACACAACTTTATTTCTATACAATTATGACACTTATTAAATCCATCTCAGGTTTCCGTGGTACCATCGGTGGTCGTCCCGGAGACACCTTGAACCCCATTGAAATTGCAAAGTCAGTTTCTGCTTATGCAAGCCTTCGTGAAAAGCATGTTGGCACTTACCGCAAGAAGATTGTCGTTGGTCGTGACGCACGTATCTCTGGCGAAATGGTAAGTCAGACAGTTTGTGGTACGCTCATGGGTATGGGCTTTGATGTTGTAAACATCGGTCTTGCTTCTACGCCTACTACTGAACTCGCCGTGACTATGGAAAAGGCTGTAGGTGGTATCATTATTACAGCGAGCCACAATCCCCGTCAGTGGAATGCTTTGAAGTTTCTCAACGAAAAGGGCGAATTCCTTCCCCCCGAAGAAGCTGCTGAAGTAGTGCGCCTCGCTAATAACTGCAATTTTGACTTTGCTGATGTTGACAACCTCGGTCACTACACACAGAACTTCTACTACGACCAGCGTCACATTGACCATGTGAAGGAACTCGAACTCGTAGATGTTGAAGCCATCCGTCGTGCTCACTTCTCTGTAGCATTCGACGCTGTAAACTCAGTCGGTGGTGTCATCATTCCCAAGCTCCTCGGTCAGCTCGGTGTAACTCAGGTAACACACCTCAATGCAGAACCCACTGGTGACTTCGCTCACAATCCTGAACCCTTGAAGGAGCACCTCACAGAAATCCGCAACCTTATGCGTAAGGGCCGCCACGATATCGGTTTCGTTGTTGACCCTGATGTTGACCGCCTCGCTATGGTTTGTGAAGATGGTTCTATGTTCGGTGAAGAATACACCCTCGTTGCTGTTGCAGACTACATCCTCCAGCACACTCCCGGTAACACCGTTTCTAACCTCTCTTCAACTCGTGCCCTCCGCGATGTTACTGAAAAGTACGGTTGCACATATACACCCGCTGCTGTAGGTGAAGTAAATGTTGTTACAAAGATGAAGGCTACAGGTGCTGTAATCGGTGGTGAAGGTAACGGTGGTGTTATCTATCCCACTTCTCACAGCGGTCGTGACGCCCTCGTAGGTATCGCTCTCATCCTTACTTACCTTGCTAAGACAGGTATGAAGGCTACAGAACTTCGCGACTCATTCCCCAAATACTACATTGCGAAGAACCGTATCGACCTCGATCCTACTACTGACATCTACGCAGTACTCCAGAAGGTGAAGGAAATGTATAAGAACGAAGAAGTTACTGACATTGACGGCGTGAAGATTGACTTCCCCGACAAGTGGGTACACCTCCGTAAGTCTAACACAGAACCCATCATCCGCGTTTACTCTGAAGCCAAGTCTATGGAAGAAGCTGACGCTCTCGGTAAGCAAATCATGGATGTTGTGTATCAGATGACACAGAAGTAAAATTTCTTTGACTTATATAATTGTGGACGAGTAGACGAGTTATTGCTCGTTTGCTCGTCCATTGTTTATAGAACTTTAGAGCCTGTATTGCTTCCTATATATATTATATAAAAATCTCTCCTTCATCATGAGAAAAACATACCTCCCCCTCTCCCTCCTCGCCCTCTCTGCGGCGGCGCAGGAGAAGTATAATGTGGTCTATATCATGACCGACGACCACACGGCACAGATGATGTCGTGCTACGACAACCGCTATGTAGAAACGCCCAACCTCGACCGCATCGCCAACGACGGTGTGCGCTTCGTAAATAGCTTTGTGGCCAACTCCCTTTCGGGACCCTCACGCGCTTGTATGCTTACGGGCAAGCACAGCCACGCCAACGGCTTTACGAGCAATGTGTATGACGTCTTCGACGGTTCGCAGCAGACGATGCCCAAGCTCTTCCAGGCAGCGGGTTATCAAACGGCGATGATTGGTAAGTGGCACCTCATCAGCGACCCCACGGGCTTCGACTTCTGGAACATTGTTCCCGGTCAGGGCGACTATTACAACCCCGAGTTTATCAACATGGACGGCTCGCGCACCCAGCACAAGGGCTACATGACCAACATCGTGACCGACAAGGCGATTGATTGGATGGAGAATAAGCGCGACAAGGACCGCCCCTTCCTCCTCTTCATCCACCACAAGGCGTGCCACCGCAACTGGCTCCCCGAGCTCAAGTACCTCTCCCTCTATGAGGACAAGACCTTCGCGCTTCCCGAAACCTTCTACGACAACTACGAAGGCCGCCCCGCAGCGCAGGCACAGGAAATGAGCATCGCCAGCCATCACGATATGGACCTTGCCTACGACGTCAAGGTGATGGACGCCAACGTCACTACGCGCCTCACGTCCAACTACCTCTCTATGATTGGTCGCCTCGACTCGCATGAGCGCGCCATCTACGACCAGTTTTACGACTCTATCGCCATCGACTTCCGCGCCCGCAAGCTCTCGGGCAATGCGCTTACGGAGTACAAGTACCAGCGCTACATGCGCGACTACGCCAAGGTGCTCAAGACGCTCGACGACAACGTAGGCCGCACGCTCGACTACCTCCGCGATGCCGGACTCCTTGAGAACACCCTCGTCGTTTACACCTCCGACCAGGGCTTCTACATGGGCGAACACGGATGGTTTGACAAGCGCTTCATGTACGAAGAATCTTTCCGCACGCCCCTCGTGATGCGCCTCCCCGACGGACTCTCCAAGCGCGGCGACATCCCCCAGATGGTGCAAAACATTGACTACGCCCCCACCTTCCTCGACCTCTGCGGCATTCCCGTTCCCGAGGATATGCACGGCGTGAGCATGCTCCCCCTCCTTCGTGGCGAAAGTCCCAAGAATTGGCGCAACGCCCTCTACTACCACTTCCACGAATTTCCCGCCGAGCATGCCGTGAAGCGCCACTACGGCGTACGCACCGACCGCTACACGCTCATCCACTTCTATGAAGACATCGACGTGTGGGAACTCTACGACCTCCAGGCCGACCCGCAGCAGCTCCACAACATCTACGGACAACCCGGCACGGAGAAGCTCACCAAGCAGCTCAAGAAGCAACTCCTCAAGTTGCAAAAGCAGTATGCCGACCCCGCCGTTGAGTTGACCAAATAAGAACTACCAACTATACAGAAAGCAACAAGGCGAGCGCTCTAATGGGCGTTCGCCTTGCTTTGTATTACGCTTGATGGAAGCTTACAAATTGCTGATCGCTTTTACCAGTTCCGCCTTCGTCACAGCGCCCACCGTCATTCGGGGCTTGCCATTCATCGGGATAAAACAGAGGGTAGGGATGGAGCGAATGTTAAAGGCGTCCGCCAGGGCGGGCTCCTCGTCCACATTCACCTTATACACATCCACGCGCCCCTCGTATTGCTTCGCCACCTCGTCAACGACGGGCGAGAGCGCCTTGCAGGGACCGCACCACGTAGCGTAAAAGTCAATTACAGCAGGGCGATTGCCCAAGAAATTCCATTCCTGCATCATCGTGTCAGGATTTGCCACACGGCGCTTAAAGCCTTCTAAGTTTAGATGTATTGTAGCCATAGGTTTTGAGGTTTTAGGTTTTGAGGTTTTAGGTTAATGGTTAACGGTGAAGGGCGAACCCATCCCGTCTCTTTCCGCTGCAAAGTTACAACCCCATTTCCCGATAAACAAACAGATACTATCTATGTAGAAATAGATAGAAGTTATAAGTACGCTTCGGGCATTGCTATTAAATTCGGGCAGTTGTCCCTAAAGTTTTAATAAGTTCGTAATGCCCCCGTAGGAGGCAATGCAAAACATAATTCTATTATTAGGGCATTGCCTAAATCTATTTGCGCCCCTCAAAATGTCACAATTTTTCGCCATACTCGCTCCGCTTCCCCAAGTTGACTCCAAAAACGGGATTTGGATTTCGCTGAAAATTGTATTATCTTTGCATAGCAGAAAGGGAGGCATTATCCACACGGGTAATGTCTCTTCTGTATTTAATTGATAGTCAGTGAAATACAAATCGCCGTTTTTGCTGGATACATGGGACTTTGTGAAAACTATTAGTAACCTTTTTCAAATTAGATTACAAATAATTTCAAAAAGGTTACTTGTAATTTTTCGCAGGTTCAATCTGCGTGTTAATTTTTCTTAAATAATCTTAAAAGTTTTAGGACTAAGATCTAACGACAAGAGTCAAAAGTATTGATATTTTTGACTTGAGATTTAAAAATTCTGAAGTAAGCAGCAACTTGACTTGAAATAAGCGAACTACGACCGATTATTTCCACGTTTCTAACGATTTTGGAGTGCGAAAATGAGGTAACCGATTGAGAATCAGTTGTGGGGTGTTTTTCGCTAAAGTTGTGCAAATAAAAACGCCTAAAAATACAATTCGCCCGCAGCATGCTATGTGCTACGGGCGAATTTCTTTATTCATGCGCTCTCATCCTCATCGTGTCAGCTTAAACTTGACGGTAATGCCGAAGTCTTGCGTGGTGGTGGGATAGGAGGATGAGGTGAGGAGGGGTTCGTTGAACTGGCGGTCGTAGTAGGCCGTCATGGTGATGTACTTCGAGAGGGCGTAATCGGCCGAGAGGCTGATTTGCAGGGCGTGGTTGCCCGAGGTGGCCTCGGAGCGCATGGTGAGGATGTCGCGGTTGATGGCCGCCTGATTGCGCAGGGAGAGGTCGAAGCGCAGGTTGAGGCTTTGGGCAAAGCCGTTGGCGTTGGTCTTCGAGCCGCTGGACTTCGCATTGCCCTCTTCATCGCGCTGCGTGGTGCGGCTCTTTACCTTGCGCACTTTGCGCTTGGGGGCGAAGAGCTTGAAGTCGGCTATCTTGTAACCTACGCCGATGACGAAGTCGTTGGAGCTGGTTTCGTTAATCTGCTGCGAGGTCATCGAGAGGTTGATGACGCGCGTGCGTCGGTATTCTGCCTTTGCCGTCATGCCGTTGTGGAAGGTCATGTCTACGCCTATGAGGGGCGAGAAGGCTTCGTTGATGCTCACGGTGGAGATGTCGAAGGGGCATGAGGGGATGGGGTTGCCCGTGGCTACATCGTTGATGAAGCCGATGCCGCCCATGTATTCGCAGTAGCTGCTGAAGCTGCTGTAAGAGCCGATGCTGTAGAGGCTCTTGTAGCCGTGGTTGATGTTGAAGCTCTTGAAGACGCGCTTCATGAGGGGGAGCTTCCCGAGGCCTGAATAGGTGACGGTCCAGTTGGGAAGAATGGCGGTGAGCGAGGGGAAGAGGCTCATGTTTTTCTTGCCCGTATAGGCTTCGAGGAAGGCGGGTATCATGACTTCTGCGCTGTAGCGGTCGACTGCGCCGTGGGCGGGGTCGTAGGGTTGACCTGCGAGGGCGGTGCCGACGGGATAGGTGGCGCCTTCGTATTTGGCTTGTGCGCGTGCCTGGTAGCTGTCGAGCAGGCCGACAAACTTATTGAAGGTGGGGCTCTTGAAGCCATTGCCCGCGGAGCCGCTGCCTTCGAATGCCGAACCAATGGAGATGGTGGTCATAGAGAAGGAGCCTGACGCGTTGGTGGGCATGCCGGCAAACATGTATTGAATGCTGTTGGAGCGGTTGCGGTTGCGCGAAGCGGTGAGGTCTATCTTGAAGTCGCGGAAGGGTTCGAGCGTCGCCTTGAGTTGGAAGTCCTCGGTCTGACTGGATGTGGCGGGGGTGACGATGCTGTCTGAGCAGAGCAACCATCCGCGGTCTACGGCCTTGGCTACATAGTCATCGCCTACGAGGCCAAAGGCGAAGTCAAGACCGGGCGCCATGCCGCCTCCCGTGCGTTGCCCGAAGGCGTCGCCCACATTGGGGAGGAAGCCTGGGACGGAGAGGTTGTAGGTGTTTTTATAACTCACATTGAGGCGGCGGAGCATCATGAGGAAGCGCGTGCCGTGTTGTGCCACCTTGTACCACAGTTGCTCCTCGGCGCGCTTCTTGGGCGCCACGACGAGCTTGATGCGGGCGGTGTCGCGGGTGAGGAGTTCGATGCGGTTGTTGTCGAGCACCTTATATTTCACCATGTATTTAGAACCATCGGGGCGAAGGGCGGTGACGCGCAACTTCTTGGAGCGCTGGTTGTGGATGATGGTGAGGGTGGTGTCGGTCTTGAGGGTGTATTCCTTGATGAAGGCCTTCTTCTCATTGTCGGCAGCGCCCTTCTTCTTGGTCTTACTGGAGGAGGCAAACTTCTTGTTGACTTCCTTGAGGAACTTCGAGTGGTTGTAGAGTGTCTCAAAGTTGAAGCCTGTGGTGAAGTTTACGTTGCGCGAGTTGGCAATCGTATTGCCCAGCGAACTGCCATCGTCGAGGTCGGCACCGCGTGTCCAGTTGTAGGTGGCGTTATAGGTGACGCTCGTCTTCTGTACCCAGTCGAAGATGGGGAGTTTGTTGATGGGCAGGTTGAAGGTGAAGTTGGCCTGCTGCTGATAGGTGAGGGGCGTACCCATGTGCTTGAGGCTGGTCCAAACGGAGTCCTTCCATGCCGCGTATTCGTCGGGGTAGAGGTTTTTATTGACGGGAGTGTAGGGCTGCTGCACCTCGGCATTCGTGGCAGATGAGAAGTTCATCTGAATGTTTTTCGTGAGGTCCCAACGCAGTGAGAAGTTGCGGTTGAAGAAGAAGTCGCTCGACCATGTGAGGGGCAATGAGCGGTTTTCGAGGTTCTCCATGTCGCGCTCTTGGTGCTCGTAATAACTGCGGGTGATGTCGGTGTTGAAGGTGACATTCTGGGGCAGGTAATTGAGACTGAATTCCTTGAGAATCTTGAACCACGGTGAGCGGCTCTTAATCTTCTTGAAGGGTTCGAAGGGCGTGAAGTTGGGGGCGTAATTGTAGTTGAAATTAAACTTCCAATCCTGGTCCTTCTCCCACACGGTGGTTTCGCCCGTCGTGTGTCTCGAACTGTAGGCATACGAGAACGAGAAGTTGGCGGGGTCGTAGGGCATGGGCGTGCTCTTTGTGGCGATGTTGAAGCGAAGTCCCGAGATGGAGAAGTTGGTGCTTTCCACCACACGCTCTGCAATATTACGGATAGAGTCGGCCTCGGCAGCTGTGGCGCCATCAAGGGCTTCGTCCATAGTCATGTCGGTGTCGAGCGGGTTATATTTGGGGGATGTCACCTGCTTGCTGTAGCTGTAATAGAGGGGGGCAGTGAGCTTGACCTTTTCGGGAAGGAAGCGACCGAGTTGCACATTGGCGGTGATGCTGTATTCCTTGAGGTCGTCGTCACGGCGTTGTGAAACGGTTTCTTCAAGTCCGCCGAAACCTACGGTCTCAATATGTCCCATAGCATTAACGGTGGCAACATCCGAGAGTTGGAGGTTGACGGTTCCGCGAGCTGCCCAACCGCCCTCGTTGCTGTATTGCTGGAGGCGGAGTTCGTTGGCCCATACTTCTACGCTCTTCACACTGCGCGAGTTGTTGCGCACACCAATCATGACGGTGCGCACTTCGCCGAGTGAGGGATTACCCATGACGCTCACCTTGTTGTTGGGGTTGTTGGCGTCGTATTCCGAGTAGAGTTCGGCATAGTTGGTGAGTCCCATAGCACGACCACGGTTGCGGTTGCGCTTGACATTGGTAAGTACGGACAAGTCAATGTCGAGCATATTGGCAGCGGGCCAAACGGCTTCACGGCCTTGTGTGGATGACGAATAGAGTCCTGCAGGAGTGACGGTAAGGGGAATTTCGTATTCGTAGAAGTTATTCTTGTAGTCCGAACCGAGGCGCACAAAGAGGCTGACATCGCCGTCCTGAAGATTTTCATCGCCCACCAAAGCATTGGCGTGAGTGAACATCTGAAGGTGGCGGTAGCGGCGGAGGTCGAGCATCGTGTTCTTATACACGGCACGGGCATCACCCGTAGCGAGATTTTCGACGGTCATCGCCAGGGCTTGTTCGTTGTTCTGAAGCAACTGTTCCTGACCTGGGTCAATGACGCGAGAGATGCCGGGAGGAAGGACATAGTTGACAGGTGCCTTCTCGTTATTCTCTTCATAGTTGACAGCAGAAACAGCAAGCGTACCACTGGCGTCGGGAGACTTTCCGGCATAGAGCGCCTGTTCGTACACACGCCAGTCGCCACGCACAAGGTTGAGCGTAGCAAAGCGGAGTACGACGGGATTTTCAAACCCTGTCATAAACATACGCATGAAGCGGATGCTGGAGAAGTCGGAAATGTTGCCCTGGCGCTTTTCGTATTCAGAAAGGGGAATGCGGAACTGGTACCACGCCACTTCGCGTGTCACTCCGTCGCGCATCTTTACTGAAGCCACACGCTTGTCAACAATGTAATTTTGCCCCACTTGCATCTGTGAGGGTTCGATGCGCACGCGGTATTGGTAGTATTTTTCGTATTCGTTGAGGGTGTAGTCTTGGTTGATGTCCTCAACATCGGGTGTGGTCTTATAAGTAGTGCTGTAAGACTCGGGGGACTGATCCGTAGCTACGGAGTTTCCGTTGGGGTTGTTAATCCACTTGTAGCGGTCCTTGATACTCATCTGTACGGCATCAAAATCCGAACCGCGGAAATAGTGGTACTTGTCTCCAGAGGGCGACTTCAAGATAGAGTCATACACCTCGGGGCGCACGCGTCCCTGAATCTGCTGAAGGTAGTCGCGGTAGACGCCCCACTCACGCTCTTCTTCAGAAGTAAGACCGTTGTAACCCACATCCTGAAGGTGGCGCGTGTTGCCCGAAGAGTTGAAGGCGTAGGTCACACTGTTGGCTGTAGGTACGCGTCCCCAGTTCGTTTCAATATAAGTGGCAGAACCGTCGGTAGGCATGCTACTTTCACAGAACTTCTTTCCATCGTGGAGCACATCTTCCGACACTTCACCAAGGTTGAAGTAAAGGTCACCGGAACAATCCGTACCATTCTCACGCGCCTTGATGAAGGGATCCATCATCCAAAACTCGATGTACTCGATGTTGGCGGCTTCAAAGTCGGAGTTATCAATACGGCGCATCATACCGCCCCAACGAGTGCGTGGAGCAGCAAGGTGACCGTTGCTGTCTAGGTTGGGGTCGAGGTTATAAGGACCGCGCTCGTTGGGGTAGTATGCCAAGTTGAGCACATTGAGCGTGGCTGATTCCTTATAATTGATAGACTTGTTGGGGAAAAGTTCTGACTGATAAATCTCACGCACATCGGGGTCGGAAAGTTGGGCAAGGTCGCCCTTGATATGTCCCGGAGTGAGCGAAGAAGAGCGGCGTGTGAAGAGCGGGTCAACATAGTACCACGCCAGGCGGGCACGATTGTAACCCGAACGCACATCGTTGAGATATTGGCTTTCGGGGAAGAGAGAAGGTACGCTGGAGAGCATCCATTCTGAAGGCGTAGATACATCAATCTCACCCTTGGTGTCCTCAAAGTCATCGATGTAAGAGGCATTGCCTTGTGCGTCGGAATTGGCGCCCGCAATGAGTTGGGCGTATTCTCCTGTTACATTGATTGAAGAAGGCGCAGAGCAACTCAAGAGCGGGAGGCGGTCAAGCATGTCCGTGAGCCACTGACTTTCCTTCTTCCACGCAAAATTGACACCCCAAAGGGTGTTGTTGAGGGGTTCGCTACCCATCGGCACTTTGGTGGTTAAGGGCTTTTCTCCGAGGTGGAGGAACGAACCGCCAAACTGGAAGTCGCGTGAGAAGTCATATTGGAAATTGACTCCAAACATCGTCTTGCGCTGCATACCGTAGTAGGTGTTACTTTCGAGCGACACATTTATGTTAGTGCCCGCATCCAACAGACTTTGGTTGATGATGGTAACGGTTCCACCGCTATAGTCAACGGTATAGTCAACGCCTTCCGTAAGTGTCATACCGTTGGCGGTAACGACTACCGAACCTTCGGGCACATTATAGGCGCCGAGCGAAATTTCGCCCGACTTTGTAGCGCTGTATTTACCCGTGAGGATGAACTTATCCTTTTCGGCAATCTGCTTGGCAATGGTCTTGGTAGAGTCGTAGAGTTCCTGGAACACATACTTGTCCGCAATAGCATCGTTGCCAATCACTTGGCGCAGGTAGCTGCCGAAAGGTTCTACGACGGGGAAGAAGATGCGCCCAGAAGAAGCGTCGATGGTGTACCCCTCAACGAAGTCAAAATAGGCGTTGGGGTTCTTACGATTGTTGTTGTCCAAGCGGTCAAGTCCGAGAAGTTGAAGCAAACGCTTGTCCTTCAAACTGGGGTCGGGGAGGTAAGTGAGGTAAACACCCGTAGTGTCGCTCAAATACTTAACATCGAGTCGGAACTTGTCGCGCTTCACAGAGGTTGCACCGAGAGAATAAACATTCTTCATCATCAAGTCCCAGTTGAGCATCTGCGGCGTGTTGGCAGTGTTCTTAAGGGTCTTGACAAAGAGTGCCTTGTTGGTTTCGCGGATGTCGGTAGCAAATTCACCCACTTGGTAAATCTGTCCGTTGTAAGTATATTCAAAAGCCACCGCCAACACTTGGTCGGGTTGCAGTGCTGTGCGCAAGGAAATATAACCGAGGGATTCGTTGAGGTGGTATTCAGAGGAGGAGAGCAACTTGGCATTCTCCAACTTTTCATAATCTTCCCCCCCCACGAGTTCTGAGGCGTCAAGCAGGGGAGTAGTGAGGGTAATATCACGCGCCCCGAGTGCTTCGGTTGTCAACCACGAATAAAGCGTGTTAGAGGTGTTTGTGGGATGTGTAGAACCGCTGCGCGTCCACAACTGCTGGTTGTAAACTTCTGCTTCCGCCATGTCGGTGAAGGCTACAATGTCGCGTGTGTTCGTCGTAGTTGCCGACTTATTGGTTACCCACACTTCGATGCGGTTAATCTTCACGCCGCTCATGATGTTAGGCAAGTTGCGCATGTTCTCATCATAGCGGTCGCGGAAGTAGTGGGCGAGGAAGAAATGGCGGTTTTCGTCGTAGTTGTTGACATCAATTTCAAAGTCCGTAAGCTGTGTGCCGCCTTGTGAACTTACGGATGTTGTGGATGACTTCTTCTGCGAAATTACCGTCTGGAGTTTCAACTTACCAAACTGCAAATCGGCACGCACCCCAAAGAGGGAGGTGGCGCCGCGAATGAGGGAAGAATTTGTGGGCAGACTGACATTACCCGCTTCGATGAGTTTGATAATTTCATCCTCCTTACCCTCATAACGAAGTTTCAGATTTTGTGTGTCAAAGGTGAAGGTGGCGTCGGAGTTGTAGTTGAAGTCCATGTTGACCTTATCACCCACCTTACCCGTAAGGTTCAAGTTAATTTTTTCGTTGAAGTCAAACGCAAAGACCTTGCGGTTTTCCTCTGAGAGTGAGGGATTATCCACGTTGCGCATGTTCGCCCCAATCTTCAATTCCGCAGAACCGTTTGTCGTAATACGCACGCCTCCAGGACCAAAGATTTTCTCCAACGGTCCAAGGTTAAACTGCATGTCGCTGAAGTCAAACTTCTCGCGACCCTTTTCCTGATAGAGTTCTTTGTTCTTGTCCTTGTAATAGTTTCTCAAAATGCGTTCCGACTGCCAACGGGCATATTCTTCGCCCGAAAGGAAGAAGGGCGCTTCCAACCATTCTTCGCCCAACTTCGTACCGTAACGGTAGGTGCCCGACGCTTCATCGTAGTACACTTCCGTCTTGAGGTTCTCCGGATTCTTAAGGTCGGCAGTATGCGTCTCGTCCTCCATATTCTGCACCGCGGTCTTGCTCACCGAGAATCGCGACTTGGGGACACTATCTTCTTCCTGAACCTCCGCCCTTTTGCTTGACTGCACACCACGCACAAAAGGCGCTGCCGCAACCGACAGTGCCACGATGCAACCTAACACAACGAGTAGGCGCTTTATGTAAGTGGGAAAGTGCATTGGGAGTAGTGAGTAGTGAGTAGAGAGTAGAGAGTAGAGAGTAGAGAGTAGTGTATGGGTAATGATACTGGAAATGTCTAAAAAGTACCGCATGGCAACTCCTAACTACTCACTCCTAACTCCTCACTAATTATAGCATCTTCAACGCCTGCTTAATAATCTGCTCTACCGTGAGCGAGGGAGTGTCCTTGACAAGTTGGAGCACCACTTTTTGCGTAGGCGCAGGTGAGAAACCGAGCATGGTGAGTGCCGCTACGGCTTCCTTCACCACTTCATTGTCGGCAGCTTGCTGTGTGCTGGCAATTGTCTGCTGTCCGCCAACGGTCATGTCAAGTGAAATCTTGTCCTTCAGTTCTACGATGATGCGCTGTGCCGCCTTCGGACCAATGCCCTTGACGCTCTTCAACATATTCGCCTGCTCGTTGCTGATGATGCTTGCCAATTCTGCGGGAGAGTAGGCAGAAAGAATGGTGCGCGCCGTTTGTCCGCCCACCCCTGAAATAGAAATGAGCAATTCAAAGAGTTCGCGCTCACGCTTTGTGGCAAAACCAAACAGTTGGTACGCGTCTTCGCGAATCGACTCATAGGCATAAAGTCGCGCCTCGCTGTTGCCTTGAAGCGCGGAGTAGGTGTTGAGCGAAATCGCCAACTTATAACCCACACCATTCGCCTCCAAAACGGCTTCGGTAGGCGTGAGTTCGTCTATGATTCCTCGGATGTATTCAATCATTGTTGGGAGGTTTTAAGGTTTAAGGTTTTAAGGTTGTGAGGACCTTCCGGATGGCGCTCTCCCCCTGTTCATGAAGTGCCCCCAAAAAGTTGGACTGGTTAAACATTATCCAGTTTGGTTGATTTCCCTATACTTTACAGGACTCATTCCATTCAATCTGGATTTAATTCTTCTGTTGTTGTAATAATCAATGTATTCATCTAATGCCGTT
>JAZQVD010000010.1:0-18356 GCA_045631665.1 Alloprevotella sp.
AATGCAATTTACTACACAGAGGTTTCAATCCCTTACCGCCTAAAATCTCAAGGACAATCTTCAATTTATCCTCCTTACTGTACTTCATAATAGAACCGATACCAAATAGTTTTATGTCTAACTTTTTGGGGGCGGTTCATAAGATAGGGGGAGTACCGCCAAAGGCGGGGAGGGGGTATGATTCATATAGCAAATTTGGGTCAACTGCTATATCGTTGCCTATAATAAAATGTGTGAAGTGTGTCTGTAGTTTACTTAATCTTTGTCCAGTAAAGCGTAGTGCCGATACCGAGAATTGTGCCGCGAAGTTTGAGTTTCTTTGCCGACTCAAAAGATGCTGTTACGTTGACACGAATACCCTTTGAGGGGTCATAAATCTTGGCGTCGCCCCATTCCTTGTCGTCCTTGTCATACTTCAATCCGCGCACGATAACCACCTTGTCAATATCAACATTGCGAAGTGCCTTATCGGGGTTCTTAACGTCCTTACGCTTCTTGCCGTTAGCGTCAAGGGGTTGCTCCACCCAGAACACCTGCGCCGTGTAAGTGCCGTCCTTCTCCTTGGTAACGCGCACCTTGCTCTTCTTACCACCACGGTCTGTGAGATACTCGCCAACAATGTTGTCGGCCTTGTCGTTTAATCCTGCCTGCGCAAATGAGGGCAACACAAAGGTTACTGCGAGGAGGATGAGTGTCAAAATCTGCTTCATAACTTTACCTATAATTTTGAAATTCGAGTGCAAAGGTATGCGCTTTTTGCACACCTAACCAAAGTTTGTGCAGAATATTTTGCACAGATATGCAAACTTTGTGCAATTATAACACTCAAATGCCTTGCTGAGTTGGCAAAAGACGGGCAGGAGAAATATTGTTACCTAAAAAGAAAGGAGGTTGTGACGCGCGCGGGTCACAACCTCCTTCTTAAAAGTAAAGTCTACTCAAATGCAGCCTGAATTTTGGCAGCAATTTCCTGCATTTTCTCGGGCGAGAGTTGAAGTTTCTCGCGGCGGAAGTCCATATCGCCTTCCGAGTGGAGGGGAATGAGGTGAACGTGTGCGTGTGCTACTTCAAGTCCGAGCACCGCCATACCTACCTTCTTGCAGGGGAACGCTTTTTTGATGGCAGCGGCAACGCGCTTTGCGAAAAGCATGAGTGCGGCATACTGCTCATCTTCAATATCAAAGAGGTAGTCGGTTTCCTTGCGGGGAATCACGAGCGTGTGCGCACGTCCTACGGGGTTGATGTCGAGGAAGGCATAAAAGTCTTCGCTCTCAGCACACTTGTATGAGGGAATCTCGCCAGCGGCGATTTTTGAAAAAATTGACATGGGGGGAGGTTTTAAGGTTGGGAGGTTATGAGGTTTTGAGGTTATGAGGTTATCAGGTTGGGAGGTCTTGAGGTTATTAGGTTTTGAGGTAGCAGGACGTTTAACCCGCATGGCCTTATAACCTTAAAACCTCATAACCTTATAACCTCACAAAACACTTACGCTGTAATCTCAAGAATTTCCAACTTGATCATGCCGCTGGGGATTTTTGCCTCAGCGATGTCGCCCACCTTCTTACCGAGGAGTGACTGCGCGATGGGAGTTGTAGAAGAAATTTTGCCGGCACGGAGGTCTGCTTCGCTTTCGCTAACGATGGTGTATTTCATGACCATGCCATTGGCTACGTTCTTCATTTTTACGGTAGAGAGAATCTGCACAATGTCGGTGCGAATACGTGAAGCATCGATGATTTTAGCTTCAGCAATCGTAACCTTCAACTGCGCGATCTTAGCTTCAAGGTTTGCCTGTGCTTCCTTAGCAGCGTCGTATTCTGCGTTTTCCGAGAGGTCGCCCTTGTCTCTTGCTTCAGCAATTGCTGCCGAGGCTGCGGGGCGGTCTACAGTTTCCCACTCGTGGAGCTGTGCTACGAGTTTGTCGTAGCCTTCTTGTGACATGTATGCCATTATTTTATGAAAAAAATTAAGGGGAGTGCGCCTCCCGGTGTTTGTATTAAATCTGCTTTAGAAATTATAAAAACGGAAAGAATCCCAGTTGCACACTGGAATCCTTTCGTTCGTTCTGAATTTCAAGGGCAAAGATATACCTTAATTTCTATTGGGCAAAATTATTTGGCGAAAAAGTGCCCCAACATCCGTTTTTCGGCGAAAAATTGTTACAAAAATCGCCCCTCTTTCTGCTTCTGAAAATCAAGCGATTAGAAAGGCTGAAATTATTAGTAATGTATTTTAAAAAAGGTTACTAATAATTTTTCTTAGGTTACTAATAATTTTTGCTACAAGTAATATAGGTGTTTGGGTGTGCAGATTTTGTGGAAATGAAATTCCCCTTATGTCAAAAAAATGGATTATTTTTGCAGTTCTATCACACATTATTATATGGCGACAAAACCTACCCCAAATAAAACCAAACCCAAGACCACCAAGAAGGTGGAGAAGGAGAAGACGAACGAGCCTTCTTTCATGCAAGTGGTATGCGGGAATCTTTACGACACGCTGCGCAGTCAGAAACTCTGGGTGAGCATTGGTGTTATTATTATTTGCATCTCCCTGCTTCTCATAATTTCGTTTGTTGGAAACATCCAATTGGGATACATTGACCAGGCAAGTCTTGAAGAGGGCATGCCCACGGCGGCGCAAAACTATTGCGGGCGCTGGGGTGCTATAGTGTCAGACTATTTCATGGCTAAGTGCTTCGGCATCTTCGCCTTCTGCATCCCCATCTTTGGTATCTGCTTGGGGCTTAAGTGTATTGGTGCACAGCGCGTAGTGTTGCGCAAATGTTTCATCCAGTGTGTGCTTTGGCTCGTATGGGGCTCGGTGGCCGCCAGCGTTGTAGGCGTTTACCTTGCCGACTATGCCAACCTTCGCCTGACTTTCCCTCTCGGCGGTGAGCATGGCGATGAGGTGCGCAAGTTTATGGACTTGCAAATCGGCGTGGCGGGTACGATAAGCGTGTTGAGCGTGTTGGCGCTCTGCTATCTCATCTTTGTCAGCAGCAAGACCATCATCTTTATCCGCACCCTCCTCAACCCCACCGACTACATCAAGAGCAAACTGCCCAAGCGCGAGGCGGAAAGCGGCGAGGCGGCGGAAGAAGGAACGGAGCAGACGGCGGAAACTGAGGGCGAGCAACTCGCGGAAGTGCAGACGGAAGAAGGCGCGCTGACCGTAGACCTCACAACGGGCGAAGTGATTGCCGAGACTCCCGAGGCGGAGGGTGAAGAAGGCACGGCGCACGATGAGGGTGCTGCCCCCATTGACCTTGAACTGGGCGACGGCGCCGAAGAAGCAACTCCCGAAGCGGAAGAAGAGGGCATTGACCTCAGCCTTGAGGTTGCCGACACCAATAATACGGACGAGGGATTCACCGTTGAGGAAGGTGCGCACGAAGAAGAGGCTTCGAGCGACACGCTTGAGGAACTCCGCCTCCAAGGTCCCTACGACCCCAAGAAAGACCTTGAGAACTACCGCTACCCTTCACTTGACTTGCTCAAGAAATACGAGGGCATTGATGTGCAACTCAATAGCGAAGAACTGAATGCCAATAAGGACCGCATTATTGAGGTGTTGCGCAACTTTGGTGTAGAAATTTCAAGCATTAAAGCCACGGTGGGCCCCACAATTACGCTTTACGAAATCACACCTGCCCCTGGCGTGAAGATTGCCAAGATTCGCAACCTTGAAGATGACATTGCGCTCAATCTTTCAGCCATCGGCGTGCGTATCATTGCCCCCATTCCTGGAAAGGGTACCATTGGTATTGAAGTACCTAACCAGAATCCGCTCATCGTGTCGATGGAGAGCATTCTGAACTCCAAGAAGTTCCAGGAATCTACCTTTGAATTGCCCATTGCCTTAGGTAAAACGATTACCAATGAGGTCTACATGGTAGACTTGGCGAAGATGCCTCACCTCCTTGTAGCCGGTGCGACAGGGCAAGGTAAGTCTGTAGGGTTGAACGCCATTATCACGTCGCTCCTTTACAAGAAGCATCCCGCGGAACTCAAAATCGTGATGGTAGACCCCAAGAAGGTGGAATTTTCTATCTACACGCCCATCGAAAATCACTTCCTCGCAAAAATCCCTGGCGACGGAGATTCGATTATCACAGATGTAACCAAGGTTATTCAAACCCTGACGAGCCTTTGTCAAGAGATGGATACGCGCTACGACTTGCTTAAGAAGGCGCGTGTGCGTAATATTAAGGAATACAATGCCAAATTCATTGCCCGCCAACTCAATCCCGAGCACGGACATAACTATATGCCCTACATCGTAGTGGTAATCGACGAATTTGGTGACCTCATCATGACCGCAGGTAAGGAAGTCGAACTCCCCATTGCCCGTATTGCGCAGTTGGCGCGTGCCGTAGGTATGCACATGATTATTGCTACACAGCGCCCCACTACGAACATCATTACGGGTACTATTAAGGCAAACTTCCCGGCTCGTATGGCGTTTAAGGTAATGTCGCAAATCGACTCGCGCACTATTCTCGACGCTAAGGGTGCCGACCAACTTGTGGGTAAGGGCGATATGCTCTTCCTTGCGGGTAACACGCCCGTCCGCGTGCAGTGTGCATTTGTTGATACGCCTGAAGTAGAACAGATTTGTCAGCACATCGCCGTGCAGCAAAGTTACCGCGCTCCGTTTGAATTGCCAGAACCTGCTGTTGAAGGCGGAGAAGGCGGTTCGTCTGAAGGTTTTGACTCCGCGAATATGGACCCCATGTTTGCCGATGCTGCTCGCGAAATTGTCATCAACCAACAGGGTTCCACCTCACTCATTCAGCGCCGCTTCTCTATCGGCTACAACCGCGCCGGTCGCTTGATGGACCAGATGGAGAAGGCAGGTATCGTGGGCCCCACCCGAGGTGCAAAGCCGCGTGAGGTGTATTGCGCAGACTTGGCTGAACTGGAATTGAAGTTGAATTCATTGTAGGTTGGAGGTCTTAAGGTTTTAAGGTTTTGAGGAACCATTCGGACCGCATGGACCTTATAACCTTAAAGCGTAGCGACCTCGCAACCTCACAACCTCAACCTTAAAACCTAAAACCTCATAACCTAAAACCTATGTATAAGCATCTATTTATAATTTTCTCCCTCCTGCTCAGCAGCATCACGGCCTTTGCCCAAACGGGTAAGGAGGTGCTCGACGCGACATCAAAGTTGCTCACCAAGAGCACAGCGACGCGCGTAGTCTTTACGGGCACAAATTTCTGTGGCACTCAGGAAACCGGGAATTTTAGCGGTACGATTGTCTTGAAGGGCAACAAGTATAACCTTGACTCCGACATGATTCGCGCCTGGTTTGACGGCGAAACGCTTTGGACAATTCTCAACGGTAGCGAAGAAGTAAACGTGAGCCTCCCCACAGAGGAAGAGTTGCAGACCATGAACCCGCTCTACTTCATCAACCTCTACAAGCAGGGGTTCTCACTGACCTGCGACAAGATGGATTACAACGGCACACCTGCGTATATTGTAAAAATGCGCCCCACGGATGCCGCAACGTCTATTGCTGAAATGAGCGTCATCGTAAGTCAGGCTACAAAACTTCCCCTCTCTATCCGCATGAAAAAGGGGGCTGACTGGTTTCGCATCCGCATTTCTGAATGCGAACTTAACTTGAAACTCGACGACGCCTTCTTCCGCTTTGATCAGGGGCTCTTCCCGAGTTACGATTTGATTGACTTAAGATAGGCAAAAGCCTTGACCGCCCAACCCTTATTCGGTTACTAAGAATGGCCCTTTTTAGGAGGTGAAAACTATTAGTAACCTAAAAAAAATTATTAGTAACCTTTTTTAAATTACATTACTAATAATTTTTGCAAAAAGTATTACTGTTTTTCGCCCCTCTGTTTTGGGGAGAAAAAGCAGGGTAAAAACTACGATTTTAATACACTAAAAAATAATTTTATGGAACTCATTAACTGCCTTATCCTTGGTTCAGGTCCTGCGGGTTATACTGCGGGCATTTATGCGGGACGTGCTGGTCTCAGTCCCGTACTCTACGAAGGCATTCAGCCTGGTGGTCAGCTCACAACGACTACTGAAATCGAAAACTTCCCCGGTTATCCCGAGGGAGTGGACGGTAATCAGATGATGGACGAAATCCGTCAGCAGTGTGAGCGCTTTGGCACAGAAATTCGCTCTGCTATTGCCGTGAAGACCGACCTCAGCAAGCGCCCCTTCACCATCACGTTTGACGATGACTCACAGGTGCAGTGTGAAACCTTGATTATTGCTACGGGTGCTTCAGCAAAGTACCTCGGTTTGGCAGATGAAGAGAAATACCGCGGTCAGGGCGTGAGCGCCTGTGCTACGTGTGACGGCTTCTTCTATCGCAAGAAGACGGTTGCCGTAGTGGGTGGTGGCGACACAGCATGTGAAGAAGCAACTTACTTGGCGGGGCTTGCGCAGAAGGTATATCTCATCGTGCGTAAGGACTATTTGCGCGCTTCTCAGGCAATGCAAGACCGCGTCTTCAACAATCCTAAGATTGAAGTGCTCTTCAACACCAACACCGTGGGACTCTTTGGCGAAAATGGCGTAGAGGGTGCGAAACTTGTTTACAAGAAGGGCACTCCCGAGGAAAAGATTCACGACATTGCTATTGACGGTTTCTTCCTTGCCATTGGTCACAAGCCCAACAGCGACATCTTTAAGCCCTGGGTGGCAACCGATGAAGTGGGTTATATTATTACCGAAGGCGCAACGCCTAAGACGTGCGTGCCCGGCGTATTTGCAGCCGGCGACGTGGCAGACCCGCACTACCGCCAGGCGATTACGGCGGCGGCAAGTGGATGTAAGGCGGCTATTGAGGCAAAGAAATTCCTCGAAGAGCAGGCGTAACCGTCTTCCCGCTTCTTACCCCCAATATGTAAGACATCCATTCACTAATTTAATACCAACTCTATGAAGAAACATTTATCGCTTCTTACTCTTGCCTTAATGCTTTGCGCAACCCTCTCTGCAGCGGTGCCTTTTAAGGTAACGACTATTACGGACGGAACTTTTGCTCCCGGCACGCAGTGGTATACCATGCACTTGGGAGAAGGTAAGAGTGTGCTTTCCGACAACGGAACAGCAGATTTTATTGCCATTTCGGGCAGCACTACTTCTCTTGAAGCACAAGACCTTTGGTGTTTCGTAGGTAACGACACTGATGGTTACCGCCTTTATAACAAGCAGGCTGGTCCTACAAAGGTGTTGGCCACTTCTACAACCATGGGCAACCTTGCGGGTTATGGTGGCACAGGTGGTTCTACTTATCCCGTAATGAAGGAGGTTACAGCAATCCCCGAAGGATGGTCGGACCTCTGGGACTTCAGCGCTTCTGATAAAATCGCAGATACTGAAGGGTACTTCCTTAAGATTCACGGCACCAACAATGCTGTGAACAACTTTGGTGGACTTGGCAAACTCGCGTTCTGGGCAGAAGGTCAGGACAAGAATTCTACCCTTGTTATTGAGTTCGCTGAAACTCTCGTTGAAGTGAAGGAGGGCAACGGAACATGGACCGCAAGTAATAGCAACAAGACTTGGCACTCAAAGTGGTCAAGCAGCGTGCTCGAAGGTTTCACCTTCTCGGCAAATGCTAACAATATGCAGTATTCAAACGGCTATGTTGCAGGTTATTCTGGGCAGTCAGGCACATGTTCTTACCAACTCACTGCTCCCGAAGGGTGTGTAATTGCAGGATACTCTTTTGACTTTGCAAATACAACAGGCGACGATAGTTATCAGTTAAACCTTGCGGTAAATGGTACTACCTTAAAGTCAACAGGTGCTAAGCAGCATGTTGAAGTTAGTGACCTTGAAGAACGCACTGCTGGTTTCTCACAATCAGGTGCTAATAAGGGTTTGACATTCTCTGATTTTACGGTAACCATTCGCCGTTCTTTGATTAAGCCCGAACCCTTCTTTGTAGTGTTTGAAACACCTACGACCAGCGCAATCCCTTATCGTATTCCCGCAATCGCACGTGCTTACAACGGCGACCTTATTGCTGTTGCCGACTACCGTCACAGCCGTGCCGACATCGGTATGGCTAACAACGGTCGTATTGACCTTCGTGCGCGTATCTCAAAGGACAACGGTAAGACTTGGGGCGAAATTTTTGACATCGTTCGTGGTCAGGGCGCAAACTCTCCCGACTTCATGAATGTCGGCTTTGGTGACCCCTGTATCGTTGCTGACCGCGAAAGTGGTAAGGTTCTTGTGTTGAGTTGCGCAGGTAATGTATCCTTCCCCAATGGTACACGCAACAACCACCAAAATATTGCGCGCTTCTACAGTGAAGACAACGGTGTAACCTGGAGCAAGCCCGATGATATTGCTGAAAGCATCTACAGCCAGTTTGACTCACGCGCCGACGGTCCTGTTCGCGCTATGTTTATCGGTTCGGGTAAAATCATTCAGAGTGAAACGGTTAAGGTGGGCTCACACTACCGCCTCTACTGCGCTGCTTTGGTAAAGATTGCGGACGGTACGAACACGAACTTCGTATTCTATTCTGACGACTTCGGAGGCACGTGGAAGGTGCTCGGTGGTGTTCACGTTTCTCCCGTACCTGGTAGTGCCGACGAACCTAAGGTGGAAGAATTGCCCGACGGTTCTATCCTCATCAGTTCACGTGTAACAGGCGGACGCTGGTTTAACATCTACAACTTCACGAATAGTGAAACCGCAGAGGGTTATTGGAACACAGTGAAGCAGTCTAACAGCAGCAACAACGGCGTTGTGGCAGTTTCTAACTCTACAAATGGCGAATTGCTCCTTGTTCCCGTAACGCGTAAGGCAGACAACAAGCCCCTCTACTTGCTCCTCCAGTCTGTTCCCTTCGGTAGCGGTCGCGCTAACGTAGGTATTTATTACAAGGAACTTGAAACGCTCAACGACTTTGCTACTACTGACAGCATTGCCGCAAACTGGGACGGTCGTCACCAATCCAGCTACCTCTATTCGGCATACTCTACGATGTGCTTGCAGGCGGATAACACCGTGGGCTTCCTTTATGAAGAAGAAACGTATTGCGGCACAGGCGGTGGCGGTTATTCTATCATCTATAAGAATTACAGCGTAGAGCAGATTACAGATTCGCTCTACACTTACAATGCCGACGTAGACCGCAACGCTATTGTTGCAACAAACATTGACGGTAAGGCTGGCGCTGTGCATAACAACGTAGGTTCTTACGTAGGTAACTACCTCGAAAGCGCAGGTAGCGGTGTGACTGCCGCACTTGATGCCTACAAGGCAGCACCTTCAAAGCAGGGTTACGAAGCCATTCACGCGGCTGTGGCAAATGCGCCCCGCGTTGAGGTAGAAGCGGGCAAGTGGTATACACTCCGCAACGTAGCACGCTCTAACGGCACGCTCTATATGACTCCCGAAGCCAACCGCTTCAGAGGTGCTGCGGGCGATGCTGCTGATGCCGACCAACTCTTCAGCTTTACAGCGACTGCTGAGGAAGGTGTTTACAACCTCTATAACGGTAACTTCCAACTTTATCTCGGTAAGTTGGGCGCCAACGAAACACAACCCGCGGTGCATACTACTCCCGAAGAAGCAGGTCTCTATACCGTAATCAGCAGTGCCTCTGGTCAGAGCGCATTAGCATGTCAGAATAAAACGGGTGGCAATTCCGGCGTTCACCTTGCTGGCGACAACACACGCCTTGTGCCTTGGACTACCAGCGCAGAGGCTTCGCTTTGGTACATTCAGCCTGTAGAACAGTTTGAAGTAACAATCCCCGAAGCAGGTTACGCTACACTTTGCGTACCCTTCGCATTGCAACTCCCCGAAGGCGTTAAGGCGTATGCAGCGCTCGGTCGTGTAGAAGTAGACGACATTGAGTGCATCCGCATCCAGGAAATCGCAGGCGCTGTTCCCGCAGAACTTCCCGTAATCCTCTACGCTGAAGCTGGCACTTACACGCTTGAAATTGCAAATGCTGAAGACGCAACTGCCGTAGCGGAAGCATCGGAAGAACTTAAGGGTGCGCTCAAGCAGGTTAGCTTAACGAACAGCGAAAGAAAGATTTACACCCTTACAGACGACCAGTTTGTACGTGCCACTAAGACTTCGCTCACCATCCCTGCCAATACGGCGTACTTCGTATCTGAAAGCGCTACAGGTCGCCTTGGTTTCACTACACTCGAAGGTGTTCCCGTAGGCATTGAGGGCGTAACGGTAGAAGGTGCAAGTGCAAATGCGCTTTACGACCTCTCAGGTAAGCGCGTAAAGCGTCCCGCTGCGGGCATCTACGTTACTGGCAACGGTCAGAAGGTGTTTATCGCTCGTTAATATCCGGCAGATAACACTCCGCAAATAGCATGCAGCAACGCCTCAAAGGCAGCGCGCCGCATCGGTATCACACAGCAGATTGCGCCCCTCGGGCGAAGTCTGCTGTATGCCTTTTCTACCCCCACTCCCGCCCCTTGTTTTTACCAAATGAACGCTTAAAAAAGGAATAACCCGCGTTTTTGTTACCTGCGCATTAAATTTTCGGCATTAAAACTTGCTTATTATAATAAAAGTGGTATTTTTGCGCCCACGAAAATACCTAACAATATCATAAATACTAAACACTATGTACTGGACACTTGAATTGGCGTCAAAACTTGAAGACGCACCATGGCCTGCTTCAAAGGATGAACTTATTGACTATGCAATGCGTTCAGGAGCACCTATGGAAGTGGTTGAAAACTTGCAGGAACTCGAAGACGAAGGCGAAATTTTTGAAACTATCGAAGACGTTTGGCCCGACTATCCTGATAAAGAAGACTTCCTGTTTAACGAAGACGAGTATTAATCGCTCGTTGGTGTCAACGTAATAGACAACGTCAGCAGAAGGAGCGCAGTTACGCTGCCCCCTTCTGCTGATTTTTTATGCCTATTACGCAGCGTGAAAGGGGCATCGCGGAGAGGAGAAAATGGGGATGAAAACAGGGTGAAAAACGTAACAATTTTTCGCACAAAAACACTATTGAAAATCAGCGCATTAAAAGTGGTCAAAATTATTAGTAACCTTTTTTAAATTATTAGTAACCTTTTTTAAAATACATTACTAATAATTTTTGCGAAAAGTATTGTAGTTTTTTAAGGAGGCAGACGGGGGAATGAAAAAGTCCCGTGTGGACGCGAAAAAGGGGCATCGCCAAGCGCTTTTCTGAGGAGCTCTGCAGAGCGATGCTGGTTTGGACTTCAGCAGGTGGTGTTTTTTACGAAAAGAGTCCTGATTTCTGCGCCTCAATCCCGTCTACCCCAAAAAAAAGTAGTAATTTTGCACGGTTAAATACGCATATACAAACAGAACTCTTAAATATGAAGAAATTTCTTTCACTTGCTGTGCTTTTCCTCGCTACGACGGTGGCTATGGTGGCGCAGATTGATTTTAAGGTGAGTTACAACCGCGTGTCGCCTACGGAGCTGGATGTAGTCTTCACTGGTACGGCTGACGCTGGTTGGCACATCTATTCTACAAACATCCCCGAGGATGGTCCCAATCCCGCAACTTTTGGCGTGGATAAGATTGAGGGCGCTGAATTGGTGGGTGGTTTGAAGCCCGGTGCGGGAGCAAAGACGGAGTATGATGCCATGTTTGAAATGAACATCACCTTCTTTGAAAACAACTGCACATTCACACAGCGCGTGAAGCTCTTGGCGGAGAATTATGCCGTGAAGGGTTACCTCAATTACTCGGCTTGTAACGACCAAAACTGCTTGCCCCCCACGAATGTGGAGTTTGACTTGAAGGGCACGGACGGTCCGAAGGCTACTGCCCCTGCAAAGGAAAAGAAGGCGGCACCCGCAGAAGTTGCGGCGCCCACAAAGAAAGAAGCGCCCAAGGCTGAAGCGCCCGCAGAAGTGCCTATGATGGAACTCGTTCCTGCGCAGCCCGTTACGAAGGCCGAAAATTCTTGGTGGACTCCCGTTATCGACCAACTCCAAGTGCTTGACGGCGGACAGACTGATGTGGCGTCACAAAGCCTTCTCGCTATTTTCTTCCTCGGTCTCGTGGGCGGTTTCATTGCCCTCGTTACGCCTTGCGTATGGCCCATTATTCCGATGACCGTAAGCTTCTTCTTGAAGCGCTCAGGCGACCGCAAAAAAGCGATTCGCGATGCGGTGACTTACGGTGTATCTATCATCGTAATTTACCTCTCTCTCGGCCTCATCATCACCGGTTTGTTTGGCGCAAGTGCTTTGAATGACCTCTCGACAAACGCGCTGTTCAACATCTTCTTCTTCCTGATGTTGGTAGTCTTCGCGGCAAGCTTCTTTGGTGGCTTTGAAATCACACTCCCCTCATCTTGGGGTGCTGCGGTAGACGGTAAGGCAGAAAAGACTACGGGTGTGCTCTCCATCTTCCTCATGGCGTTCACATTGTCGCTCGTGAGCTTCTCTTGCACAGGTCCTATTATCGGTTTCCTCCTCGTAGAAGTCAGCACAAGCGGCGGTTCGGTGCTCGCACCCGCCATTGGTATGTTTGGTTTCGCCCTTGCGTTGGCCCTTCCCTTTACCCTCTTCGCCCTCTTCCCCACCATGTTGAAGAAGGCTCCCAAGAGCGGTGGCTGGATGAACAAGGTGAAGGTAACGCTCGGCTTCTTGGAATTGGCATTCGCCTTGAAGTTCCTCTCTGTTGCCGACTTGGCTTACGGCTGGGGCATTCTCGACCGCGAAACCTTCCTCGCCCTCTGGATTTGCATCTTTGCGCTCCTCGGTGTTTACCTCCTCGGTGGCATTAAGTTCCCTCACGACGATGAGGATGAGAAGCAAACAAGCGTTCCTGCCTTCTTCTTGGCACTCTGCTCGCTTGCCTTTGCCGTGTATATGGTTCCCGGTCTTTGGGGTGCACCTTTGAAGGCGGTGAGTGCGTTCTCTCCTCCCGTTTCTACACAGGATTTTAACCTCCACGAAGTACATGTGGAAGCAGAGTTTAAGGATTACGAAGCAGGTATGGAATATGCGAAGCGCACGGGTAAGCCTGTGTTCGTAGACTTCACGGGTCATGGTTGCGTAAACTGCCGTAAGATGGAACTTGCCGTTTGGCACGACCAGAAGGTGCGCGACTTGCTCAAGAACGACTATGTTTTGATTTCTCTCTACGTGGACGAAAAGACGCCCCTTCCCGAAAACATGGAAGTAGAAGAGAACGGCAAGACTACAACCCTCCGCACCATCGGCGACAAGTGGAGCTACCTCCAGCGCTCTAAGTTTGGTGCAAACGCACAGCCCTTCTATGTCCTCCTCGACAACGAAGGCAATCCCCTCTCTCACTCTTACTCTTACGATGAAGACATCGACCGCTTCGTAGACTACTTGCAGGGCGGTTTGAAGAATTATAAGAAGTAATTTTTTGAAGTAGACACGTTTTTAGTAGACAAGTAGACGAGATGGTTAGCAACCTACACGGAATCACCTCGTCTACTCACTCTCCTAAATAACTGCAAGATGTAACTATCTCGTCTACTCGTACCTATTAACTCGTTTACTATCACGATTGTGCTCAACTTAATCCG
This sequence comes from Alloprevotella sp., assembly GCA_045631665.1. Taxonomy (GTDB): domain Bacteria; phylum Bacteroidota; class Bacteroidia; order Bacteroidales; family Bacteroidaceae; genus Alloprevotella. The sequence continues at coordinate 13,535 of JAZQVD010000010.1, forward strand.
CAAACCCATACAAGAAGAGTTGGCTAACTACAAGCAACTTTTCGACGAAACCCTGACGCATAAAGATCCCTTTATGTCTCAGGCGCTTTCCTATATCAAGGGGCGAAGCGGAAAGATGATGCGCCCCATTCTCACCCTCCTGATGGCAAAAGAGATGGGAGGCGTGACGGCGGCATCGCTCCATGCTGCAATTTCCTTGGAGCTGCTTCACACGGCAAGCCTTGTGCACGATGATGTGGTGGATGAAGCGGGAGAACGCCGCGGACAAGCGTCGGTAAACAGTAAGTACGACAACAAGGTAGCCGTTTTGCTCGGCGACTACTTACTTTCACTCAGCCTTTCACAAGCTGCACAAACGGCGGCATTGGAGGCCGTTGAAATCATTGCCCGCTTGGGCGGAACACTCTCTGAAGGCGAGATTTTCCAGTTGGAGAACATCAGTCGTGAAGAACTCACCGAGACGGCTTACTTCCACATTGTGGAGCGCAAGACGGCAGCACTCTTCTCGGCATGCGCACAACTTGGAGCGATTTCGGCAGGTGCCACAGCGCAACAGGTGGAAAAGGCGCGCCGTGTGGGAGAAATCATTGGCGTGTGCTTCCAGATTCGCGACGACATCTTTGATTATTTCAAGGCAGACATTGGCAAACCCACAGGCAACGACCTTCGTGAAGGCAAATTCACCCTCCCTGCCATTTATGCCATTACCAACAACCCCTCTCCCCGCATTGCTGACCTCGTGAAGCGCGTGAAGTTGCAGCAAGCCACAACCGAGGAGATTGAGGAGATTATCGAGTTTACGAAAGTCCACGGCGGTATTGAATATGCCGAACAGAAGATGATGGAACTCTGCCATGAGGCGCTCCAACTGCTTTCGGATTTCAACAATGCCGAAGTGCAAGAGGCCTTGAAGCAGTATATTGCTTTTGTGGTGGATAGAAAATTGTAATAGCAGGAACGCCCTGCACTCGCTCCGCCCTGCGGAGTGTGTTTACTTAATACCTGATAAAACTATGACTAACGATTGGAAAAATACGGGTTGCATCGACACCCCGCTCCCTGCCGGAATTGATGTGAAGGCAGAGATACGCCGCCTTTGCAGCGAGAAAAATGCTGTCATCATGGCGCATTATTATACGGAAGCCGACATCCAGGAAATTGCCGACTTTGTGGGCGACAGCCTTGCCCTTGCGCAGAAAGCGGCAACTACAGATGCAGAAATTATAGTCATGTGTGGTGTGCACTTCATGGGCGAAACGGCGAAGATTCTTTGCCCCGGCAAGACGGTAATCGTTCCTGACCTCAACGCTACCTGCTCGCTTGCAGAAAGTTGCTCGGCGGATAAGTTTGCCGACTTTGTAAAGGCACACCCCGACCATAAGGTCATCTCGTATGTCAACACTACGGCTGCTACAAAGGCTGTTACCGATGTTGTAGTCACTTCCAGCAATGCGAAGCAGATTGTGGATAGTTTCCCCAAGGAACAGAAACTCATTTTTGGCCCCGACCGCAACCTCGGCGCCTATCTGAATAGCATTACGGGCAGAGAAATGTTGCTTTGGGACGGTGCTTGCCACGTGCACGAGCGCTTCTCTGTGGAAAAGCTCATTGACTTGAAGAAGCAACACCCCGAGGCAAAGGTTTTGGTGCATCCCGAGTGTAAGGGTGCCGTTGTAAAACTTGCCGACGAGGTGGGTTCTACCGCTGCCCTGCTCAACTATTCTGCGCAGAGCGACGCTACGGAATTCATTGTCGTAACGGAGAGCGGCATTCTCTACGAAATGCAGAAGCGCAGTCCGCAGAAAAAGTTTATTCCCCTTCCCCCCGAAGAAGGCACCTCACCCTGCAACGAATGTCAGTACATGCGCATGATTACCCTCCGCAAGGTGTATAACTCGCTCCAACATTTGGCGCCCACCATCGAAGTGCCTGCCGATGTTGCCGCAGCTGCTGTGAAGTCTATTGACTGTATGCTAGACATCTCGGCGAAGTTGGGATTGTAAAATAAACATCCGTCTGAAAAGTCAAATGCTCCTGATTTTTCAGACGGATTTTTTTGTGAAAAATCCCCCTTTGCGAAGGGATAAATCCATACTATTTTTACCAACACTACTTCTTGTAAAAATTATTAGTAACCTAAAAAAAATTATTAGTAAGATAATTTAAAAAAGGTTACTAATAATTTTTGCCATCGTTGACACTTGATTTTCTGTGAGTTACAAAACCCGTTTTTCAACCCACGTTTCACTCCCAAAAACAGGGTGAAACGGCACGAAATTTGACTCATTTTTTCGCACCCTTATCGCAACGACGAGGGGGCAGCAGCTACAAAAAATTCGGGCGCACTTGAAGGTGCGCCCGAACTATATATATAAATGTGTCTCCCATCGAGGAGCGTGCATTATGCTAATGCCAATTCTACCACCTTATCTACGGCAGCCGAAAGACCTTCTACATCCTTACCACCCGCAGTTGCGAAGTGGGGAGCGCCACCGCCGCCGCCCTTGATGAGCTTTGCAGCTTCGCGAACGAGGTTGCCGGCGTTGAGGTTCTTATCAGCGATGAGATTCTTTGAGATCATCACTGTGAGAAGGGGCTTGCCTTCGTGGCTTGTGCCGAGTACGCAGAGCATATTGTCGGGCATCATGCCTGAAAGTTGGAAGGCGAGGTCCTTCGCGCCGTCGGGCGTTATCATTGCGGGCATTACGGCCTTAACAACCTTGATGTCGCCGATCTGTTCAACCTTCTCAACGAGCTTTTCGCGCATCTGGAGGAGGCGTTCCTTCATCTGTGCTTCCATCTGCTTGCGGAGGTCAGCGTTTTCGTCAAGCGTCTTCTTAATCGCTGCAACTACGTCCTTCGCATTGAGGAACTGACGGATGCCGTTGAGCATATCCTGCTGGGCATAGAGGCTTTCTTCAGCAGCAGCACCTGTGATGGCTTCGATACGGCGCACACCGGCAGCAACACTGCTTTCAGAAATGATGCGAACAAGGCCAAGGCAACCCGTGCTCTTCGCGTGGCAACCACCACAGAACTCTACGCTGTCGCCAAACTGAACAACGCGCACACGGTCGCCGTACTTTTCGCCAAAGAGGGCGATAGCGCCGAGCTTCTTTGCGTCTTCAATAGCCATATCGCGGTGGTCCTGAAGGGGAAGGTTCTCGCGGATGCGACGGTTTACGATGCGTTCCACTTCACGAAGTTCTTCAGCAGTAACCTTCTGGAAGTGAGAGAAGTCGAAGCGGAGGTAGTCGGGCGTAACAAGCGAACCCTTCTGCTCAACATGCGTGCCGAGCACTTCGCGGAAGGCCTGGTCGATGAGGTGAGTAGCAGTGTGGTTGGCTTCACAAGCACGGCGCGCTTCAACATCCACACATGCCATAAATTCTGCGGCAGGGTCCTTAGGCAGTTGCTTTGTGATGTGAATGGGGAGGTTGTTCTCGCGCTTGGTGTCGATAATCGTAATCGTTTCTGCTTCGTTGCAAAGCACACCCTTATCACCAACCTGACCACCCATTTCTGCGTAGAAAGGAGTAGTATCGAGCACGAGTTCGTAGAACTTCTGCTTCTTCTGCTCTACCTCGCGGTAACGGAGGATGTGGCAAGTATGTTCGGTAGTGTCCCAACCCTTGAAGGTTGTTTCGCCTTCAGCGAGCACCACCCAGTCGCCTGTTTCTACAGCTGCGGCATTGCGTGCGCGCTGCTTCTGCTCTTCCATCTTCGCAGCAAACTTTGCTTCGTCAACAGTGATACCCTGTTCGCCACAGATGAGCTGTGTGAGGTCAAGAGGGAAACCGTAAGTGTCAAAGAGGGTGAACGCCTTTTCGCCATCAAGCACAGTGCTACCCGCCTTCTTTGTTTCTGCGATAAGCGTTTCGAGAAGGTTGATACCAGTAGCGAGGGTGCGGAGGAAACTTTCTTCTTCTTCCTTCATCACACGAGAGATGAGTGTTTCCTGTGCTACGAGTTCGGGATAAGCTTCGCCCATTTCTGCCACGAGTGTGGGGATGAGCTTGTACATAAAGGCTTCGCGCTGACCGAGGAAGGTGTAAGCGTAACGCACTGCGCGACGCAAAATGCGGCGGATTACATAACCAGCTTTTGCGTTTGAGGGCAACTGACCGTCGGCAATAGAGAATGAAATAGCACGGAGGTGGTCGGCAATTACGCGCATTGCGACGTCAACCTTTTCGTCCTTGCCATATGCAAAACCTGAGTATTCACCAATCTTCTTAATGATGGGCTGGAATACATCGGTGTCGTAGTTAGAACGTACTCCCTGCATGACCATACAAAGGCGTTCAAAGCCCATACCTGTGTCGATAACCTTCGCGGGAAGTCCTTCGAGCGAACCATCTGCCTTACGGTTATACTGCATGAACACGAGGTTCCAAATTTCAATCACCTGGGGGTTATCCTTATTTACGAGAGACGCACCAGGAACCTTTGCCTTTTCTTCTTCGGGACGGATGTCGATGTGGATTTCCGAGCAAGGACCGCAAGGACCTGTGTCGCCCATTTCCCAGAAGTTGTCCTTCTTGTTACCGTTGATGATATGGTCGGGAGTGAAATACTTTGACCAAATTTCAGCAGCCTCGTCGTCGCGAGAAAGACCATCATCTTCTGCACCTTCAAAGACTGTTACATAAAGGTTCTTGGGGTCGATGCCAAGGGTGTTCACAAGGTATTCGTAAGCCCAAGTGATGGCTTCCTTCTTGAAGTAGTCGCCGAAACTCCAGTTACCGAGCATTTCAAACATCGTGTGGTGGTAAGTGTCGTGACCTACTTCTTCGAGGTCGTTGTGCTTACCGCTCACGCG
>JAZQVD010000011.1:0-53929 GCA_045631665.1 Alloprevotella sp.
AAACTTGACCAATGGATCAAGGCTAATCTATCATGGCTCAAAGATACATTCGGTGAAGAGAATCTTGTGTCGTGTGTGCTACACATGGACGAGAAGACACCACACCTTCATGCCACCATCATACCCATCGTGACCACAGAACGTAAACGCAAGGAGCGTGAGGGTGACAAGAAATATGCAACCAAAAGTGGGTCACGATTATCAGCAGATGATGTAATGGCTCGTGGAAAGTTGTTCCACTATCAGAACATCTATGCCATTGCTATGAAGCCATTCGGTTTGCAACGTGGTGTAGTGGGTTCTACAGCCCGTCATAAGTCAAATGGCCAATATTATCGTGAACAGATGTTAAAATACGAAGATGATATAGAAAGATTGCAAGCTGAAGTTGAAAAGGCACGTGAAGGACGCTCCAAGATATTGTCATTCTTCGGTACGGGAGAATTGGCCGAAGCGAAGAAAAAACTCTCGGAAAAGGACAAGCAAATTGAAAAGTTACAGCATCGCATTTCGCAATTAGAGCAGGAGCAGCAACATCTAAAGGAGCAACATAAGACAGAATTGGCGAAATACCGCAATGGTTATATGGTAGAGATTGACAAGGCTATCAAACGAGCCGAAGTAGCCGAGCGAAAGAATATTGCTCATGAAGCTACCATAGAAAAGCAGAAGCAACGTATTGATGCACTTGACAGAAAAGCCAATCCGCATCGTTATTGCTTATCATCGGGTGCAACACTCACAGGTATCCGTATGTCGCCTCGGTATTCAAACATCCCAAGTCTTCGCATTCGGACTCAGGTGGGAAATGAAACCTTTGAAGATGCGAAATATTTTGAGTGGTATAATCCAGTTATACAAAAGTATCTGAATGGCGAACTTACAGACCATGAACTAGTCAATGAAATTTTTGAGCCATTCGAGCAAGTGAGTCAGATTCAGGCTCAACAGCTCGGGGCTACATTTGAGATGCTCTCAGGTGGTCCGGCACAAACTCATGTTGGCACTGGTAGCGGTGGCTCATCATCTGATATGCCTTGGGGAGAGAAGAAGAATGATAGAAATCTGACTACCACTAGACGAAAATGGTAACAATTGGTCGTAGACGAATATAAAAACCAACTTTTTTACAAGAGAATTGCAGATTTTCGGAGTTTTCTTCGTGAATCTGCAAATCCTTTTATAAATTTGTGTTCAAAATTTGACAATTCAATAAAGTTGCAACAAAGTGATACTATGGATAAATTTTTGAATAGTCTTCTTGCTGGAAGTAATAACCCACCAGAAGGAACTATCGTATTTGATTCTTCTGATCATGTTCGTTTTCAAAACGGGCAAGATGTTTCAGGTCATAATCTTGGATGTAATAGACGATTAGTGATTGAAAAAAACATAGAAGATGGTGAAGGTTATACTGTTACAATGTATAATCTTGATGGTATACATCCTCTATGGAAGAATAATGTACAGATGGCTCCCAAGCGTATGAAAATTATAAGCGTGAAAGAAGATATTGTGGAGTTCCGTGGTTTTGGATATGATGAAAATGCTTTAGCCATAGGAGCACCGTTACAAGATGCATCCTTCGAAAATTATGGTATCGTTATAATGATAGAGGATGCTGCTATTGTCCGAGCACAATTGAATATGTACGACAGAAACATTAGTATTGTATATCTAAAGTAATAAATATGGAACAATTTGAACGCTTCGCTCAACCAGATCTCTTTGTTGAAGAATCTAACATCGCTCCAATCATAATTAAATATGCTGACTTCAACGAAGTTAGACATAATGAAAAAAATGACACTTTATTTAAAGATGCTATTAAGAACTACGAAGGCATACATAACTGTGTATTTGTTAATGATGGAATCTCGAAAGGTAAGAATGCCCGTGCTCAGTTTTTAATTATACTAGATGATATTGACCTATCAATTCGCGTCCAAATAGACGGTTCTTACCGTTCATTCTTTGGCCCTACCTTATTATCTGAAAAACCTGTTATCCCAAGCGACGAGAATGAATTCATCAGACGTCGATGTGATATCCGTATTGTAGACAACTTCTCTGACGAAATAGATGTTGCCACAGAGATGCAATGGGGTAATCGTTTGTCTGAGTTAAAGGCTTTCATACAATCAATAGCTTCACTTAAACGGCCATTAAAGGAAATACGAAAGGAAGAAGATCAAGCAATATGGTCTTCTTATGCAGAGGGACTGGAAGCTTTAACAAAAGCTAAACAGGAACTTAGAAAGATTTCTAAAGTGGGAAAGATTCAGACTGAGAAAAATCGTCGAAAGGAAACCGTTAGTGTTATTAATCTTGAAATTGTCTCAACAACAAATGCTCAAGATCTTGAAAAGAGTATCTATGAGGTGTTAGATGGACACATTATAAAACCTCGTTTCGTGTCAAATAAAAATGGCAAGGAGTGTTCAATTATTTACGATGGTTTTCGCAGTTTTGCAGAAGATGAATTGATGGAACTAGCATCCATGGCAGAGCAGTCATGCTATCGAATGAAGAGCCTTCAGCCACTTCACATTTTAAAAGGAGCCTATTCGTTTAAATCAAGTGAGTCCGATAATGAAGTCATCACTTCTGAGTTTGATTCTCTTTTGAAGGATTATGACCCTGACTACCCCAAGAAAGTTGGAAGACGATACTCTTTCGCCTCTGATAGTGATATATCATATGCAAGAGATATTATTGAACGTCGTTTTGGGAATATACTCAAATGTATTTCGGATACTAATTTAACTATCTCATTTGTAGAAGATAGACAGGATAATCTGCCTCAAACTATCAAGGAAATTTATTCTAAAGCAAAAGTCATTGAGCATGAACAATTCATTATATTGCAAACCAAGCATCCTATTGATTGCGATAAACTGGAGTCGATGTCTCTTGTTTTTGATAGTTGTCGCGTTTGGCTCCGTGTTTCAAGTTTTGATTCATCTGTACCTGTAATAAAAAATCTTGCACCAAAAGATGGAGCATACTTCGGTATTATCCATGATAAAACAAAAATAGAGGTTCAGCCTACAGGGTGGACATATTCTGTGTCAAAGGCATATGAAAAGAATGGTTTGAAGACTCGTTGTGCTATATCTGATTACGAATATGCTTTCAGAAAATCTGTAAGCAAAGATGTAATGAAGTCAATAGCAAGACTACTTGGAGGTGAATCAAACATAAGAATTAACACTGCTACTGGTCGTGCATTTTGCTCACCTCTAGATGCGACCAATTATGAGGAAATTAAGGACAAGATTGAATTGAGTGTTCCTAATAATGTTCAGGTGCTTTATCCTGAATATATTCCAACTTTTACATTGTCTTTCCTTAATGAAGATCCAGAATACAAACAGGAGTCTTTTGCTGCAATTGAGAATAGTTTGCAGGACCTATCCTGCAAGTGGTCAATTGATGGGGACATATTGATGTTTACATTAGTTCTTGACAATGAGAACGCGCGAGATCGGATAGTGGCTAAGATGCAAAAGATAGCATCTGATTATTCTCATGTTTTTGATTTGACATTTGAAAACAATAATGTCAATGGTATTACAACTATTGTTTTTAACGAAGATGCAGACTTAAGAACTGAATATGAAAAAGAACTTCAAGGTGATTTTGGTCGCCAAGAGGTAAAATTAATATCTTCTGACTATGACGAAATTCAATCAGACCTATTAGAAGCTATTTTGGAGGATGATAGGACTGAGATTTCTTCACTTCGAAAGAAAGAACGTGACATGCTCCAAAAGGCAGAGAAGATAGGTACTTGTACATTACGTACAAGAAATACTGTAAAAATAGAATTATGTCAATCTTTTATTGAAAAGTTGGAAACAGCAGAAATTTCGATACAAGAAAATGATTATATCCAATTCCCTTTGCTTGGCGAGGCGATAAATATAGCTAGACAGAAAGATGCAATAGATAGAATATTGAAACCTGGAACAAAGAATAGATATGGAAAGATAATTCCAAGTGCAACCAATCCGAATCTATCTAATTTCCTATTTGACCCAAGATATGCATCTGAAACTGTATCCGATATCGAAATGATAAAGGAACAAATTAAGGAGCGCCAAATTGAATCAAATATGAATGAAAAGCAACGTGAAGCAGTAGCAAAAGCCATAGAAGCACAAGACATTGCTTTTATTCAAGGTCCTCCAGGCACTGGTAAAACGACCGTTATTGCCGAGATAATTTGGCAAGAAGTCCTTCGTAATCCTGCTTGCAAAATCTTGCTTACTTCTCAGACAAACACAGCTGTTGACAATGCCCTTGAGCGTTTGCAAGGCAAAAGGGGTATTCGTCCTATTAGAATTCCCAAAATCAATGGAGAAGCAAGAATGGTTCGTGAAGGCAAGAGGTATCTTTTATCTCAACTTCAGGAGTGGAGTAATAAGCCAACCGAAGATAATTCTGACAATGCTGTGAATATCTGGGTGGATACTATTTTAAATGAAATGGATTCTTCGGATAAGTATTCTCAGGTAATCGAAAGGTGGAGACAGGATCTCATCCAAAAAGATAAATTTGTGAGAAAAACTTTTGCAGAATCATACTTAAGGAATGTTAACCTTGTAGCAGCCACATGTAGCATTTGTGGTTCAAGAAGTTTTGGCGAAATATATAATCAGATATTCGGCAGCTACGACATGAATTTTGATGTCGTAATTATGGATGAGGCCTCTAAAGCTACGCCTCTTGAAATGGCAATCCCTATGGTTCTTGGGAAAAAGATTATTCTGATTGGAGACCACAAGCAACTTCCTCCTATGGTCGACGATGATGAGGTAAAAGAGGCCATAAGAAAAATTGGTAGAGGAGACCTTGTGGACAAATTGGAGAACATAAAGGAGTCTCAATTCAAACGCTTATTCGAGGCCTCACAAAAAATGAGACAATCTCTCGTATCCACTCTTGATACGCAATATCGTATGCATAAGCAAATAATGAACTGCATTACACATTTCTATAAGGATGATATTGATGGAGGTTTGAAATGTGGCATTGAGGACTCTATGGATAGTGAGGAATGGACCAATAGAGGTAGCCGATATCATGGACTTGAGAATTCTCCTTTCATCAACCCCAATGTTCATGCAATTTGGGTTGACGTTGATGGTAAAGAGGAAAAAAACGGCCATTCTCCTTACAACAGAGCAGAGCTTAAAGCTATTGAAAAAATTCTTAAAAATCTTCGTGCTTCTGATGGATACAAAGAATATATGTCTCATTGTAATCGTCCTGAGGATGAAGAGATCGGAATTATTACCTTTTATGGAGCTCAAGTAAAAGAACTTCAGAAAATGCACAAAGAAGGAAAATTCGGTCCTGGCAAGTATAAAATTGATGTTGTAGATAGTTTCCAAGGTATGGAACGAAATATAGTTATCATATCTACTGTGCGAACGGATAAAATCGGCTTCGCGAAGGCTATTGAGCGAATTAACGTAGCATTCTCTCGTGCTAAAAGATTATTGATTGTTGTCGGTGATAAGGATTTCTTTGCAAAAAATCCAGATTATAGGACATCAATTCAGGCAATGGAGGTAATAGGAATTAATCAGCTAAGTTAAGAGATTATGGAAAAGAATGATAATATAAATGACACAGTGATAATGGAAACCACTGTCGAACTTCGTATTGCAAAAGCAATAGCATCCGTAAAGCGCACTTCTGAACGTGTCATAGGAATTACTAATTTTGATTACACCTATGAACGCTTTACATACAATGGAACTAGCGTTCGTCCTGAGCCTATTACTCCTTTAGAAAGAGCCGTTGTGGGTATTATAGACATAGATGGAGATGCGTCACTTGAAAAAGTCGGTAAGATTCTAGGGCTTGACATTTTGCATGATAACGCAGAAAAAGATATGCTGCTTGAAGCAATTAGTAAAATGAAAGGCTATGGCATGTTGGAAGGTGATGAGTCATATTTTTCTCTTACTGAAAAAGGCAAAGTCTTTGCTAAAGAAGGAGAACGCCCTGTGACATACACTAAAGATTTCACCATTTCATATGACAAAAAGCATCCTGATTACATCTATCTTGATACAGATTTTTCTTCTTCTAAGCTTGTATTTAAAACCGTACCTATTTCGTCTACAACCGCTTTGAACGATATACATACTATCAAGGCTTTTGCCGAGATGCAAGCACCAAGTGTTCAGAACGAGAAAAATAGATACATACTACAATCTGCAACTTTGAAAAGTGCAGAATCTATTGTTGCTAATATTTTTGTTGTAATACTTCAGTCTATTAGAGATGAAAACGAGTATCGTGTATTTGCATACGATGACACACAAGAATCAATTCTTCCTCACCTATCTGAACTAATACAAAACGAAAGAGAGTGGATTTCACACCTTCTTGAACAATGCATTAAAAATTCATTAACACTTTCGGAAGAAGATGGCGGTTGGACTATTGTGCCTTCCGAACAAGAAAAGAATGATATACAGAAAGCTATAGAAGCTGAACTTGTTAAATGTGAGGATGATGAAGCTGAAGGAAAAGAAATTGAAGGCAATGATCTTGAAAGGCTTCATAAGAAAGCAATATATGATCAAGTTTCATTTGAGTTTGAATTAGATAAGATATTCAGAAAAGATCATCCAGATGAAGTATGGGTAATAAGTCCATTTGTAAGTTGGAGTTTTGTCAAAGTACGTGCTAAGCAGTTTGAGCCATTATTAAAAGCGAACAAACGTATTTTTATTGCATACTCAGAACCATATGACAATAGACCAACTATCTCTCCTGAAGCAGAACAGGCCGTAATGAATGAGATTAGAAGATTGTCTAAAACATATCCGAACTTCTATTATGTTGAATTGCCAAAGTTTCATACCAAACAGGTATTGGAAGTGAAAAATGGGCAATGTGTTTTATTCAATGGTAGTTTTAATGTTCTCTCATTTGATAATGTGAGTGCTGGTAGAAAAGTAAGTAGAGAGGAGATGGCTCTTGTACATCATCAGGTAGCAATATCAAAACATCAGGAGTATATCAAGACTTTTGCAGACATCTATTCAAAACGAATTCTTGATGAGATAAATCAGAGCAAGAATCCTAAGGATGTTGCGGAAATTAAGAGTGACCGCATTGACTATCTTTATCAGATTTCCGAAAACAAAGATATCTTCGTTGATTTCTATACCGAATATGACGAAAAAACCCTTCAAGCTAAAAATACTGCATGGTATGAGGAGTGTGAAGAACTGATGGAAAAAATTAATCAATCCAACGCCAATGGTTCCGTAGATCAGAATGAGTTCAAGACAACGAGTGCATCATATCAGAAACTCATCAAGGGTTCTGTCGCACTAACGATTAGTTCTACTACAATTTCCGAGTTAGAGAAAGCATATACAAATTTTGAAAAACTCCCTAAGAGTAAGAACAGACCTAAAGACGCATCAAATAAAAACAGTGCTTCCTCATTAAACACGTTTGGCTCATTATCAGATCAAGCTATGGCCATTATCAATGCGTCAAACTTTGAAAATGAAAGGGATGTTACATTATATGTATCTGCACTCAATTTCTTGTATGCTAATAGAGCCTTCAAAAATCCTACCGAAGGTATGAAGTATTTAAAAAAGATACTTAAGGATTCTATGGTTACATCTTTTTTGTCTGTTTTTGATTATATACTAAATAAGAACGGAAAAATGTTAGATATAACTATCGGCATTGGTGGATATTCATTCCGTTTATTGGGTATTTGTCCCGTTAATATGGAAACAAAACTCAGTACTATCAGAAAAGTCAAAGGTACAACAAGACTGGAGAATGTTAATTTAAAGAATTTGGAAGAGACCTTCAAAACCCTCATAAACAAATAAAGTATGTCACGTTTTGAATCATCAAGATTTATCCGCAATAGCAACGTTATGAATGCAGAAGTTCTAAAGTCTGCATGCGACTCTTTGAAGTGGGAATACACTATCAAGGACAATATTCTAACAATATCTGACGCTAATCAAACTCAGAACATGTATGGTGAATATATTTTGCAGCTGAATTTGACAACCAACCAAGTAAGCTACAATACGTATTACACTCCAGATGCCAAAACTAAGGTCGAAGAGCTACAGAATGCATTTTACAAGCTTAATGCTGAATATGCTCGCAAATCTCTTATACAATCCTTCAAAAGTAAGGGATTTACATACTTATCAAATGATAAGTTCCATCCAACAGAAGAAGAAGTGTATTCTTTTTTTATGGTAGGAAGATCAAAAGACAAGACAGAAAACGAGCCTGTAGCAACGATAAAATTTACGATTCTCAAGGACGGTACCATCGTCACAGATTCCGATTACTTGCCTAATGATGTCAATGAGAAAGCTCATGATGCTATGGATGAGTTAGAAATACTTCTAGGAAACAAGCGAGTAATGACCAAGAAAGAGGTTCCATTAAAATATCAACATAAAATGAAGCCTCGTAGGATAACTGTTGTCGAACAATCTCAAAACTAACATGCGAATGGACAATGTATTTAAAAAGATTGAATATTTATTAAAATCTTTCTATCCAGTTATTTACCTCACAAGTTTCGAATACGAGAGAACTAAGCAGAAAGTAAGAACAGCAATAGCAGATGTATCTACGCATAATCATATATATGAATGGAATTGCGTAGATGGTCTTAATTTGGTTGATAAGGACTCTCGCAGTGAGATTGAGAATATGGAGGAACCCGAAGAACTTCTAAAGTATATCATTTCGATTACTGACCGTTCTCATAAAGATGTTTTTATTCTTGAAGACTTTAATAATTATATAGAGGAACACAAGATAAAGCATCTCATGCGTATAATTGCGGACAAAGCAAGGTTTACAAATACACATGTAATAATTGTATCAGCAACATATAAACTACCTACTGAACTGGAAAAATATGTTACTGTAATAAATATACCTCTTCCTACTCGCTATGATCTTGATAAAACACTTCAGCAGGTTGAACGGGATACTAAAATCTCATTGTCCTCAGAGCTAAGAAATCGTCTTATTGATGCCGCTCTCGGCATGACATCTATGGAGGCTGATTTAGCATTCTGCCTTGCTGCGGTTAAAGATAATTTAGGCAAGAATTCTCCATATATTGTATCTGCCGAGAAGGAACAGATCATTCGTAAGTCAGGTATTTTAGACTATTTCCCAAAGAACGAGAGTCTGAAAGATGTAGGAGGTATGGATGAACTGAAGAATTGGTTACAAAAGCGACAAATGGCATACGAGAAAAATGCACGAGACTGGGGATTACAAGAGCCCAAAGGCCTTCTGCTTCTAGGTGTTCCAGGTTGTGGAAAGAGTCTTACTGCTAAGAGTATTGCATCATTTTGGAACATGCCTCTACTTAGATTAGACATAGGTAAAGTTTATCAGGGGCTAGTGGGAAGTTCGGAGGATAATATTCGCAAGGCTATAATGACGGCAGAAGCTGTTGCACCTTGTGTTCTTTGGATTGATGAAATCGAGAAAGGGTTAAGCGGAGTTAAATCAAGTGGAGCTACTGATGGCGGTGTTACATCTCGCATTTTTTCTACCATATTGACATGGATGCAAGAAAAAACAACACCAGTATTTGTGGTCGCTACTGCAAATAATATCAATCTTTTACCTCCCGAACTTCTTCGTAAAGGTAGATTTGATGAAATATTTTTTGTTGATTTGCCAACAAAAGAGGAACGAAAGAATATTTTTTCAATTCATCTGCAAAAGAAAGGCCAAGATCCAAGTAACTTTGCATTGGAAAAATTAAGTGAAAAAGTAGAGGGGTTCAATGGTGCTGAAATTGAGGAATGTATAAAGGAAGCAATGTTTGAGGCATATATTCAGAACCCTCAAACTCCAATTCTTCAAACCAAACATATTATTGATGCAATTGATGCAACGGTCCCATTATCTCAAACAATGAAAGAGCAAATTGCCAATTTGAGGGAATGGGCTAAAACTAGAGCTAAAAATGCATCTAAAAAAACGAAAGTTGACAATCTAAAAGAAATGCCAGTTTTGTTGACTCGTCCTGAATTGGAATTGGAACGTTCATTTGACATAAAGGGATAATATAATGAAAATCACATCATTTGCAATAGAACAAATAGCAAAGAAACTAAAAGATATTCAGAACGGGAAATCATGGGTTGCTCTTTTTAACAGCTATGGTGCTCGGGATGTATATGATAAATTAGGCTTGCCTGATATAGGTAAACCTAATGGACAACGTCCATCAAAGTCTGAATACATAGCAGAACGGCTATCGAATATTAATGGAACATTAGAAATGTCCAGAGTATTAATTCATATTGCTAATATTGGAGATTTACTTCCAAATATGATCAATGAAATAATCAGGCCTGAGAATTACACTATTGAATTAGTTAATGACAAATATGTATTGGTTGGAGAAATAAATGTTGTTGATAAAAACAAGTTAGAGACAGAAGCTCATTTTCAAGATATTCAGAATCAAATATTAAAAGAACTGGAAGCAACTAAAGTTAGCGTATTAGTCGCAATGGCTTGGTTTACTAATGACGTATTAGCACAGAAATTAATTCAATTACATGATAATGATATAGACGTAAAAGTCGCATTATATGATGACGGGATTAATAAACGTCATGGAGTTAATTTGGTTGGTATTCCCTTGTATAAAATAAAAGCTCAACGAGGAGGTATTATGCATAATAAGTTCTGTGTAATAGATAATCAAGTTGTTATTACTGGTTCGTATAATTGGTCATCTAATGCAGAGTTTAAGAATGATGAAAATATTTCAATCATAAAAGACAACAATATCGCATCCGATTATTCTGTTCAATTTAGGCGATTATTGAAGGAGCATCTGGAAAAATAATGTAATTTTAAATAGTATTACTTATGGCACTTGCAATAAACATAAACGACCTGCTGAACAAGCAGAAGATAGAATCCAACCGAATTGAATTTAAGAAGGGCTGGAATCCAGCGAGCATCTACCACAGCGTATGTGCGTTCGCCAACGATTTTGATGATCTTGGTGGTGGTTACATTGTGGTTGGCGTTGATACAGACGATGTAACTGGTGTTGCAATTCGTCCAGTTGAAGGTATACCTATAGAAAAGATTGATGGCATTCTTCAAGATATGGTAGGCTATAACAACAAGATTTCTCCTTATTATATGCCTCGCACTAGTGTTGAAGAGGTAGATGGAAAATCTGTCCTTGTGATATGGTGTCCTGCAGGAATCAACCGTCCATACTCTGTACCGGAGAACGTAACTGCCAAGAGTAACACAAAGGAGTATTTCTATGTCCGTAGTGGTACGAGCAGTATTATTGCTAAGGGTGAAGTCCTTGACGAACTGCGTGAGTTGGCAAGTCGTGTGCCATTTGATGAACGTGGTAATCCCGACATCAAGATTGAAGATATTTCAACGCTGTTGTTACGAGAATATTTGGTGAAGGTGGGTAGCAAACTTGCCAATGAGTTATATACAAAACCTCTCGAAAGTATTTTGGAGCAAATGGATTTGTATGTTGGTCCTAAGGAAAATCGTATGCTCAGGAATGTGGCAGCTATGATGTTCTGTGAAGACCCAAGCAAATTCTTTAAGCGTACACAAGTTGAAGTGGTATATTTCCCAGAAGGGCGATTGAACAATCCAAACAACTTATACGAGGGTCCTGTAATTAAAGGTTCCATCACCCAGATAATTGATAGAACATTGGAATACCTGAATCGTATGCTTGTAATGCAGACGGTGATAAAACCTAAGGATAGTAGTAGGAGTCAAAAGTTTGTCACCTATCCATATCAAGCATTGGAAGAGAGTGTGACGAACTCGCTCTATCATAGAGATTATCGTGAGTGGGAACCAGTGGTTATTACTGTAGAGCCTCAAGGAATAACCATACAGAATGTTGGTGGTCCCGATAGAAGTATATCTGCTGCCGATATTTCAAGATGTGAAATTTTGGTATCTAAACGTTATCGTAATCGTAGACTTGGTGAATACCTTAAGGAGTTAGATTTGACAGAAGGTCGCAGTACCGGTATTCCAACAATCCAAAATGTTTTGGAGAATAATGGTTCGCCAAGAGCAACTGTAGTTACGGACGATGAACGAACCTTCTTTAGAATAACTATTCCTTGTCACGAAGCTGCTGGTAATATTATCGCAGACATTGCACATAAAGATGGTTCACTAAAAGCATCTAAACGAGGTTCACTAAAAACTGCACTGCAAAGTGCACCAGAAACTGCACTGCAAAGTGCACTCGAAAGTGCACTGCAAACTGCACCGAAAAGTGCACTCAAAATCATAGAGCAAATAAGTAACAACCCACGAGCAACCATGACGGACTTAGCAAACTTAACTGGTTATTCAAGAAGATGGGTTGCTCAGACGATAAAACGACTTCAAGAGGAAAATATCATTAAGCGAATTGGGTCAGATAAGTCTGGATATTGGGAAATTATAGGTAAATAGTAAAATAGAGTTTAAGATGCTGTTAGGACAAAAGATAAAAGAATTAAGAATGGAGAATGGAGTGCTACAAAGACAATTGGCCTCCCTTCTTGAAATTGACACCCCGATGTTTTCAAAAATCGAAAGAGGTGACAGACGTGCAAAACGCACACAAGTAATTCAAATAGCCAACTATTTCAACATTGACGAAAAAGAGCTTCTCACTCTCTGGGTAGCTGATAAAGTCCTCGATGCAGTGGAAGATGAAGAAGAATTAAAGTCAGACGCAATCAAAGTCGCTCAATCAAGCATTGCGTTGTAATTACAAAACACGGGAACTTTATGGTATCAATTCATAGAGTTCCCGTTGATGTATTGCTGAATATCAGTGAGATACAAATCTCATTTCGGTTCAAGCGTGGGAGAACTTTCGTTGTTATCCCACTATCAGGCCTTCGCATTGCCATGTACAAGGATAAACAACTTAGCCAACCCACGTCAATGCGTACTATAGCACATGCATGCCGAGAGCCAATTATGGCTCTCAAGCATACAGATACAATACACCTTCCATGGACGCTTCGTTGCGAAATCTTCCTGTACATATTCAAAGTTGCGAAGTTTGATAGTAGAAGATAACGTTAGAAAACGCCTTTCTGCAGACGCTCAAATTACAAGGGGCGATTACTCTAAACCTCATAACTCGCTCGTCTTTCCATCGATGTAATGACCCGCCCTCCCTTAGGGTTGGCTAAGTCTATGGCAAAATTAGAATATTTTTTCTAATTTGCAAATAAAAATTAGGTTTCTTTAAGAATCACTTTTCCGACACATACCCCCTCTACCCTTCTGCAAAAAGGAATGGGTGAGATAGCAAAAAACAAGTCCAACTTATTTCAAAATATTCGGCACTTAATTTGAAATATGTCGGACTTAATTTTAAGCATATTCTACTAATTATTTGTAGGATGTCACCCAATTGGTGCTGTAAGGAGTACGCTTGTTAAAAAGTTCATGAGCGAGAGCAATAACACCCGCGATACCACACACCATTAGACACATGATTTCTGGCCACCCGAAAGCAGAAAAAAATTGCCCCCTCACTTCCGTATACCCCAATCCATTTTCTGCATCTCCCTCCCCACCTTTTTACCCTTAACCCCACTTCATAAAAAACTACACTTATTGTAGTGAAAATTATTAGTAACCTAAAAAAAATTGTTAGTAATGTAAATTAAAAAAGGTTACTAATAATTTTGACCATCGTAATGAGCTGATGTGCAACCCCTATTTAAAGCAAAAAAAATATTGGAAACGATATCGCAAATTTGGGTCAACTCCTATATTATTGCCTTTGTTTAAGTAATTGAGACGAAGGGTGAGTGGCGTCAGTGGTATATATTACATCTATAATTGTATATATACAATCTGTTTGTTTTATTCAAAAAAGCTTCATACCTTTGCACTGTCAAACAATAAGAATTACAAACTAAATTAAAACATACTACTATGAACACTGAAAACAAGAAGTCCGTTAAGGGTACTCAAACTGAAAAGAATCTCATGATGTCATTCGCTGGCGAATCTCAAGCCCGCATGCGTTATACTTATTTTGCAAGTGAAGCTAAGAAGGAAGGCTTTGAACAGATTGCTGCTATCTTCCTTGAAACTGCTGAGCAGGAACGCGAGCACGCTAAGCGTATGTTTAAGTTCCTTGAAGGCGGCATGGTAGAAATCACGGCAAAGTTCCCCGCTGGCGTTATCGGAACTACGGTTGAAAACCTTAAGGCTGCTGCTGAAGGCGAACACGAAGAATGGGCACTTGACTATCCCGCATTTGCTGACACTGCTGCTGCAGAAGGTTTCCCCCAGATTGCTGCTATGTATCGCAACATTGCCGTTGCTGAAAAGGCCCATGAAGAACGTTACCGCAAACTCGTGAAGAACATTGAAGACCACGAAGTGTTCCGCAAGGACGGCAAGGTTTATTGGCAGTGCCGCAACTGTGGTTTCATCACTGAAAACATTGAAGCGCCCAAGGCTTGCCCCGCATGCCTCCACCCCCAGGCTTACTTTGAAGTAATGAAGCAGAACTACTAATATAAGCGTATAGAACATATAAGTCCGGCAGACCTCAGTATAGGTTTGCCGGACTTTTTTCATATTCTACCCTACCGCAACAATGCGTTCTACCATAGGCAACCCTATATCTTATAGAAAGGAGGGAACCTTTTCGTTTTTTTAGGATTTCGTTAAGTTTCTTTAAGTCAAAACATTAAAAGCGTGCAAGACGATTCTCCTACTTTTGCAACAGGTACTTATTTGAATACAAAAACGAAAGACTATGAAAAACAAAATTACGACTGGGAGCACCTTTCCGCCCTTAGAAATTCTCCCCAAAGTGGGATGCACAGGAATCTCAACGACTGCATTAGACGGCAGTTACCTCCAAGCCCGAACCGTAGAGGGGAGCGACATGGATTTGCCCGGACAAATTGTTGTCATTCCTCGTGGGCAACAACTGCAATCCTTCACGCCCACCGATGCTGACGGGATGAGATTTACCTCAAAGTTTGGCGCCGTAGGGTTGGCTGTTGTGCGTCGTGAATTCATTGTAGAGGGAATCAATGAAAGGGGACTTTCCTGCGGACTCTTTTTCTTCCCTCAATACGGAAGTTATGAAGAATTCACTGCTGCGAACCGACAAAGAACCATTGGCGACCTGCAATTAAATCAATGGATGCTTACGCAATTTTCATCCGTCAAGGAAGTACTCACGGTACTCAAATCTGGGAACATTCACATCGTCGGATTAGACAACAAAGCCGCTGTGCATTGGAGAGTTGGAGACGCGACGGGTAGGCAAGTAGTCATAGAAATTATTCACGGCAAACTCCACATTCATGAGAACACCGTAGGCGTTATTACAAATGCCCCCGACTTTCAGTGGCACTTGACAAACCTGAATAACTATGTAAACCTGTTTCCGGGAAGCGCCAGTCCCCACAGCTTGGGTGAACAACGCCTACAACCCATGGGCGGCAACAGCGGATTCTTGGGAATACCCGGTGATGCCACTTCCCCCTCACGCTTCGTTAGGGCAGCGTTTTATTGCGCCACCGCGCCAAAATGCCTGGATGGCATCGCAGCCATCAAGCAGTGTTTTCACATTCTCAACAACTTTGACATCCCCATAGGCATTGAGCACCCTCTCGGAAAAGCGCCCAACATTCCCAGCGCCACCCATTGGACCTCCGTAATCAATCTGACAAGTAAAATTGTCTATTTCAAAACTGCATACAACAACACCATCCGCTACATCGACCTCAATAAAATTGACTTCTCAACGGTGCCCTATTACGCCACGCCCATGGACAAGACCAAAGAGCAACCGATGAAGGAAATACTCATCCCCTCTTGTTGCGAATAAACAGAGTTGTCCCATAACATTTGCACCGAAGAATATGAAATAACAATAAGAGTCTGACAAGTATGCCAGACTCTTATTATTGCCAACCCGTGACAGAACTATTTTAGTTGAGGGGGGCTCAAAAGGCTACTCATTAGAAGCCTCTAACTCATTTACCTTTGGTATAGGGTAACTTGCATTTTGCTTTGCACCCAACGCCTCAAGTTGATTGCAGGTCACGACAATGCTCTGCCCTCTATCCAAAAGTTTCTTCTCGCCATCTTCATAGGCATCGCGGGCATTTTTCAAGGCCTTGCCCACCGTCTCATAATTCTTCAAGAACATCCCCACTCGCTTCACCATTTCATTGGCAAGACGGTACACTTCCTTGTGATTTTCTGCCTGCTTAATTTGCGTCCAAGTAAGGTTGATCATGCGAAGCGCCGCAAAGAGGGTTTGCTCATCCGCGATAAACACATTCATCTCCATCGCCTTACGCCAAAGGTCGGGCTGCGCATTCAGTGCTGTCCAAAGTGCGCCAGTGTGGGGCACGAACATAATGACATAGTCCATCTTCAACTTCGGAGCCTGGATGTACGATGAATAGTCCTTCTTCGACAACTCCTTAACATGCTTTTGGATGCTGTCAATATGCAGTTTCAAGAACTCCTGACGCTGGTCGTCGGTTTCCGCATTGACATAATCCATGAATGCAGTGAGCGAAACTTTTGAGTCAATGATTACCTCACGACTATTGTCGAGATGCAAAATGACATCGGGGCGCAAATTGCCACCTGTATCCGTCTTCACCACATTACCCGCCGCATCGCGAATCACACATTCGCGCTCGTAATGAATGCCACACTGAAGTCCCTGTGAATCGAGGAGTTCTTCAAGCACACGCTCGCCCCAATTACCCTGCACCTTACTCTTGTGCTTAAACACACGCGCCAATTCATCCGCACTCTGCTTTGCCGCCTCGCTGTGCTTCATCATATTTTCAATATTCTCCTTCATCGCGGCACTCAATTCCGTGTGCTTCAAGGCATTGTCATTCATCGTACGCTTCATCTGCTCAATCGTCTCACGCAAAGGAGTCACAATCTGTCCCAAGTTCGTATTGCTCGACTCCGCAAACTCCTTTTGTCGCTGCTTCAGCATATCATCGGTGGCAGACTTCAGTTGCGCTGACACCTTCTGTACCACTTCATCAAAGCGCTCTTGCTGTGCTTTCAAGGTCTGCTCATGATTGCGCTCTTGAGTAGCAAGCATTTCTCTCGCCTGCTTTTCCGCGTCAGCCTTTGCATCTGCGAGGCGCTTCTCAAAATCAGTTTTTGCCAACTGCATCCGCTCATTATGTTCAGCCTTGAGCGCTTCAAGTTGTTGCATCAGTTGAGCAATCTGCGCCTCGGCATTTGCCTTCTCATTCTCCAATTGCCACTGCAATTTTTCGGCGTGCGACACACTGCCCTGCCCTTTTATTTTTGCGAACATGACGCCGAGCACAGCGCCAAGCGCAATACCCGAGATGAGGATTACTATCATTTCCATTTGCTATTCATTTAAGATTAGAAGAAAGTTCATTAAGTAAAAAACTGCGATTCAAAACTGCATATGCAACTACCTCACCGCCATCTCTCGCGTGCGGAAGGATTCGCGGGCCTTGCGGATGTAGAGTTTAAGTACGTCTTCGGGGAGGGAGGTGGTGCGGATGAAGGTGCGGGTGTGGTCGGGATGTTTGGCAAGGGCGGTGGCGAGGAGCCAGGCGATGGCCATGCGGACATAGTAGGGGGAGGGTCCTTGCGCGGTGCCTTGTTGGGGGAGGTTGGGTTTGCCTTTTTCGTAGCGGTAGGCGGAGTGGATGCGCGAAAGGTTGAGGGAGTTGATTATGGCAAAGACTTTGGGGAGCCACTCCTCGGTCATGAAGTAGGTCATGGCGACAACGATGGCGAAGCGCACTTCAAATTCGCGGGTGGAGCGGAAATAGGGTTGGAGGAACGCCCAAAGTTCGGGTTTATCCGCTCGCGCCATCCACTTGGCATGGGCGCAATAGGAGTCGCACACCGCCCAATTGTCGAGCACGGGGATATACTTTTGAAGCAGGGCGAGACGCTCGGCAAGGCTGCACTTTTCAAGGTTGATAAGGTAGCCCCACACGACGGTTTCTTCGTAACAAAGGGAGGTGCTGGGCACTGCCTCAAAACTGCGTATCACCGCTGCCCCACTTTGACACTCTCGGCACGCGCCATCCGGCAGTTCCACCACCCCACCCGAGCGCGAGAGTTGTTTTGCCACCTGTTTCATTTCTGGAGCATGGAGCCCCAAGACACGGCGTGAGGGAAGGGCGTTCACCACGCGCAGATGCCCGTCGCGGTAACGCGCATCGGTGAGAAAACGCTCACTGATTAAGGGGGTAAGGAGGGAGAGAATCATGGGGAGGTGGGAGGTTGAAAAAGGTGGTGAAGGGTTGTGACGTTAAACACGAAAGGTTGGCACTACGCCAACCTTTTTTCGACTGCTCGAATTACGTTTTTGGGGGACTAAATCCGTTGGCAAAAAAACTATATCTATTTTCGTAAAAACTATTAGTAACATATTTTAAAAAAGGTTACTAATAATTTAAATTATGTTACTAATAATTTTCGCTAAAATAAATACTTGATTTACGCCACGTTGCAAAGGGGATTTTTTTACCCTATCTGAGGGGGAAAATTCTTACATTTTCCGCCCCGCATCTATTCTCAAAAAGATGAAAAGCAGGATGGTGAAGCCCCACAGGGAGGAACCGCCATAACTAAAGAAGGGCAGCGGAATTCCGATTACGGGAGTGAGCCCGAGGACCATTCCGATGTTGATAAAGACATGGAAAAGCAGGATGCTCAGCACGCAATATCCATATACGCGGGCATAGGTGTGCGTTTGCCGTTCTGCCAAATAAACGAGGCGCAGGATGAGCGTGAGGAAGAGCAACAGCACGGCGGATGAGCCTATGAAACCTTGCTCTTCGCCCACGGTGCAGAAGATGAAGTCGGTGTCTTGCTCGGGCACGTACTTGAGTTTCGTCTGCGTGCCGTTCATAAATCCCTTTCCTTCCAATCCGCCCGAGCCGATGGCTATCATGCTTTGGTTTACATTATACCCCGCGCCGGCGTTGTCGGTCACGACACCGAGAAGCACTTGTATGCGAATCTTTTGGTGGGGTTGCAAGTGGTCGAGGGCGAAGTTTGCTGAATACAAAAAGCCGAGCGACCCGAGCGTGAACAGGGCAATGTAAAAATAGGCGATGATGCGCTCGCTCAAAGCGTGGTAGCAGAGGTAGAGAACGGCGCCCACGAGCACGACCACAAAGGCGAGCGACACATCAATGGGGACTACCGCCAGCGAGAAGAACAGCGCGGAACCTACCACGGCAATGCCTGCCCAAAAGATGCGCCAGGCGTGGATGGTTTGCTTGCAGAAGATGTGAATCATCCCGATGCAGAACAGCCAAATGACGGTCATGACCGAGAAGGCGCCCACCGTGGAGAGCGTGCCCTCAAGGGGGACTTCGGCGTAGCGAATGCCCACTACGAAGTAGAGCACTGCGGCAAAGGCGGTGAAGAGAAAGGCGCCGGGCATGCCTTCGCGGTAGAACACCAAGAAGAAGGCGGCATAGACCAGGGCGGAACCCGTTTCTTTCTGCATAATGATAAGCGCCATGGGCAGGAGCACGATGAATGCGGCCTTGAGCAGGTTGCGCATCTTGTCGAGCGAGAAACCGTATTGCCCACACATTTTCGCCACCGCCAGTGCCGTGACGCATTTGGCGAACTCGGCGGGTTGCAGATTGACAGGGCCGAGCGAAATCCAGGAGCGTGAACCCTTGATGTCCTTTGCAATGAAGGGCGTGACGAGCAGGAGCACCATCGTCAGGACATACAGGAGTCCCGTAAGCTGGTCATAATATTGGTCGTCAATAAGCAGGATTACCAAACCGATTACGAGCGCCAAACCCATCCACACAATTTGCTTTCCAGAGCGGGTGGCAAAGTCGAAGAAGTCAGTATCGCCAATTTCATGGCTGGCCCCGCAGATGGAAAACCACCCAAAGGCCATCAGGAGCAGGTATACCACGACCACCACCCAATCTGCGGAAAGGATGGCGCTACGTGTGAATCTATCGTTCCTGTTTACCATAATTTATTGCGCGCTGCTGCATCGCATCAGCCTTAAGTTTTGAAGTTTCTGAAAGTTCGCCGTTGAGATATTGCTCCATGATGAGTCCGCCAATGGGTACGCCGTAAACGGCACCGAAACCGCCGTTCTCCACATAGACTGCTACGGCAATCTTGGGGTCGTTCATGGGGGCAAATCCCATAAATACGGAGTGGTCTTGCCCACGGTTTTCCGCCGTACCGGTCTTGCCACACACCTCAATGCCGGGAATGGCGGCGCCACGGCAAGTACCGCCCGTCACTGCGGCACGCATGCCCTCGACGGCGTAGTCGTACCATTTTTCATCCACCATCGTGTAGTTGGGCGTGGTGTAGATGGAGTCGAGTTCGGCATTCTGAATGTCCTTGACCACATGGGGGATGTAGTAATGCCCACGGTTGGCAATCGTTGCAGCGAGGTTGGCAATCTGCAAGGGTGTGGCGGTTACTTCTCCCTGACCAATGGAAATTGAAATCACGGTCAGCGCATTCCACTTGCCCTTGTAGGCCTTGTCGTAGTATTGTGCGTTCGGAATCATGCCGCGCTTCTCACCCGGAAGGTCAATGCCGAGAGCGTAGCCGAAGCCCATTTCCACGAGGTGGTCTTTCCAACGCGTCATGGCGTCTTGCACGGTCTCATACTTGGAACGGTCGGAGAACATTCTCAGCAAGTTCCAACAGAAATAGGCGTTGCAACTCGTGGCAATGGAGGGCACGAGCGGAATGGGCGCAGGGTGGGCGTGACAACCGAGACGAAGCCCTGCGTAAAGGAAACCGCCGTGGCAGGGGAAGCCAATGTCGGGCGTGATGCTGCCCTCTTGAAGTCCCAGGAGTGCCTGCGTGAGTTTGAAAGTAGACCCCGGGGGATAAGTTCCCATAATGGCGCGGTTCAAGAGCGGTTTCATGGGGTCGGAAGCTAACTTGCGGTGCATCTTTCCGCGGTCGCGCCCCACCATAATTCGGGGGTCGTAAGTGGGCGAAGAGGCCATACACAGCACTTCTCCCGTTGAGGGTTCAATCGCTACGATGGCGCCCAATTTTCCTTGGAGCAAGCGCTCGGCAAGTGCTTGAAGGTCTTTATCAAGTCCGAGGGTGAGGTTACGCCCAGGCACAGGAGCAATGTCGTATTGCCCATCCATGTAATGACCTTTGGTTCTGCCGCGCACATCTCGGAGCATGATGCGCATCCCCTTCTCTCCGCGCAAATAATGTTCGTACGAACGCTCAATTCCAAGTTTCCCAATGTTGTCACCACTGCGGTAATAGGGGTCGTTGAGGATGTCTTTTTCGTTTACCTCCCCTACATCACCGAGGATGTGCGCTCCCATACCGTCGGCGTAGTGTCGGATGGTGCGTTTCTCGGCAGAGAATCCGTTGAAGCGGTAGAGTTTTTCCTTAAACACCGAAAATTCTTCGGCGGGAATCTGACTCATGAAGAGCTGCGGCGTATGGCGGGAATAGCCGATGCGCTGCTTGATTTCCTTCATGCGTTGCTTGTAAAACTCAGGCGTAATCCCTACCGTTTCGCAGAAATCCAGGGTGTCCACTCCCCATTGTTCCTGCATCACCACCATGATATTATACGAGGGTTCGTTATATACAAGCAAGCGCCCCTTGCGATCGGTCACAAGACCGCGCGAGGGGTATATAATTTCCTTACGGAAGGCATTGGAGTCGGCACTCTTCTTGTAGTCGTCGCTGAACATTTGCAACGAGAACAGGCGGATGATATAAATGAGAATAATGCCGACTGCAATTCCCCCGATGACGAATTTACGATTGTCGAAGGAGTGGTCGCGAGCCATAACAAAAACTATCGCTTGTTGCGCAGCATCTCAAAGGAGAGGATGAGGAGCGTCGTGAGAAGTGTGGAAGAGAAAATATTCAGTAGGAGGTCCGTAAGATGGAAGAAACTAAAGGTTTCGATAATGTAGAAAGTCGTTGTGTGAAGCAGGCACATACCCACAGTGTAACGAGTAAATCCTCCCCACTCCATGGTGCGCACTGATGGAACTAATGCGCCATCGCCACGCTCCGTGGGAGCGAAAACGGTGAGTACTACGGGGCGCAACAAAGCTGTAAGCAGCAGTGCAGAAGAAGCCATCCCGGGTGTACTGCTAAACAAATCGACCACGAAGCCCAACACAAACGCCAGCACAAGTAATGCCCAACGCGCAATCGTACTGGGCAACATCATGATAAAATAAAGATATATCATGGGCATAGCATAACCCAGCAGGTGAATGTGGTTGCACACAATTACCTGCCCCGCTACGAGAACTATAAACCATGCTATGTATGAGAAAAGCGATGTGGACATGGGGGGAAGGAGAGTGAGGAGTGAGAAGTGAGGAGTGAGTAACGCCATGCGGTGCGAAGCCTCACCCTTCAGGGGGAGGTTGGAGGGGGCTACTCGTTTACGCGTCTACTAAAAACCTATTCACTTATTTTTGAGAAGAGACTATCGATGGCGGCCTTGTAGGGAGTGGCAATTACATTGACTTCACGAAGGGTGGAGAAGTCCGTACCGAGGGCAATATCAAGTTTGTAAGATTGTCCGTCGGCAGAGTTATTTACCTTCTCAATCTTACCTACAAAAATGCCGGGGGGAAAGACGGAAGAGTAACCGCTGGTTTCGATTACAAGATTCTTTTCCACATGGGCGTGGCGGGGAATATCATCCACTGAAGCTCGGCGCATATTCTTGCCGTCCCATTGCAAATAACCGAAATACCTTTGCCCCTGAATGCGACAACTGATGCTGGACTTCTGATTGGTCACGGGAATGACAAGACTGTACTTGTCGCTCACAAGATAGACCACCCCGACAACACCGCCACCGCCGACAACTCCCATTTCGGGTTTCACGCCATGCACAGCACCGCGGTCGAGCACCAGGTAGTTATCCTTTGTGCCCTTAGAGTTTGAAATAACTTTTGCAGGTATCATCTCGTAGTCCACCAAGTTGCGCACCATCGCGCGCTCTACTTCCGTAGAATCGTGCTTGAGGGTCATCATCGCCTCACGCAGGCGGTCGTTCTCCAGCATGAGTTGGGCGTTTTGCGCAGAGAGGTCACGATTGACTTCGCCCAAATGCACATAACTCCACAAGTCCATGTACCAACGATCTATCCCTGCCACAACGGTATTCGCCCCGGTATACCACACGCTCCCCTGAAAGCTATTGAAGCGTATCAGGAGCGACAGACTGACATACTCTAACACAATGAAGAGCAGCAGGTAATGGTATTTACGGAGGAAGTCGAAGAGGGGACTCATGGGGAGATGAAAAAGGAGAAAGGAGAAATGAGAAAGCTGCTGGCGCACAGATGTACCGCATGGTTATTTCTCCTTTCTCCTTTCTCATTTCTAATTTCTAAAACCTATCGCATCAAGAACGTGAAGTTGTCCACATTCTTAAGCGCGATACCCGTTCCGCGCGCTACGCAAAGGAGGGGATCCTTTGCCACATGGAAGGGGATGTTAATCTTATCGGTCAAACGCTTGTCAAGACCGCGAAGCAAGGCGCCACCACCTGTGAGCCAAATACCGTTCTTAACGATGTCGGCATAAAGTTCGGGAGGCGTGCTTTCAAGGGCGTTGATAACTGCCTGCTCAATACGCGCGATTGACTTTTCAAGGCAGTGCGCAATTTCCTGGTAGCACACGGGCACCTCCATAGGCATTGCCGTGATACGGTTCGGACCGTACACCACATAATCTTCAGGTGTTTCGCCAGGAAGGTCTGTAAGCGCCGCGCCCACCGCAATCTTAATACGTTCCGCCATACGTTCACTGACGCGCACGTTGTGCTGACGGCTCATATATTCCTGAATGTCGTTGGTGAAGTCGTCACCCGCCATCTTGATAGAACTGTTAGAAACGATGCCACCCAATGAGAGCACGGCAATTTCCGTTGTACCGCCACCGATGTCTACAATCATGTTACCCTCGGGGGCATTTACATCGATACCCACACCGATTGCTGCCGCCATGGGTTCGTAAAGCAAGAAGATGTCGCGACCGCCAGCATGCTCCGCAGAGTCACGCACCGCACGGAGTTCCACTTCCGTAGAACCCGAAGGCACGCCAATCACCATGCGCAATGAGGGCGAGAAGAGGCGCTTGCCTTTGTGCACCATCTTAATCAACCCGCGCATCATCTGTTCGCAGGCATTAAAGTCGGCAATCACACCGTCGCGCAAGGGACGGATTACGCGAATCTTATCGTTCGTCTTTTCGTACATCAGTTTTGCCTTGCCCCCCACGGCCTTCATCGCATCCGTATGGCGGTCAAGCGCCACCACGGAGGGTTCATCTACCACGATTTCGTCGTTGCAAATGATAATCGTGTTAGCCGTGCCGAGGTCAATAGCAAGTTCCTGTTTGAGCGAAAAGAAGTTTGAAATTACATTCTTAAAGAAGCTCATAATAGTTTTTGTTTAGTAGACGAGTAAACAAGGTACGAGTAAACGAGAGAGAGAGTTTGCGAGATAAACGATTGTCGTCCCGCATGGTATCTTTTATCTTTACTCTTTTATCTTTACTCTTTTAATACACCTGTTTACCAACTTACTTCTTAAAGTAAGCCTGAATAGCAGTATCATAGTGGCTGCTCACGCCAAACGCCTGAGTTGCGAACCAACGACGCTGTTCGAGTGTAGTCTGCGCACCGTTTTCCTTCACGATGTCGAGGAGGGGCTGATATTCTGCCTTTGAGGGAACGATAACTACGTCGTTGAAGTTCTTCGCACCTGCACGGATGAGCGAAATACCGCCTATGTCAATCTTCTCAATGATGTCCGCTTCAGAAGCACCGCTTGCTACAGTCTGTTCGAAGGGATAGAGGTCTACGATTACGAGGTCGATTTCAGGAATTTCGTACTGCGCCATCTGCTGCTGGTCACCTTCGAGCGCGCGACGACCGAGAATACCACCAAAGATCTTGGGGTGAAGCGTCTTTACGCGACCGCCGAGGATTGAGGGGTAAGAAGTCACGTCTTCCACCTTCTGGCAGGGGAAGCCAAGGCTTTCAATAAATTCGCGTGTACCGCCTGTTGAAAGGAACTGCACACCGTCGTTGTGGAGCGCTGTGAGGAGTTCGTCAAGACCGTCCTTGTGGAACACAGACACCAAAGCTGTCTTAATTTTCTTAGTTGCTGACATAAGTATAAATTGTTTAAGTTTTTAGAATCTCAATATTGAATTGCAAAGTTACACTTTTTCTTTAGCATACGAGGCATTTTCGCAGGGGAAAGTTGGGGTAAAAAACAAGAAAGTGCCCAACCATTTTTCGCAGGTCAGCAGTTTACGAAAAGCTGCATCTACGATTACAAACAAGGCCTAAAATCGGAGCGATTTTACCCCTAAAAAACGCTTCTTATAACCACCTGATAATCAATAGGCTTTTTAATGCTAAAAATTATTAGTAACCTTTTTTAAATTACATTACTAATAATTTTAATTAGGTTACTAATAATTTTTTACGAAAATAGGTTTAGTTTTTGAGGAGTCTATTTTCGGAGTGAAAATTCAAAGCACAATCCACCCTCCTCACGATTCCGAACTGAGATTTCCCCACCATGAAATAACACGGCGTGCTTCACGATGGCGAGCCCCAGCCCCGTGCCCCCTATTCTCCGAGAGCGCCCCTTGTCTATGCGGTAAAAGCGCTCAAAGAGACGAGGCAGTTCGGCAGGCGCCACTCCCCGACCGTCGTCTTCAAAACGGAGGCGACATACTTCTGGTGTGTTTTCCAATAAGGTGATGTAGATGTTTTTTCCGACCGAATAATCTAAAGCGTTTTCCGTAAGGTTTTGAAAAATAGAGCTAATGAGCATCAAGTTTCCCACCACCTTCACGCGTTCTTTCACCTCCACATTCACCTCCATCCGCTCATCGGCGGGCATAATGCCTACCTCCGCCGCCACCTCATCGATAATGTCGTTCAGACACACGGGTTCTTTAGCAATAAGTGCACTGCCGTCTTCCATTCTCGTAATGAGCGACACGTCGCCCAACAGACGACGCAAGCGTTCAGCGTTGGCATAGCAGCGCTCAATGAGTTCCATCCGCTTTTCTTCGGTCAAAGAAATGCCCGAAAGCAGCGTCTCGAGACACACCTGCATAGAGGCGACGGGCGTTTTGAGTTCGTGGTTAATATTATTGGTGAGCTGGCGCTTGATGCGAATCTTCTCCTGCTCCTCGCGCATTGCCGCTTCATGCGCCCGGTCGCGATCAATAATCGTTTGCTGCCACTGCCCATAAAGTTGTATAACGCTATTGGAAATCGCGCCCAACTCGTCGTTGGGAAAAGGTTCGTCCTCATCAAACGCCTCTCCGCGCTTCGCCCTTTTAGCAAAAAGATTGAGACGGTCAATCGTTTGTCCCAGCCTACGCGTTACAAAATAAGCTACCACACTCATGATGCTACTCAATATAATCATACCCCATAAGAAAGCCCAATCGGCACTGAGCAGTTCTCGAAGCGAGTCGGAATAAGGTATAGCCGTGCGCACAATAACCCTTTCGCCACGCGTGGCAGAGTAGAAATATTGGCGCCCATCACTTGCCGAGCGCCTTCCGATATGATACCCTGCGCCCTTCTTCAGGGCCTCTGCAACTTCGGGGCGACTGCGGTGATTGTCAAGCGAATCTGAAACCAATTCATTGTCATACACAACGGCGCCAGAGAGCGTAATCACCGACACACGTAGGTCTTCAAACGGTTGCGAGTGAGTCGCGATGTAGTGTTGATAATCCGCCCCCTGCTCTACGGTTTCAAGCAGGTAGCGATTGTAGAGTTGTAGTTGCGCACTAATAAAGTCGCTCTTGTATTGCCGCTCTCGCACGTACTGAAAAGCGGCTACGCAACACGTCATCAGCCATGAGAATGCCAACAGCACAAGGAAGAGGCGGCGATGGTAAGAAAGTTTAATCACGGAAGCCATACCCAAATCCTGAGCGAGTTACAATATACTTCCCGTAAGTTCCAATCTTGGAACGAAGGCGCGTAATGTTCACGTCAATAGTTCTGTCGAGCACTACAACCTCTTCGCTCCACACGTGGTTTAATATTTGTTCTCTCGAACAAATCTTGCCACGGTGAGTAAGCAGGTAAGCCAAAAGGTCAAACTCCTTTCGCGTAAGTTTGACCTCCACTCCGTCTACCGTGCAACGCTTAAATTCAAGATCAAGACAAAGGCCTTCCACTTGGAGGGTTTCGTTTGTGGTAGCAACAGCCTGCGGTTTACTTGCAGAAGTTCTGCGCAAGACACTCTTTACCCTCGCAACAACATTACGCACGGTATATGGTTTTGTAATATAGTCATCCGCCCCTAAGTTAAGCCCCATAATCATATCGTCCTCAGCATCGCGCGCCGTACAAAAGATGATAGGGATTTCCGAAAGATTAATGTCAGCCTTAAGCATCTTCGCCATTTTTATACCACTGATTTCGCCCATCATAACGTCAAGCAAAATCAGGGCATAACGCTTAAGGTCAAGCTTCAGTGCTTGCTCTGCACTCAGAGCCGTATCCACTTCAAATCCCTCATTCTCAAGGTTCAGTTTCAGTACCTCACAGAGGGTTTCTTCGTCGTCTACAATTAGAATGCGTTGGTTTGTCATAAGTAAGTTTCAACTGTTTCTGTGGCAAAGTTACAGAGAAATCTCAGGCAGGGGAATGGGGGAAATTAGATTTAACAAAAATGTAACAATTTCAGCCCTCCGCCCCACTCTCCCCCACTTTTTTTTGGATTTAACAAAACCCTAACCTTCTTGTAACAGCCTTGTAACATTACGCCCGTATTTTTGCACCGTGAAAACGAGGAAGTGCAGTCTCAAAAGTCGCCCCTTGATTCACCCACTCCAACAGTTGGAACCACTTATTATTTTCATTTTATATTACAATCACAATGAAAAACAAATTTCTCATCGCAGGCCTCGCCGCTTGCATGGTAACGGGTGCTGCAGCGCAGCAAAATTCTGAAAAGGCTGAGCCTAAAGGCAAGGCTATCGTACAAGTGTTCGGCAATTTCCATTCAGGTTTTGGCGCACAGAATGATGATCGCGGTTTTGAACTTGAGCGTAGTTACTTAGGCTATGAGTACAAGTTAGACAACGGACTCACCGTAAAGGGAGTGATGGACATGGGCAAGTCCAGCGACGTAAGCGACAACAATCGCCTTGCTTATATTAAGAATGCGTCACTCTCATGGAAGTCGGGCAAACTGACACTCAACGGCGGTTTGATTTCTACCACACAATTTAACTTCCAAGAAAAGTTTTGGGGCTACCGCTACGTCATGAAGTCCTTCCAGGACCAA
The DNA here is from genome assembly GCA_045631665.1 of Alloprevotella sp. Lineage (GTDB taxonomy): Bacteria > Bacteroidota > Bacteroidia > Bacteroidales > Bacteroidaceae > Alloprevotella. The sequence continues at coordinate 28,434 of JAZQVD010000011.1, forward strand.
TATAAGTTTGGCAGCAGCGCCGACCTCGGTATCTCTGCCACTTACAAGTTTGCCGACTGGATTTCTGCAGACGCTATTGTAGTGAATGGCGAAGGGTATAAAAAGATTCAGCAAAACGACGGTTTGAACTACGGACTTGGCGCCACTTTAACCCCCATCAAGGGGCTCAACATCCGACTTTACGCGGGCATTAACGAAGCCAGCACGGACGATGCCAAGGACATTCTCAACGCAGCCGCCTTCGTGGGCTACAAGGCAAAGCATTTTAGCATCGGTGCGGAATATAACTTCATGAAGAATGCTTCCCACAAGAAGGATGCCGACCAGCAGGGCTACTCTATCTATGCTACACTCAACGCCTCCAAAAACGTAAACCTCTACGCCCGCTTCGACGACCTCTCTTCAAAGCATGATTGGAACATCAAGAAGGATGAACAAGCCGCCATCCTTGGTGCACAAATCAAGGTAGGTAAGTACGTCAAGATTGCCCCCAACTTCCGCATGGCAATGCCTAAAGCGGATGGTGCCGATGAGAAGTATTCTGCTTATGTAAGTTGCTACTTCGGACTTTAACCAACACAAATCACATAGTGCCGCCCGGAAAAGTAAAGGAATGTATAGGCTTTTTATGTAGACCAACTTCATAGTTCGCAATTCGCCGGGTGGCTTTTTCTCCTCTCCTTATATTTCTAAAATAATAATAGACAACTCAACATCTAACAATTATGAAAAAGATTATTCTCCCCCTTCTCACAATGGCAATGGGCCTTGTGATGACCGCTTGTGGTGGCAGTACAGACAAGGCCGGTCGTGATGCACAGGAATTGGCTGGCGCGGGCGCCACCTTCCCACTTCCTTTTTACAATGTAGTGTTTGAACAGTTTGGCCAGAAGCATGGCGACGCAGTTGCCTACGGCGGTATCGGTTCGGGCGGAGGTGTGCGCAACCTTCGCGATAAGATTGTTGACTTTGCAGGAACTGATGCTTACTTGACGGACAAGGAGATGAGCGAGATGCCGGCTGTGGTACACATTCCTACGTGCATGGGCGCCGTAGTGCTTGCTTATAATTTGGAGGGTGTAGACAACCTCAACCTTTCGGGCGAAGTCGTTGCCGACATCTTTGCGGGCAACATCACCATGTGGAACGATGCGCGCTTGGTGTCACTCAATCCCAACGCCAAACTTCCTGCTGAAGCCATCATCCCTACGTTCCGTTCGGACGGTTCGGGTACGACCTTTGTCTTCACAGATTATCTTACCAAGGTTAGTCCCATGTGGGCTGAAAAGTATGGCGCTGGCAAGTCGGTGGACTTCCCTGTAGGTCAAGCGGCAAAGGGTAATCCTGGTGTAGCAGGTGTCATCAAGCAAACGAAGAACACGATTGGCTATGTGGGTTCGGAATACGCCTTTGCCCAAAAACTCCCCTACGCAAAGGTGCAGAATAAGAACGGCGAGTTTGTTACGCCCACGGCTACCACTATATCCGCGGCGGCTTCGGGCGAAATTCCTGCCGACACGCGTACGTCTATCACCAATTCGGAAGCCGTGGGGGCTTACCCCATCAGTTGCTTCACGTGGGTGGTGATTTACAAGGAACAAAATTACGCAAACCGTACAAAGCAACAGGCTCAGGCGACACTCGACCTCATGCAATACCTTCTCTCTGACGAAGCGCAGGCGATTACTTCAGAAGTGCATTACGCTCCCCTTCCCCTAAAGGCGAAAGAACAAAGCATAGTGAATTTGAAGACCGTAACTTACGACGGCATTGCGATTTTGAAGTAATCACAAACCGAGTATGAACGATAAAATTTATAATTTGTTGTTATTGCTGGCGGCTTTAGTGGTACCATTGGTGTGTGGGGGCATTGTTTATGCCCTCGTCACCGATGCCACTGAGGCGTTTAACCACTTTGGCTTTCTGAATTTCTTGACTTCCTCGGAGTGGCGCTACACGGAGGGGGCTGAGACGTACGGAGCCTTACCCTTTGTGGTCGGTACACTGCTTACAACGCTGCTCGCATTACTATTCTGCATTCCGTTCTCCTTACCCGTAGCACTCTTTGTAGGTGAATATTTTCGCGGAACGAAGTTGGCGGCGGTACTTAGCACGGTAACTGACCTGCTGGCGGGTATTCCCTCTATAATTTATGGGCTGTGGGGATTTTACACACTCCGCCCCGTGATTATGGCGCTTGATATTTCTCCACAGGGTTCGGGAGTGTTGACAGCATCACTTGTGCTGGCAATTATGATAATCCCTTATGCAGCTTCGTTGAGTGCAGAATTTATTAAGATGGTACCAGGTGACCTTAAAGAAGGGGCATATAGTCTGGGGGCTACGAGGGCGGAGGTTATTCGCCACATCGTGTTCCCCTTCGCGGGGTCGGGGATATTCTCGGCATACATCTTAGCCATTGGACGCGCCTTGGGCGAAACGATGACCGTAACGATGCTCATTGGGAATACGAACAACATCCCTGCCTCGCTCACCGCTACGGGCAACAGCATGGCGTCTATCATTGCCAACCAGTTTGGCGAAGCCGACGGCCTGCGCCTTTCATCGCTCATCGCCATCGGGTTGCTGCTATTCCTTATTACAGCCTTTATTAATATGGTGGGTAAAATTATGATTAAACGCGCACGTATTGCGTAAGCAAGTAAACGAGTTTTCAGTAGACAAGTAAACGAGATGGTTAGAACGTACCTTCAATACATTCCGCACGGTTCTCGTCTACTCGTACCTTTCAACTTGTAACTATCAATATGAAAGTAAAAACAACATACCGCCTCTCCAAAAATCGCCTGATGCTCGGGACGGTCTGCCTCTTATCGGCGCTGACTGCTGTTCCGCTCGTGGCGATATTGGGCGAAGTGTTTTTCAGGGGTTACGACCAACTTTCGTGGTCGTTCTTTACCGAGCCTACCCCTACGGCTTACCGCGCCATGAGGGCGATGGAGGCAGGACTGCCCATCCCTGGGGGAATTGCTAACGGCATTGTGGGCACGATGCTGATGTTAGGAATGGCTACGGCTGTGGCAGTACCCGTCGGGGTGCTGTGTGGGGCATTCTTAGCGGAGTACCGAAAGTACAGGTTTGCCCAAGTGGTAAGTTACCTTACCGACCTGCTTCAAGGCACACCCTCTGTGATTATTGGGATTATCGTTTATATTTGGGTGGTCGTCCCCATGCGCGGTTACTCCGCCATTGCGGGAAGCGTGGCGCTAGGCATCATGATGCTCCCGCTGATTGTACGCGCTACGGAGGAGACGCTGAAAATGCTTCCCGAGTCACTCAAAGAAGCGGGCCTTGCGCTGGGGGCTAACCGAGCGAGCGTCATGCTTCGAGTGCAACTCCCGGCTGCCTTCGGAGGAATATTTACGGGCATCCTGCTTGCCATTTCTCGCGTTATCGGAGAGACGGCGCCACTGATGTTTACCGCGCTAGGGTGTTCGCTGATGCGCTTCTCGGTAGACAAACCTATTTCTGCCGTACCCCTATTGATTTGGGAATTTTTCAACGACCCGAACTTGCAAGAGTTGATTTGGGGTGCTTCGCTCTTCCTGCTGCTCTTCGTTCTCACTCTTAATCTCACCGCTAAGTATCTTGCTAAAAAATGGAATCAATAACTCCTATCCTTGAATTCAAAAAAACGTGCGTCTCTTACACTCCGCAAACAATGGCAGTAAAGTATGTTTCTGCCGCCATTGAGCGAAATACGATTACAGCCATCATGGGTCCCTCGGGGTGCGGGAAATCTACACTTCTTAGAGCCGCAAACTTGATGCATGAACTTTATCCGAATATCCATGTGGGAGGTGAAATCCTGTTGGAGGGACAAAATATCCTCAACATGGAACCTATTGATGTGCGTCGCCGCATTGGCATGGTCTTTCAGCGCCCCACGCCCTTCCCTACGATGAGTATTTACGATAATGTACTGGCGGGATTTACACTTAACGGCATCCACTTACCTAAGAGTGACCGCGACGAAACCGTAGAACGCTGTCTGCGTAGTGTGGCGCTATGGGACGAAGTTAAGGACGTGATGGGCAAAAAGGGGACGTTTCTTTCGGGAGGTCAGCAACAGCGTCTGTGCATTGCACGTGCCTTAGCGATGAAACCCGATGTGCTCCTTATGGACGAACCAACCTCGGCGCTTGACCCTATTGCCACAAAGCACATTGAGGAACTCATGACGGAACTGCAAAAAGAGGTGACCATCCTCATCGTTACCCACAATATGGGACAGGCTATGCGTGTGTCAAAGCGCTCTATGTTTATGTACCTCGGGGAATTGGTGGAATTTGGCGACACTGCCCAAATGTTTTCCAATCCCCTTGACGAACGCACACGCGCTTACCTTACAGGAAAGATGGGGTAAGGATGAAATAGGAACGCATTCCGCTCTCCATTAAATGTATACCGCCCCCCACAAACCATCCCCCTAATCGTTCAAATTATCTGGGACTTAAACAAAATTAACTCGGACTTATTTCAAATTAAGTCCGAGTTAATTTTTACGCATTCAGATGATGCATGACCTGATGCTGATATGTTCAAAAGCAATGTGGAGAAGGGTGGCGCATGCAGTTACTCTTTTGCAGCATCATCCTTTGCAAATTCAAACGTGCGGTTCATGCCCACTTGCATAAACTCCTTGTGGGCACGATTCACGGCTGCTTGCTTCACGCTGTTACCTTCAAGTTCATCGCTGAGGGCATCGTAATGCTCGCGCTCCCACTTCATGAGGCGCTCGGTAGCGGTAGTGACTTCTTCAAAAGTCGTAGCCGCCTTGATTTCCTTCGTGGTGCGCTCAATCTCGGTGATGTATTGGTCGGCAACGTTCTCAGAGCACGAAGCGAGCAAGAGTGTGAGCAGCAGGGTTGTAAGAAGATTTTTCATGCTTAAAATCTACGAAAATTTTAGGCATTTTCTTCCCCTGCTTCTACTTCAACAGCAGGTTTATAGGAACCCATAAGCTTCTGCTTGATTTCTTCTGCCAACTCAGGGTTATCTTCGAGAATGCGCTTCACAGCTTCGCGACCTTGACCAATCTTTGTGTCGCCGTAGCTGAACCACGAACCGCTCTTCTTGATGATGCCTGCCTCTACGCCGAGGTCTACGATTTCGCCAATCTGCGAGATGCCCTGACCGAAGGTAATTTCAAATTCTGCCTTGCGGAAGGGAGGCGCCACCTTGTTCTTAATAACCTTCACGCGCACTTGGTTGCCCACGGGAGTGTCGCCGTCCTTAAGCATCGTTACCTTGCGGATGTCGAGGCGCACAGATGCGTAGAACTTCAAGGCGTTACCGCCCGTAGTAGTTTCGGGGTTGCCGAACATTACGCCAATCTTTTCGCGCAACTGGTTGATAAAGATGCACGTCGTGTTGGTCTTATTAATCGACGCAGTGAGTTTGCGAAGCGCCTGACTCATAAGACGCGCCTGAAGTCCCACCTTGTTGTCACCCATATCACCTTCGATTTCCGCCTTCGGTGTAAGCGCTGCCACAGAGTCTACCACGATGATGTCTACTGCCGCAGAGCGGATGAGTTGGTCGGCAATTTCGAGTGCCTGTTCGCCGTTATCGGGTTGAGAAATAAGGAGGTTGTCGGTATCTACGCCGAGACTCGCTGCATAGAAGCGGTCGAAGGCGTGTTCAGCATCGATGAAAGCTGCAATACCGCCCTGGCGCTGTGCTTCGGCAATAGCGTGGATGGCAAGGGTTGTCTTACCCGAACTTTCAGGACCGTAGATTTCAATAATACGTCCCTTGGGGTAACCACCAACGCCGAGGGCGAGGTCAAGACCTAACGACCCCGTAGGAATAACGTCGATATTATCTACCTTTTCATCGCCCATTTTCATAATCGACCCCTTGCCGAAGTCCTTTTCTATCTTAGCCATCGCCGCCTGAAGGGCTTTGAGTTTTTCTGTCTTAGGATCCAAAACTTCTACTTCTTTCTTTGCCATATATTTTTAGGTTGTATAGTTAATAAGTTATGTTGTTGTAAGATTAAATGGTTACTTCGCAAAGTTACATAAAAGAAACGGAATGGAGGCGCTGTTTTTTCGGAATATGATGGCGGGAGAAATAAAAAAACTCCCCTACTCCACACAAGAGCGAGGGAGAAAATTTCACTACACCGGCACACTGAAATAGCAGGCTGTAATGACGGCAGAAATGCCTACGCTGAGAGCGAGCACCCAGAGCGTTGTCAGCGTAATTTTTGCGCCTTTAGAAAGGGGCGAAGCTGAGAAAAACACACTGCGGATAAGGGCGTAGAGCGGGATGACAACGAGGATGAAACCGCAGATAGTGCTGGTGTAAAGCAACCAAGAAAGTCCGGCGGGTTGAACCGTAATCCAAGCGGTCAACTCGGGCAAATGGGGCATGGCGCCCAAACTGCACACGTTGGTCACACTCGCCGTGAGAATCAAGAGGAACGAGAGCGCCGCGATTACCCCCATGAGCAGCGCGAAGATAATGGGGAGGACGATGAGGAGGAGCGCAATGTGAAGCAGGATGCGTACCCAGCGAAATGCAGTCTGATTTTGCGTTGCAGAATGCCCTTCGGAGGTGCGCATTTCGCTCATCACCTCGCGGTTGACATTCTCAAAATTTACGTGTTCGCCACGCATGCGCAGGCGGTCTTCTGCCGTCACCGCTTCGGGTACGATAAACCACATGGCAAGGTAGATGATGAGCAGCAGGGAGAAACTCATGAAGCACAGCAGTATGAAGAGCAGGCGCCACGGTGTTACATCCTTCCCGCCAAAGTACGCGCAGAGACCGCTGATTACCCCGCCCAGCATTTTGTCTTTCCCATTGCGAAACAGTTGGCGCTGCGCCTTGTCAGCAGTTTGCCCAACGGGCGCTGCATCTGAGTCGGCGGGAATGATGAGCCACCCTACGAGGTAGCACACTGTTGCCACGGGAATGGTAAACACGAAGATGATGATGAAGAGTATGCGCCAGGGCGTAGCGTCGGAAAAACCGAGGTAGCGTGCCAACCCGCTGATGACGCCCGCCAGCATCTTGTCGCTCAGGTTACGGCGCAGCGTGCGCGCATCGGTTTCAGCAGCGGGTGCCTCATGATTTTCCTCCTGCGCCTCGGGCTGCTCGAGCGCTTCATCACCCTCCATTTCTTCGGGATTACCGATGCGGGCAATGACTTCCTGCACCTGCGGCAGGGTAATACTCGTCGTGCCAGCAGCAGTAAATTCTTCTAACAATTCAGATACGCGCTGCTCAATGTCGTCGGCAATTTCCATGCCGTCTTCGCGCTTTGAGAAGTACGTACGCATATTCGTGATGTAACTCTCCAGGAGTTGGCAAGCGTCTTCGTCAATCGTGAAGATGCGGTTGCACAAGTGGATGTTAATAGTCTTTTTCATGATTCTAAAAGTGGGATAGCGTTAAGTTTTTTAGCGAAAAAATCGTCAATTTTTCAGGCTTCGTAATCAGCACGTTAGAACCCCCTAAAACTATTAGTAATATATTTTAAAAAAGGTTACTAATAATTTTTCTTAGGTTACTAATAATTTTTACGAAAATAGGTTTAGTTTTCAGCGCAAGGGGTTTCACCCTCTTGTTGCAACACATTTACCGCATGCGCAATGTCTTTCCAGGCAGCATCAAGTTCCTGCAAAAAGGCAGTGCCCTGGGGCGTGAGCGAGTAATACTTTCGGGGCGGACCTTGAGTGGATTCCTGCCACTCGTAAGAGAGCAAACCCTCCTTTTTCAAGCGCGTGAGCAGCGGATAAAGCGTGCCTTCCACCACAATCAAGTTTGCCGCCTTCAACTTTGCGATAATGTCGTTCGTATATGCCGGTCGCCCTTTGATGAGCAGTAACACGCAGAACTCCAGCATACCTTTGCGCAATTGTGACTTGGCATTTTCGATGTTCATAAGCAAGGGATTTATGATTTACACGGCAAAGATATGCATTATTTTAGTACCTTGCAAAACATAGTACCATATTTTTACGCCCACCACCCCAATTTGTCTATTTTTTAGACATAAGAACAAAAGAACATAGGGGTATAATCTGTTCTTATGTTCTTCTGTATCAAACTACACACCTTTGCATGGACGCTTTAGACATAAGAACAAAAGAACATAAGGGGGATAATCTATTCTTATGTTCTTCTGTCTCACACAGAAACCGTATGGGCACAAAAAAGTGCCGAGCTGCACTGAGCAACTCGACACTATATTATAATATGAGCACCGCGCTTAGTCGTTCATCAAGCGCATCTGTCGCAAAATCTGCTGGCGACGCTTGCGCATGTACGACGAGGGATTTTTCGAACTATACTTATTGGGGTTGGGCAGGGTTGCTGCGATCAAGGCGCAATCCGTGCGGCGCAACTTGTCGGCAGAGCGATTAAAATGCTCCTGCGCCACCGCCTCTGCGCCATAGATGCCGGGGCCCATCTCAATGCTGTTAAGATACACCTCAAGGATGCGTTCCTTCGGCCAGAAGAGTTCGATAAGAAAGGTGTAGTACGCCTCTAATCCCTTACGCAGCCACGTGCGCGTGCCGAAGGTAAAGACATTCTTTGCCGTCTGTTGCGAAATCGTACTTGCTCCGCGGTTGCGCTTTCCCTGCTTGCGCTCTTCAAGTGCCTTCTCAATCTGGTCAAAGTCAAAACCGTTGTGCTCGTAAAAGAGTTGGTCCTCCGACGCAATAACCGCCGCTTTCAGGTGTGGCGAAATGCGCTCCATGGGTACCCACTTATGCGCCAATTGCGGAGTGCGTCCGTCAATAAGTTCCGACAAGCAGTAGCGAATCATGACGGGCGTGATGGGCACGGGTACGAAGCGGTGAAGGATGACTCCGCCAATGCTCCACACAAAGAGGACGATGACCAGGATGCGTAGGATTTTTAGAAATTTCATAGAAGATTTTTTTGTTTGGAGTGCAGTCTGTCACTGCCTGTTCCCCCTTGTTATTGCATTCTAAATAGAAAAGAAAAAGGACTGCGTCAGTATTTTGACGCAGCCCCGAAAGTTTTATTGAATAGCAAACTCAAGGGTTTGCAGTCAAGTCAGAAACAGTGTGATTAGAACTTGTAGCGGTTGTCTACTACTTCTGCATCACGCATCAACGTATTGAGCAACACTTCCTGGGGTTGTCCGTAATACTGGTAGCGCATGATGTTGTTCATGAAGGTCTGTGTAGCCTGCTGAAGAGCATTCGCTTCGTTGAAGGGCACTTCTGAGGGAAGGTCTTCAAGCACCTGTACGAAGTAAACGGCACCTGCACCCTTGATAGGACCAACAAATTCGCCAGCCTTAGCCTTTGCGATTGCGCCAGAGAGCGCGGGTTCTGCGATACCTACAAAGTTTACGCGTGCGTTGCGGGCAAAGTTTGCAGAGATAGTATCAACAACTACCTTTTCAATCTTCGCAACTTCATCCATAGTCTTAGCTGCAGCAACAAGTTCGAGAGCCTTAGCAGCCTTCTTATTCTGCTTAGCAAGACGTTCGAGGTCGGGCTTCACATTCTTGTTATCCCATGCAACATATTCGCCATCGTTGATACCAGCAACCGCCATTACAACGAGGTGTTCCTTGTTTGCACCACATTCATAGATGCGAGAGATGTCACCTACCTTAGCGTCGTCAAGCGCCCAGCGAACCGCTTCCTTAGCACCGCTCATGTCTGCTTCGAGAGAGTTATCGGGAGCAGAAACAATGCGGTCTTCTACCATATATTCAGCAGCGAGAGCATTTGCTTCGATAGCTTCGATAGTAGTATTCTCAGAGAGGAACTTGTTCAACTTGCTGAGCTCGTTGTTATAAGTTTCCTTAGAGAATTCGTTCTTACACTTCACAACAGCAACGTTGTACTTGTCAACAAGGTTCTTAGTTTCGAGCACCTGAAGCACAAGGCTGTAATTGTTATTGAGCTTGAGCGTAGCAACCTGACCAGGCTTAGTAGTGTTGAGGAGGTTGATCATGTCAGCAGTATTTGCGTCGAGCGCAGCACCTTCGTACTGTGCAGAAGTCAACCACATAGAGTCAGTGGGTTGCTGATACTTCTTAGCAAGTTCTGCAAAGTCTGCACCACCCTTCACTGCTGTAGCAATACTATCGGCAAGCGTCTTGCTTGCTTCGAGGTCAGCAGCAACTGCAAAGATGCGACGGTAAAGCACTGAGTCGGGCAACTTTGTCTTAGCAACAAGTTTGTAAGTATTTACGGTGTTGTCAGCAACAGTGTAGAATGCGGGAGCAACATAACCTACAGTAGCAGTGTCAAGACGGCTGTAGATGTCGTTCATACCCTTGTAAGCGTCCTTGCGTACGGGAACATTGTTGAACGCAATAATTGACTTGCTTGCTGCAACTACTGTAGCGGGATTTGCGTCAGAGCGAAGCGCGTTTGCAACTTCGTTTACTTCCATTGTAAGAGCCACCTGGTCAGCAGTGCTTGCCTTAACTTCAACGTCAAGTAACTTCACGTCGCGTGTCTGTGAGTAGAGCTTGTAGAAGTCCTTCTTTGCGTTGTAAATAGCCTGCATATCTGCATCTTCTACAGCAACATCAGCGTCAGCAATAGCGCTGAGGGGGAATGCAGCAACCACTGTGCGCTTTTGGTCAGCAGTAGCAGCTTCGAGCTGTGCAGAAACGGGGTTACCGATACAGCAATTATTGATGAGGGTATAGAACTTAGTTTCGAGGAGTTCCTTCTTCAACTGCTTTTCAGTCCACTTCCAAATTGCATCAAGTGCCATCACCTGTTCGAGTGAACCATCCTGCGCCTGCTGAGCCTGAGCGAGCATCTGTTCCTTAGTCTTGAGGAATTCCTGAAGCGCTGCGAAATCGAGCTTACCATCCTGCGAACCGAGGAGTGCTGCCATCATTGAGAGGCTTTGTGCTTCGCCCTTTACAAGAGCGTTTTGGAAGTCTTCAGTAGTCACCTGAATACCTGCTTCTTCTGCCTGCTTAGCGATAACCTGTGCACGCACAAAGTCGTTCCACACATATTCGCGTACCTGTTGGATTTCAGCGTCAGTAAGGTTTTCAGACTGACCTTGCATAGCGCGCTGCATCTTCATTACCTGTGTCATTTCTTCCACGAGGTTCTGATACTCCATAATGTCGATTGAAGTGCCATACACTTCACCTGCCTGCTGCTTCTTAAATGCCGAAGTTGTTTCGATGGCATTAAAAAGGTCGCCAGCAATAAAACCAAAAAGACCGAGACCAATAGCACCTACGATCAAAGCTCCGTGGTTTCTGATTGTTTGTAATGCTGCCATTATTTTAACTATTTATTGATTATTAAATTCTCACTTTCAAATGTGGGAGTCCACTTTGTCGCGCAAAATTAAGAAAAATCTGAAGATTATCAGTCCTTTTCACTGAAAAAATACAAGTTTTCTTGAAGCATAGTTTCTATTACAGCCAAACTTCTCACTCATTTGTATAAAAAAGCACCACCTCTGCGCCAAGCAAAGGCAGTGCCTATCATGTAAAACTATTGTTAAAATTTACTCAGCAACCTTAGTATAAACCACTCCACCTGCATAAGCATCTTCTGCACCCATTGAATTGTCAGGATTGAAGTAAGCAGTGTAGAAAGCATAGGGTTGTTGGATCTGTGTCTTATCTGCGTTGAGCACCAAGTAACCATTACCGATGTTACTGTTCAAATCAGCAGATGAAGTACTTGCGAAGAAGAGTTCGCCAAGATTGAAGTAAGAACCTGGAGCGATGATGATCATATTATTTTCTGCATCGTAAGCCGCTTCAATGAAGTTGAAGCCCTTATCTACAGTGTAACCATTAGCAGCGTAGTAAGGTTCGATATTACATACGTAAACCTTTGTAGCATCTTCCTCATCCCAGATAAGACCGATTGTGTTTTCGTAAACATCACCGTAAGCAAGTGACTGTACTGTACCACTATACTTAACCATCTTATCTACGTTAAGACCCTGCTGTATTACAGTAATTGTTACTGACTGCGCACATTCGTCACAGCAAGTAAACTTAATTTCTCCCTGACGTTCCTTACCTGTTGTGTTCTGAGCAACATCGAAAGTTACCTGTGCAGTCTGAACGCCTTCATGAGTCACACCGGGATCTTCGTTCATTGTAATCCACTCGGGCATTTCTACATCGTAACCGTCAACTGCAGTAAGGTTTACGACTAATGTTCCGCCAGCAGATGTTGCAGTTGCTGTTTCCATATCCACAGCCAACTTAACGCCTTCCTGAACTACTACCAAAGAGTCCTGAAGACCGCTTGCAGCAACAATGTAAATTGCACCTGTACGTTCCTGACAAGATTCTGCGGGAGCCACTGTGAAGTGGTAAGCAGCAGAAGAGTTTACGCCACGTGTAACAGTTGCACCTTCGTTAAACTCAATCCATTCGGGAGTCTTTACTGTGAATGCTTCGTTAGTGGGAGCGGTCAAGTTGAAAGCTACTGCACCACCTTCAGCAGGCACTGCAACTTCTTCTTCTGTGATGCTCACAACGGGAGCAGGGAATGCTTCATCTTCAGCTGTACAAGAAGCGAAGCCAACCGCAGTCAAGCAGAGCGCTGCGGCATAGAAAAACATTTTCTTCATTACGTTTAGTTTTTATTTTGTTAATCTTAATATCCAAAATTCAATATAGGGCGCAAAGGTATTATTTTTTTCGTGGGTAGCAAATAATTTTAGTGAAAATTTACTAATTCCTACCAAAATGTTTACTGCGATCGCCTATTTTGCAAACATTTTGTAGGTCATACAGGTTTTTTCTGCGCAAAAAGATACCGTGCCCGCCCCACCCCGCTCTCATTCCTTATAATATATAATATGTGTAGGCGCGAAAGGCGCACTGCCGCACACGCGCCCTGCTCCACCAGATTTTCACCCCCGATTTGAGGGCGAAAAAGGGGCATTTTGGGCACTTTTATAACCTCCTGAAAATCAGCACGACTTAAAAGGCAAAAATTATTAGTAACCTTTTTTAAATTACATTACTAATAATTTGAATTAGGTTACTAATAATTTTCACAACAATAGGTTTAGTTTTTCGCACAACTATTTTGGGCGGCAAAAAGAGTATATATTTCATCCCTGCGAGGGGAAAAAGTTCTCCGATGTCGGAGGTTGACATTTTAACACAGCAATGAAAGTTCAATAAGTAAATTGATAATTAGAGTTAACAAATTCTTAAAAATTGTTGCAGGATATTAAAGAAATATTGTACATTTGCTTAATCTAAAGACTGTAAATTACGAAGCGATGAAAGGATTTTACACAATGATACAAGGAATTGGCGAACTCCAGCGTGAGTTGCGCTCCTTCTTTAGTGGTGTGAAATCATTCGCTTCCCCCCCCCAATTTCTTAAATATCAACTGGTTACAAGCCATCAACAGCATTTTAAATCTGTTGTACTATTATTGTCTGCGCTCCGCGCGGACCTTTTTGGTGTGTACCTACATGAAGCGCCCGTGGCAAACTATGCCAAGGACTTAAGTCGTTTTACCCCGTAACATTTCGGCTATGAGAACGCATATTTTACTACTCTCGGCATCGCTCTTCTCGCTCTGTGCTTCGGCGCAGGTCAATGCGATGGACTCAATCCGCAATCAGTTTGAGGCGGAGGCACGCCAAACCGTCGACGACTTTGAGGCGTATAGCCAACAGGCGTATGAAGATTACATGGCCTATGAGCGTCAGGCGCGTCAAGAGTTTGAGGCGTATGTCAACTCCATCAACGCCGTTTGGGGCGACACCCTGACCGACACGCAAAAGGAATGGGTTTCTTACAGCAACGACCGCAGCGAGCGCTCAGTGGTAGATTTTGAAACGGGGCGCATTGACGTTGAAGTGGCGTTAGACGAAGACGCCAGCGAGGCGGAAGTAAAGCGCCGTTTGCAGCATGCCGTAGAGCATTTGTTAAACAATCGCGGCACGACCTGCCCTTACCGTTCTGAGGTTGACCCTTCAAATCCCATTGCCAAGCAACCCATTCTTGAGGGACTGCTCGACCTTTCGCCCTACGAGTTACCCACGGACGACGTGGTGGAAGCAAAGCCCAAGCGCAAGGCACCGCCCACTCCCGTAGTGAAGGGACAGGACTTGCCCACGTATGTTGCTGACAACGTAGTCCCCACAGCGAAGAAAGACCCGGCGAAGAAGACCAGCACACTGGCTGACCGCAAGGCGCAAGCTAAGGAAAAGGCCGCTGAGAAGGTGGCACGCTGGAAGCAATCTACTGCCGAAATTGCCAAACGCATTGTAGAAAAGACCGTGACTACGGTTAAATCCATCACCGGCGGAGACGGCAAGGAGCGCAAGGTAGCGAAGGTTGAAATGGCGTTGGTGAAAGACAACATTTCTAAGAACGCTGCTCTTTACAAGGACCTTGTGGCAGAATTTTCGGCACGTTTCCAAGTGGAACAACCTTTGATTTTCGCCATCATGGAACAAGAGTCGGCCTTTAACCCACAGGCGAAGAGTTGGGTGCCGGCTTACGGTTTGATGCAGTTGGTTCCGAAGTCGGGCGGCAGAGATGCGTACCGCTATGTCTATAAGACGGACCACATTCCCGAAAGCAGTTACCTCTTTAACCCCCGCAATAATATCGAACTGGGCACGGCTTACTTGCGCGTGTTGCTCAATCAGTTTGGCAAGGTAGAAGACGCCAGTTGTCGCCAACTCTGTGTGATTGCCGCCTATAATACGGGCGCTGGAAACGTCAGTCGTTGCTTCATTGGTTCTACAAAACTCAACAATGCCTTCCCGAGCATCAACCAGTTTGATTATTCGCGCCTCTACAACCACCTTATTTCTCAACTTCCCTATGAGGAGACGCGCAACTATGTGAAGAAGGTGGTGCAGCGCAGAGAGAAATACTTGAAGTAAAGAATCTGTTAGAAATTTTATAGTTTATGTTCTGTCCGGAATGCGGTAGAAAAATAGAAGATACTACAGAGCTGTTTTGCTCTGAGTGTGGCACGCCGTTAGAGCACGAAGACGAGCCGCAGTTTGAGGAAGAGACCGCCAAGAGTAACATCCTGGCACACGGGATTATCTTGACAAACACGCTCCTGCTTGCCCAAAAATTTGGCACTGATGAGGAAGAAGTGAAGGACCTACTTGAGCAATACATTGCGTGTAAGAAACAGGTGGGCATCAGTTACTCCCTCGTTGACCTTCAAGACTTCGGGGCGCGCAGCAGTAAGTTTTTCAGTTTTAGCAGTAGCAAGCAGAAGAACGAATGTTGCAGCGCACAAGAATGCTTAGACATTCTGATAGACGTGAGGCGTAAGGAGGAAAAGCAGGGTACTCACACCTCTACTTACCTCTTTATCATAGGCAGCGACGACATTGTGCCGATGCCCCGCATCACACATTATAAAAACGGCGGTAATTATCACGACAAGGATATTGACACCGACCTGCCCTACGCCTATCCTTACGCCGACATGACCTTAAAGAAGGTCGAACAGCAGTCGGTTTTTGACTACGCCCCCTTGCTCTGCGTCGGGCGCCTGCCCGTAGGTAACGACACGACGTTAGAAAACTTCACCGATTACCTTCAGCGCAGCCTTGACAATGCTGCCGGCATCCCCATAAAGGAAGCTTACGCACAGTGTGACCCACATTGGAAAAAGGTATCTCAGAGCGTGGCAGAAACAGGACTCTTACACCCCCTCTTACGCAACTTTGACGGGCGCATCAAGGGCGATTTTTATTACAACCGCCTCATGCTCACGCCCTATGTAGACTCTGGGAACGTGGCGCAAGTGTTTCACTGCGACGCCTCGCTCTATTACTACAACCTACACGGGTCTTCGGGACGCGAACAAGCGGGTTACTCGGGCGAATATCCGCCCCACCTTCGCCAATATGCTACCGGACTTTTGCCCCAGCACATGGCGCAGTGTACACGTCCGAACGTTGTCATTGCAGAGTCGTGTTACGGCGCACGCCATATCAATCTCGACAGCGAACACAGCATGTTGCTGAGCGCGATTTACGGAAAGACGTTGCTCTACGTAGGTTCGTCGCGCATTGCCTGGGGACAACTTGACCCGAACGGCATTTCCGAGGAAGTGAGCATGGATTTCGCCGACGTCATGACGTTTGCCTTCCTCAACATTCTGCTGCAGGGTTACTCAGCCGGCGTTTCGTTTGACGCAGCGCGCAGCAAGGCGTATGAACTCTGCACCCCCTCAGAAGAGCGTGCCGCCACGATTGCCGAGTTTAACCTTTTTGGCGACCCCACATTATTCGTGGCAAGCGCGGGAGGCGAAAAATTCTTGCAGAAGTCTGTCATCGACCGACCGCCAACCGACCGCTGCGCCGGCAAAGCGGCAACCGTTGAAACGCTTTATAACAACGGTGCGTCGAAGGAGCAATCTATCCTGCAGCGCGTGAGAGGTTTCGTAGACCGAAATATTGAAGAAATTGAGCAGACCGTGGGCGACGCCCTTTACAGTCAGTATGGATTGCCACCACGTAAGCCCGACGCCCTCTACCGTATCACTGGGGCTGACGGCAGCAAGACGCTCAAACTTGATTATAACGATGCGGCGCCCGACGGAGCACTCGTGCAATACAGCGCCCTGACGCGCGAAGACGGAACCCTGATTCGCGTCATCACCACAAAGTAAGAAAAAAATTAACCTTTTTAGCGTCCGAAAATCGCAATACATTCCCCCATTCGAGGGTGTGAAAAACGGGTAAAAAATCCACTTTCACAAATTCCTCACACTGAGCAACTTTAAACCACGCCTAAAACACTCAAAATTATTAGTAACCTTTTTTTAATTACATTACTAATAATTTTAATTAGGTTACTAATAATTTTTACAACAATAGGTTTAGTTTTTCAGACAACTATTTTGGGGATTAAAACACGAGATTTCACTGCCGAATTTAGCATCGGTTTTCACGCCCAATGGGCGGGTAAAATTCTCAGGTTGCACCTCGGACTTCACAACATTAAATTCAGTAGATTATGATTTGCCCTAATTGTAACGCCGAACTTCGCGAGGGTGCGAAGTTTTGTGCAAAGTGCGGACAGAAGGTAGCACAGGCTAACACGTGTATCAGTTGCGGTACGGAATTGAGACCCGGTGCAAAGTTCTGCGCCAAGTGTGGCACACGCCAAGCACCCGCTGCCGACGCAAAAGCAACTGCCCCCGCTGCTGGTGAGGCAAAGGCAGCAGCGCTCAACACCGCGCCCGACATGAGTCAGGCAGGCGGACGCATTTATTGGAACGTGCAGCCCGGACAAGTGGCGCGCATCATCCGCGAAGACGAGTTTGAGCAATATTCTAAAGTCAAGGGCGTCATCGTGCCTGAGGGAACAACGGCTTACATACGCGCCAACGGCAAGGTGATTGCCTCAATCAGTGGCGGTGCTTACGACTTTGTGGGCGCTCCGCCTCAGGAGGTAGGTTTGTTGAGTCGTGGTTGGCAGTTCTTGTGCAACCTCTTCGGCAGCAAGAAGAAGGATGAAAAGGTGCTCTCAGCCGAAGAGCAACTCTATATGAACCAGCAGAAGGCAATTCTTGAAAATGCCAAGAACGGCGCTTCCTTCGCTATCATCATCCTGCTCAACAAGGCGTTCCCCGTGCTCATTGGTGCGAAGCAGGCAAGCATTGACGACTATAAGAACTTTGCGCCCATGCGCATCCAAACGCGTTTCCTCGAAATGCAGGTGGGCGTCAACGCTTACTTCAAGATTAGCGACCCCGAGGCGTTTATCATCCACTACCTCACGGATAAGCAGCAGTTGAACACTGCCGTGATTGTAGACGAGATTACCGACAGCGTGCGCGTCACACTTCAGGATGCGCTTTACGATACCGAACTTTCTACAAACCGCATCCCCGCCGAGTTGCATACCATGCTTAAAGACCGCATTAACGCTGTGGCGCAGGAAGCATTCTTCGGCATCAGCGTAGTGCGCATTGTGGAAATTTCTGCTGAGAGTCAAGACCTCGAGCGCTTCACAAAACTCAGTCAGGAACTCTACCTCTCGGAAAAGGAACTCGACTACCTCCACCGCACCAACGATTTCAAAAACCGACTTGCCGATGCGGTGAATGCACAGCAACTTCATGAGGCGACAACTGAGGTTGAAATGGCGCGTTGCCTCAATGCCATCAACCGCGATATGCACAATGAGGAATTGCTCAACGCTGAGGAGTTGCGCAAGTTTGAACACCTCCTGCTCAATGAGCGCATCCTTCGCGAAGCACAGAGCGACGCTGAGCGCGATATGGCGTTGATGGAAATTGCGCAGACTGGCCTTGTACGCAAAGAGGAACTGCAAGTGCTCTGTCACCAAATTAAAACGAATGAATTCCAGCGCGGTTCTGCACTGCGTATGATGCAACTCCGCGACGCACTTGAATTTGAGCGCGTGCGTATGCAGGGCGAAATGGATAAGGCAGAGGCGATGGTGCGCAAGGAATTGGAACTTCAGGGCCTCAGAGATGATTACGCAGACAGCCAGTTCTATAAAGAATTAGACCGTCAGTCGGCAGTTGCCAACAGACAATTAGACATCGAACAGCGCCAGCGCGACATGGATTTCAACGATGAAAAGCGCCGTCGTGACTTGGAACGCGAAGAAGATGCCGAGCAGTTCCGCCAGTTTATGGCAATGCAAGAAGCCGAAGAGCGCAACCGTGAAAATCAGCGCCGACATGAAGCGCAGATGGAACAAGCGCGTCAGCAAAACGAGTTAGAAACTGAGCGCATGAAGTGGGAGCGCGCAGAGAGTCTCTCAGACGAAAAGGTTTGGGCGCTTCAGGGGGGCAAGGAAGCAGCAGTTGCTTACGCCTCTACGCTTAACGATGCACGCCGTGAGAGAGAAAGTGCTGAGCGTGAGCGTGAACATGCTCGCGAAATGGCAGCACAGCGCGACGCTGATAATGCACGTTACGACGAACGCTTACGTCAGCAAGATGAGATGCTTCGTGCCAACCAGGATCGTATGTTTGAGATGATGAATAACCTCATCAACGTGACTGGAGGAGTGCAGGCGCAGCGCGCAGATGAGCGCAATCAGTATAACCGTGAGCGCCAGGAAGAAAAAGACCGCCAGCTCCGCGAACAGGATGAGCGTCTGCGCCGACAGGAAAGCAGAATGGACACTGCATATGACCGTGCGCTTGATTATACTACCCGCAACAACGTGGCGCCTCAGCCTCAAGTGCAACCACAAGCACAACCCGTGTATGCACAACCCGCTCAGCAGCCCGTTTACGTACAACCCGCAGCGCCACAACCCGCTCCGCAGCCCGCACAACCCACTCCGCAACCCGCGGAAAAGGCGATGCCCGCCCTTGTGTGCAAAGAATGTGGCAGCGAAATAGCTCCGGGCGCAGCATTCTGCGATGATTGCGGCACTCCCGTATAACAGTCAGCATCAGGTTACGAACACATATAATTATAAGGCATGGAAACTTATTACGGACTCCTATCCCTACGCCTTTGCAACATCGGGTCAAAATCAGAAGGCACTTACGCCCTACTGACACTGGAAGACGGCAAAGAATATGTGCTCTACAGAAAGGACACCTACCCCGCCGACGACGCATTCTTCTCCCCCTACGACGCCCAACACTTAGGCGTGCGTGGGGAGGTAGAAGCAGAGGGGAACAACCTACTTGTGGAGGCGCTCATCCTGCCCGACGGCACAGAAATATGCCCGCCTGAAAAAATAATTGAAGAATCTAAAGAAATTATCTATGAGTAACAAAATAGAATGTCCCGAATGCGGAGCAGTAATGCCCGAAGGCAGTTCTTTCTGCGACGAATGTGGCTACACATTTAAGACTTCCGCACCCCAACCTACCGCTTCGGCAGCACCCACTGGTGAAGTCATTGGCGCCGGTACTCGTGCAAACATCACGGGAGGCGTTCACACCTCTCACACGACTCACCAAAACGTAAATACCTCTACCGTCGACCAATCTTCTACCGTCAACAACAGCACGACGATAGTGATGAATGGCAACAAGGAGGAATATTGTGCCGTTTGTGGTAATCCCCTTGAGGAAAAACACCCTCGCTGTCCGAAGTGTGGTAAGGGAATTTGCCCCGACTGCCGAGTGGCGGGAAAGAACCGCTGTCTCGAGTGTGAGAAGAAGGCGCAGAGCGAATACCGCACGGCATTCCAGCAACTCTTGCTTACTACAAACGGAAACATTGGTGTTGGCGGTCGACAGTTGATGGACCAGAAGGCACGCGAACTCGATGTTGAAGACAAGAAGACGGCGATTGAAAACGAATTGTCGGCAGCTTACAAACCCGCTCCCAAAGCCGTTCAACCTCAAATCGTACCTCCCGCAGCGCCTAAGATTGTAGCGCCGAAAGAAGCGTCTGCAGTTGAGAAGGAAATCAAGATTGCTGAAAAGGGAGTGCATAATAATCCCCCGTATATGGCACCTGCTCCAAAAACTTCTACTGGCACACCCGTTTGGGTATGGATTGTGGTTGCCGCAGTCGTAATCTGTGGTCTCGCATTCTTTATGGGTGGCGGCAACAATGACGCTGCTCCCGCTGATGTTACGAACACGCAAACGGAAGCCGTTGAAGCGCCCGCTCCAGTCGCTCCTGCTCCCGCTGCTACAACTTCTGCTCCCGCCGCTGCGCCTAAGGCAGAACCCGCACCTGCTCCTGCTCCCGAACCTGTGCAGGAAGTGAAGCCAGATGCTAATTACGACGCCGGCATGGAAGCATTTAATGCAGGCAAGGGGTTGGATGCTGTCAAGGCCTTTAACAATTCAGGTTCGGCAGACGCTTATTACATGCTCGGCCTTATTTACGAACAGGGTTGCGGCACTGTTGGCAAGAACGCCATGCTTGCTCGCAAGCACTTCAAGAAGGCTGCCGAAATGGGCAGCGCTAAGGCGAAGGCAAAATTGTAATTTTACGAAAAACGAAATTCAAAATTTCATAAACCTTTAACTAACACTCATAACTATGTTTAAAAAAATGTTATCTCTTGCCTTTGTGGCAATGATTGCCCTTGTTGCTCAAGGTCAGAAACCCGTAATGATCGCTGGTACTTTTAGCGCTGGTGAAGAAGTTGAAATTGATTATGCGCGTCAGGTGCGTGCCGCTATCGTAGCAGGCTTGTTTGAAACAGGTCGCTTCGAACTTAAGGACGTCGATGCCGAACAGCAGATTGCTGCTGAAACAGAACGCCGCTCTTCTGAAGATGCTATGGGCGACGCTGAAGCATTGATGGGCAAGACTACCGAAACTGCGGCTGAATATTTGCTTTACGGTCTCGTATCACAGTGTGCTATTACTAAGTCAACAAGTGACGACGGCAAGATTCGCTTCACTGCTGAAATTGCTCACACAGTTAAGATTGTGAAGTATGCAAACAAGGAACTCGTAGTCTCTAAGGACTTCAAGCTTTCAGGACTTCGTTGCGGTATGGGCGACACTCCTGCTGCTGCAGTTACTGATGCCCTTGCGCATGTTGAAAACGACATGAAGAACCTCGTTGACGAACACTTCAAGCTCGATGGTATTATTCTTGGCGAGGGATTTGAGAAAGACAAGAAGGGCAAGAAGATGGAAAGCTGCCTCATCAATCTTGGTAGCGACCACGGACTCGAAAAGAGCCAGCGCTTGGAAGTATCATGCGTTGAGAAGATTGCAGGCCGCGACGTGACAAAGGTAATCGGCCAGCTCACTATCACAGAAGTTATGGCGGGCGACCTCTCACAGTGTAAGGTAACAAAGGGCGGCGATGTATTGCTCACAAAGATGCTTGAGTATCTCGACATCAAGGACACTGCTCCCGAAAATGCAATCCCCCTCAAGGTTAAAACAATGAAGCAGAGCGGCGCGAAGAACTTGCTTAAGCAGGGCGGCGCAATGTTTGGCTTCTAAACTGTAACTGAATTTCACACCGACCGACGGGATTTTCGGCCGAAAAATGTCGCAAAATTTCGCCGGTCGGTTGCTCTATTTTACACCGTGTCTGAAGCGCTAAAAATTATTAGTAACCTACGAAAAATTATTAGTAACCTTTTTTAAATTACATTACTAATAATTTTTGCAAACTCTCACCCCGCTTCAAGCGTATGGAGTTCAGACACTTCCAAAAGTGCGTTTTTATGAAAAAAATCAGTCTGACACTGCTGCTCAGCATCATCTGCATGCTGCTTCCGGCACAGGAATATTTGCAGTTGGTTTCCGTGCTCTCTGAGGGCAACGGTCGTGTCACTTTTGTCTCTACCGGTATTGCCGATTCTAAAAAAGGTATCGCCGAAAACGCTGCCAAGTCTATCATCTATACCCTCTTTTATCAGGGTGTGGCAGGTGTGAACGACGGCAAGCCCTTGATTACGCAAGACAATCAGGTTTACACCAACTCTTTCTTCAACGCTACGGCGCGCTACGCCTTCTACGTCGCTTCGTCTGAGGAGGCAAGCAAGCCCAGCAAGGTTGCGGGAAAATACCGCGCCGATTACAACGTCACCATCTACATGACGCGCCTCATGAACGACCTTGTGACCAACAAGGTGCGCACCAAGGAGGCTTCGTATGAAGACATTGACGAAGAAGAAGGCATCACCAAACCCACAATTACCGTAGTGCCCTTCTTGCGCGACGGCGAAAGCTACGACGCCGTACTCAAAGACGACTTTGACCGCCGCATTGCGGTCAGCAGTGTGCAAGACGGTTTCCGCTCTCGCGACATCGTGACACGCGACTTCCTTACTCATTTGGAACAGGAGAAGCGTACGCAAAACTATGAGGCAAATGCCGCTTACTCTAACTCACGCGCTTTGTTGCTCTCCTCTGGCGCCGACGTTTATGTTACCGTCGACATCATGAAAGACTCTAACGCCCAGGGCTCTCGCGTATCGCTGATTATGAAGGCCTGTGAGCGTGTGACGGGCGACGTACTTGCTTCTAAAGACGGTTGGACCAATCGCATCAACACCACTTCTACCGACGCCCTTTGTAGCGCTGCGGTTAAGGCATTGCTGCCCAGTTTCCTCGAAGATATTTGCCGCAACTTCACTGCCCGCATGACGCAAGGCACACGCGTAGCCCTGCGCTTCTCTATCGACTCTGGCGCAATGAGCATGACCATGAGCACACCCGTAGGTCCGAAGGGTTACGCACTGAGTGACGTGCTCCGCCAATGGGTACGCAAGAATGCGCACAAGGGTAAGTATCACATCCAGGGCGTAGTAGACGAAGGCATGATTTTCGACTACGTAACTATTCCGCCCAAGGCTGCAGACGGCATGATGATGGACGCCGGAGAATTTAAGTTCCAGTTAGAGGAATATTTGAAGGAAGAAATTGGCCTCAACTGCACCTCTTCTTACGACGGATCTACCATAATCTTTACCATCTTTGACTAACCACTATGAAACACCGTATCATTTCCCTCACCCTCGGTTGGCTGTGTGCCGCCCTTACTGTGTGGGCGCAAACTCCGGCATGGGTGATGACACACCCCACTTCGGACGACGCCTACATCGGCATTGGCGCTGCGCCCCTCTCAGATGCCGACCACGTGAAGAAGGCTACGCAGCTGGCGCTCTCAGACATCGCCGCGCAGATTGCTTTGAAGGTTGACAACCAGTCATTCCTGCACACGGTTGACGTAGACGGGAAGTCGCGCGAACTCTTTGAAGACAAGATTCAGACCAATCTGACCACTTGGTTAGAGGGTCAGGAACTCAAAGATTCCTACAGCTCGGCCGATACTTACTACGTCTGCTACTCTCTCAATAAAGAGGTGTATGCCAAGAACGCTGAGAAGCGCCGCCAGCAGGTTACGCAGGAAGGCCTCACCTATCTGAACAACGGACGTGACGCAGAGGAGTCGCTCAACCTCATCCAAGCCCTCCAACTTTACGCTAAGGGGCTCGAGGCTGTAGAGGCGTGGACCTTCATGAACCTTACCGCAAACGGTAATGTCAATGTGCCCGCCGCGCTTTACGCTGCCTACCTCAATGTCTTCTCAGGCATGGTCATTACTACCAATGTTACGCAGGTAGAGGGCGAAGCATTTAAGGCGGTTAAGTCGCCCATCGCGGGATGCCTCTCAAAGAATGGCGAACCCCTGCCCAACGTTACGCTGAAGGCAACCTTCGCAACGGGAAGTGGCGCAACGACGTCGGCAACGAAGACCGACTTCAACGGCACTGCCGAGTTTTACATCACAAACATCACCTCGAAAGACCCCGTTCAGGAACTTGTCATCAGCATTGACGACCAATTCTTCAGCACCCTCCCCAAGGCGTATCGCACACTTATCATGCGCCAGTCGCTGCCTGCTGCAAAAGTTACCGTCACGGTAAAGCCTTCGGGCAACATGGCATATATTTATATCAATGAGCAGCACGACATCGAGGGACTCGAACGCGCCATCACCACTACCTTGGGCAACAACCACTTCAAGGTTACTGAGAACCCCGACGGGGCAAACGTCTTCATCGACTTCTCAACCAAGATGGACCTCGGCGCAGAGGTAACGGGCGGCACCTACAACCTCAACACGAACATCTGCACCATGGTGTTGAAGTTCTACAACAACGCCACCGAGGAACTCTTGCTCACCTACAGCGTCAACAACTTGAAGGTGCTCACCCCCGTTCACATGAGCGCAGAAGAGACCTACGCAGCATGCGTACGCGAAATCATGAAGCGCGTGAACCGCGAGTTGCCCTCACGCCTTAAGAAAATAACCCTGAATTAATCCAACGATGAAAAAGATTGCTTTTTACACCGCCCTGGCGCTTTGCTGCCTCGGCACAGTGGGCTGCAGCTCTTCAAAGAAGGTTGAAAAGTCCCCCATTAAAACCTACACCATGCCCTGCCAGGAATACGTGAGCGGCGATGGCGCACTTCGCGCTTGGGCTTCGGGCACTTCTGACAGCGAAATGACGGCGCGCAAGAAGGCACAGGTAGCTGCTGCTGCCGGACTCGCTTCACAGTTGCAGCGCACGTTGCTCGCAACGGTTGAAGACTATACTACGACGCTCGGCAAGGCAATGACCGCTGAGTCAAAGACCTTCTTCAACGAGCGCATCAAGTCTGTAACCAGTCAAACCCTCAAGGGCACAGCCATTGTCTGCGAGCGTTGGCACAAGGATGAGACTACGGGCCAATACACCAACTACATGGTGATGGAACTCCGCGGAGAGGAATACTTGGAGCAGGTTTACAACCAGTTGCAGAAGAGTGGCACAACGGGCGTAGACAAAGAACTGCTTGAAAAACTCTTTATCGAAAACATCAACAAGGGCGTTGAGGAATAAACCCACGCGCCATAACACCCACGACACACGTCGTGGGTGTTTCTTTTTTGGAAACGATATAGCAGTTGACCCAAATTTGCTATATGAATCATACCCCCTCCCCGCCTTTGGCGGTACTCCCCCTATCTTAAGGGGAGAGCGCCATTCGGAACGCAACCAACCCCTTATACCAAGTAAACACAATGGGAAAATCTTCGTTTGAATTGTTT
>JAZQVD010000012.1:0-44313 GCA_045631665.1 Alloprevotella sp.
TTCCTTAATTACATTGTTCTCTATTGCCTTATCAAAGACAAATTTTTGTTTGTCGGACAAAGTGTCATATCCCTTGTCGAGCATTCTCTTGGCAATACCAGCCTCTTTCTCATCCAAACGACCAGAACCTATCAAGTCTTGGACAAAGCCTTCAAAATCTTCCTCAAAAAATCTTTCTTTTTTCATACTAATAAACTAAATCATTTCCACTTTTCCTAATTCAAATAACACACTACTGTCCGTTATCTTTTCAACTTCGGACATCCCCAAGTATAAACGAGTATAATCGGGTGCGGTAAGAGCAAGTTTATCACCAATCACTTCTCTCACTGAATAGGCTTTTGCCTTATTACCTATGGGGTAAAAATTATTTGGTGTTAATAACTTTGGTGAGAAAAATTGCTTGGCAAAATAAAAATCTTGCGAGATAATCAACCGATTTATCCCGCAAGATTATTTAGGTTTGGAAACGTATAACTCCCTAAATTTATAGTGAGAGAAACTCACTAAAATAATCGGTACTTAATTTTAAACTATATCCAAGAATGTTATTCCCTCCTAACTTGATTTTCTATATAAAAAAATTCCAAGCATCAATAGCACGTAAGACTACTATATGCTTGGAGATAATTTCTTAATTACTTGTGATATTCTACGGCAAGTCCGCCCTCTGAAGTTTCGCGGTAAAGCGAGGGGAGGTCGTGCCCCGTCTTTTTCATCACTTGCACAGCCTTGTCGTAGCTGATGCGGTGTTGCCCTTCGGCATAAGTGGCGTAAATATTTGCATCAAGTGCGCGCGCTGCCGCGTGAGCATTTCGCTCAATACAGGGGATTTGCACAAGTCCGCAAATAGGGTCGCAGGTCATACCGAAGTGGTGCTCAAGTCCCATTTCTGCAGCATATTCCGTAGTTTGAAGACTACCGCCGAAGATATAGTTTGCCGCCGCGGCTGCCATAGCGCATGCCACTCCGACTTCTGCTTGACACCCTGCCTCTGCTCCTGAAATGGAGGCAAGCGTTTTGGCGATATTACCAATCAACCCTGCCGTAGCGAGGGCATGAAGGATGCGCTTGGTAGAGAAATTACGACTCTCCTGGATGTGGTAGAGCACGGCAGGAACGACGCCGCAAGAACCACAGGTGGGGGCGGTCACGATTTTACCGCCAGAAGCATTCTCCTCGGTCACGGCAAGGGCGTATGCAAACACCAAGCCGCGAGTCTGTAAGTTCGCGCTATACCCTTGAGCCTTAATGAAATAATGCGGAGCCTTACGGCGCAAGTTCAATCCTCCTGGGAGCACGCCTTCCGTTTCAAGTCCGCGCTCAACGGCATTACGCATCACCTTCCACACCTCTTCGAGATAATCCCAAATGTCGGAATCTTCAAATTGCTCCACAAATTGCCAATACGAATAGCCGCGCTCGTCACACCACTTGATAATATCGTTCAGATGGTTGAGTTCGTACACATCGGGCGTCTGAATACTACTATGCCCTTCTTCCGCCAAAGCTCCTCCGCCTACGCTATAGACGGTCCATCCATCATAAGGATTTCCAGCTTCATCAAGGGCTTGGAAAAGCATGCCGTTGGGGTGATAAGGGAGCACTATTTCAGCACACCACTTAATTTCACAACGCTCCTTACCAAGCACATCAAGAATTGCCCAGTCGGTAAGGTGACCACGACCTGTAGCTGCAAGACTTCCGTAGAGTGTCACGCGAAATTTCTTTGCTTCAGGGTGGCGCGAGAGGTATTGTTCTGCCGCAGCACGAGGGCCCATCGTGTGTGAGGATGAGGGGCCGTAGCCTATGCGGTAAAGTTCTTTTAGTGATTTCATCGTTGAGTTGGTAGGCGCGTTAACAAATGCGCCGTCTGTTATCTGTATTTAGTTTTCCTTAATAAGCCCCTTACGATAAGCTCTTAAGAGTCGTTCAAGGTCTGCCACCTGCTCGCGGAGCGCACGACCTATGTCGGTGTCTGCCACCATCACACGGCGGTCGGAAATCTCCACAATTGAGGTGGTCGATTGGATGTCTGTACCGTTGAGCACGGCTTCTTCCGTTGAGTTGAAGGGTGCGTGCTGCACGAGTTGGAACCCGCGACTATGATACACAAGCGTGTAACCAGCGATGCCCGTCGTAGAGTGATACGCACGCGCAAAACCTCCATCAATCACCATCAGGCGACCATCGGCTTTAATGGGATTCTCACCCTTACCCACCTTGACGGGTACATGACCGTTGATAATGTGTCGGTGCTTACCCACCACTTCAAACTCATCAAGAATACTATCACAGATGGCGGCATCGTTACGCAATTTATAATATGCCCCCTTTTCCTCCATGTGAGTAACCTTATCGTCGATGAAGTAGCGCTCAAAGGTGGTCATCTTTGATTTGTCAAAAAGCGGACTATTAGCACCGCACCACAGATACCAGAAGTAGTCAGTGGCATAGCGCTTTTCCTCTTCGTCGGCACCTTCTTCGTATGCCAGGCGCACCAATTGCTCAATGCGAAGCATCAGTTCCTTGCCCTTACACTTCATGCCCATGATGTCTACTTCTCGCAAACTTCCATCTGCATTTAGTGGCAATGAGGCGTGGAAAAGGAGATTAGAATTGCATACGGTAAACATACCTCCGTGTGCTAACATACACTGCATGTGGCGCTTCAAGCGCTCGCTGATGCAGAAGCTATGAACGAGGCTATCAATAATGTCCTGCTCTTCTTCCGTTAGGCGAAGCGGGTCGTCGGGAGCGATAGTGGGGAATTGCATGTCCTTCATCGGATGCTCCACACCGTCGTAAAGAATCGTGCCCCGCTCAAAGTTGATGCTTTCCAACAAGCTGCGCTGCCCCATGTTCCATTCGGGATGCGCTTTATAGAGTTGCCCTTCAAGCTTAAACTGAATGACGGCAATAGCCTTGTGCATCTGTGCAATAAGGCGCTGGGTCTTTTCTCGCGGAGAACTTTCGCCGGTAAATTCTATGAAGGGTTTAAACAACGCACAGGGGTCATCGGCATAGGTTTCCATAGCGAATGTAGCCAAGGGCACCATATTGATGCCGTAACCTTCTTCCAAAGTCTTCGTATTCGCATAGCGCAGAGACAAGCGTATCACGGTAGCCACACAAGCGGGATTACCTGCTGCCGCCCCCATCCATAGGATGTCGTGATTCCCCCACTCTATGTCGAGGTTGTGGTAGTCGCAAAGCATGTCCATGATGAGGTGTGCTCCAGGACCACGGTCAAAGATATCCCCGAGAATATGGAGTTGGTCAACGGCAAGGCGCTGAATGAGGTAACACAATTGGGTAACGAAAGCATCAGCACGCTTGGTGCCAATTATCGTTTGGATGATGATGTTGTAATATGCCTGCTTGTTGTGACGGTCTGACGACTCATGAAGCAATTCTTCAATAATGTACGCAAACTCGTGGGGCAAACTCTTGCGCACCTTTGAGCGCGTGTATTTTGACGACACATTACGACACACCGCAATGAGGCGATGCAAGGTGCATTGGTAAAACTCCGGCATATTACGCCCCGAACGATGTAGCAATTCCAACTTCTGCTCGGGATAATAAATCAGCGTGCAAAGCTCCTTGAGTTCCACCTCATCCAGCTGATCTTGAAATATCTCATGCACCTTGCGCTTGATATTCCCCGACGCATTACGAAGCACGTGCTGAAAGGCCTCATATTCGCCGTGAATATCAGCCATAAAATGCTCCGTTGATTTTGGGAGGTGGAGGATGGCCTCCAGGTTTATAATTTCAGTTGTCACGGCAGAGACATTGGGAAAGTCCTTTGCCAGCAACTGCAAGTATCTCATGTTTTCACGGATGTTTTTCATAGTCATCAAGGTACTTCTTTGTGAGGCAACGAAGCACCGTCGAGCAATGCTTCTCAACCTCAAAACAAACATATTTCTATGATTTCACTACAAAAGTAAGATAAATTTACTTATCTCATCCATATTCTACATGTTTTTTATTGCGTCAGAAGGCGTATTTTCTTATTTAAAATATTACTTTTGCAAGTAGAATACATTTCAACCTTAAAATAACGGCAAATTTTGCGCCTCATGCAGTAGGTGCAAAAACATCGTAACGACACATAACTATGCCCAAGATTTCAGAACGCGCCGTAGAAATGCCCGCGTCGCCCATTCGCAAATTAGCACCTCTCGCTTCCGCGGCAAAGCGCCGCGGCACAAAGGTGTATCACCTCAATATCGGTCAGCCCGACTTGCCCACACCGCAGGCCGGACTTGATGTGCTTAAAAACATCGACCGCACGCTTCTCGAGTACAGCCCCAGTCAGGGATTCTTGCGCTATCGTGAGAAGCTCACGCACTATTATGAGAAGTTTGACATCCACCTCTCTGCCGACGATATCATCATCACTTCAGGCGGTTCTGAAGCCGTGCTCTTTGCCTTCCTTTCGTGCTTGAACCCTGGCGATGAAATCATCGTTCCCGAACCCGCTTATGCCAACTACATGGCATTTGCCATCTCGGCAGGAGCAAAGATTCGCACGATTGCCACTACGATTGAAGAAGGGTTCTCGCTCCCCAAGGTTGAGAAGTTTGAAGAACTCATCAATGAGCGCACGCGTGCCATCCTCATTTGCAACCCCAACAACCCCACGGGTTACCTCTATACGCGCCGCGAGATGAATCAGATTCGCGACCTCGTGAAGAAGTACGACCTCTACCTCTTCTCCGACGAAGTATATCGTGAATTCATCTACACAGGTTCGCCCTACATCTCTGCGTGTCACCTCGAAGGCATTGAGCAGAATGTAGTGCTTATCGACTCTGTATCAAAGCGTTATAGCGAATGTGGCATCCGCATCGGAGCGCTGATTACGAAGAATGAGCAGGTGCGCAACGCCGTGATGAAGTTCTGCCAAGCGCGCTTAAGTCCTCCCCTCATCGGTCAGCTCATAGCCGAGGCTTCACTTGACGCCCCCGTTAAATACAGCCGCGAGATTTACGATGAATATGTAGAGCGCCGTAAGTGCCTTATTGACGGACTCAACCGCATCCCTGGCGTTTACTCCCCCATCCCCATGGGTGCCTTCTACACGGTGGCAAAGCTCCCCGTTGACAATGCCGAGAAGTTCTGCGAATGGTGCTTGACCGACTTTGAATACGAAGGTCAGACGGTCATGATGGCGCCCGCCGCTGGGTTCTACACCACTCCTGGTGCCGGCATCAACCAAGTGCGCATTGCCTATGTCTTGAAGAAAGAAGACCTCAACAACGCACTCATCGTTCTCAGTAAGGCGCTCGAGGCTTACCCCGGACGTACTATTTAAAACACAAGCAGCCAATAGTAGATAGTAGGTAGTATAAGTAGCACACGCTAACTACACACCTGCTATCTACTACTCTTTTTCAGTAAAACAAGTTCTCTCCCCCATGCACTTCATAGCCAGTCGTTTTTATCGCGGAAATAGCAACACAAAGCGAGGCGCCACGCGTCCTGCCATTCGTGTAGCCACATGCGGCATAGCCATCGGCCTTGCCGTCATGCTCCTGTCGATAAGCGTCTTGATGGGGTTCAAGCAAGAGCTGACGAAGAAGGTTACAGGCTTTGCCGCACACCTTGAAGTGCTCAATAGCGGCACGCTCCAATTGCCCGACGCCTACCCCATTTGCTTGCCGCCATACCTGGAGGAAAAGATTAGCAACATTGAGCAGATTACACATCTTCAGAAGGTTACGCAAAAAATGGGGGTGCTTAAGACGGGTATTCACTTCACCCCCATCCTTCTCAAGGGTATTGATGAGAACTACGACACGACCTACATCCACACCTCCCTCTCCGAAGGTCGCCTCCCCACACTCTGCAAGGATTCTGCCACCAACGAAATCGTCATCTCCCGCCATATTGCCGATGCCCTCCACCTTGAGGTGGGCGGGCGCGTCTACGCCTACTTCTTTGAGGACAACATCAAGATGCGACGCATGAGCATCGTGGGCATCTACGAAACCCACCTCAAGCAGTTTGACGAAACGATGGTCATTGCCGACCGCTACACGGTGTGCAAACTCAATGGTTGGAATAATGCGCAATATAGCGAACTCGAATTGAAGACCACCACCCTCGACGCACTCCCCACGGCGAAGTCTTCTGTAGAGCGCGTCACGGCAGGATTTGACAACCTCACCACCATCACCGTTGATGAACACTACCCCCATGTCTTTTCATGGCTCGACATCCTCAACACGAATGTGTGGGTCATCCTCACCCTTATGGTTGGCGTTGCCGTGTTTACCGTCAGTAGCGGACTCCTCGTCATCATGCTCGAGCGCACCCCCGCCATCGGTATGTTAAAGGCAATAGGCGCCACCGACGGACAGTTGCGCACCATCTTCATCCGCCTCGCTATGCTCATCACCCTTAAGGGCATTGCTTGGGGCAATGGTGTAGCACTCACACTCTTGTTGTTGCAACGCTACTTCCACCTACTCCGACTCAATCCCGCCCACTATTATGTCACCGAGGTGCATGTAGTCATCAGTCCCCTTGTCATCTTGCTTATCAATGCCGTGACGGTGCTGCTCATCTTCCTCTCCCTCTACGTTCCAACGCTCATACTCTCTAAAATTACCCCCACCAAAGCAATAAAGTTCGACTAATCTTTTGCGCTTCTAAAAAAATAAACTAACTTTGCACCCGCAAATACGAAAGTATCGGGGTGTAGCGCAGTCCGGTTAGCGCACTTGGTTTGGGACCAAGGGGTCGCAGGTTCGAATCCTGTCTCCCCGACGATACTAAAATAAGAAAAGGCAAGGCACATTATCAATAACAGTGTTTTGCCTTTTTTCTTTAAATAGATTTATCAAGACACGTTTTTCCCACACACCGCTACACTAAAAACCGCTATATGTCACCCCTCGAACTCCTCCTCCTCGCCGTAGCCCTTTCCATGGATTGTTTCGCCGTAAGCATTGCCAGTGGCATCATCTTGAAGCGTTTAAGGTGGTCCACCTTCTTTACGATGGCCTTCTTCTTCGGACTATTCCAGGGCGGCATGCCCCTCATCGGTTGGGCGCTTACCAATTGGGCATCTCATTACACCGCCACCTACGACCATTGGATAGCCTTCACGCTCCTCCTCTTCCTGGGTGGAAAGATGATTTACGAGCACTTCAGTGACGATGCCTCCGAGAAGTCATTCACCCCCACGCGCCTTGCCGTCATCCTCACCCTTGCCGTAGCCACCAGCATTGACGCCCTTGCCGTAGGCATCTCATTCGCCTGCCTCGGCCTCGCCTCCTTCTGTAGCATCCTTATGCCCATCCTGATTATCGGCATCACCTCCTTCCTATTCTCCTTGCTCGGTAGCATCCTCGGCGCCACCATGGGCAAACGCCTGCGCCTCAATGCCGAACTATGGGGCGGCATCCTCCTCATTGCCATCGGCACAAAAATACTCATTGAGCACCTGTGGGCATAACGCCATGCAGAGCAATTACGCTTTTCTATCCCTTATAAATAAGCATGACATGCATTGATGGTTCGCACCATTACGCATGCCATGCTTTTTTAATTACTTCAAGAATAAGGATTACCACACTTATGAGCATTTGCCCGGTGTTTTACCGTGTCTTCCTTGCTCAGTGTAAAATCAAAATAACTGATTATCCTCGTGCATCTATGACTCCGCGTTTTACGGAGTCATCCCGCTTAACACACTGATTATCGGTATTCTTATCTCCCTGATCGTGAACAAAAAAAGAGAGGAGAGGGTTGACCCTCTCCTCTGATTCTTATAACTAATTGACCAATACTTTCTTGTTATTTACCAAATAAGTGCCTGCGGGTAAGGCGATTGACTTTTTGCCTTGAATTGCCCCACTCCACACTTGCTTGCCCGCCATATCCACGATGGCTACTTTTGCGCTCTTGGGTGTGCTAATTGAGATGGTGCCTTTGGAAACCTCCACGATGAGGTCGTCCGTCGCAATGGAGTTTTGGATGCTTGTGAGCTCTATCAACTGAAGTGTCATGCAATCGATGTCAGCCATCCAACCAGAGTCGGAGTAGAGGCGAATGGTGTTGTTGCCCTTGTTGAGCTCAATCTCAAAATCCTTTTGCGCAACGTTACTCCAACTGCCTCCGTTGAGCGAAGCAGAAATGGGTGCACCACCGTTCACACTAATACTAATATTGCGATTTTCGCCCGTGATGAACGAAAGCGTCATCTTGTACAAACCGCCCGTTTCGCTCTCTACGGTGCGCCATTGGAGGTCATTGCTCGCACGATTTCCCAACCAACCGACAATTGCTCCGCCCGATGCGCCATCTTTCTCGGTGTAAATGGCCGTACCCTTTGACTCATTGTTCCAAAGCTCTTGATATTCTGAGAGCCATGCCGTTTCGGCTTCATAAACCGTGCGCTCAAGGCGTTGTGCTGCTTCAAGGGTATAAATGCGCGTGCCGTGAGCGGGAACAGTAACGGACATCTGCGTGTTATAACTACCCGCATCAGCATGCTCAAAGAGGTCGCGCACCTTTACTTCGCCCGCAAGGTCAAGCATATCAAAATTAACGCTCACCGTCTTTTGTCCGTCCGTAGGATTGTAAACGGCCACGGCGCGCTTCTTGCCGTAAAGTTCCTCAACGTCTTTCACGAGAATGTAGCATCCATTTTCCTTTTCCACGACATAAGCCTGAAGCCCGAGTTCGTTTTGATTGAGCGCAATGAGTTCCTCGTTTTGCATCAACTCAAGGGCGTTACCCTTAATATCGTTGAGGTCGCAACCAATCATCAGGGGCGACGACATAATACACCACATGCCGAAGTGTGTCTTGTCTTCCTCTTCCGTCAATCCGCGACCAACTTCAAGCATATCCATGTCGTTGTAATGCCCGTAAGTAGTGTATGCCGAGAGGTAAATGCTCTGCCCAATGATGCTCTTAATGGAAGCCCAACCCAAGTAGATGTCTTCCGTCGTACGCCAAGAGTCAACGATGTCACACACCCATGTGCCGGGGAAAGCCCAACGGCAAATATTCCAATTCAAATTCTTCTTGTTCACGCCATTGATGGCAGCCGCAATTTCCTTATAGCGTTGCTCCTCATCGAGGTCAAGCCCTTCGGCATTGTTGCCGGCGTCCGCACCGCAATAATCCACCTTGATAAAGTCAAAGTCGAGTTCATCAAAATAGAGTGCCATGTCCTCAGCATCGTGTCCGTAAAGCCCTACGCCAATGCCGATAGTGTCCTTAGGTTGTCCCCAGAATGAAGCACACGTATTGCGCCCCGCGTCAGAGTAAATACCCGCATTCAAGCCCTTGCCGTGAATGTAATCCACCAAGGGGCGAAGCCCATTAGGGAAGCGCGTGGGATGAATCAACAACTTACCCTCCTGATCACGCCCACCGAAGAAGCCATCGTCAATGTTGATGTACTTATAACCCTTTTCGTAGAACCCCAAATTGACCATCGCATCCGCCTGAGTGCGAACGAGCGAATCATTGATTTGGAAACCATACGTGTTCCACGAACTCCAACCCATAATGGGCGGTTGTTCAGCGTAAGCACTTGCCCAGCAGGTCATGAAGCAAGCAATGATGAGGTAAAAATTCCTTTTCATACGGTGTGTAATAATAATGTGTAGTTTGTATTTCACTTAATTAGAAACGAGGCAGGCAGAAAGAAGCGACCTCCCCACCTTTGCAAAGTTAAGAAATATATTTCACAAACACATAGGCATTTCAGAAAAGAAATTCCCCCCGATTGGTGCTCTTGGTGAGTGTGGTAGGGAAATAAAAAAGCAGTCACGCGTGGCGACTGCTTTCGTAGTTTTCTTCTCTGCCTAGAGATGATATGGTTAATTGCACAATCTCTTTAATTATTTAAAAGATATGTTCTTTTCTCTGTAAATGCCTTTACAAAGATTTCTTTTCGATGCCTAAACAATTCTTTATAATTTGTCACATCAGAGAATTCTGAAAATTGTTCGCGTTCAATGAATTCGTATTCCTTAATCTGACTAATCAACCATTCATCATCTATCTGAGATAATTTCTTATTTGATTTAGAAATATTTTCTGTTTTTGGCAATAATGCTAGGTTGAACAGATTATCTTGTATGATATTACTATTTTCTATAGAACTACTTTTGAAAAGCGATTGAGGAATTATATGGTCAATATCATAAAGGTAATTCGTTGAGGGGGATGAAGCGAGATTATTCAAGCAATAGAAATGATACAGCATGGGCGCCATATATGAATAACTAATAGGTTTTTCGCCAACCATATTTGTCTCAAGAATTTCATCGAGAAGTTTTACCCAATTGTCTGTAGATATTGGTTTGATTGGTTCTGTACTATTTATATCGTTACGAATCTTTGAATCACTCGATCCTTTCCAAATTAGATTTACATATTCATAAACTAATCTATCCCATAGTATAAAGCAATTCTTTTGGAATATTTTGGTTTCAGTCGAGGTTCCAAGCGGACCTCCCTTTCTTTTCCAATCTTTGTAAATTAAAATTAGGAATTCATAAGCAATTCCATCTGTAGTAATCTCCTGTATATTAACCTTCCAAGACTTGAAGAAATTAAAATAGCTAAATGAATCAAGAAGTTTTATAATTGTTTTTAGATCACTAACCAAGTTGTCTATATCGGTTTCCCAATTGATTTTATGATCTCCTAATTTGTCAATATCATCCTTAGTAACCCCTTGCACAAAGATTCCCGAAAGGCACTTAAAGGCTGTTGTTAATTCCTTTTCAAAATCAGTTGTCCCTTTTGTGAAATTTTTGAAAATAAAATTATCGGGCAATCGTCTAAGGAAAGTTGCTGCTAAATCCCATCTAACCACGCCGTCTGGAATAATATCCATCTGCTCCTTGTAAAGTTTTGTGACAAGGTCTTTAACTTCTGAGGATGGGGACTCTATGGCGATGTTCCATTTGGGTCTCGCAGAAAGTATTTCAACGGGTTTTAATGGGCTACCTTTTGAATTAATCAAGTTAAAAATCTTTTGTGAGTCAGCGGCTTTTAGATTTTTTACTTCAATAAGACCAATTGTTTGAGTGCTTAATAGATCATCAATTCTTTGTAGGATATCAATTCTTTCTACGATGAAGTCCCAATTTCTTTGAATGAAATCCTTTAGTTTTTTGTTCGCTTTTGACTCTACCCCTATTTGATCTTCTAAGAAATTAATAAAACTATTTATGTGATCGTATTCAAGCCCTTCTTCGCTACAGAATGTATTATAGTTGTTAATGAAGTTCTTCAAACGTTTTGAAGATAAGATGGACTTACCATTGTTAACAACTACATAAGGGAGTTTCATTTCTACAAACTTTGTGAAATCAAATGGTGCTGTAAAGCCTGTGCCTTTCTTTGATTTGTTGTGGCATAGTCTTATTATTTCATACAGCAAAGATAAACCATCTTTTAGATCGATTTGCTCAAGAGGTATTGAATCTGTATCGGCTGGTTCAAGTTCTTCGGGAAGTAATTCATCTGAATCTACATTGTCAATTTCTGATTCAGAAACCTCCGAACTAGTTTCTTCTTCTTCGTTCTCTAAGAATTCATTGATCTTAGACCAAAACTTTTCTTGTAATTCTTGTGGTTGATCAGAATTTCTAAAACCTATAAACTTTTGCCCCCAATAATATACATTTTCGGGGTCATCAAAAAGTTGTTTTAATGCGTTTCTTCTTTGTCTTCCATCAAGAAGCCATCTAACAGGTTTATTCCTATTTGTGTCTACACTAAGAATGCTCACACCAATAGGATAGTTCTTAAATACACTAATACACAATTCAAAATTCTTCTTTGCATCCCAGGTTTGCTTTCTTTGGAATCTTGGAAGTTGAATATTATTGGCTGTAATAAAAGTCTTAATTGACTCCGGTCTTATTTCGTACATAATAATTTATTTAACTGTGTGAATTTTATTTGGACATTCTCTGTTAACCTCATTAAATATGATTTTCAAAACGCCGTTGATTGAAGATTTTCTTCTGTTAACGGTGCTTTCAGAATCAAGATTAATCATATAATCAGATAGTTGGATATCCTTCTCTAACATGTCAACGACCAATCTGTGGTACAATGGATCTCTGAGCAAGCATCTAGCGATTATGGAGTTTTGAGTGGTTTCATCAAGTTGTAAGAACACTTTACCTATAGCAGACAAATACCATTTACCATTAGATGAGGAGCGAGTTAATCCAAGTTGTCTACCAGTAAAGGTTTGATCTCTACCAAATCTATTTAGGGTATTCTGTGTTCTTTCCTTATTGTCATTATGAAGAAGCGCTCCAATTTCGGTTAATGTTAACCCTCTATCATTTCCTCTGAGAAATGCTTCACATAGTTGCGCTTTACAATACTTTATATTGCTAGATTGTGTTAAATCTAAACTATCAATCATTTGAGAATGAGGATGCACACTGATATAATCAATAAAAGTTCCATAAGGAATGGCACATACATCTTTTATGTATTGTAACATTCCATCTCTATCAAAATCAGTATTATTTGATCTAAGTTTTTTGAATTCTAGGTACTCTTTTTCTTGAGAAAAGAAAAGGTCTAGTATGTCATTTTATTCCATAACTATTTTATATCAAACTGATTCAGTTGAGCAAACTTTAAATCAAAGAATTCATTTGCTATATCAGGGTGTTTCTTTTCAAATTCAAGCATAGCACGATAACTACTCCCGAATTCTATGATTTTCTTCGTTCGCTTGGGAACTTTTCCTTGCGCCTTTAATTTTTCTTCCGTTTCTTTGAGTTTGTTTAATCGGTATTCTTCATTTGCAATACAATACTCTCTGAAACTTTTCTTCTTGAAAAAAGAAGGTTGATTACACCATCGTGCTAATTGGGTGTACATATCCTTATAGATAGGTTCAGCATCATAACTAGCTTCAAATCTCATTATGTATGGCAAACATCCATACCGCATTAAGATTCTAATTCTATAGAATGCGCCTCTTATATCTTCTGCCCCTTGTCCATCATAACCTACTAAAACATAAAGTTTTGTAGATTTGCTACAATGCGCACGCCAAACGCCTAATCCTCTAATAGTTTGTTCAACTTCTTTTTTTTCAGAGGGGATATCTAATCTATAGTGGTCAAACGCAAAAATATAATCACCATGATATTTCACATTCGTTAATAACTCTGCTTTTTCATCTGTCATTAAGCGAATATCCATCCCCTGTCTGAATTGGAATGGTTTATTTGTGGCAATAAGGTCATTCATGACATCCTTAAAAACTTTTGCAGGAGCCGCCATTATATTGTCATCCCACAAGTAAATAGCTTTTCTTGATGCTTCTAAGAACTCAGAAACAGGTGACCATCTTGTTACCCTGTTTAATTCACGATTTACACAGAATCCACAATGTCTAATACATCCTCTTGTTGTAAAGCCTATAGAATAGTACTTATAATCACTCCAACCTTTGTCTATTTTCTTCTGATCTCCCCCTGTGTCTAATTCAATATATTCATCGTACAGACTATAATCGGGCTTGTGATGTTCTACAACATCCGGAAGATAAGGACATCCCACCTCATAAAAACCAGTGCCACCAATGTAAATTAATCCATCTTCAATTAGATCCATTACCTCTGTAGGTACTTTAGTAAACTTAAATACCTTTGACATAATAAGTATGTCGTATTTTAAGTTCTCTGCTTTTATTAAATCTCCATTTGAAAGTTCAGAATAATCACAGATTAATCTTACATCATGGTTCAATTCCTTGCAATACCCCGAAATTTTTAGCAAAGCAAGATTAGGATGCTTTGTGCCATTATCTAATAAATCTGCATCAATAATGCCGATTTTCAACGGAGATTGATGATTCTCCACTATAGTATTGTCAAATCCTATTCTTCTTGGCATATGATGATGTTAACAGACTATTGTTTGAGGTAATTCTTTTTACTTTGCACATTTTTGAACAAAGTTACAATTTTTTAGAAATCTCCCCCTACTCTTTTCCTAAAATCTTTGCATGCCCCCTTTCTCCCTACAAAGATACAACACGCTCGGGGCGAAGTGAGAATTAATTTTATTAATACGCTGATAATCCGTGATAAAAAAATAAGCGTCAGTCTTCGCGGGGGTCCCTTGCATTACAGATTACAGATTACAGTTTTTTTATTTTGATAAGTCAGAGACTTGAAAATAGTACAAGAAATAAGTTATTATATATTTAAATATATAATAAAATTTTTTTTTATGTCTTACGCTGAGGGGAGCATGTGAGTTTCAAAATAACTGTAATCTGTAATCTGTAATGCGAGGTGGGGATTGGAGTCGCTTAATTTTTCGAATGGCATTCCACTTGGTTGGTACGGACGCACGGCGCGTCCGTACTGGTCAATGGTAGTCCCCGCCTGATTTTCGAGTTGCATTACGCTTGACTGTAGGGGGTTCTTTTGTTCAGTTCTGGGAAATTTTGAAAAAAAATTCAGTGCTTGTAAGGTGCTGAATTTCTATTTGTTAGACGCATATTTTCGCCCATTTTTGCGATGCTAAATGCCAATAAATGCCAAGCGGGGGTGGCGCGTGTTGTATCTTTGCAATAGAAAACGTAGGGACGCAATACACAAGCGTACGCAACCCCATCACGCCCCGCCAATCTCCGCTCATCAACTCCCCGCCCATCAACTCCCCTCCACCCTGCCCACGCCCCTGTACCCCCGCATGGTCTTTCTCCTTTAATCCCACTTCGTGGTCTTTTCCTCCTTATTCGCAGAGCTCATCAAACTTCGCAAGTCGCACCTCGGCAATTCAAGCGAGCTTAAGCGAGTTTTCTTCCTTGTCGTTCGACAAAGATTAAGCAAGCTTATCTCTGCACTCACTCCTGAGTCAGTTGATTGCACTCGGTTTGGCGTCGGTTCTCATTTCTCCTTTCTCATTTCCCTTCTAACCCTGCGGATGGCGTAACTCACTCTTATTTTCAATTAACTCACTCTTATTTTCAATTAACCCCCAAAGCGTTGCTCCTCTCCCCGCTTGCCATTACGCCATGAACTTTATCCCCTTTTCAGGGCATTTCACCATTGACCAGAAACAAGCCCCGTGCGGAGGGCGGACGCTATGATTGCGGTCCCTAATCTGCCCTACCTTTACAAACAAAAAAGTCCCGCTCTGACGGGCAAAGCGAGGACTTGGAGGTTGGGGGGATGATTGACGCTACTTTTTTCTTGAGAAGTTGACTCCGAAATAGAAGTTGAGATAACTAATCGAGTTGCGGAAATGGAAGTAAGCGCGGTTATACCCGTAGACGTAGTTGATGAACGAGGCGCCGGCGTAGCAACGGGTGTTGTTCCAAACGAGGGCGGCACGTGAAGTGAAATCGATGTTGAAGGTGCGCACATCATCGAGCAACACTTTCTTGTCCCACGGCACTCCCTTTGTCTTCTTATACCCGATGGCGGGCATGAGCGAAACGTTGAAGAGGAGGTTGCGCGCAATGACCCAGTTGTAAGCATAACCGAGGGAGATGCCTGCATTGTAGTAGTTGATGGTGCCGATTTTCATGGCGTCAAAGAGTACCGACTCGCCCTGCGGGGTGTAAAGCAGGGAGGCGGGCAGTTGGCGGTGGTCGAAGAGGATCTTGTGGTGGTCATAACGAAGGCCGAGGATAAACGAACCGGCACTGAGGCGTTGCACCGTTGACTGGGCATAGGCGGCGGGGTAAGAGAAGCGGCGGTGGTTGAAGACATAATAGACGTTTGCCATCGTAGAATAGGCCTTCATGCCGCTGAAGTCTTGTCCATCAAAAGCGCCACTATGGATGCCTGTAAAACCCTTGACGCGACCTAATTTGAAGTCGGCCTTGTTGCGAATGTACATGAAGTCGCCACCGATTTTTGAGGTGTAGATGGATAGGTTAAACTCGGTGTTTCGCGTGGCCTTTCCGATACTTCCGACATCGAAGGTGTAACCCAAAAACAACCAGCGCCACCCGAAATACGGACCTACCTTGACAGACGAGCGGGGGGAGATGTCTATCTGCTGATAGTTGCCAGCGCTGCCTTTTGCGCGTAGGCGGTAGTGCTGCCAATAGTTGGTGTTTTGCAGCATGGCGGCGTAGTTGAAATGGTTGGGTTCGATATAGAGGGTGTCTACGTCGTCAAGTTTCTTTACCCTTTGCTTCACCTGTGCGACGCCCTCTGACATGGAGGTTATGAGCTCATGAGCAAAACCGGATGATTGCACAGAATCACCAGGCACAGTAAACCCGTCTGCAACTGAGGGGAGGGAAAGCAGGCAGACGGTTAGGATGCTTATGTAGCGAAGTAACATGTGGGCGTTTTGGGGTGTGAAGCGGGGGATTATACTTTACCTAAAATTCTATCTACCACCCAGTTGACGGGCGTTGCACTGATGCAATCACAGGTGCAGATGGCCTTTCCTTGCAGGTGTTCTACGACATTTCTGATGAGGGGAAGTTGCACATAAGGCGGGGTGTCGATGCGGATGATTTCGTCGCCACGATGGGTGTGTAACCTGATGGGGTCGTAGGTGAAGACGGAGAAACTAATCGAACCTTTATCTCCGATGATTTGGATGCTGTCTTCCTTTGCCGACTCGTGTGCTACGAAACACCAACTGCCCGAACCGGGTACGCCATTGGCAAAGCGAAAACAAGCGCTGACGCTGTCTTCCGTTTCATAGAGTCCGCCACGATTGGCGGTATATCCTTCTGCCTCTATA
Source organism: Alloprevotella sp. (assembly GCA_045631665.1). Lineage (GTDB taxonomy): Bacteria > Bacteroidota > Bacteroidia > Bacteroidales > Bacteroidaceae > Alloprevotella. The sequence continues at coordinate 16,747 of JAZQVD010000012.1, forward strand.
ATGGGACCAAACATCTCTTGAAGCAGGTCAATTTGGTGGGGAGCAAGGTCGTAGAAATAACCGCCTCCGGCAATGTCTGCCTGCACGCGCCAGGGGAGGTTGTGAGAGTTGTAATCAAGGTCGCGCGGGGGAACGGCAAAGCGTATCTGCACGTTGACGACATTACCAATCTCGCCGTCAGCCACGAGTTGCTTGACGCGCTTGAAATAGTCTAAATACCTGCGGTAATATGCCACAAAACAGGGCATGCCCGTGGTGTGAGAAATGCGGTTGATGCGGCAACAATCTTCGTAATTTGCCGCCATGGGTTTTTCTACATACACGGGTTTTCCAGCCTTCATCGCCATGATGGCAAAGGTGGCGTGGGTGGAGGGCGGTGTGGCGATGTAAACGGCATTGACCTCGGGGTCGTCAAGCAATGCCTGAGGGTCAGTATACCAATGCTTTATGCCGTGTCGTTGCGCGTAAGAGCGTGCTTTTTCTTCACTACGACTCATAACGGCTACGACCTTTGAATCTTCTACAAGCGAAAAGGCGGGGCCACTCTTCTTCTCAGTCACTTCTCCGCAACCGATAAAACCCCATTTTATAACTTTCATAGGTCAAGAATTTTAATTAGTAGACGCGAGGGGGGAAGGTGCCGTAAGTTACTCTCTGCCCAATCCCAAGACGCGCTGAGTGACGGTGTCTGTAGGGTAAATTGACATGGAGGTAAGATGCTTATCATCATCGCCCACGGGCGGAAGTTCCCAGCGCTGGAAGTGCACCCCACAGAGGCGTTTACCGCTGGAGGGGAAGGTGAAATTTAACACGAATTGGAAGTAACTATCGCGCAAGGAGGTGGCACTTTCAGGAAGGCGAAACATCTTATCGCGCGGATAAGCGCAGGCAGACACCATGAGCGGTTTTTCAGAAAGCGACATGCGACGCGCAATTTGCTGGAACAAGTCGGCAGATTTCATGTAACAATTACGAAGTCCGAGGTAAAGACTCGTTGGTGCCACCCACCCGCTCTCAAACGGGAGCAGGGAGATGGAAATCAAGTCAATGCTCGCACACATGATGGCGCTATCTACGCGCTTTTCAATTGTGCCGCGATTGCCCTCTATCTCGCATACAATCAAGTGGTTGGGGCAAAGTTTGCGCACCTCTTCTGCTTGATTACACGAGTTGACCTCCCACGCCCAAATCTCTTTCTTCTTGCGGAAATCCGCTACTTCGGCGATGGGAAATGCTGGGGTGATGACTACACAAAGTTTTACGCCCGCTTGTTTTGCCCACTTCACACATTGTTTCAACTCAGCGGCATTAGCGGGGGCAATGCGCAAACTATTCCACCCGTATTGAGCGGCTGCCTTAAACGCCTGTTTCTCGCAGATTGAGGCGTGGATATTAACCCCAATGGGGCGCCAAGCGCGTCCTTCACAATAGAGTTGGGACTCTCGCACTTGAACGAAAGCGCTGCCCTGCAAGGTGAGACAGAGAAGCATGAACAAGAGTATTTTTCGCATATCCCTTTTACGGTTCAATCTTTATCAGTTAGTAACCCTTTTTTTGCCTTATTCATAAAGCGTTGCGGCGCGCTTTCGAGAGGCGTCGAGCGAATGTAAGGATGACGCATCAGAGACGGCGGTGCGCAAGGCCTCTTGCTCGGTTTGCAACTGCTTTACAATGGGTGAATACATGCGCTTGCCGGCATCAAGGGCGTACAATTTCTTTGCAAGAATCACAAGTTGAGATGCGTCAGAAGTCCACAACACGGGGGCGGCATAATGGGGCGCCAAGTGGCGTGCGGTGTGTTCGGCAGAAGTAGTTGCCCCACCGATAAGGATGGGAATATCAAGTCCGCCTTGCTGACACGCCTCAACAACATGCTTCATCTCTGAAAGCGAGGGCGTAATCAATCCGCTAAGTCCGATAAATTCAGGATGATACTTTAATGCTGCTTCAAGTATCACAGGGATTTCAACCATGACTCCCAAGTCAATCACCTCATAACCATTACAGCGCAGGAGGGTGGCGCAGATGTTCTTACCAATGTCGTGAACATCTCCCTTCACGGTGGCTAAGACTACGGTGGGTTTGTCGGTGGCGGAGGTCGTGGTGGGCAAATGGGGATGTAAGAGTTCTACGACATGACTCATTACCTCAGCCGCACGAATTACTTGAGGCAGGAAGAGTTCGCCTCGCCCAAACAAATCACCGACGCGCTCCATCGCCTCCATAAGGTGGATGGTGATGATGTCGAGTGCGGAGTGTCTTGTCAGCAACTCATCGAGCATGGTGTTTAGTTCGTGAGTGCGTCCCTTTAAAATGGCTTGTTTCAGGCGTTCTTCGGTGGTGAGCGTCATGGTTTCTTCAGGAGTTGAAACGATGGGCGTCTTTTGCTGCTTCAACGTAACGCTCCAATCCATCAGTTCTTGCGTCACGTCTTCTCCGCTCAACACGGCACGCTCCAGGAGTTCGCGCAACGGCGTAGGGATTTCCGTCACATTGTCCATTGCGGCGGGATTTAAGATAACCATGTCCATGCCCAATTGTTGAGCATGATGCAGGAAGACGCTATGGAGCGCACGGCGCATCGGGTCGCACCCGCGAAAGGCAAACGACAAATTACTCAATCCGCCCACAATATGCGTCTCGGGGAATTGCTGACGCAGGGCTTTTATCGTGCGAAGCAGGTCTACTCCGTAATTCATGTGTTCGGCGACTCCCGTGCATATCGCGAGCACATTGGGGTCGAAAATAATGTCTTCGGCGGGGAAATCTAACTCTGTGCGCAACAGATGGTATGCGCGTTGACAGACTTCCATACGGCGTTCAAACGTGGTGGCTTGACCGGTTTCGTCAGCCGCCATTACTACTACTCCGGCACCATAAGCGGCAATCGTGCGTGCCTTATACAGGAAGCGTTCTTCACCGTCTTTCAACGAGATTGAATTTACTATTACCTTGCTGGGTACAAGATTGAGCGCACTCTTAACAACCTCCCAATTTGAGGAGTCAATCATCAAAGGAACACCCACAAGGCGAGGTTCGGCGGCAAATGCCTTTAACACATTGTGCATTTCACACGCCGCATCAAGCATAGGAGCATCTACGTTTATATCTATCGCCCACGCACCTTCGTTCATTTGGCGTAGTGCCAGACTAACGGCGTCTTCATAACGTCCCTCCGTGATCATGGTTTTAAACAGACGCGAACCTGCCACATTACAACGCTCGCCAATGACGCGACACGTTTCGACGTTCAGAGAGGGTTCAAGACTTTCACGCTTTTTAGGCGGAGTAGCAAGCGCGTCTACTTCTTGTTTAAGCAAACGAATGTGCTCATCTGTAGTGCCGCAACACCCTCCTACTACACCGACCTTACCGTCCATCAACAAGGGGCGAATTTGGGTTACAAAGTCAGCGGCGCTCAGGGTGTAATTTCCCGAAGCATCAGGAAGACCGGCATTGGGATAGAATCCCACACAACCGTTATAGATTTCAGAAAGTTGCGTCACAAAGGGAAGTAACGCTTGAGGACCAAACCCACAATTCAAGGAAATCACCGCGGGATGCGCATAACTCATAGTGCGCACAAAGTCGGTCAGATGAAGTCCCGTAAGCATGCGTCCATTGGTATCTGCAAGCGTAAGACTCAACCATATATCTACCTTCTTCCCCACATCCACCATTGCGCAACGGGCGCCCTCAACGGCAGCCCTCGCATTCATGGTGTCAAAAATCGTTTCGATAAGCAACACATCCACGCCACCGCGTATCAATCCGCGCGCCTGACCTTGATAGGCAGCAACCATTTCCTCGAAACTGGGGCGTACTTCTTCACGATCAAGCGTCAAACTTCTATTCGTAGGTCCCATGCTCCCTGCCACAAAGCGTTCGCGTCCATCTTCGGAAAACTTATCGGCAACCGAACGCGCTAACTTTGCACCGGAGAAAGCCAATTCTTCGGCACGGTCAGACAACCCGTATTCAGCAAGAGACAAGGCATGCGCCGAGAATGTGTTACTTGTAATAATGTCTGCACCTGCTTGCAAATACATCTCATGAATACGAGTAATGCGTTCCGGATGATTGACATTCAAGAGTTCCACAGGAGCGACAATTTCTCCCTCTCTCTGCAACATCGTCCCCATCGCCCCATCAAGCACGAGGAGACGATGTTTTAATGTTGTAGAAAAGTGGGAAGAATATATCATAGGGGTTGGCGTATTCATAAATCTATTCGTAAGAGATAAGCATTGAGCAAAGTTAGCAATAATTATTCACTGAAAGACTATCAACGTAAAAAACTATCAACCCAAATTGTATTAAGTTGACTCTACCGTCAGTAACAAAAAATAGTGGTTCACAAATCAAAATGTGAACCACTATTTTCTTATTTAGTGTGTTATGCTACAATATTGGGTTTTTCAAGTCCGTAGTTCTTCTTGCGGTCTTCTGACTTCAACCAAAGTGCAAGACCGAGTGCGATGACTCCGAAGCATGCAAAGATGAGCATGGGGATGGTGTAGTCGTAGAGGGGAACTTCGTTGCCATCACGAACTACTGTGCCTACGATGCAATAGTCACTCAACACGTTGCCAATAAGGAGGGGCACGCTACCCAAACCTATGTTCTGAACCCAGAAGATGAGGGCGTAAGCAGAACCGAGCAAACGGAGGGGAATAATCTTGGGAACAGAAGGCCACATTGCACTGGGAACGAGTGAGAACGCTACGCCAAGAAGCACCATGATAAGAGCGGCAAACCACCAATAGTTGAGCAAGGGCATTGCGAAAAGCAAGTGTACAAGGATGAGTAATACTGAACCGATTACCATAATCGTTGCTCCCTTGCCGTACTTGTCGTAAATACCACCGAAGACGGGCGTCATAATCAAGTTTCCGAAGGGAAGAATTGAGGGAAGGAAACCTGCCAATTCGGGGTCTACATTATACTTGTTAATCATCAGTGAAGTAGCGTACTTCAAGAAGGGGGATACGGCTGAATAGAAGCAAAGGCAAAGCAAAGCGATAAGCCAGAAACCCTTACTACTGAGAATAATTGAGAGGTCACCCAATTTGAATGTTTCATCGTCTTCAGAAACAACAGAAACATCACCTTCTTGCTTATCCAAACGGCGGTCCATTACGCAGAATACGAGGTATGCCATCAAACCTACGAGCAAGAGTACCCACGCAAGGAGCAAGGGAGTTGACACCTCAAAGTTCTTTGCGAGAATGGGACTTACGGCAAGCGCAAGTGCTGTACCCAAGCGTGCTACTGCCACCTGAATACCCATAGCGAGGGCTGTTTCGTAACCCTGGAACCAACGCGCAATAACCTTAGTAACGGTGATACCACAATTTTCTGTACCTACGGCAAAGATGGCGTAACCGATACAAGCAGTAAGCACCTGCTGGTTAAGACCAAGCAAGATGGGTTCGCCACCAGGAGCAATGAATTCTACAGAATAGAACTTGATACCGGCACCTACTACCATGAACAAGCATGAAGCAACACCAGTAAGGCGCACACCGAACTTGTCCAAAATAATACCACCGAAGAGGAGCATGAAGAAGAACACGTTAAGCCACATGTATGCCCAGTTGAAGTTACCAAAGTCACTGGCACTCCAACCCATACCACCCTGCTCGATTGAAATGCCGAGCATGTCCATCAAGGGCGACATGGCATCTGTGAGGAAGTAACCCCACATCATCGTGAAACTAACGATAATCAAGGCCGTCCAACGTGCTGCCTTTGAATCGCGAAGCGTTTGTTTAAGTTGTTGAGTCATTGTTTATTTATTGTTATTGTGAAATTTGAGTATTGAGATAATCTTAAATTTCGGGGGAATTTAGAGTATTAGGAACCTCTGATTTTTCAGAATTGCCCAATTACTTACCTTCCTCCTTCAACCACTTATCCAACCAACGGAAGAAAGTGCGTTGCCAAAGTATACCGTTCTGAGGTTTAAGCACCCAGTGGTTTTCATCGGGGAAAAGAAGGAGTTGAGCAGGAATACCGCGGAGGCGTGCTGCCGTGAAGGCGCTTTCTGCCTGGGTATATTCAATGCGGAAGTCCTTCTGACCGTGAATACAGAGGATGGGAGTGTCCCAACGATCTACATAGAGGTGAGGAGACGTTTCAAATACCTTCGCACGCTTGCCATTCGCATCCTTATACCAAGGTGCCTGTCCCATATCCCAGTTGGGGAACCACATTTCTTCGGTTTCTACATACTGCTGTTGTGTATTGAAGATACCATCGTGTGCAATGAATGCCTTGAAGCGCTTGTCGTGATTCCCCGCCAACCAATAAACGCTGTAACCGCCGAAACTTGCACCAACGGCTCCGAGACGCTCTGTATCAACCCAGGGTTCCTTGCAAAGGTCGTCGATCGCCGAAAGGTAATCCTTCATACACTGACCTGAATAGTCGCCACTGATCTGCTCCAACCACTCCATTCCGAAACCGGGAAGACCGCGGCGGTTAGGAGCGATAACTACGTAACCCTGATTAGCCATTACCTGGAAATTCCAACGGAAGCTCCAGAACTGACTTACGGGTGATTGAGGACCGCCTTCGCAGAAAAGCAATGTGGGATACTTCTTCGTAGGATCAAAGTTGGGAGGAAGAATCACCCATGCGTGCATCTGCTTCTTATCAGTAGTTTCAATCCAACGCTCACGCACTTCGCCAAATTCAAAGTGTGCGTAGAAGGGTTCATTTTCCTGTGTCAACTGAGTAGTCTTACCATCGGCAATATTCACCAAGTAAACTTCGTCGGCACGACTCATAGAGTGGCACTTCACAAGGAGTTGCTCGCCATTGGGGTGAACACCGAGCAATACATAGTCGGCAACATCATCTGTAATTTGCTTAACCTCACCGTTAAGGTTGGTTTGGTAGAGGTTTGTACGACCATGCCACACACCACTAAAATAAAGCGTGTTGTTATCAGACGCCCAAGCAAATTCGTTGACGCCACTCTCGAAACTTTCAGTCACATAAGTCTTCTTACCCGTAGCAAATTCATAAATGCAGAGGCGTGTGCGGTCGCTTTCATAACCATCGCGCTCCATGCTGCTCCAAGCGATGTATTTACCATCGGGTGAGAATTGTGGATTTTGGTCGTAACCGGCATTTACATCTTCCTTAAACTGATTAACCGCCTGATGCTTGAGCGAACGCGTGGGGTCGCAAGCAGGGCGAACATAACCTTCGGGTTTGCAAAGGTTCTTTACATTGCCAGATTCGAGGTCGTACAGATAGATGTCGCTATCCGTACTGATTGCATAGTCAAGACCGGAAAGTTTACGGCAAGTGTAAGCAATCTGCTTGCTATCGGGACTCCAAGCCAACTGTTCTACACCACCAAAGGGAAGCATGGGACATTCGTAAGGTTCACCCTCAAGAATATCCTTACTCTCACCTACTTTATTGCCGTCAAAGTCAGCCACAAAGGGGTGAGGCGCAGAAGTTGTGTAGTGATCCCAATGCTTATAAATAAGGTCGTTGGCAACGATTCCAGTAGTAAGTGCCAAATCTGCGTCATTCTGCTGAACGCTCTTCTCATGCGTGATGGTTTTGACGAGAATCACCTTTTTACCACAGGGTGAGAAGAGATAATCATTGACATCAGTTGCCTCGAATGAGATTTGCTTGCGCGCACTGCCGTCTGCATTCATCATCCAAAGTTGCATAGCGCCATCAGCATCGGGAGCGAGGTAAGCAACCTTGTCTGTTCCGGGGATAAATGAGGGTGCGTATTCAGCGCTTCCATCAGCCGTGAGCGCTACAGGTTCAGCGTCTGTTGAGGGAGTAGAAGCGTAGATAACGGCACGACTCTTGTTCTTTTCAACACTGTAATAAGTGACGCCGTAAACAGCCTTCTGAGCATCTGCCGAAAGATGATAACCACCAATGCGGCCCATCTGCCACATTACTTCGGGAGTGAACTGGCGAGAAGAGTCGGCAAATTCCGTAGTTCTGCTGATGCCGTCAGTTTCAAGCGATGTTGAGGGACTACATGCGGCAAGTGCCATAGTCAGCATAGTTGTTGTAAGAATTTTGTTCATATTGATTTGTTAGAGTTTACTTGATTTTGTGAGGCATCGGATGTAGAGAAAAATAACTCGGACTTATTTCAAATTAAGTCGGACATATTTTAATTTATCTCCCAGATAATTTTTATTAAGTCGGAGACCATTTCAAACACCTCTACGGTAAAATCAGAAAATTAGGAATTAAGAAGTATCAACTCCACCCCACTCCATCGTGTGACCATGAAGGAACTATCTTAATTCCTAACTTTCAAAATTCTATTTAGAGTCCGCGCTTCTGCTTGATTTCCTGCTGACGCTTCAAGAGTTCTTCTTGTTGCTTCTGCATTGCTTCAAGGCGGGCTGCAAGACCTGAAGTCTTCTTCTGCGGATTCTTCTTATTTTCTTCGTAACGCTTTTCCAACTGCTCGAGCAACTTCTTGTCATCAGTAGTCTTGCGCAACCACCACATGGTGATGGCACTGAAGAGGAGCGAAATGAAGTAGTAATAGTTCAAACCACTTGAATACTTGTTGAACATGAAGAAGAACATCAAGGGCATGAGATACATCATCCAGTTCATCATCTTCATCTGCTCTGCCTGTTCGGGAGTCATAGTATCCTTCTGCTGGCGCATAGTCATCCAACTATACACAATCTGTGCGGCACAGAAGAGCAAGCAGAACAATGAGAGGTGGTCGCCCAATCCCCAAATTTCTACACCCCAGTTGATTACATCATCGTAAGCCGAGAGGTCGTCTGCCCAAAGGAAACTCTGCTGACGCAATTCAATAGCGTTAGGAATGAAGTTGAACATCGCAATCCAAATAGGCATCTGAATCAACATGGGTAAGCAACCGCCCATAGGACTTACGCCGTACTGGCTGTAAAGTTGCATTGTTTCCTGCTGACGCTTGAGCGCATCTTCCTTGTTGGGGTACTTCGCATTGATTACATCCAATTTCGGACGAAGCACACGCATTCTTGCACCGCTCAAGAAACTCTTCTTTGTGGGAGGATAAACAATGATGCGCAACAAGAGCGTGATGAGCAAGAGCACTACCCACATGGGGAGATTCAAGGCAGTAAGATAGTCGAACACATAGATTGTGAAGAAGCGGTTAATCCAACGGAAGAGGGGCCAACCGAGGTCAACGAGTTCTTGCAAATCATTCTCGCGGTCAGTAAGGCGGAAGTCGTCCATCTTCTGAAGCGTGCGGTAATGGTTTGGACCAAAGTAGAATTGCAAATTGGCAATTTCTTCTGAAGAAGCGTCGAAGGGTAAATTCATCTTGGCAGTATATCCCTTCAAATAACCAGAGAATTCCGCCATCTGCTCACTCTTCAAATCAACATTCTCAAACGCATTCTTCGCAATCATTACTGCGCTGAAATACTGGTTCTTAAATGCAATCCAATCTACTGTCTGCTGCACCTTAACCTCTTCGTTTTCCATTTCTGCAAGGTTTTCGGCATCGTCAGCAGTAATCTTATAAGTGAGTGTAGAATACATATTTTCAAAATAGTATCCCTTTTCCTGCTGCTTCACACAATCCTTCCAATCAATCTGAATGGCACTATTGCGTGCAAAATGCTTCTGCATGTTCTTCGCACGAATGGTGAAATTCACGAGGTAATTATCGGGAAGAAGTGCGTAATCAAGCATGATCGCTTCACCACTTGGATGATTCATCACCATGGTAACACTCGTATCCGTGAGGTTTTCCGCTGTGAAGTAGTAATCCTTCAATGAAATCACATCATCCTTTGTGTCAAATGTGAAATTCATCTCTGAATTTGTCTCATCAAAGAGGAAGAGAGGTGCATCAAGATCTGCCTTAAAGTGCTCATAGCTACGATATTCGGGGAGATTAGCACGCGCAATCATACCGCTCTTGGGATTAATCACCAATTGCACCTTTCCATTGTCAAGCACTACAGCCTCCTGCATATTTTGTTCACGAGCAGAGAAGAAGAGTGCGGTAGAGTCGGTTGCTACGACAACATCGTTAGGTTGCGCTTCTGTAGCAGCAATAGTTTCAGTAGCTGTTTGCTCACTGTTAACTTGCTCTACTTGTTGCAGTTGGTCCTCACTGCCAATCATGCTGATGTAAGGGAAGGCAAGTGCAACACAGAGCATTAACACGAATCCAGTAATTGTGTTTTTGTCCATATAGTTTTAAAAGTTTATTAATTTCACCTTGCTTATAACACACAAGAATAGACAAGTCAACCGAGATTTTCTCGGTGGCTTGCCAACTCCGCTTCGTTGCGAATTAGTTATATGTTATATAATTTGGGTGTAAAGTTACACATTTATACCGACAAAACGCTGTTACCCCCTACTCTTTTTCACACTTACACATTTAATTATAAAAAATATGACTAACAAGGGGATTATAAGGGAAAAATCTATTACTTTTGTAAATCAATTTTAGTAAAATAGACTTATTGTACATTTTTCTTGATTATGAACTTACGACAAACTATATTTATCCTGCTATTAGGAACATGCTTGTGTCACTCTAAAGCTCAAGAGTTAACTTACGCAACAGACTCTACTTCACTGCTTTTCAAAGCCATACAAACCTACCAAGATTCTTTGCTTAAAACAAAAGAGCATTTTAAAACTTGGAAATATCAAGGTAATGACACTTTGTCTAATCCCTATTACTACCGCTTATTCTTTCAAAATGGATTGAGCGACAATCTGTTCAAAGAATCCATCGGCAGTTTAGAAGGAGACCAAGCATCAACTTCTAAAACAAAGAATAAGTACAACTATATCAATCAGTTAATAGCGGCAACTTACACAAATAATCCGAATAGTATTAAGAACTATTTATCCTCAAACATTAAACCCAAAGTGGTAAAAGAGGAGGTTGATAATACGCCTGTAGAAGAGGTTCAGAAACCTAAGAAGTCGGATAAGACATTGGTGCCAATTCACACTGATGAGTATGATAGCAACCATAACCTTGTGGTGAAGCGTCCGAACTTTTGGACTTTTAAGGGTAATGCCTCGCTTCAATTCATGCAAGCATATTTCTCTGATAATTGGTATAAGGGCGGCGACAATAACAATACCCTACTTGCTACATGTAATATTCATGCGAATTACGACAATAAGCAAGGTTTTATTTGGACCAATCATTTGGAAATGAAGATTGGTTTTCAAAATTCCAAGGGTGATGATTTGCATAATTTCAAAACTCATGCCGACCTTATCCGTTTGACAAACAAATTTGGCTTGCAAGCTACGAAAAGATGGTACTACACAGCAACCCTTCAGAGTTGGACACAGTTTTATAAGGGTTATCGTGCAAACGACCCCACGGTGTATTCCGACTTTATGTCCCCCTTTGAAAGTTTGCTCACTCTTGGTATGGACTACAAGTTGAATGTAAACAAATTCAATGTCACCGTATCACTTTCTCCGTTAGCAAGCAAATTTAAATATTGCGACCGTCGTGCATTGGTCAACAACTATGGGTTGAAGGACAAGCACAGCATTTTTGAATTCGGTTCGAATATTACGACCACATTCAATTGGAATATTTGGAAGGATGTGCAGTGGAGCGGACGAATTTATTACTTCACCGACTATGATAAGGCGCAAATTGAATGGGAAAACACTATTAACCTGCGCATCAACAAGTATTTAACAACCAAACTCTTCTTCTATCCCAGATTTGACGATAGCGTCAATAGACAAGAGGGCGACTCTTACTTCCAATTCCACGAAACGCTTACGCTGGGCATAGACATTTCATTCTAACCAATAAACGCATACATCCGTGTCTTGTATACTCAACATAGAAACATCTACTGATATTTGTTCTGTAGCAGTTTCACAAGATGGCAGCATCATTTTTGAAAAAACAAATAGCGAACCTAATTCGCATACGAAGCACCTTGCATCGTTTGTTGAAGAAGCGCTCTCTTTTGCTGAAAGTCACGCCATTCCTTTGGATGCCGTAGCGGTAAGTTCTGGTCCTGGTTCATACACAGGACTACGCATCGGAGTTTCAACGGCGAAAGGCATTTGTTACGGTAAAAACATCCCGTTAATAGCAGTACCCACCTTAAAACTATTGTGCGTTCGTCCATTGCTCTCCGATGAGATTGAGCAAGAGGATGCGATGCTTTGCCCAATGATTGATGCACGCCGAATGGAGGCGTACACGACTATATACGACCGTGCATTAAGAGAAGTCAGAAAGGTTCAAGCAGACATCATCGATGAGACTACTTATGCTGAGTGGTTGGAGAAAGGTCCCGTCTATTTCTTTGGTAATGGCGCTGACAAGTGCAAAGAAATCATTAAGCATCCTAACGCACACTTTATTGATGGTGTAACACCCACGGCGAAATCAATGCTTCCTTTGGCAGAACTTTCCATTGCAAAAGGAGATTTCGTTGATGTGGCTTATTTTGAACCGTTCTACTTAAAGGACTTTGTTGCAATCAAGTCTAAATCTCTCTTAGAGAAATAAATATCAAAAAGTATAGTTGTCTCTACTATTATGAACAACGAACAGAAACCATTACTGCTCCCTGAATACGGACGAAACATCCTAAAGATGGTGGAGTATGCCATAACTATTCCGTGCCGCCAACAACGCTTGGAATATGCTAAACGCATTATCGAAGCAATGGGTGCAGTGGATATGAATACCGAAGATTTTGGAGAAGGATATAGGAGATACTCACTGGATTATACTTCTAAACTTTGGGACCATTTAGCATACTTATCAAATTATCAACTTGATATTGATTATCCTGTCGAAATAACCCAACTTTCCATCAATACTTCACGCCCTGCTCGTTTGCCCTACCCTCAAAAGAAGATGAGGTACAGACACTACGGCACATTAGTAGAGCAATTAGTTGAAAAGGTTAGGCAACTTCCCGAAGGTCCTGTCAAGAAGAATAATCTGAAAGCAACTGCTAACCGTATGAAGAGAAATCTTGCCGATTGGAAAGGTGATGGAATCACCAATGACAAAGTGGCAAGTGATATCTCTGAATATACAAATGGGGAAATCAATCCCGTTTTTGGACAACACGAACTCATCAAGATTGACACTTATCACAAGGTGAAGAGTAGATAATAGTTCTCTTTTAACATTTCACCTTTCACAAATTTATGTCTGCATTTATAATAGAGGGAGGACACCTCCTAAAAGGGGAAATTATTCCTCAAGGAGCTAAAAATGAAGCGTTGCAAGTAATTTGCGCAACACTCTTAACCGCCGAAAGGGTTAGAATATCAAATATACCCAACATCCTTGATGTCAATAATCTAATTCAATTGCTTAAGGATATTGGTGTAGATGTTCAGCAGTATTCGGAGGGAGATTTTTCATTTCAAGCAAATGCGATAAACCTTGATTATCTGAATTCTGAACAATTTCTCCAGCGTTGTTCACAACTTCGAGGTAGTGTACTTCTTGTTGGACCACTGTTAGCACGATTTGGGTGCGCAACTTTATCTAAACCCGGAGGTGATAAAATTGGGCGAAGAAGGTTGGACACGCACTTTATTGGTTTCCAAAAATTAGGTGCACAATTTACCTTCTGTGAGGAGAATGATACATTCAAAATCCATGCTCCGGAGCGTCTCAAAGGCACAAATATGCTCCTTGATGAAGCTTCCGTTACGGGTACGGCAAACATCATTATGGCCGCTGTGCTTGCCGAAGGAAAAACAACAATCTACAATGCAGCTTGCGAACCCTATATTCAGCAACTTTGCAAAATGCTGAAGCAAATGGGAGCAAAAATATCGGGTATTGGTTCTAATCTCTTGTATATCGAAGGAGTAGAAAAACTTGATGGTGCTGTCCACCGTATTCTTCCCGACATGATTGAAATCGGTAGTTTCATCGGTATGGCGGCAATGATTGGAGACGGGGTTACAATTAAAGATGTAGCTTATGATGAATTAGGCATTATCCCCGAAGCATTCTCTCGTCTCGGTATCAAAATGGAACGCATTGGAGACGACCTTTATATACCTCATCAAGAGCATTATGTCATTGAAAGTTTCCTAGATGGTTCGTTTATGACACTTGCAGATGCCCCATGGCCTGGACTTACTCCCGACCTTTTGAGTGTGCTTCTTGTTGTTGCTACACAAGCAAAAGGCAGCGTACTGATTCATCAGAAAATGTTTGAGAGTCGCCTATTCTTTGTGGACAAACTCATTGATATGGGAGCACAAATCATTCTATGCGACCCGCATCGTGCCGTAGTAATTGGACACGACCGACAAGTGCAGTTAAAAGCCCGTAGGATGTCGTCACCTGACATCAGAGCGGGTATTGCATTGCTCATTGCTGCACTTACTGCCGATGGCATCAGTCGTATTGATAATATCCATCAGATTGACAGAGGATACGAAAATATTGAGAACAGACTCCGTGCGCTCGGCGCTGTAATTCATAGAGAAAAGTAATGATACACAACGACGAAGTTTACCACATTGGTTACATACAAAAATTCCGCGGACTCCAAGGGGAAGTGGAATTGCAATTTACCGACGATCCATTCGACCGTGGTAGCGCTGATTATTTGGTATTGAAAATAGACGAAATCCTCGTTCCGTTTTTCCTTGAGGAATATCGTTTCAAGAACAACGAAACGGCAATTCTCAAATTTGAAGACATCAATACTGATCAGCAAGCAAAGAAATTAGTGGGTCTCCAAGTCTATTATCCCTTGTCACATCTTAATGATGAAGAAAATCAAGAACTTTCTTCGCTCAAAGCATTAACAGGATACACACTTTACGACGAAGTGCATGGAGAAATTGGAACTATCAACACAGTGGATGATTCTTCCTACAATACACTCTTCTATATAGACCACCCCACTAAGGGTGAACTCGTACTCCCCTACCACGACGATTTCCTCGTAGATTACAATATTGCCGACCGTACCATTACCCTTGCCCTACCGCAAGGAATTATTGACTTGAACGAATAATGAAGAAAATTTGCATATTAGGGTCAACCGGTTCTATCGGCACCCAAGCACTTGATGTTATTCGCCAACATCATGAGTTGTTTGAAGTTCACACACTCACGGCATACAACAACTCAAAGTTACTCATCCAGCAAGCACGAAAATTTCAACCCGATAGTGTCGTTATCGTGCGTGAAGACCTCTACAACGAAGTTTCTGAGGCACTTGCCGACCTCCCTATTAAGGTCTACACAGGAAGTCAAGCGTTGTGTGAAGTAGTTACACATTCAGAGATTGACATCGTACTGACCGCCATGGTGGGTTTCGCGGGACTTCGCCCCACTATCGCTGCTATCAATGCGAAGAAAACGATTGCCCTTGCCAACAAGGAAACCCTCGTTGTAGCAGGCGAACTCATCTGTAACCTTGCCGTTAAGAACAAGGTTGCCATTCTTCCCGTTGATAGCGAGCATTCCGCTATTCTTCAGTCACTTACGGGCGAAGGGGATAACAAGGTAGAGAAAATTCTCCTTACTGCTTCAGGTGGTCCATTCCGCACATTCACTCGTGAGCAGATGACAACGGTTACTCCCGCACAAGCCTTACGCCACCCTAATTGGGAAATGGGAGCGAAAATCACCATTGACTCTGCGACACTGATGAACAAGGGTTTTGAAATGATTGAAGCGAAGTGGCTTTTTGATATTTCTCCCGATGACATCCAAGTGGTGGTACATCCCGAAAGCATCATCCACAGCGCCGTGCAGTTTGAAGACGGTAGCGTAAAGGCACAGTTGGGCGTTCCTGATATGCGCCTCCCCATTCAGTATGCCTTCACTTACCCCGCTCGCTTGCATCTTGATGGAGACAGATTGGACCTCTTCAAATTAGGAGCGATGCATTTTGAACCTGCCGACATGGAGCGTTTCCCCTGCTTACGCCTTTCCTACGAAGCCATCCGCACGGGAGGCACCGCCCCTTGTGTGCTTAATGCGGCAAATGAGATTGTCAACCTTGCCTTTCGAGAAAGCAAAATCAGTTATCCAATGATTGCAGAAATTATTGAGAAAACGATGCACGCAATTGAGGTTGTAAACAATCCCACTTTGGAACAACTTATTGAAATTGACGGACAAGCAAGAGCATTTGCCCTCAGTCTTGTAGCAGAAAAAAGTAATTAACACGCGCCGCACTTCTTAACATTAAAACTAAACACTTATGACAATAGGACTCTTACAAATCCTCCAACTCATCCTATGCTTCGCCCTCCTTATCACGCTTCACGAGGGCGGACACTTCCTCTTCGCACGTCTCTTTAAGATTCGCGTTGAGAAATTCTGCCTTTTCTTTGACCCTTGGTTCTCACTCAAACTCTTTTCTTACAAGGGCACAGATTACCACCTCGGGTGGCTTCCCCTTGGCGGTTATGTAAAAATCGCAGGGATGATTGACGAATCTATGGACACCGAGCAGATGAAGCAACCCATGAAACCCGATGAGTTTCGTGCAAAACCCGCTTGGCAGCGCCTCCTCGTTATGATTGGCGGGGTGCTTGTCAACTTCCTCACGGCGCTCATTATCTACATTGGCATCCTTTTCGTTTGGGGACAAGAATACACGCCTCTTAAGAACATCACCCACGGATTTATGTTCAACGCCGAAGCAAAGGCACACGGTTTCCAAGACGGCGACATTCCTTTGCGCACAAACCTTGGCACGCTTGACCGACTTGGAGGCGACTTCTACCGTGCGCTTGCTGATGCACAATCAATAGTAGTGCTCCGTGATGGTGAGGAACACACCGTGGTGCCTGGCGTAGAACGCAGTTTGCTTGCCATTGCCGACACGAAAACAGCAACGCCCTACATCATGCAACGCATTCCCTCCGTCATTGGAGCAGTTGCTCCTAACTCCGTTGCTGATTCCGTTGGTTTGAAATCAGGCGACCAGATTATTGGCGTAGACACTTGCGCTATAACGACATGGAATGAGTATCAGCAACTCATGAGCAATAAGCACAACATTCTTGCCACCGTAACGCCAGAAGAGGGAATCAGTTACCGCCAAGTGGCGCTCACCGTGCTTCGAGATGAAAAGATTGACACGCTCACTGCCCTACTCCCCGAAAACCTCATGCTCGGTATACAGTTTAAAATGCCAGAGTATAAGACGGTGGTTGAGCACTACACCCTCCTTGAAAGCATCCCCGCAGGAATTGCTCATGGGTGGAACATCCTCACGGGTTATGTAAGCGACCTTAAATACATCTTCACCAAGGAAGGCGCACAGAGCATCGGTTCGTTTGGCACAATCGCCTCACTCTTCCCTGCCGCTTGGGACTGGCAACGCTTCTGGGAACTCACTGCCTTTATCTCCCTCATGCTTGCCTTTATGAACATCCTCCCCATCCCAGCGCTTGATGGTGGTCACGTGCTCTTTCTGCTTTACGAAGTCGTTACACGCCGCAAACCCTCTGACCGCTTCTTGGAAATCACGCAAACCATTGGCATGTACTTGCTGCTCGCCCTTATGGCATTCGCTATCTTTAACGATTGCAGCAATAACGGCATCTTCTGATTCTGATTACATAAGTATATAACAAAAACCGTTTTAGAAATTTGCTGATAGGAATTACTCCTACAACAAACTCTAAAACGGTTTTCTGTATCTTCATACACACTACTTACGAATAAGTAACGTATCGCCAACTGAGGGGGTATAATGCTCGGATATTTTATTGATTTTATAAAGCGTTTCTACACGCATTCCATACAACTGGGCGATGGAGTAAATAGATTCACCCGCCTTGATGGTGTGACGTTGCCCCTTAAGCGACTTGTGTGCTTTCTTCTGCTTTTTCTTGATATACACAATATCACCAGGACGGAGTTCGTAATTTTTGTCTACCTCATTATATTTACGAAGTTTACGCTGACTCAAACCAAAAATCTTTCCGATTGACTTGTAAGTGTCTCCTGAGCGAGCTACGACATAGTAGTTTTCGTTACACGTACGGAGTGTCAACTCCTGCGACTGAGTCGTTTGAAACGTTACGGGGCGCTGTTGTGGCGCAGGGGTCACAACCGTCAACTGCTGCTTGGGTTGCTCCGCCTTTGCCGTTTTGAAGTTGTCGTAACGATAAAGTTCGAAGCGCTCAATGATGTCAATAAGTTCACTTGCATATTTGGGATTCGTGGCATACCCAGCCTTTTTGAGTCCCTTTGCCCAACCCTTGTAATCGTCAATATCTAACTGAAACAGGGCGGCATAGCGCTTGCCATTGACAAGGAAGCGGGAGTGGTCTTCATACGACTCGAGGGCAGAACCATATTTGCGGAATTTCTCGCCACGACGGTCGTCGTTATGACTGATGGTAGGTCCCGTCCATCCCGACCCCTTCTTAATGCCAAAGTGATTATTTGCCTTTGTTGCCAATCTGCTTTGCCCAGCTGCGCTCTCCAGCAATCCCTGAGCAAGCGTAATGCTCGCGGGGATTTTATACTTCCTCATCTGCTCTACTGCCACGTCGGCATACTTGGCAATGTAATTATGATATACCGTTTGAGCAGAGGTAGAAAGTGAGAAACAGATGCAGAGCGAAATACAAACAAGCGTTCTCCCCAAGATGCTTAGGGAGAACGTTTGTGAGTGGATTAAATTTCTAAGTGCTTTCATCAAAAGTTGATTACTTTACATAGTTCCAAATTTCAAGTTCAGAGATAGTGCTCTTGAAATCACCTGCCTTGCGGAGGGGGAACACGAGTGTGCGCTGGTAATAAATCTTGTCGCCATCGGTGTTGTAAAGTTCTACATTCTTCATGTTGGGACAAGAAATATAGTTTGCCTTACGTCGGTCATCCATTACGTAGAGCGTCTTTACGCCGAGCTCTTCCTTCACCTTGCCGTCTACGAGGAGGCGCGTCATCTTGTTGTTACCCTGGATGGTGATTTCTACGGTCTGCCCTACGGGGATGCGGTAGTTAAATGTGTTAAGATAACCGTCGCGCTCAAATCCGAGTTTGCCCTCCTTGGGGTCAGCGATGTAGAAGTTAGTGTGTGCCGAACTAAAGAGCTTCGTACCCTTTTCTTCCTTTGCCCCTGTCACCTTAAACGTCACGGTGTAATCGTAACCAATTTCTTCGAAGGGGAGCGTTTCACCTGCCTTAACCGCGTCAATCTTTGCTACGAGCGACTGCTTTTCATCTCCCAAGCGTCCGAGCCAGTTTACCCCCGGCGCTTCGCTGAGCGCCCAGCGCTTTGCGTCCCACTGCGCATAAGGGAGCGTAGTCTTGCTTGCTGTCCAACACTTTACGGCAAGCGTCTGAAGCGCGGGATACGTGCGGTGGTGCACGTCGTAAGTAGAAATACCGTTGCCGTGGTGGTCGTTCCAAACGGCAAACATACCGCCGAGGATGTCGGGATCGCCTTCTTCAAACTGAACTCCGCCGATGTTTGCGGGAGTCCAATGGTTGTAAAGGTAGTGGCAATCGAGGTAGTCGTAGTAGTAACCCGCAGCAGGAACGATGTATACACGACCGTCGGGGATAGAAACGAGCTTGTAGCCCTGTTCCTTCATATCCTTGGGCTGTGCATAGGGGTTGTGCCAAATGTTCATGATAACATTTTCGCTCTTCACGGGAGTTTCGCCCTTCGCGTGTGTCAACGCACCCCAAAGCATGGCTTGCTTGCCGTAGCTTTCAACGAACTTGATGTAGTGGTCAGTAAATTCGCGGAACTTTTCTACCACCTTCTTATCGCGGTTGCTATATTCGTCAGTACCGATGTTTACCTTCTTACCGCGGAACACGGGATTTTCACCTTCGAGATATTCGCGGAAGACGCTATCGATGAAAGGATAGGTTTCGGGGTGGAACATATCGAGGTGGTCCATGCCGTATTCCTTACTACCGAGTTCGGGCTTGTAGTGTGCGAATGCCAAGCAGTGAGCGGGCACGTCGATTTCGGGAATCACTTCCACGAAGTTGTTTTCACCCAAAATCTGGAGGTCAATAAACTCCTGCTTTGTGTAGTGACCATCCTTAGCGGTAAGTCCAGGGTGTTGAGTGCTCTCAAGACGGAAAGCCGAAGGAGTCTTATCCCAGTCGTTACCGAAGAATTGACGGAAGCCATTATCGTTCAAGTGCACCTGAAGGGCATTCATCTTGTAATATGCCATGACCTTTACCAAGTCGTTGAGGTAATCAATGGGCATAAACTTACGGGCTACGTCAACCATAAATCCGCGCAATTCGTATGCAGGAACGTCTACCGTTTCCCCCTTAGGGAGCTGGTCGCCCTGCTCTGCGAGTTGCAAGAGCGTGCGTGTTGCCCAAAAGGCACCCTGCGCCGTAGCTGCTGTAACCGTCACGCGATCAGCAATAGTCAGGCGGTAACCTTCCTTGCCAAGCGCTGCTTCTTTCTTCTTGAGCGTCAAGACGATGTCGCCCGCCTTAGCACTACCCTTTTTCACAATCATGGTCTTGCCTGTCAGTTCGGCATAATCAGCCGCAAAGGCTTCTGCTACACGCGTCATTTCCTTTCCTCCACTTACGCGCACTACACCTGAGAGCGTCACGCTACCCTCCTGACCTGTCCACGTTTGCAGTTCGGGAATAATAAAAGGCTTTTCATTCACTTCAGCAAAAGCGCCATTCGTAAACAGCAACATACTGGCGCAAACCGCCCAGCGCCCTAAGCGCATAAAGAATTTCTTCATAACTTCTGTTTTTTTAAAACGTATTAAAAAAAGTGTATCAGGTAATATAACGTGCTCACAAAGATACAACATATTTCTGGAAAAATCTAACGAATGAGGGGAAATAATGATGGTGGCACTGGTGTTCAATGACTTATGAGGACTTATGATGAAAGCCTCGCAGATGCAAAAGTGCAATGAAATGAAAGGTAATGAGGGTGAACGGTTTCTTATCCATTACCCACTAACGAGGTAAGTTTATAGGTTGTTGGAGTTCATTTCTACTCTCTGCCATATTCTGCATAACAATGTACAACTCGCTGATAACTAATTTTGTAACCAAAAAAGAATTGGATTATGCGAAGTACATTTAAGGTGCTGTTCTACGTGAACGGAAGCAAGGAGAAAAACGGTATTGTCCCCATTATGGGGCGAGTTACAATCAATGGCTCGGTGGCACAATTCAGCTGCAAACTGATCATTGCAAAAACAATGTGGGATGCCAAAGGCAATCGAGCCAAAGGTAAGAGCAAAGAGGCACGAGACATCAATTTGGCTTTGGATAACATCAAGGCTCAAATCATCAAGCATTATCAACGCATTTCGGATAGAGAAGCCTATGTAACTGCCGAAATGGTACGCAATGCCTATCAAGGTATCGGAACGGAGTATGAAACATTGCTTGGCGCATTTGATAAAGACAACGAGAGTTTCAAGAAGCGAATCGGCATAGACCGTGCAGCAAGTTCCTACAAGGTGCGTGTAAGGTCTCGAAATCATTTGGCAGCATTCATTAAGAAATGCTACAAGCGTAGTGATATTTCTATGCTTGAACTTACTCCCGATTTTATCAAGGAGTATGAAATCTATCTCTCTACTGATGCAGGACTACATAATGGCAGTGTATGGTCGCATTGTATGTGGCTGAAAACAATCGTGTCAAAGGCTCATTACAACGGACTGACACCGAGAAATCCATTCGCCCAGTATCGGGTAAATCAGAACATCAAGGAGCGACAATATCTTACAGAAGATGAAATCAAAGCTGTAATGACTCTCGAATTTGCAGATAAGAAGTTGGCTTATATCCGAGACCTATTCGTGTTTGCAAGTTTCACTGCTTTGTCATTCGTGGATATAAAGGAACTGACCACTGATGATATAGTAGAGATTAACGGAGAGAAGTGGATATTGTCCAAGCGACACAAGACAAAGGTAAATTTCCAAGTGAAGCTATTGGATATTCCATTACAGATAATCAAGCGATATGAGAGATTCCAAGAGGACAAACTTGTGTTCCCTAATCTGAACTATTGGAACTTCTGTAAACCATTGAAAAAGATGATAAAAGAGTGCGGAATAACGAAGGATATTTCCTTCCATTGCACACGCCATGGATTCGCTACGCTTGCTCTCAGTAAGGGCGTTCCAATTGAGAGTGTAAGCCGAGTTTTGGGACATACGAACATTACCACGACACAAAAGTATGCCAAGATTACCACCGAGAAAATCGACAAGGATTTGACTATGTTCGGCAACCGACTTAATCAATCGTTTAGTGAAATCTCAATAGCAATGTAACTATGGAACGAGCAATAATAACAATCAGCGAAAGTGGTAGAGTAAATATCCCAAGCAAAAGTGTTTGGATGTCGGAAATGGAATTGGTGGAGTTGTTCGGGGTGATAGCCCCGACACTCCGAGCCGCCATAAAAGCTATTTATAGGAGTGGGACTCTTTCCCCTGCAACTACCCTACGATGCGATTTGGCTATGCCTAAAGGTTGGGCTACATTCTACAATCTTGAAGTGGTTATTGCACTGGCGTTTCGATTGAGCACCTATGAAGCGAGTAGAATAAGACAGAAGGTATTGGAGGGTTTTAGCCAGCGGAAAGAGAGTGGAATAGACTTCTTGATATTATTAGGGGATAATTCCTATTTATATTACAACTAAATACTAATGTAAACCCCAATAATCTTATTGTTTAAGGTTATTTGTATTCATATTACAAATTGTACAAAGCGATATTATATGAGTCAACAGAATATAATTTTTGGCAATTCATCATTTATTTGAATCCTTTTCGTATCTTTGCATTTGAAAAATCATCAAAATTTCAAAGGTGATATGACTAATGAATATTCAATCGATAGTACAACTCTTAGGCAACGCATAGAAACGATGCCAGAGGATTGTATACTGTTTCGTTCAGACTTTCCTGAATACCACACGGAGTTTGTGGGAAGCATTTTGTCTGAGTTAACGACAGATGGTATGCTTGTTAAAATTGCACATGGGATATATGCCAAACCGAGAAGAAGCAAATTCGGTGTTGTACTGCCCTCAGTTGATAAGGTGGTACAGGCAATTGCTACTAGAGATAACGCGAAGGTATTGCCATCAGGTATGACAGCTCTGAATGCACTAGGATTATCAACACAAGTGCCAATGAATTACACATACTTAACTACCGGAAGTGAAAGAACTGTAAACCTATCCAATAGAAAAGTCGTGTTAAAGCGAGGTGTACCCAAGAATTTCTGTTATGGTACTCGTCTCATCTCTTTACTTGTTCAGGCACTCAAAGCTCTGAAAAAAGAGAATGTAGGAGAAGAAGAACTGAATATAATCCAACAATTGGTAACGAAAGAAACTAACAAGGAGACACTTGCTAAAGATATAGATATGATGCCTGCGTGGATGAAACGAATTATAAAACCAATGCTAACCGCTTAAAATAGAATTCGATTATGAGAAAACTGTGGTTAAATAATGAGATAGTGGACCGTTTAGCTATGTTACAGCAAACGGAGGTTGGACATCCTGGCGTTAATCAGGTAGCCATAGAAAAGGATTGGTGGGTAACAGTTACGCTGAAGGCATTATTCCAAACAGATTGTCGTGATTCTTTGATATTCAAAGGCGGAACATCGTTGTCAAAAGGTTTTGGCATCATAGAACGTTTTTCTGAAGACATTGACTTGGCAATCAGTCATTCATTCTTTGGTATTGAGAAGACTGGTAAAAGTCAGCGTGAGAAATTACGCAAGATGTCACGAGCTTATATTCATGAGACCCTTTCGGCTCAATTAGATGCCCGTTTGAAAGAAATGGGAGTCTCTGGTTACAGTATAGAGAATATATCTCAAGTACAAGATAAAGATGGAGAATGGAGACCGATAGATTCAGACAAAGATCCTACGGTAATTATATTACACTATTCGTCGATTATTGAAGATACTATCAATTATATTCCACCACGAGTGAAGATTGAGATTAGTTGCCTTTCAATGGATGAACCCACGGAATTACGACCAATTCGTTCTTTAATAGGTGAAAGTTTTGATGGCGAAGATACTGATGCAGAAAGTCTTGTTAGAACAGTAATTCCTACTCGCACGTTCCTTGAGAAACTTTTTCTCTTGGCGGAAGAATTCCAAAAAGAAAAGCCCAGAAGTATACGAATGTCACGACATCTGTATGACATGGAAAAACTGATGGATACGGAGTATGGAAAAGAAGCTTTGTCGAATCGCAAACTTTATGACTCCATTGTTGAGCATCGTAAGGCTTATTATGCTTTGAAGTATGTAAACTATGATTTACATTCCCCATCAACTATTAGCTTTATAATACCAGAATCGGCTATGGAGGCGTGGCAAGATGATTATGCCGATATGAGGCGATTTTTCATTTATGGTGAATCTTTAGAGTTTGATGAACTTATGCAGAAAATGAGAGAGTTGCAAGAAAGAGTGAGAATTATGTAACGAGTCAAACCACCGAACTAATATGAGCCAAATTACCGAAAATATAAAAATCAAACTTGTAGGCAAACTTTGATAAAATACTTATCTCCGTCTTGGAGATGGAATTTACATTGTTCCGACAGGTTGTTTGAAGGATTAACAGGTTTAAATATAGCAAAAAAATGAAGAAAATTGGATCTACATGGAATTTATGGGATTTGCATATACATACAAATGCCTCAGATGGCAAAGGGACATGTCAAGAAATTTTAGAAGTTGTTAAATCAAAAGGTATTTCCTGTATAGCTGTAACTGACCATCATACGATTGATAATATTGAAGAAATGAAAACATTGGCTAAGCCAATGAATATAACCGTCATTTCTGGTATAGAATTTCGCACAGAATATGGACAAGCTTCTGTTCATATGATAGGACTATTTCCTGATGAGCATAATGGGATAAAATTATCTCCCGAATTCTTGAAAGAAAATGTATTGAATCAGCTAGGGATATCCAGAACATCAATAATTCAAAAAGCAAAGGATTCAGGTTCTCAAAGTAGTGATGAAACCACTTTATTTAAGGAAGGTATGTTTCTTGTTCAAGTTGAATTCAAGAAAGCCGCTGATATAATACACAAATATGGAGGGATAGTAACAGTTCATGCAGGTTCTAAAGAGAATGGAATTGATAGAGAAATGAGACATGAGGGAAGTGGTGTCCGTAATACATCTATTGAATGCTCACTTGGTCCGGTAAAAGAAGAACTATTTAATGAAGGATATATAGACATCTGTGAAATTAAAAAGCCTAATGAAGCAAAATTCTATTTAGAAAAGTTTGGCAAACCTTCAATCACTGCATCAGATGCACATGAACTTAATGAAATAGGAATAAAGCCTTGTTGGATAAAAGCAGATTTAGCATTTGAAGGATTAAAGCAAATCATATCTGAACCAGAACGTATTAGTTACGAGGAGCCATTACTACTTCAAAGGATAAAAAGAAATCCTGATAAATTCATTGATAGTTTGGAGATAACCAGAGTTGCAGGTGCTTCAATGCCAGAAACATGGTTTAATAATATTCGTATAGATATTAATCCTGGATTGGTTGCTATAATAGGAAATAAAGGTAGCGGGAAAAGTGCTTTAACAGATATTTTAGCATTATGTGCAAACACAAAAAATGAAGCTTTTTCATTTTTGACACCCAATAAATTTAGGATGAATAAGCCATATAATAGATCAAAACAAATTGAGGCAATAATAGGCTGGGCCGATAAATCACATTCGCAAAAGAAAACGCTAGATGAATCTCCTGATATTAATCAACCTGAACGAGTAAAATATATTCCTCAAAATTTTTTAGAAAATTTATGTACGACTGAGGATGATGGCCAATTTGAGAAGGAATTAAAGAAAATAATTTTTCAATATTTAAATCCAGCAGAAAGATATGGTAAAAATGACTTAGACAGTCTTATTAAATATCTTACAACAGAGAATGAACGTTCTTGTCAAAACATTAAAGATAAAATTAGAGAAATCAACACTTCTATTGTCGATTTAGAGTTACAATTAGAACCTAATTATAAGACTAAACTAGAAAATGAACTTAAGTATAAACAAGAACAACTTAGTAATGCACAAAGTGCAAAGCCCATAGAAATTAAGAAACCAGATTTATCAGGGAACCCTAAAGCTCAAGAAGCTAAAACAAAGTTAGAAAAGATACAAAATGAGTTAAACGAATTAAATGAAAAATTAGAACAACTACAGATAGAACAAACTCAATTGGTAAAGCGGTTACAAGATTTAATTTCAGTAAAAGAGAACTTATCTCGTTTATTCGAATATATTGAGAATGTGAAAGTTGACATTAATCCAATATTGACATCAAATGACATCAATATTGATGAAATACTTAACTTTAAATACAACCATCAGATTATAGAAATTAAGATAAAACAAATTGAAAGTAGAATAAAAATAATCAATAAAGAATTTGAAGAAGAAAATGAACAAGGACTCATAAATACCATAAAAACTAAGCAAAAAACACTTGTTGACGTTTCCCAAGAACTTAGTGAACCAGAAATAAAATACCAAAAGTATCTTGTTCAAAAATTAGAATGGGAAAAAAGCATTGAAGATATTACGGGAACAGAAGAAAAAGAAGGTAGTATTAAAAATCTTCAATGCAAGCTTGATTATATAGAACGTCATCTTGCTAATGATATTGAAAGCTTAAAAGTTATTCGTAAACAGGAAATCAACAAGTTAGTAAACAAAAAATCGGAAGTCCTTAGAATATATAATAATTTGTTTGCTCCTATTGTAAAATTTGTGGAAGAATATAAGGATGCCTTAAAAGATTATCCGATAGAGTTTGATGCAACATTTGCCATAAGAGGATTTGAAGATTATTTTTTCGATTTTGTCAATCAACAAATTGCAGGTTCATTCTATGGCAAAGAACAAGGATTAATGCGCGTAAAAGATAATATAGAAAACATTAATCTGTTGGATTTGGATTCTATAATAGAATTTCCATCGAGCATTAATGAAGCATTACAGTATGATAAACGAGATGGGGCTAATAATGCACTTCGCAATATAGAAGCTCAGCTAAAGAAAGGTCACACCAAACAAGACTTATACGATTATATTTATAGCATGGATTATATAGTACCATTTTTCCAATTAAAGATGAATGGTAAGCCTTTATCCTCGCTGTCTCCAGGAGAAAGGGGCGCTTTATTATTGCTATTATATCTATTTATTGATATGGATGACAAACCATTAATAATAGATCAACCTGAAGAAAACCTTGATAATGAGAGCGTCTACAAGTATATCGTACATTTTATCAAAGAAGCAAAAAGACGTCGTCAGATAATTATGGTTACTCATAACCCCAATTTAGCTGTAGTTTGTGATGCGGACCAAATTATACAAATGAAAATTGACAAACAAAATGGCAATACAGTATCATATGAATCTGGAGCAATCGAAAATCCTACAATCAACAAAATTATTGTTGATATTCTAGAAGGCACTTATCCTGCTTTTCATAATAGAGATAGTAAGTATTTTGATAAAATAGTTTAA